>JAUIBA010000010.1 GCA_030427635.1 Bacteroidia bacterium
AATACGCTAAGGTCCCTTCCGGTAATAACAGCGACACCAGCGCCGTATAGTTGTCTTGTATGCTCATCTCGTCTGAACACAAAAAAACAAACTATTACATCATTCCCCCAACTTTTTCGCTTGATCCGTGAATGTCAATGTCCCAGGTATTTTATTTCAAAACCATCAATAATCTTTATGAAGAAGTCAATCATCATTGCATTGTGTGGAATTACGCTCACAACATCGTGTACCAAAAGCAATAACTCTGGCAACACGAACAATAACAACACCAATAACTCAACAGACCCTAATAAAGTAACGGTCGTTGATAACGGTACAACTTATACCGCAAATGGAACCTATCCTGCGGCATCCAACCAAAACCCTGTCATGGTGTCGATACTTAAATCCACTTCGTCGATCTTAGAACTGCAATGTAGTTGCGCAGATTTCAGGTTGGCAGTGCAAGCAAACGGCCCAGCAAACGGCATTGGAACCTACGAGATGGCCAAGGGAAGCGCCATCATTGTATATACCCAATTGTTCAGTGGTGGTCAGGCATATGCAGCAGATAGTGGCATAGTAAACATCGCCACAGCATCAACTACAAATGTAACAGGAACGTATAAGATATGGCTGAATGGGGGTGAGTTAATTACGGGAACAGTGAACGCTAACAAACCTGAAATCCGCTGATATGTTATTATTGAACGCAGAGGGATTCAAATTACTAGTCATTCTACTCTTGTTCGTCTTCGCCTACCCAATCTACGGTGCTATTATGGCTTTTGTGTCTGGTCAAAAAGTTAGGGTACGAGGGAGAGGAGTTATTGGACATCCTGACACTATTCCGAATATCATCAGCTACATCGATAGAAACACCAAAGACATCTATGCTAAAATCAGGATGAAGGTCAGCGACCGTAGATATAGCTCAATCACAAATGCAACTAACAAACTTGAGCAGCTGCGACAACTTAGAGATCTCAAGGAGGACGGCACAATTACTGACGATGAATTTGACATGCTGAAACAGGAAATACTCGGTCGCACCGAGGAAACTTCGACAGACGACGATAACTCCGTCGATGAAGCAAAGAGGGCTATTGGCTTAACTCGTAAATTCGGACAGCAATCGAATCGCAAATCTTAATGAAGGACTTTGGTGCCAGAGAATCTAGGTCACATGAGTTTCCGCTGAGCTGGTAAAGGTCGTAACCCGTCTGGGGAATAATCTTAATCACTCTCCCTGAGTCAAATTCAATAATGAGATATGTAGGTTACCCCAAAGGAACTTTATATTTTGGCCTAAATACGTAAGGTATGGGCAAGAAGTATAAGGCAGAGCAAGTACCATTCGAAGTACACCAACTAGGAATTGACCAATTTGTTATACCCGTTGACTTGTTGAGGGCTGAGGGGAACGCAGTGACAAGAGTGCTATATGAGCCAGAAATGCTCACTCCAATTGAGCAGATTGCACCTGATAGCGAGAGCATTGGAGAGTATTTGGATGGCGCTAAGCTAATGAGTGAAGCCCAGTATGCCGAAGAACTCACTGTAGTAATAGATTTGCCAGTAGGGAAAGGAAAGACCACGGGGTGCTACGATGCAATAGCTGAATATACGCACGACCCTATGACGGTAATCTTGGTGGTCAGCCCCTTCCGAAAATTGGTAGACAAGGACTATAAAGCACTGCAGTCAGAACGTAAGCTAAGAGTATTCAGCTATAACGAGATTCCTGACAAGAAGGAGCAGTGGGGAGAAATCTTAGATAAAGCGCTTCAAATGCAGGTTCATATTTTGACTGTTAACTGCCTGCTTGGTAACCCTGGTGATGATGCCTTTGAACAGAATGCTCAGAAAAGCCTCTATTTAGATCGTCTCTATGAACACTGTAATAGCCAGGGCAAGAAGGTCTTCATATTCTTCGACGAGATGCACGAGGCAGTTTACAACTTCGCACCACAGTTCCTTCCCAATTTGTACAAGTGGCATGATGTGGTGCGTAAGTGCTTTGTGTCTAGCGCGACATTTACTCCCGCTGTCTACCCCGTACTTAAGTACATAGGGCTTCTTACAAACAAGACCTTCAGAATTCTACATACGCTGCGACAGAAGTGGAGTGAGGAACGGCTGTCAAATCTTCACTTGCACATCTTGAAGGATGAATACAGCGCTGCCAACTTAGAGCCATTGTACACTATAAGAGCAATATTAGAGGAGAGTGTTGACAAACAGGTTAACATTCTTACTGGACACAAGACGCTTGCGAAAGCACTATTGAAGCCACAGGACACTAACGGAGGAGCAAACCCTGTGTACGAAGTAATACAGCAATTCAAGTTCAACCCTGTAACTGGTGACTCAGATAAGCCATTTCGAAGTGATGGCAACAACATCGGAACAGCATTTAAGACAGGCGTGAATATAGATAACCCCAATAGTGTCTATGTAGTTGTGTTACCCGTGACAAAACAGAATTCGCCTGATAGCATATTCAATGACGGTGCCCCCTCAGTAATACAGGCATTAGCAAGGCAACGCAATGGCGGTGAGATTCACATTTTCATGTACGAGCCTACCCATGTCATAGAGCTACAAGATGATGCGGACCAATGGAAGGATGAATATAGTATTGCAGGCTGGGTTCATGCATTAGATTACAAGCCGTTAAAGGAGCGCCTTAACAACAACCCGATGGTTGAGACGAAGCCTATTTCCTATTATAGAGACCAGTCAAGGACTTTGCAATTCCTATATAAGCAATATAGTGAGCGGTATGAACGAAATAAGGTGGAGATACAGGCACTACAGCAAATGGAGGCGAATGGCACAGCTCGTGTGGGGTTTCAGTACCCGACATTTGAAGAGTACCTAATTAGAGAGAGTGCCAACCTAATGGCTAAAAACTTCCCGCAGTTTGGTAGTGACCTCTCGTCCTATACGCTGTGGGCGGCTATGCACGGTCAGTTTACCAATGCTGAGCTTAAGACGATAACCTACTATTGCGAGGATGTTGTTGAGATTAAGTTCGATAGCTCAGATATGATGGCTTCAATCCTGAACCATGTGAAACCTGAACAAAGAGAAGCACTTAAGCATTGTGACCTTAGGACCGTCAGATTTATCGTGCAGGAGGAGCTTGTACCACCAAAAGACAGCGGGCTAGTTTATGCATACTATTTGGATGGTGTTAGATTGCCGTTAGAATACCTGCTGACACATCCTAAGTACTTACGGGCCATTTTGGAGTTTGTGGCCAACAATCACGGCCTTAGCACAAATGCAAACGAGCTAAAGTCCCAATACTTCCTACACTCCATAGCTGCCAGCTTGATGGTCAACCCTGATGAAGAACTGGTGTTAGACATCGCGTATGCAGAATTATACCAGGTTATGCTGGATTTCATAGATTTCTATGAAGGTGTCAAGGTGAAAGTTGGCGATAATTACGCAATTCACAAGGACGCTGATAAACAAATGCCAATGGAGATAGCGGATGCTGTAAAACGTATTGCTGTTGTTTTACAGGCTGAGGATGCCATTATAAAGTATAGGGCAATCAGTTTTCAGCAGGGAATTAGTAAGGTGACAGGAAACGCATTACAGGCGAGTGTATACAGGGAGCTCTGTAAATTATTCACTAACCTGACAGATAAACGTGGCTCAGTCGGTGGCAAAAAAGGGAAAAATGCCTACTACCTTATAGACGGCGAGCTGGCAAAAGTACTTCCTCTAAGTCCCGTACTGATGGGCATGTAGTACAAACTTTAGTATCAGGCTGTATTAGGCTTTCTGATAAAACTTGTACCATATTAGCCCCCGCAGGTTACTTCAAACGATTGTGAGTAGTCCCTGGGGAGTATCATAGTAAGCAAGTGTTGAGTATGGAAGAAGGTCTGATATTCAGGCTTGTTGGAGGGCCATTGCACCCATCCTGCAGGAATACTATTCAGGAATATTTCAATGTACTATCGCCGATGCTCCTCAGGGATCTTAAGCACAGTCTGGTAGTAGTCCCTGGGGAACATTAAAAGAAGATTGGGTGTTTATTGTTGGTGGGCGTTTGGGGTGCTTCCTTGTGAGACAGCATTTAATTGAATGTACTTGTTCATTAGTAGACACACTTCGCCCCTTAGGCAAGTGCGCTACACTCTCGTATGGTTATTACGTCCATCAACTTACGGTCTCAATTTCACTTGCCTCGTTTTTAGCCTTGCGCAATGGGGACGTTACTCCGTCATTGCCCTGACCTGCTTTCGTTGCGTTCTTTTAACCTTGGGACATTGTGCCCCGCCTATAGGTGTATGCAGACCAGTGACAAGCTTGTATGATTCCTTTCGTATACTATCGGAGAAAATCTCAGCGCTATGTATCCCTGTTATTTCAAGGGTGCACCTACCAATCCAGACTTCTATAACGGCATTGCCCAAGAGACTTGTTATTGACCGTCAGACATACCTGTGTTCCTGACACAACGGTATGATATACAGTGCAAATGTATGTCATATTATTGTATTTTCCAAATTGATAACTTGGGTTGATTAAGACAGTCGGATGCATAATGGGTTTCTGTGATTAACCACTTCTAGTAATACGTTTAACAAGATGTGCTCATAAAGTGCCTATTTCTGCATATTAGCCACTCATTCGGAATGGTTAACCCACTAACGTATATAGCATTACTGACGCAAAATGAAGGTTAGCTCCAACGACTAATACCATCATGGTAAAGGACGGTCATACCTCCTTCAATGCTAAATATCGCCTTTGCTTGTCTGTCTGCCTCTGGTATGTTGAGCAAAGAAATCAGACAAGCAGCGATAGCGTTGTCATATCTAGGGAGGTTCGTCAAAAAGCGGTCAATTATTGAACCTACATCAAAGCTCTCTGCTTCTGAGATGTAAGCTCCCTGACCTTTTTCTAGATTAAACTGCAGTCGACTCTGTTTGAAAAATCCTAGGTCTGCGTTTGGTAGATATCCCCGATGGACAATATTGTCCCTTATCTCCTTTATTTGTTTAACCCAGTCACTTTCCTTTAGACTAATCAACTCAAGTATCACGCTCTCAAATGCAGCATCTTTTTTTTCTGGTTTTGCATAAGTAGCAATGTCGGGAATATCTCTGCCAACTCGCGTAGTTTTATACATTGTGAAATCTGCGATACCAACAAATAGATCCAGCGCACTCTTTAGACTTACTATGAATAAGTAGACGCAATGCTGTAAGTCATCGCGCAGTTCCATAGCTTTGTAGTCATAGGTGCTGAAATCATTCGCTCGCACACTATCGTCTGTTGAATTAAGCTCACTAAATAGCGCATATAACTTCATGTATGCTTTAAGAGTAAAACCCCACTGATTGAAATAGCTGAGCTCTAACTCAGTCAACTTTTTAACTAGTTCTTCTCTGTTTAGGGGCTCATTGATACTAACCAGTGCAACTCCTAACAACTGCGACTCAAACTGTAGTTTGCCTTCCTTTAGAACACCAAACAACTCTAATGATTCCATATTCATATTGATTTTGGTTACGCCATACTCCTCTCCAGCCTGTCTTTCCATTGCTCCCAGTCAGGCATCAGGCTGCTTAATAGCCTGTAGAACTTCTTGTTGTGGTTAGGGTGTATCAGGTGGCATAGCTCGTGGATAATTACATACTCTATACACGCCTTGGGTGCCTTTATAAGCTCGGTATTCAGCGTTATGCGCCCTGATGGTGAGCAACTGCCCCAGCGTGTTTGCATAGTCTTTACATGCAGGGATAGCTTCTTGTTCTGGAACTTAGGAGTTTTGATGATGAGTTCTGCCAGCAGCGTTTCAAATACTTCCTTGGCCCTTCCCTTATACCATGCATGCAGCAATGTCTCAACCTCCTCAATAGCATCATGCGTTACATGAACTTCCATTTGACCCCTGTAAATCCTGACCTGTGGCGTATCAGCAACTACCTTCCTTAGTTTATACTGCCTGCCCAGGTAGCGGTGTGTTTCTCCGCTCAGGTATCTTCTTGGTGGTGTCAAGGGCAGAAAGGATGCAAAGTGTTCCTGCTGCTTTAGTATCCAGCCTGCCTTCAGGCGCACCTTCTTTAGTATGTCGGCAACGGGAGTATCTAATGGAGCTATGGCATGTACAGATCTGTCGGGATGCACCTGCAACCCTAACGACTTCCTTTCTGCATAGTGTATTGTAAAAAGAATCACCCTTGTGCCAAACTGTATCTGCTCCATCATTTACTTATACCGTGCTTTAGCTATCTTCAAACACTCGTCTTCAAGGGCATCTATTTCGGTGCTTGCCAACTTCTCACCAATGGTAGGCTCTGCATCAAATAGGTAGTCATCGAGGGCTATTCGTAACCTGCCCTGTATGTCATTGTTGTGCTCCCAGTCTACAATAAGCACCCCATGTTCGAATATCACGCTCCTTATTGTCTCATCTATTCCAATGCTCAATGAGGCTGCCAGCTCGGGCCTGCCTTTCATTGTCGCTTCAAGTATTGTATTTACTTGATTGTAGAAGGCCACTCTTATCTCATTATCTGCTATATCCCCAGGTACATTGTCCTGTCGCCTGCCCGTGAAGTCCTTTTCATAAGCAGTAACCTTATTCAGGTATTCTACTTCGGTCAGTCGCCCCTCGTGGTAGGCATCAATAGTTTCTTTGATGAGCTGCGATAATTTCTTGTAGAAGATGGGGTCTTCATCCATCCGCACATTGATAGCTCTTACTGTTCTGCTGGCTATATGGTCGGCCTTGGCAGCTTTACCGCCAATGCGTTCCATTTCCTTTTCCATCAGCTCTTTATCGAAGATGTTCACGTTACTGGTGAGCACTACAATTTCGCCCTCTGTAGTTATGTGCTTATCTACCAGCTTTTGCACCTGCGGCTCAAAGTCCTCATACTTGAGGTCGTCCGAATAGCTGTACTTCACTACCTCTCTAAGGCCAAGGAAAAACTTATAGTCGTCCCTGTACTTGCGCTTTACCGTTTCAGGTGTATGCAGCTCATATTCCATGCTGGTATATGCCAGCTTCAACAGCCTGCCGAATAGGGATAGCTTTTCATAGAACTGGTACCTGATGGCATCATCAAACAGGAGATTCTTGTATGCCGTTGCATCGTACTTGTTCTTTATGGTCTTGAACAGATCCCAAAGCTCGCTATGCGCCTGTGGTAGTTTCTGTATCTCCTTGGCGACGGCTGTAAGCGCACCTTTCAGGTCTTCTTCATCAAAACCTTCCAGCCCCGAATAGGTGTTAAGTGCCTGGTCGAGGTTCCTTAGGTTACCGAAGTAATCTACTATGTACCCATACTCCTTTCCAGGATAGAGCCTGTTCACCCGAGCAATAGCTTGCAGCAGTGTATGTTCCTTGAGTGGACGAGTAAGATACAGCACAGTAGCACAGGGCGCATCAAAGCCCGTCAGCAGCTTATCTACCACTATCAGCATTTCAGGCTGCTCCTTCTTCTTGTAGGAATTGATGAGGTTTTTCTCATATTCCTCTGGCTTCTTGTATTTGTCCATCATGGCATTCCAGAATGCCTTTACCTTATCCTCCGCTTTCTCAAAGGCATCTTCTTCACCTTCTCTCATGTCAGGCGCAGAAATAAGCACCTCGCAGTGCAGCTTGTATTTGGGGTTAGTGTCACAGAACTCCTCCATGTAGTCGCGGTACTTGATGGCCGATACCTTATTAGGAGCTACCAATAGCGCCTTCTGCGGATGGTCGGCATGGAGCAACTGGAAATTGTCACAGAAGTTTTTCACTATGTCAATAGCACGTTCGTATATCACAAGGTCTGCCTTGTTAATGATATCTAACCTGCTGAACTTCTTCTTTAGCTGTCCCTTCCCGTATTCGGATAGTGGCTCTGATACCTGACCAAAGTAGTTATCCAGCGGCTTGGCATTTACATCTATCAGGTTCATCCTGCCTTCATACAGCAATGGCACTACCGCCTTGTCCTTCACAGCATCGGTAATGGTGTATGGGCTGCCTATAATGCCACCGAATTTGGTAGCTGTGTTCTTCTCTGCCTTCATGAGCGGAGTGCCTGTAAAGGCGATGAAACAGGCATTTGGGAACATCTTGCGCATCTTCACATTGAACTGGCCATACTGGGTTCTATGTCCTTCGTCCACGAGTATAATGATGTCGCCCGACCAGAGTATCGCATCAGCCTGATTTACGGCAGACTCGAATTTGTGTATGACGGTGGTTATCACGACGTCCTTTTGGGTGTTCAACAACTCTACAAGGTTTCTGCCAGACGTAGCCTGCCGCACGTCCATGCCGCACTTTTTGAAGGTGCCTGCTATTTGGTCGTCAAGGTCTATACGGTCTGTTACCATGATGATCTGTGGCTCCTTCACAACTGTAGATATCTGCTCTGCCAGCATCACCATTGTCAGGCTCTTGCCGCTGCCCTGTGTATGCCATATCACCCCACCAGTACGCTTGCCATTGCTGTCGGTTTCTTTGATTCTCCCCAGGGACTCCCTGATGGCAAAATACTGCTGGTAGCGGGCTATTTTCTTCTCGCCATCATCGTACACTATATAGTTATGGGTAATGTCCAGCAGGCGTTCTGGTCGGCACAGGCAGTACAATAGCTTGTCCTGCTCTGTAATGGCCTGCTCATTAGCCTCCAGTTGGTTGAAGTACTGCATTACATACCTGAAACGCTCCAGAAACAATACACTACGCTCATCTGCTGGTAGAGGTGTATGCTTTAGGGAGGTGAGCTGTTGGGTAAATGCATTCTCCTGCTCCCAATTCTTGAATAGCTCTTTCCATACACTCCAAAACTCCATTGGTGTGCCTGTAGTGGCATATTTAGCCCCTTCAGTGGCCAGCCCTATTACTATGTTGGAGTAGTGGTATAGGCTCCGTATGCCCTCCTCCTGCTGATTGCGCAGGTGCTGTTCTATAGCTTTATCTACAGGCTCTTTTATCTGTGGGCTCTTGCACTCTATTACTACAATGGGTATGCCATTAATAAATAGTACTATATCTGGGCGGTAGGTATCCTGCCTTTCGGAGCGCAGCACAGCGTATTCCTCTGTTACATGATACACATTATTCTCAGGGTGCGTCCAGTCTATGTAGTGAAACTGGAAACTCTTTCTATCACCCAGTACTGTTTGGTCGAGGCTTTTACCCAGGGTGATGAGGTCATAGAAGGCCATGTTGGCTTGCATGTAGCCATCTTGTATAGGTAGGTCTCGCAGGGCTATAATGGCTGCATTGATGTTAGCTTCGCTGAAGGCAAACTCCTTACCCTTGTATTGAATACGATTGGACTGAGTAAGATGTTCCTTCATAGTACTTTCCAGCAGCACATTACTACTCCTGCCCCCACGCGCAGCTAATGCCTCGTCGGGGGTAAGGTATTTATAGCCCATCTTCATCAGCAATTGCAGTGCTGGTATCTGGGATATGTGTTCTTCTTTGAATGAGGGGGTATCCATGGCATTTAGGCTCTTGGTTATTTGCTCTTTTTTTCTGCCCGTCTCTTTACTTCCTCTCCCATTTCATCCTTTTCTTTTTGCCAGGATCGAATAGTTTCACCCATTTGCCTAATCATCTCAACAACGATTTTAATTCTCACATCCCCCATTATTTCTATGAGATGATTCTTTAAATCAGTTGGCTTTTCAATTTTATGCCAATCAGTTGGTGGATTCTGAAAAGCCCTTACCATCACTGGATATGTCGCATCCATTGACTGCTCGATTTCTATTAGCCTATAGAAATATTGGCGATCATTGCTTCCAGACATCAAATTGAGCGATATCGTAATTGTTGCTTCAATAGACCCTTGAGATGTAGAAACATAAGTTATTATGCCTTTATCCTTCCATTCGTTATGCAATTGTGAGGATAGCTCAGCCAAAATTGGTTCTGCAAACTGCGAAGATCTATCATCAAGGATTGTTTCGCGATATTTTTTCAGATAATCTGTCATAGTATCATAATTTTAGTGTGAACTTTATCGGTAGATGGTCGGAAATTTCATTATTAATTTCTTTTTTAGAGAAGCTGAAGAATTCATGAACTATCGTCCCCTTGGCATCAGTAATCTCAGTAATTATCTCCAAAGGCTGACCTTTTTCATAGCAGTCCAACAAACTTGGCCTGAAGAACATGCCATCCATCATATTCCAGAAATATTCGGACGGAATTTCTATGTCTTTATTCGAATAAAAGAATGTTCCTGGGGCTGAAGGTTTGCCGCTATTCCTGTAACCATAATTACCTAATGTAGACAACATAGGATTCAAAAAGTAATTAAGTTTCTTCAGCTTCTTAACGGCAGTAATTCTTAAGTCAATGGCGAATAATCCGTCCACATGGTTAATCGGCTTTTCAAATGGGTTAATATTGAAATCGCCAACTAAGAAAGAACCTTTAAACTTCTTCGGATTTCCCAATGGCGGATACTGGTAATCTCGTTCCGATGTGTTAACAAAATCCTTGTATTTTGCGTAACGCCTTATTCTCTTATCATCATCCTTTAAAGAAGACTTAGAAGCAAAGTGACACGCAAACATTAAGTAAGAAACGCCTGATACGTCTATTCCGAATGCAAGCATTTCCCCATCTCCGTAAGGAGTAACTGAAGCGATGTCATACCCTGCTTTGTCTGCATACAACTTTAGATGTTTGTTGAGGCCGAATGATTTCTTAGTTACGCCATCTATTAAGATCAATTTAGTATTGTCTTGAAGATATTTGTCAGAAACATTGGACTCAGCAAGTAAGACAATGTTTGGTTTTTCAACTTCAATAAGATCTAACAGTATTTTACCAATAGCGGTATCATCATTGTCTCTTATGTTCCAGAATAGTATTTTAATATCTACTGCCATTATAACTATTTTTTAAATAGATTTAATTGCTCAAAGGCAACTATCCTGTCTATTGTCAGTTTGATAATCTTAACAAGGTCGGAGCTATCTGCATAGTCAGCGCCAGCCATATAATTTGCCCTGTCCTCCTCTATGAGTGCCTGACATAATTCTCTTAAAGATGGCTTGCCTCTTGTCTTTCTCTTATCAGGGTTATATACGGCAATTGAAGTGCCTCCTTGAGATTTAACCATTTTCATAGCAGGAATATCCGTCTCCCCATCACCTATGTATATCATGTTCCTGAATGGCATCGGTCTTTCATCCTCATGCATATACTTGTTGATTTTGGAATTGTCGTAGGCATTGTCAATTCCCTTGTTAATTCGGAATAGGTACTGTGTTTTAGTAGTATAGTCAACGGCCAGCGCAGGCCATTCAGCAACATCGTGCTGGTCAAACTTATAGCCAGATGCATACATCATCTTGAAGTGCTTGGCTATTGAAGTCCCCTGTAGAATATCTCTCAGCCCAGACGAAATAATGTAGTGGTCTATATGTGCTCCCCTTGCCTTGGCATAGGCGTTAATGACATCAAAATAATCTTCAACCCCGTTGAAGAATTTTATTCCTTTGCCATGGTCCTTAAATGCCTGCTTGGAAATCTTAATGTCTTTTTCCCTGCCCTTCTTTAGCATCAGTTGCATGTACGCTAGAATTTCATTCATGTCATGCTCTTTTGCTATGCGCTTGGTCTCTGCCCAGAAGTCAGGTACATTTATTTTTAGCTCAGGGATAAATGAGTGCTCCTGCATATTGCCAGGTGCAAGGGTGCCGTCAAAGTCATACGATATTGCTATCTGTACCAGTTGTTTTGCCATAGTTACACATGTTGGTTTATGTTAGTTTTTACCCTCACCTCCCCACTCAGCAGCATTTGCATCAGCCCTTTCTTCTGCTCTTGTAGGGTGGTAAGTTGTTGTTCTTGTAGTTTCTGTTCCATTTGCGCGACTGTGAGTACTTTACCAATAGCTGTTTGCTCGTCTATTGGAGGCATAGGCACCTTGATAGCAAAATAATCATCGGCAGACACATTCAGTAGTCCGTCCATTCTGGCACCTGAGCTGATTATTTTGGTTAGTTCAGGTTTTAATAGGTCATGTCTGAAGTAGTGTGCGTAGAAAGTCGTGTCTATTTCTTTAATAGCCCTGAAGCTTATATAAACGTTAGGTACCAATGCCTGCTTAAACTCGTCCAGTCTAAACACACATCCATACTGGTAGGCATTAGAATTTCCCTTATTATAAGAGAATTCGCCGTTCCTTAGTAACACATAGTTCTTTAGCTGACTGCCTGCTATCACCCGATTAAATTTCTCATTCTGCGACATGAATCCAAACCTCCCTGAAATAGTCAACACGTCCAGATCCTCACTACCTACATCACTCTTTCTTTGCACCCTCTCAAATATCTCTTTCATAGGCACCTTAGCCCACTTTCCACTAAACCCCTTCAACCTATTCTTGCCAGTCAGCAACTGCTGCATCAGCCCTTTATTACGCTTCTTTAGCTGCTCTATTAGCTGCTGTGTCTTTTGTATAGCTTCATCCCAGGTGGAGAGGATGGAGGCTATTGCATTTTGTTCCACAATAGTCGGCAGTATTGTATAGAATAACCTCTGGGTAGTGATAGGGACTTGATTCCTGGTTGATTGTTTCATCACCCTTTCGTATTGTTGGACAAAATAGCCAGATGTAAAAAACTCTCTTAAGTAGAGGTTACTAAGCACCTGATCGTTACATCTAAAATACGTGGCGGTTGTGCTGAGTATAACAAAATCCAATTTGGTGTTCAGTATAGCAACTGGGCCTACTGTTGCATTGTGTGCGAATAATACGTCGCCATTTTTAGCCACCCCTTTCTTGAACTGTTTTGCCTTCTCAGGACTGAGATATTTGCACTCATCGAACTTTACATAACCATCAGCAAAATTGTTGGCAGATATGTACGGTACGCCCTCACTAACAAACTCTTCTGCACGTGGATATAAACCACCGTGATTGCCATCGAGATGACCCGTAAGAATTTTCTTTTCCAATAACTCATCAATTGTAAACACCTCCCACTCCTCAGGAATCCATCCAAGAGGCGTGTGTTTATATCTTGGTTTATATGCTTTTGTGTTACTCATGGTTAGATATATTTTTCGATGGTTTCTGACGAAAGGGCTAACAGTAGTTGAAATCCTTCGTCAATAATATCAGCGCTACTAGCAGGATCCTTCAGATCATAGTACTTCATGTAGTTTTGCATTAGCTCTGGGTCTTTATGTCGAAAGAGCACCTGCGATTCATTTGCAGATATCCCTTTGTCAAGCCTGAAGGGAATGGACCATCCTTTTTGCATACCATTATATAGGAACCTATACTCTGTAACCCTGAACGGCTTATTGAACTTTGCCTCCTCCCAAAGATTAGTGACTTCACTAGTTGATATGTATAATGCCAGTCTAAGAACATAATCTTGGCAAGACACAATTTTCTGCCTCGTTTCATCGGGAGCACTTACTTTCACTTCGAGTATAACTCCGCTTAAGCTAAAATAAGCTCCAGGCAGTGGTTGTGGCCATGTCTGCCGCTGTGTTGCCCACAACGTGTTGTCTTTCAGCACCTCAATTTTGCCCTCTACTAACTGGTATATCGTATTAATTTCATTCCTAACAGCATCGAGAGCATCAGCCGATAGTTGTTTCTGTACAAGCTCCTTCTTTGCCGCAATTCTCTCCTGTAGGTTATTGTATCTATCTTCTAGCGTAAGTTTCTTTATAGCGCCCCCTTCATCCGAAAGTTTGAACTCAATGAACGAGGCCAGTCTGTCAATAGACCAGTGTTGCGGGTCAGCATATATCTTTGTAGTGGGGTACCACGAGGGTATTTCTCCAGGTGCCATAGGTATCACCATCAGAAATGAATAACCCTCGTTTCTCACAGAAGTCCTGTCAATGATGGCATTGCGCTCTATGTCGGTGTAAAAGCTTTCGCTCCATTCCTTCCTTGATAGAATAACTACTATGCGTGCTTCCTTGTTGAACACACGGCCAAAAGTCTCAGGGCCAGACTGGGCAATTAATTCCTCCTGGTTATTCTCATAGAAGAACACCCTGATGCTTGGGTTTAGCTGGGCTATCAGCTCTCTTGCAAACTTCACATCCTGTTTGCACAGGGAGAAAGCTATGTCGTATTTATATTCTTTGGTCATTGCTATTGGATTATATTGTTTATGACCATCTCCCATTCATGAGGTTTTAACTCTCCTGTATTGCCATTAAGCAGCACGTTATCTTCTACCTCTTTGAACAGTTTCTGCATTGTCCTTTCAAGCCGCTTAAGCTTCGTTGAGTCAACGTCATTACTTCTGTTTACTTCAATAAGTAATAGTTGGCATTCCAATAGCTGCTCAAGGTCTATTTCATGGTCTTCGTAGCTTAATTCATCATGTGGTTTGCCTGTTCTTATTCCCCCAAGAATGCGTAACAATGAGTTCCATCCCCACCCTGGGTAAAAGGTCGTATCAAGCTGTGTGGTTAATCGCGCAAGATACTGTGTGTTTGTCTGGCCTATATAAATAGCATTCTTTTCAGCATTGAAAAAGAAGTACAATCCTCTACTTGAAAAGCCATTGTCTGTAAACTCATGCAGCGGACTATCAAGTAACTCTTGATTGACTAAGTCCTTAACTTTAGCCTCGCTTACTTTATAACAGGGCACATTACTTATTAACTCATAGGCTTCATAAGGTTTCATGTTTTTTATATCTTCATAGTTGATTCTTGCTACCATGATCGCATGCTTTTTTGATTATTAGAATCCTAGTTCTTTTAAGTACTCATTCATTTGTTGTTCCACTGTAGCCAGTTCTCCCTTCAGCCTGTTTATCTCGGCTTGGGTGGCTTTAATGTCTACAGGTTCTTCCTCTTCAAAAGTATCAACATAGCGGGGTATGTTCAGGTTGTAGTCATTGTCGGCTATCTCCTTCAGGGTGGCACGGTAGGCATACTTAGCTTCTACTACTTCACCGTCATCGCCTGCAAGGCTATTGGTAGCCCTGTATGATTTATAGATGGTTACTATCTTGTCTATGTCCTGCTGACGCAGCCTGTTCTGGTTTTTACCTGCTTCGTAGGCTTGGCTGGCATCTATAAACAACACATCGTTTCGCTTGCCACGCCCCCTGTTAAAGAGTAGTATGGCAGCTGGTATGCCCGTGCCAAAGAACAGGTTGGCTGGCAGGCCTATCACCGCATCGAGGTAGTTATCCTCTATCAGGCTCTTTCGTATCACGCCCTCGCTACTACCCCTGAATAGTACACCGTGCGGCACTATTACACCTACCTTACCAATATCTTCGTAAGCTGTCTCCACCATGTGGCTGATGAAGGCATAGTCACCCTTGCTCTTGGGTGGTACCCCTCTGTGAAATCTGCCAAACTGGTCTATAGAGGCATTCTCTGCTCCCCATTTGTCAAGGCTAAAGGGTGGGTTGGCTACCACTACATGAAACTTCATCAGGTGGTCACCTTCCAGCAACTTGGGGTTATTCAGCGTATCGCCCCATTCTATATTGGCCTGGTCCAGCTCGTGCAGGAACATATTCATGCGGCACAGCGCCCATGTGCTGCCATTGTTCTCTTGTCCGTATAGCGAGAAGTTATTGCTACCAACCTCTTTAGCTACCTTTATGAGCAGTGAACCAGAGCCACAGGCAGGGTCGCATATCCTGTTGCCAGCTTGTGGGTCTACAAGCTTTGCCAGTAGGGTAGATACCTCTGCAGGCGTGTAAAATTCCCCCGCTTTCTTACCAGCATCCCCTGCAAATCGGCTTATCAGGTATTCGTAGGCATCACCTATTATGTCGTTACCTTCAAGGTGTGAGGGCTGTAGATCCAGTTGAGAGAAGTCGGCCAGCAGGTTTTTTAGCAATGTATTACGCTCCTTTGTCTGCCCAAAGATGGCTTCTGAGTTGAAGGATATATTACGGAACACATTAGCCAGCTTCGTTCTGTTGGCATCTTCCAGCCCTGTCAGTGCTATGTCTATTATCTCGCCCAGGTTGCTTTCATTCCTGTTGGCATACACATATTCAAAGGTGCAGCTCTCTGGCACCTGAAAGCGTTCATTTCGTAGCGCCCGCTCTATGCGCGTGGCGTCATCATTATATTTTTCGGCATAGAAGGCCCTTTTGTCCTTCCATACATCACTCAGGTACTTAACAAAGAGGAGCGTTAGTACATAATCCTTATACTGCGATGGGTCTACCTTTCCGCGAAGACTGTCGCAGGCCTTCCATACTATACCGTTTATTTGTGATTGGTCCATATTATTATCTTTTGCTTGTTAGTGTGTCAAATACTGATTCATACAACTCACTCTTACGTGCCATCAGCTCCATTGTAAGTAGTGCATCTTTCTTGTGCAGTTCATAAATGTCTACCAGTTTAGCCTGTACTGCCAGGGGTAATACAGGCACCTTGAATTCAGCAAGTTCGCTCTTGCGGATAGACGGTATGGAACTGCCCGATGCAAGGTGTTGAAAGTACAACTGGTTCTTAGGGTTGTTCAACAGCGCCGTCAGGTATTCGGGTAGTACAATGGACCCGTCTGGGGTGATGACAAAGAATATGGTTGATGCAATGGCCATTCCGAATGAGCTGCGGTAGCACCATGCAAAATGTTTATAGCCCTTACCTGCAAACAATACGTCTCCGTCAGCAAGTAGCTGCTCCTGTGCCTTATTGTCAGCCTCCAGATATGCATCAGGCGACATTATCATATTGCCGTATGAGTCAAATTGTTTAGCTTGCAAGTAGGGTATACCATCGCCATCAGTAGGTTTGGCATAGTACCCGAACTTAATTTGTGCTATTTCCCTAAGCGTTCTGTTCATTTTTTCTTTGTACAACTCTTCAAAAGTACGTAACAGAGATATTTGCTCCGTGTGTCGCAACATATATTTGTTGTGATTATTCGAATGTCGTTGTGCTTTTCTGGATTTTTTTCCCAAATTCTAAAACACGCACTCTCTTCTTAATCTACTCAGGGACTATTCACGAACATACCCCCCATAGTGGTACAAACTTTATCAAAAGGCCTTAATAGGCCCTATGATAGAATTTGTACCGTCATATTCTTATGCGCGTAACTGGGACCCCAATTCAACAGCCCTGCCTTGATGTTGAGTCGGGGGTGTACCCCCTATTCACTAACACAGTTTTATTAAATCACTCATTAAAACCAGTTAATTTTTATGGTACAAGTTGTTGGGTATAGCCTGAAGACCCCTAAAGACGGCAAGCCTTATGTAGCCCTTGAGCTCGAAGGTGCAATTGAAATGATACAGTCACAGAACACAGGCAGGTTCTATGCGACGGTTAGACGCTGCACGGTGAGCAGTACCTTCGATGAATTGACTGCCGAGCGTATGGTAGGCAAGGAAATGGCAGGTAGTATAGAACGTGTTGCCTGTGAGCCTTATGACTTCACGGTACGGGAAACGGGCGAGGTCATCAAGATAGCATACCGTTGGGACTACCAGCCTGAAGGGCGCAGGAGGACATTTGCTGCACCAAAGGCCAAGGTGGAAGACCTATCTATCCCACCAGAAATACCCGCTGAACTGCCAGTAGAAGAGCAGACAGCAGCATGATAGCAATAGGGGCAGCGTAATGGCTGCCCTTACTTCTTTTACCAAGGTATGTAAACTGGACAATCTTCCATAACTACTGGTGGATTGTCGTGGAATAGGCAACTAGGTAGGCTGCCAATATTATCCTTCCATCCTTTTGGCAGCTTACTATTTGCCACTTTTTCAAACCCATCAATAATTCTTTGCCTGTTCTCAGGAAATACTGGAGGTTGAGTGAATTGTCTACACATCGCTTGCCCAGTTGAAGAGCATACCAAACTAGCACAGTTCTTATTGATAATGATGGTTGCCATGATACAATTTGTTTTACCCATAAAAATACACAGAATGCAATTACAACAAGCATCACGTAAGAAGGCCAAGATAAAGCTCGGCCTACAGTCACCCTCAGGGGGTGGCAAAACAATGAGTGCCCTTCTGATTGCCTATGGTTTGTGCGGCAGTTGGGACAAAATCGCTGTCATAGACACCGAGAACAGGAGCGCAGACTTATACGCCCATCTGGGCAGCTTCAAAACCCTGTCATTAGAGCCGCCCTATACGCCTGAACGGTACATTGAGGGCATAGACATCTGCTTAGAGGCAGGCATCGAGACAATAATAATCGATAGCTCCTCTCACGAATGGGAATGCCTGTTGGACTATCATTCATCCTTGCAAGGCAATTCCTTTACGAACTGGGCCAAGGTTACACCAAGGCACGAGGCATTTGTAAACAAGGTGCTACAGTCCAATGCTCACTTCATTTGCACAATGAGGAGCAAGGTTGACTACGTTCTGTCAGAGAAGAATGGCAAGCAGGTGCCTGAGAAAGTAGGGCTAAAGGCCGTGCAGCGGGACAATCTCGAATACGAATTTACATGCCTACTGGAGCTAAATATGCAGCACATGGCCAAAGCCTCTAAGGACAGGACAGGCTTGTTTACAGGTAAGCCTGAGTTCATCCCTACAATAGCCACTGGCAAGGCAATAGCCGACTGGTGCAATCAGGGAGAAGAGCCGCCTATACCTATGACCTATGAACAAGTGCTACAGCTTGTTCGTGCCAGCCCATCCATTGCAGAGCTCAATACACTGTATCAATCTCAGCCTAGGTTTCAACAAGTCCTCGGGCATGAATTCACAGCACGAAAGCAGAAATTGCTAACTGCTAAAGTGTAATTGGCAGATACCGATAGAGAGGGTTACCCACAGCGCGGTCTTGTCTTGTCCTTACGTATGCTCTCACATGTCGAGCACACTCAGGACAGATATGATTGGCATCATCAGGAATAACATCAATTGTCGTTGGATGAACCCTAACCATTGGGTTAGTCATTCCCATATTATCGTATGCTCTATTGACGACTTCATTGATATTAAAGGCCGAAAAGCATGTGCAGTTTTGATGTTGTGGCATACCCCAAATTACTTCTTTTACCAAACAGTATTGTTAACCAACCAATCAATTCCTAAGATGGAACTACAGACAGTAAACAAAGAGCCTGTACAGATAGGCGAAACTATTGCCGAAGTAATGGACGAAATGCAGTCGTCAGGCAAGGCATTCATAGAGGCCAACTCCATAGGCGGCAGCCTTCATGAGCTCAATAACAAGCACATCATCCCCGTCTTTGTGCGGGAGAATGAGCCAGCTATATCGCATGGAGAGTTTATAGATGCTACCATGCAGGCCGTAAGCGGTATATTCAAAGGCGAGACCATTCTACGCCCCAGTATCAGGCTTTCGCATCCCATCAAGGGTAGAATACCCGAGGCAAGGAACAAGCCCGCTAAGGAGCTATTAGACCACGAGAAAACCCTCTATTACGAGCGTATGGCCTTTCTGATAGAGTTGCCATCCATCACCAATGAGATAGAGGGCAATAGGCTCACTCTGACTATCGGAGGTGTGAAGGCGTACAATATGGATAGCCTTATGACCAAGAACTCCGAGCAACACTTCAAGGTGTTCATTGGATTCAAAAACCTCGTATGTACCAACCTCTGTGTCTCCACAGACGGCTACTTAAGTAACCTCAAGGTAAAGAGCATAGAAGCCCTCTACAATGCCATAGAGATGCTGATAATGGAGTTTGATGCGGTACACACAGCAGACGAGCTTTCACGGTTCCAGCAGCATACCCTTACAGAGCAGCAGTTCGCCCAACTGGTAGGCAGGGCCCGAATGTACAAGCACATGCCTGATGGCGCAAAGCAGGGCATAATGGAGCTTGGCCTTGGTGATGCGCAGCTCAATGCGGTGTGTAGGGACTACTACACGGACAATTCCTTCTGCTGTAATGCAGACGGTAGCATCAATCTGTGGCGACTGTACAACCTGCTTACAGGGGCTAATAAGAGCTCCTACATCGACAACTTCCTCGACCGCTCAGCCAATGCCTTCAACCTGACAAGGGAGCTCATGTATGCCCTACAGAATAAGTCTGAATGCTGGTACCTAAACTGATTGCGTATGGAAGGCTATACCGTCAGTTATTGCGACCACAGCAGCATCCTTATAGTGAACTCCCTGGGGAAAATGCGGCAGTTGTACACGCCATTCCGAGTAGTGTGCAGGGACAATAACCTGGGTCTAAGCAAAGGAAGCTCCGTGTACATCGAGGAGGTGGCCTCTACCGAAAGGGATGGGCTGCTATTCATCACTAACACAGGCACCTACCCACATTCCTGCTTTACGATAGTTGCCAGTTTCTAAGCCTATAAACCTCACCTACTATGGCATAGTTTGGAGATCCATGCTCGGGCATTAAGCGCAGATGGCAGCGGAGAGTTGCGCTGTATTTTGTTATAGGCTATATAGGCGTAGGGCAGGGTGCACACAAACCTACGTTATGCCGAATTCTTTTGAGAAGGTCTTACCTCTCCATAATATCAAAGACCCCTGAAAACGAATGGAGCTGTTTGGGAGGACACCTTTTATCCATAAACCTAATAAGTGTACAAGATAGAATGTGTCCTCTTGTCAGTTCAAGACCGTAAGAATCCGTCCTTTCAACCTGGGTGAAATCAAAGAGAAGCCGTATGAGGCAGCATGGTTGGGTGCTTGAACATCTACATGTGTGGCCGAACTGCCGTCTGGTACAACATTTATCCCCCAATCTTAATAGGGACGTAGGATAAGGGCTGTACCAATGACCTCCTCTGATTGCACCCAGGTTTCCACTACAGGGGAGTATAATTATTTTCATGCTCCCTATAGCGGTATGCAGATGATTTTTCGCCCCCTCATTTTTCACCGTCTAAACCATAGCATACGGGCTTGTATAGCAAACCGTAGCCTTGGCTAATGGCATGCTACAATCAAACGCAATTTCTTAACCAAGCATCAACAAGACACCCTCAAGACGAACGTATAATGGGCAATCGGCTGAACTGTAACAGGTGAGGGGCCAGAGGCGATAGCCTCACGAATCCCTCTCTCTCCGCCACCAAAAGCAAAAGCGTCCTATTCGGGCGCTTTTGTTGTATTGGGGAACCCTGATGAAATTAGAGAGTTCTCAGGTGGGTTATTGCCCGTTGCACATTGGAAATGATCCTTTTTACATAAGTGCTTATTAGCTCTTTACTAATGGGGACATCCTTCATGTTATCCAGTTCTTCAAGACATTGCTCTAAGTTGGGGATACCCATTATTCCTACCGAAGTTTTGATACGGTGAGCCAGAAATGCTACGGCTTCTAAATCACCATTGTTATCCGCTTTTTCCAGTTGCTCCAGCAGTGGAGGGGTTTTCTCCAGGAATAGCTCAGTCATTTTGGTTACAAAAGCATCTTCTCCTCTGGCAATGTCATGTAGCTTACTCAGGTTCACCGGAGCAGTGTCTGTTTCATCCTCTTTTTCTGATGATATATTCAGCGTAGCAGAGGCATCCCGTCCCAGCCATTTTCCGGTAAGTTGCACCAGACGGGTTTCAGTGAATGGTTTGGATATGAAGTCATTCATGCCGGCATTGAGACATTGCTCTTCCTGCTGTTTTTGTGCATTTGCAGTGAGTGCTATAATAGGCACACTGCTATTAATATAGCTGCGTATGTATCTGGTCGCCTCTATGCCATCTTTTACAGGCATCTGTACATCCATAAGCACAAGGTCAAAGGAGTCTTTCAGCATAAGGTCTATTGCAATGCTCCCATTTTCTGCCTCTGTAACTTCAGCGCCATAATCAGTCAGGATAGCAGTGGCAAGTACCCTGTTCAGCTCATTGTCCTCTACCAGCAGTATATGCTTTCCTTTCAGTATCTGAGTATCTGTATTGCCATAACGTGTCTGTGGTATGTCGGTATCTTTACCACAGTCAAATCGCAAGTTGAATGAAATTGTTGTTCCCTTATTTTTTTCACTGGATACATGTATTGTACCACCCATTAGCTCTACCAGTTGCTTTATGATACTCATGCCAAGTCCGGTGCCACCATATCTTCTGGTAATGCTCTCATCTTCCTGAGAGAATTTATCAAACAGATGTGTAATAAAGTCTGCACTCATTCCAATCCCTGTGTCGGATACCGTAAATCTGATCTCCTGCCTCTGTGTGCTATTGTGGAGCACCTTGCAGCTGATTGTAACCTTACCATTCTCCGTAAATTTTATTGAGTTACTCAGCAGGTTCATAAGTATCTGATTGATACGGTATGGGTCTCCAAGTAATACTGGTGCTACAGAAATATCACGATCATATTGCAGTAATATTCCTTTCTCTTCTGCTCTGTGTCTGAGTATCTGCACTGCATTGTCTATGACTACGTTAAGATGAAAGCCAATACGTTCTAAGGTTAGTTTGCCGGATTCTATTTTTGAGAAATCCAGCAGGTCGTTGATGATTACCAGCAGGTTGTTTGATGCTGTCTGTATGTTATTCAGGAAGGCGCGTTGCTGAGGTTGCAGAGATGACTTGGATAGCAGACCTGATATGCCCAGTATTGCATTCATCGGAGTTCGTATCTCATGACTCATGTTGGCAAGGAATATCTCTTTGGCATGAGCAGAATGTTCTGCATCAGATTTTGCCTGTCTTAACTCCTCTTCCAGCATTTTCTGATGGGTAATATCCAGATGAATGCCGATAGTGCCTTTCAATGCTCCTGTATTATCATAAGATGGCGCACCACTTACCAGCCACCATTTCAGATTCCCTCTTTTGTCTTTGACCTTTATCTCATACGCGTCAGAAAGGCCATTTTTTCTACGTTCAATTACATTTTCACCATGTTCCTGATTCTCTCCTTTCAGGAACATTTGTATGGGGTTTTTACCAATAACCTCATCCAGGTCGTATCCACTCATCTCGCAAAAGCTGTTATTGGCATACACTATAGTTTCAAAGTTGTCTACCTCCATCAATCCCAGATTCATATTGGCAATGATGTTTCTATACTTTTCTTCACTTTTTTTCAGTGCCTTTTCCATCGTCATACGTTGTGTTACGTCCTGTGCAAATCCTATTACATATGGTTCTGTGCCTTGGTCTGTTACCAGATAATTCTGATAGAGCAGGTATATCCTGTCACCAGCCTTATTGTTTGCCAGCATTATCCCACTGGCTTTCCCGTTTTTCAGCAGTTCTCCCATGTACACCGACTGAAATTCTGCCTGGCGTTCCCGGGGCAGTATTTTGAAAAGAGGTGCTCCTATCAGCTCTGCTTCAGTATATCCCAGTATATCACTTGATGCAGTGTTTACGTCTATTATTATGCCATGTAAATCATGGGTGCATATGAGTGCAAGGCTATTATTGAAAATGCTTTTGAAGCGGGCTTCACTGCGTTTTATCTGTTCCTCTATTTTTTTTCGCTCTGTAATATTGACGCCATATATAATCATGATATCCAGCTCACCCCGTTCATCAAATACTGGTGATAGCACACGCAGGTGATACTCCACACTTCCATCTTTCGTTACTATCCTTTCTTCCTGTTCCAGCTTTTTCTTACTGCTTACCGCTTCAGCGAAGGCTTGCGCACGCATATCGGTAGCAGTTACCGGTCTGCCACGGTACGCTGCATATTCATCATCTGTTTTGCCTATAATCCATTGCCTTATGTCAGGATTTTTTATGGCATTGGGGTTTACAAACAGATAAGTTTTATTCTTGTCCAGTATCGCAATGTCAGCAGGTATCTCGTTCAGGATTCTTTCATAAAACATTTTCTGTCGCATGAGCTTTTGCTCAGACTCTGACATTTCCGATATATGCTTCTGCAGGGATGTAGCCATTTGCAGTATGTCAGAACTCAGGCTATCTTCATGTACGGTATTCTGAAGCGGGTTGAGGGTGTCTCTCAACGCAGCTATTGATGCTTCTTTTTCGGCCATCTCATCGCTGAGGCGTGTGTTAAGGTCTCTGTATTCTTCCTCACTTATTCTGAAAGCCCGTTCAGATAGCTCAAGGTCTCTGTCAAATGCATTGTATGAGTCATTTACAGCATTTATAAATGCGGCCAGTTCCTGTTTGTCCCTGCAGTCTGCTGGCAGGAATTTGTTAAGCTGACGCTCCAGTAGTTTATTCAGTTTCATAGAATGTAGTTATAGTCATGGTTTGGTTATGAAGCAGGCATTCCCCGCCCGGCACCAGAGGTGATATTTCCCCGTAAGAGTAAAATCCGGTGAGCATTGTATGGCCACCAAATACATCATTTACCGCTTCTACCTCTTCTTCTGTGCGGCGGTCAAGTATCAGCTTTCTGCCTATACAGCTTACCAGTACTGCAAGTGCAGGCATATGTGGCCCAGAATACAGCGACTGTGATGCAGCACCTGATGCGGCAGCGGTAAGTTTGTCAAAGTTGGCACGCATAAACCGTACCTGTGCGCCTTCTGGTATGTCCCCTGCAAATGTCATGCTGCCTTCGCTGTCATCTATAGAGAGTATGGTGCGAACCACAGGTGCATCAGAGCCGGGTACGATGACTGAAAGCGGGAACAGCAATGCAGTTCCCGGTAATCCGTCAGCTTCAGGTCCCAGATACTTCCGGTATAAATCCAATGCTGGTTTCCCTTCTATTTCGTACAGCACATTATCTCTTGATCTGGTTACTGTTTTTTCCAGTCCGAAGACCTCCCATCCTCCCAGCGACCCATGACTTATATGAATGGCATCACCGTAAAACCCAATACCTGCTATGACCCCTTCTTCGGCAGCGCTGTTAAGCCCCACAAGGGTAGAGTGAAATGCTGCACCATCACCGGCCAGACCGCCTGTTATCAGCAGAGGCGTATTGGCATGATTTAGTCCTCTCACCAGTTCACTCCCGTTTACTTTACTCCCATCCGACAATACAAACAGATACCGTAAGCCCTCTGCAGGAAACAGATCTCGTAATGCTGCACCTGCTGCATAGCTACCTGTAAAGTCCGCTATATTTACGGCATGAGCATTCAGAGGGGTGTTATTCAGTTTTATGACTGTAATACTGGCAGTATCATCTACTACCTGAGTCCCCAATATCTCGCCTGCAGTAGAGCTCATAATGATATGAGCAGCAGGGTGTCTGGCCCGGAGCGTGTCATATAGTATACTATCTGCCAGCAATGACTTTGCAGCAAAGCATAATACAAGGGTTGCATTTGCTTCGTTGAATTCATCTCCGGATGAATGGCGTGTTAATGCCCCGTTTTGATACTGGTATAAGGATGTTTGCATATTACATGGTGATTTCTCCGTCACGAATCATTTTATAAATTGTTGTTTTACCGATGTCCAGCTTTTTGGCTACCTGCACTACATTGTTGTCATATTTTTTCAGGAACCAGGTTATAATATCAATGTCGTAGGCTCTGAGCGATTTTTCCTCCGTTATAAACTGCTTGCTGGCAGATATGGGGTTGAATGTGATATCTTCCGGCTGTATTTCATTATTACTACACATCACTGCTGCCAGCTCTATAGCCGATTTTAACTCCCTTACATTACCCGGCCACATGTATGTCATTAGTTTGTCTCTTGCTGCAGCTGACATTGATACCTGCGGCATTTTGTTGTTTTTGCAGAAACCTTCCAGAAAGAAACGCGCCAGAAGTATCACATCATTACCTCTGTCTCTGAGTGGTGGCAACTCTATGGGGAGACCGGTGATGCGGTAATACAGGTCTTCTCTGAAGTTGCCTTTAGATACTTCCTCAGCAAGGTTTTTATGAGTGGCAATGATGATGCGGACATCCAATGCTACTTTTTCATTGCCGCCCACACGTACCAGCTCCCGTTCCTGTAATACCCGCAATAGTTTACTCTGCAGATTCAGGTCCATTTCTGCTATTTCGTCAAGGAATAGTGTGCCTTTGTTTGCTTCTTCAAACCTGCCCGAACGGCGGCTTAATGCACCTGTAAAAGCACCTTTTTCATGTCCAAACAGCTCACTTTCCACCAGATCATGAGGTATTGCTGCCATATTAATGGCAACAAAAGGCTTTTTCTTCCTGTCAGAGTTATAATGAATGGCACGTGCCACTACCTCTTTTCCGGTTCCTGTTTCACCGGTAACAGATACGTTGATACTGGTACGTGCAGCCTTTTCTACAAGGTTAAAAATCCGTGTTATTGCGGGGCTGTTGCCTTTTATCAGCGAACTCAGTTCATATTTTTGCCCCAGCTCTTCTTTAAGCTGCTCTACTTCTTTTTTCAGCGACTGGTGTTCCCGTATTCGTAGCACAGCATTCCACAGCAATTCTTTTGTGTTGTCGTCTTTGACGAAGTAGTCACTAGCGCCGCTTTTCAGCAGCTCAATAGCTGTAGATATATCCTTCTGACCACTGATTACAATAACGGACATTTCTGCATCAAACTGCTTTATCTTCTTAAGTAACTCTTTACCATTGATATCGGTCATTGCGTAGTCAACGGTAATGAGGTCCGGTTTCTGATGCAGGTTTGCCAGGCATTCTTTGCCGGTAGTATAGCGTATTATATCATAGTCGGGGTTCATGGACAGATAATACTCCAGTATCTGAGAGTACCATTCATCATCATCCACGATAAATATTCGGAACTTATTCATTCTTTTTTCTGTTTTGTTTGTTGTCTTTATGCAAACGTACTTACATAAATATACGAAAATTACGATTTCCGCATTACGGAAAATAGAACTGTTTTTGCACTCTGTTATTTTTCGAAAGCCTATTAACTTGTTGATATTCAGCTTTTTGTGTCTTTGGCATTAAAATGGTTTGTAGTTGTGCAAAACGCCATAGATATGAACTTTAATAAAGACCTTAACATCTTCGTGATAGACGATGACCCTGTATGTCAGGAATTATACAGGCAGTACCTGCTGAACATGGGTTTTACAAGAATAACCCTTTTTGATAGCGGTCAGCAATGTATCAATGAGCTTACAAGGCAACCGGATATAATACTGCTGGATCATCAGATGGCAGAAATAAATGGCCTTGAGACATTAAAGAAAATAAAGCGTTTCAATCCCGATATATACCTGATATACATATCGGCGCAGAAAGACATGAAGGTGGCAATAGATGCACTCAAATATGGTGCCTTTGACTACATAATAAAAGGGAATATGGAGGAGGAATTGCTTGGGGCAATTATCCAGAAGATAATAGACGTTATGGACCTTGTTTCCCGTAAAAGTCCCGGAAGAATAAACAGGTTTTTAAGCTTCTTTTCATTATAAAACTATCAGTTATGTATAATTCCGTTAAACTCTTTCCGGCAATCATTGCATTAATGGCAATAGTATTGACTGGTTGTGGCACTTCTAATATCATGCGGCACAGCGCTATTGCATCCGATACGGCATGGTATGTTCATAATCCATCTTATCAGTACAGGATACACAAAGACGATAAAATAAGTATCAGCTTGTGGAATCATGATGACATGAGTGTAGGGTCTGAATATGGTATCTATAACTCAAATGAAGTGTATGGCAAATGGCTGCTGGTAGATGCAGCAGGAAATATACAGGTACCGCAACTGGGGGCAGTACACGTACAGGATAGTACCGTAATACAGGTTAAGGAGGCATTGAGACAGCAGTATAGCAAGTGGGTAACAGACCCTATAGTAGATGTGAAGGTGCTGAACAAAGAGATTACTGTACTGGGTGAGGTAAAAACTCCGGGCAGGTATGTAGTAGAAAAAGACTACAATACACTGCTGGATATGGTAAGTAAGGCAGGCGACTTTGATTTCTATGCAAACAGGAAACGTGTTACCGTGATTCGTAACATTAATTATCAGCCGCAGCGTGTAGTCGTAAATCTACAGAAGGCAGACCCCGCTTTTCTGAAAAATGTTCAGGTATATCCCGGCGATATGATATATGTGCCCAGTAGGAAAGGCAAAGTATGGGATAAACGTTCCGGCTCAATCATAATTCCAATAGCTACTATCATCAGCTCGGCGGTATTGATAAACACCCTGGCAAAATAACAACGCTATGAACAGCACAGGAGCATCATCCAACTTCATGAAGACATTTTACCGGGGGGTACCTCTGGTAGTGGCAGTAGTGGCAGCATGTGTGGTTATGGCACGTACCTGGCTTAAGTATGCAACCCCCATGTATGAAAGTACTGCCAAAATAAAACTGGCTGACGCAAAAGAAGGAGTCCCTAATACTAATCTGTATAAAGACTTTGATGTTTTTGCCTCATCCAATAAAATAGGTGCAGAAGTAGAACTACTGAAGTCGGAAGTGTTGATAGGTAAGGTATTGGATATACTACACATTGATACCGTTGTGTATAGGGTAGGAGAGATACATATAAAGGAGTTGTACCGGGAGTCTCCGCTGGAGGTGCATGTTGCGTTGTTCTCAGATAAATTACTGGATACACGTATCGGGCTTGTAATAAATGGACGGAAGCATCTGGAGTTAAAGATGCCCGATGGTAAAGTCTATAAGGGGGAAATAGGGAAGCCGGTAACCGGGAACGGATTTGTAGTTACTGTTACGCTCAATATGCTGCTACTGAAATCCCGGCCTAATATGGATGTGGATGATAATTATGAGTTTGCTATATACAGCAGGCGCAAACTTATTCGCAGTGTAGTAAGCGGTATGGATGTAACATCGGTAGACAAGGATATTCCTATTCTCAGAGTGAGCTACAAGTGCCCCGATGCGCAAAAGAGTGCCGATGTGGTCAATGCTATAGCTGGTGTTTATATCAAAGACTATATAGAAGAAAAGTCAAGGTCTGCCGATACTACAGAGCAGTTTCTGAATGAGCAGCTAAGAGAGTATAGTGCACTGCTGGCAGGAAGTGAGCGCAGAGTACAGCAATACCGCGATCAGAATAATATTGTAAACATAAGGCAGGAAACAGAGACTGATCTCCGGAAGATTGCTGATATGAAAAAGCAGTTGGCGAGCGTGCAGATGAACCTGCTGGCTATTGATTCGCTCACTGCATACATGAAGGCGAACAGAGGGAATTTTGTAAACATCGCACCCAACTTTGAAGCATTTACAGACCTGCTGAGTACAGAGATAGTGAAAAAAGTAAAAACACTGCAGGCCGAAAAAAGGGATTTACTGTTGTTATATACTCCGCAGAATCCCAAAGTGCAGGTGGTGGATAAAAAAATCAATGATCTGGCCGACTACCTGGATGAGAGCATTCGTAATACGCAGACTAATCTGCGTATCAAGTATAACGATTTACGTAGGACAATAGCAGAAGCAGAACAGGGTTTTGAAGGATTGCCGGAGAAGGAACGCGATATGACCATACTTGAGCGAGACTTTGGTATGAATGAGCAGATATACAGATTTATCAGAGAGAAAAGAACTGAGGCACAGATAGCGAAGGCTGCCACAATTTCCTTTCATCGTATTATTTCCCGTGGTGAAGTGTCAGAGCATCCTGTGTCGCCTAATGCAAAGCTCATCACTGTGTTTTCCGGTTTTCTTGGTTTTGTTTTTAGCATCATTTTCATATTTGCAGTACACAGCGCTAAAGCCAGAGTAGATAACGAGCAGAATATATATAGAAGCAGTGATACGCCACTGGAGAAGAGCATCCCTATGCTGAAGAAGGATACAGATAAGTCTATGTTCTTTGATAAGTGGATGCTGGAAATGGAGTTGAAAAACAGACTACATAAAGGGGCGGTCATATGTGTGTCATCATCAGAGAAAAGAGAAGGTAAGGCATACGTAACGGCTGCAATGGTGAAGGCTGCGCAGAATCTGGGTAAGAGAGTACTCCTGGTGGCAATGGAGGATAATATGGCCGAGTTTGCAACAGATGAGTATGATGTTGTGACTCCCCTGATGGTTTCGTATAAGTGGCATATACCACAGGAGTGGGAGTGTATACTGGACCGCTGGCGTAGCGAATACGATATAGTGGTGATAAGAAACTTCCCTGTAAAGCATAGCAATGTGAGTATCCTCCCGATGGCCAAAGCAGATTTGAATCTCTTTTTGCTGGATAGCCGTCGTACCAGACTTAGTGAGGTGATTATTGCCGACGATATGAAAGAACGTTTGTCGCTGCCGGGGTTTATGTATGTGCTTAATCGTGCAGGATATGCTCCGGGGCTGCTTACATACATTGTTCACATCCTGAAAAAAATGCGCAATGTTCGTAGGTAAGTTCATGAATGGCAAAACGGCAGTACTTGCCGACCAGATGCTGGTAAGTGGTAGTATGCTGCTTACGCAGCTACTGGTAGTAAGGGCGCTGGGAATACAGGAATATGGCTTTTTCTCTGTCGTATCATTAGTCCAGCTTTTTGCTCTGTCACTACAGCAGGCTGGCATTACCGGGATGTATATGGTGGTGGCACCAGGTATGGCAGTCGGGCAACGGAAAGTGTATAAGGCAGGTATGATGGCAGTGATGATTGTCGTTGCATTGGCTATGCTTGTTTTTGCTGCCGGGATGTTTCCTGTATATGGTAGTATGTGTAGCAGAACAGCTTATGTGATGTTTGCTGCAGGGATACCACTGGCTATGTTTCAGGATATGTTCAGGCGTGTACTTTTAGCAGATGGCTGTTACAGGTCTGCTTTTGTAACAGATATACTGAATAATGGATTACAGCTTGCCGGGCTTGTTGCGCTGTATGCATCAGGTATGAGTTCGCTTACCGCTGTAGCTGTAGTTTGTACCGTCAGTTATCTGCCTGCATTTGTGTATGGTTTTCGTAGTATGGGTGTATTCCCGTCGCGTGCAGCTGTGAAAACTGTATTTACACATAGTGGCCGGGAGGCTCTCTGGATGACAGGGTCGGCCCTTTTGCAGTGGTTTGCCGGTAACTTCTATATTCTTGCGGCAGGCTGGTGGCTGGGTGTTACGGCTCTTGGAGTGCTTCGTTTGGGGCAATATCTGTTTGGTTTTCTTAATGTCATTCTTCAGGCGGTAGAGAATTATCTGTTGCCTAAAGCGGGAGCATATGCAGGAGAACCTGCCAGGTTGATAGTTTATCTGAAGCGTACTCAGAAATATATGCTGCTCGTAGTTGTGGGTATAATGCTGCCGGGCCTGCTTGTTGTCTCTCCGGTTATAAATTTTCTGAAGCTGGATGCTTCCGGTGAACTTATGACTGTAGTTTACGGATTGGCAATTGTGTATTTGCTGGTAGTATTTGGTTATCCGGTACGCATTGCGTTAAGAGCACTACAGCATAGTAATGTTTTTTTTGGTGGGTATGTGCTTAATGCAGTATTCGGGATGTCTACCGCATGGATACTGATTGGTCATTGGAGTTTGAAAGGGGTAATGGCAGGGCTGTTTCTGTCTCAGGTTATTTTATTGTCTTACTGGCTGGGTGTACTACAGCATAAATACAAAGTGTTATGGAAGTGATTCATGTAATATTGGGAAAGGCAAATCCAAACAGGATGAACGGTGTAAACCGTGTAGTGAATGAACTGGCTACCCGGCAGGCAGCAGCAGGCATTAGTGTGCAGGTGTGGGGCGTAGCAGGCGATACGGAGCATAATTACCCGGGTCGTAACTATGTTACCCGTTTATTCAAAAGAGCCCGTTTGCCGTTTGCTATAGGAGTAGATTTACAGGCTGCATTACTATCTCAGGTTCCGGGTACGGTGTTTCATTTGCATGGAGGTTTTATACCGCTTATGTATCGTATCTCGGTATTACTGCACAAATATCATCTGCCATATGTGATTACACCACATGGCAGTTATAATAAGCTGGCCATGCGTAAAAGCTGGCTGGCTAAGTATGTATATGCATCACTGTTTGAGCGGTGGCTGTTACGCAGGGCAAAGTTTGTACACGTGCTGGGTGATAGTGAGGTGTTGGCATCGGGTGCATGGTGTACTCCTGACAGGATATTAAAGATTCCATATGGCATAGATCGTGCCCGTGTAGGTGCTGCGGTATCAGATCATCCACATAACAGATTTGTAATAGGCTATTGCGGACGAATTGACATGCATACAAAAGGACTGGATACCCTTGTTGACGGTTTTCAGACATTTCACAAAAGGCACGCAGATAGTCAGTTGTGGATAATAGGAGATGGTGGTGATATGGTAGCGCTTAAAGAGCGCATTAGTGCGGCTGGACTTTCCAATGATGTGATATTGTGGGGTGCCTGTTATGGTGCAGAAAAGGATATGTATCTGGCCGCCTGCGATGTCTTTGCTCATCCCAGCCGAAATGAGGGGCTACCTTCTGCAGTGCTGGAGGCGGCAGCTATGGGAGTGCCCTGCCTTGTAACAAAGGCAACAAACACAGCAAGGGAAGTTGCTGCCTATAATTGTGGTGTAGCCATTGATGATAGTGATAGTAAGCAGGTAGCAGACGGACTTTCTTCTTTGCATTATACCCTTCGTTCCGGCAGTCGGCATATAATAAGTGCCAATGCATTACGGATGGTACACGAGATGTATAACTGGGATCAGCTGATAGGTGAGTATCGGTTCATGTATGAAAGAGCATTGACCGCATGAAAAAGAACACAGTCACAGATAGCGTTTTTTTTAGGAGGCTGTATGCATTACTGCTCATTATTTTCTTTATTAAGCTGAGTGGCTTTTTTACATGGAGCGAAAATGTTGCTGTCACCAGGGTTTTGAAAGTACTTACCAGGGTTGGCATGACTGTAGCTATCTGGTTTGTGTATAAACGTATTATAAAGCGTGGTGCAGTGCCGGCATTTACATGGAGCAATCATTACAGCATATTGCTGTATGTGGGGTATTTGTTACTGGGGCTGGTAAGTTTTCTTTGGAGTACCAATGTAGGGTATAGCGCGCTGCAATGGTTCATGGACTTCGAAAGCCTGGTGTTTGCATACTATTTCATGGCGTGTTTTGTGATGCTGGACGCATTTTTTCCGGAGAGCGGTATCCGGCTGTCAAATATTCTGGGTAATGGCATTATGCTCATGATGCTTATTTTTATTGTAGGGATGTTTGCCGCGCCAGATCAGTTTTACCGGCTTACTCATGGAGGTGAGGAAGCACGGCTTGGTGGCTTTTTTATGAACCCCAATGAGCTGGGAATGCTGGGGGGCGTAGGTATTTCCAGCTTTATTTTTGACCTGTATGGTGGTAAAAGACGCTTTTGGGTGGTAGTGAAGATACTGGCACTGCTGTATGTGGTTGTTATGACAGGGTCCCGGTCTTCTACTATCGGCTGTCTTATCATTGCCTTCTTTCACATACGGCAGGGGAGTAATGCACGGCTTAAGACAATCATGTACGCAGGTGCAGTAATGGCTGTCCCATTGGCAGTAACCAAGATTATGATTAAAGAAGGTGGGCTGGATGAGGTGCTGAGCATGACCGGAAGACTCCCCTTCTGGCAGGCGCTCATAACAGAAGGTTTGCCCCGGGAGATATTGCTTGGATTTGGCTTTATGCGCATAGACTATACAGAGACGTTTGTAAGTGTGCATACCTATGCGGGCCATATGACCCACAACACATTTATTCAGGTTTTGATGAATCTTGGTTTTATAGGATTTACGTTGGTGCTGATGCAGGTAGCGTTTACTTTTCGTGGCTTCCTGCAAACACCCGATAAGAATAAGCGCCTTATGCTTATCGGGGTTATTATCCCTGTATTGATAAACTCCTTTACCGAGTTCGGCATTTTTGGAGAAACTAATTATGGTATTCTCTTTTATCAGTTGCTGGTGTTCTATATCTGCATCAGTATTAACCCACACATGACACCAGCCGAGCGGAGGCACCTGCGCCGCACAGGTCTCAAATTTGCACCTCGGGCTGTAAATTGATTTTCCGGTTTTGGGAATGGCTTCCCGATTTGGTTTCCTTTTCATTTTTAGTGTTTTTCTGAAACCCGCTACAGTAGCGGGTTTTGTTTGTTTATTATGCTCTGGCACAACATTGGTTTCTCATCTGATATGAAAACAGCAATCACACCTCACGATATAGACTTACTAAAGGCCGGGCTTGTAAAAGCTGGCATACAGATTTCTGCTACCTGCAATGCAGTATGTACGGTACCGGTAGCGTGCAGATATGCAACCAACCCAGATGGTACATTAAGATGGCTCTGGGCTGCACAGTCACGCACTGCAGCATTTCTCCGTTTTTACCATACCGGCAGTATGCGTGCCAGGTTAGCGGCAGCAGCAATGCGTACAGCCGTTAGTATGGGACTATCCGGTTCAGTGGGCTTCAGGAGTACCATCTTGTATGTAAGTGCCGATACGGCACAGACAATTGCTGATTTTCATGATTGGGCGCTATTTACAGGTACCGTAGGGGAAACCCGTAAGCTGGTAGTTTGGTACCGGAATGATAAAGGCTCCTTTTATGCAAAGTTTCCGCTGGGACGAATTGCAGAAGTGAATCTTGGTAATGAAGTCGTAGGGCTTAATCGTGCGGATGTGGCTGGGATTGTGAAGCCTGAATATCAGATAGCCTGTACCTCTGTACTGCTACAGACCGATATAGATGAGGACAGGCAGCTGATGGTACCCACATCGCTGCGTGATTTGCCACGGAGAGCATTGATGAACTGGATAACTACCGGACTTCAACCTATGGCTGTGCGGGAGTCAGACTGGTGGGCACGGGTATCTGAGCGTATGGCACATATGCCAGTTGCCGATGCCCGGTTTTCTCCTGTTCTCATAGCAAGGCTGCGGCTTGTTTATGATGCAGTATGGAGTCGTGCTCAGGTGATGATGGCAGCCTCTCATGGCGACTTTACCCCATGGAATGTACGGTACAAGGCAGATGAACTGCACATAATAGATTGGGAGTACTACTCAGCTGCAAGGCCGGCTTTGTATGATGTATTTCACTTTATTTATCAGGAAGGTGTGCTGGTTAAGAAACTTCCCTACATAGCAATCAGGAAACAGATTGATGAGCTGCTGGCCCAGCCATCACTTAGTGCATTTCTTACTTCCAATAATATAGATGCCGGGTTTACTGAATTGCTGTATCTGACAGATGTGGTTTCTTATTACATAGACAGGTATAGTCGTCAGGAGCAATGGCATATACAGATAGAGTGGCTATTGCAGATGTGGTGTGAAGCACTTGGGTATATGCTGGAACGGGATGGCCAGGCAGCGCAGCGCAGAGTGCTGTTACAGGATATGACACATTTTCTGCATGATACAGATTATGCTGTGCTGAAGCTGCAGCAGGCCGATCTGTCTATGTTGCCCGCAGGCTCAGATGTAGACATGTGTATAGGACGTGAAGATGCAGGAAAGCTATACAAATGGCTGAACAGCCATCATCTGGTGTCTCATGTGCGGGTGCTGAAATTATCTTTTATGTCACGTATCACGGCAGTACTGCATGATAGTACGCTATTGCATCTTGATTGTATCTGGAAGTTTAAACGGAAATCTCAGGTATTTATGGATACGTCAGACATGCTACAGTTAACCCATACAAACCGCCATGGAGCAAAAGTGCCACGGGCAATGGCTGATGCACGTTATGTAAAACGGTTTTACTTACTGAACTACGCCGATGTGCCTGCCAGATATCAGGCTATGATGGATGCATTTGGCTGGAGTGGAATGGGAGATGTGATGCAATATAATCCGGTACAGCACCTCACACTGCAGCAGGAAATGAGGCTACGCAGAGAAAACAGAGGGCTGCAGGCTATGGGCAATCGTATCAAATATGTAATAGACACACTCAAGCAGCTTATGCCGCGTAGGGGGCATGTCATTACATTCAGCGGTGTAGACGGAGCAGGAAAGAGTACGGTGATAGAAGCACTGAAGAGTCGCGTGGAAAAAGAATTACGTGTACCGGTTGTTGTGTTGCGGCACAGGCCTTCATTGTTACCCATTCTTAGCGCATGGCGTTATGGGAAGGCAGGAGCAGAGCAGCGCTCGGTGAGTGCATTGCCACGTACCGGTACTAATCGCTCTGTATTATCATCGGCAGTAAGGTTTGCTTATTACTATACAGACTATCTGCTGGGTCAGTTTTATGTACATGCACGTTATGTGTGGCAGGGATATACGGTACTTTACGACCGGTACTACTTTGACTTTATCAATGATGCCCGGCGTAGTAATATCACTGTTTCTTCCCGTATATCCAGGTGGTTGTACCGGTTTCTGGTAAAGCCCGATCAGAATTATTTTCTCTACGCTCCCGCACCTGTTATCCTCCAGCGAAAGCAGGAGCTGGATGAGCCGGCTATCAAAGAACTTACCGGTAGGTATATGAATCTCTTCAGTGATCTGGGGCAGCAGGATAGTCAGCATCTGTACGACTCCGTATGCAATATTGAATTGCCGCGTACGCTCAATAAGATATTTAATAACATCAAAACCCAACAGATATGCGCACATTAGTTACTACTATCGTTCGTTTCAGAAACAAGTCTTTTCAATGGCCGGATACTTTGCCACTATCATATCTGGTATCCTTCATCTCTTTGCAGTTTCTGAGCCTGATAAGGGGTACCCGCGTATTAATTTCATTACGTAATCCTAAATGGATGCTCCGCGGCAGCTATGTGGTTATCAGATGTATACATTCGTTTAGATGGGGCCGTTTTTTGAAACTGGGAGAGCATGTACATATCAATGCTGCTGGTGTCAGCGGCATTCATCTGGGAAACAATGTCAGCATTGGTGCATACAGCAGGCTTATTGCTTCCGGCAGCATTAGTAATCCGGGTATTGGTATCCGTATAGGTAATAATGTGGGACTGGGAGAGTTTGCCTACCTCGGCGGTGGTGGTGGATTGGAAATTGGAGATGACTGTATTGCTGGTCAGTATCTGAGTTGTCACCCTGAGAATCATGTGATATCAGACCCTCATACTCCGGTACGTCTCCAGGGGGTAACACGTAAGGGAATAAAAATTGGCCGCAATTGCTGGCTGGGTAGTAAAGTCACCATACTGGATGGGGTTACTATTGGCGATAACTGTGTTATAGCCGCAGGTGCAGTTGTAACTGCCAGTTTCTCTCGCAATTCAGTGATAGGAGGCGTACCTGCACGCTTACTCCGTTCTGTAGATAACGCGAACCATACTAAAACTGTAGCTGCTATATGAAAACGATACTTATCAGTGCCTATGCTGTCAATCCGTTTAAAGGCTCAGAAGATGGTATGGGCTGGAATTATATCAGCCAGGCTGCGGTTAACCATCGTGTAGTGGCTGTTACGAGGCATAACAACCGCCAGGATATTGAGCGGTACATTGCAGCACATACAGGTACTGCAGACTGGATGGAGCGCATTAGCTTCCTTTATTTCGATTGGCCTCAATGGACGCTTTTCTGGAAGAAAGGCCCCATGCTTAGTATGATATACTACTATCTGTGGCAGTTGTCACTGGCATTCTGGCTGGTGAAGCAGAAGGTGTCCTGTGATATTGTACATAACCTGAACTTTCACAATGACTGGACCCCCAGTTTCCTCTGGATGCTGAACCGGAAATTTGTCTGGGGGCCGGTAGGGCACCATCCTGCTGTGCCACTTACGTTTCTCTGGCGTTATGGGTGGCGGGAAGTTATAAAAGACAGAGCCATATGGATAATGAAATGGTGTTTCTGGAATCTGGATCCACTACTGGCGCTTACCCGCTATAATGCAGATGCGGTATGGTGTATGCATGATGCCGCTGCCGACAGATTACGGCTAAAAGAGCGGTATGTAACACATCCCTCAGTGGCGGCAGCTCCAGTAGTTGCAGATAAGGCTGTCAGACATGACTTTACAGTGCTTTCCATTGGTCGTTTTGTGCCGCTCAAAGGGTTTGATGTTACAGTGAAGGCATTTGCAGCATTCTACCGGACATTGGATAATGACGCAAAGAAAAAAACTGTATTGAAGATAATAGGCAAGGGCCCCTGGAAAAGCAAGATAAGCAGGATTGCGGAGGAGGAAGGGGTGGCTCATGCTGTGGAGATTATAGATTGGATGCCACAGGCGGAACTGGGTCGCCTGTATCGGGATGCGTCTGTATTCCTCTTCCCTTCACACGAAGGTGCCGGTATGGTGGTCCCTGAGGCCTTACGTTATGGAATCCCGGTTTTGTGCTGGGACAATATTGGCCCCGGCTCTATAGTGCATCCTGAGTCACAGCTCAAAGTGCCATATAGCGGCTACAGAAACTCTGTGCACACATTTTCCCGCAGGTTGCTAAGGCTATACCGGGACTCCTCATTTTATGCCCGGGAGTCAGCGCTGGCATACGCCCGCTTCTCCTCATCTCTCAGCTGGGATGTTAAGGCACAACAGCTTGATACTTTTTATGAATCTGAAAATACACTGATAACCTTCTAAATGTAATCCCATGAAAAAAAGAATAATTGCGGTTCATCTTTTGAACGATCGTAGTGGTAGCCCTCTCATTTTGCGTCAGGCACTGGATGTGCTGCAGCGGCATCATGAAGTCATACTATATACTGCAACCCCTTCAGGTGATGGTTTTTTGAATGACATACCTTTTGTACAGCAGCGCAAACTGTTTTACCGTCATAATAATAATAAATACGCAACACTGTTTTATTATCTGCTGTCGCAGTTCCTGTTATTCTGGCGACTTGTTTTTACACTTCGCAGCAGCGATACGGTATATGTCAATACGCTCTTGCCATTTGGTGCAGCACTTGCAGGTTTTGTACGCAGGACAAAGATTGTATATCATGTACAGGAAGTAAGCCTTAAGCCTGTGGCCTTAAAGTCATTCCTTTCCGCAATAGCAGACCGTACTGCACATACCGTACTTTTTGTATCTCATTATGTAGCTGGGCACTATGATTTTTGCCGTGCAGAAAAGAAGGTTGTGTATAACTGTCTGCCCGATTCGTTTATAAGGCGGGCACAGTATGTGAGAAGAGTGAATCTTAATCTGCCCTTTACTGTTACTATGCTATGCTCACTTAAGGCATATAAAGGGGTATATCATTTCATAAATATCGCACGTAGACTAAAGTCGCTCCGTTTTGTATTAGTGCTGAATGCATCACAGAAAGATGTAGATCATTTTAAACGTTTTGTAGATGTACCTGACAATTGTGTTGTACACCCGGCACAAAAGAACACAGTACCATTTTATGAAGAAGCGCATGTGGTGTGCAACCTGTCAAAACCCGATGGCTGGGTAGAAACATTTGGCATGACACTGCTGGAAGCCATGCATTGTGGCCGCCCGGTTATTTGCCCCAATGTAGGTGGTGTGCTGGAGGTAGTACAAAGTGGCGTGGAGGGCTATGCAATAAATAGTAGCGACGAGTCTCGTATTGTAAGCGTATTACGTGAGCTCTCTACCGATATTACCAGGTACGTAACAATGTCACAGGCCGCAGCTGACCGGGCTGATGCATTCAGTCGGCAGCAATTTGAAAAGGGGATAGAAGATGCTTTTATGAATGAGTCGCAAAAAATGCAGAAAATGAACACATGGAATAGATTTTTTCCCGAAAGCGGAAACCGATCTTCTTGTGTCAGCGCCTAAGGCCGCTACAGTAGGGCGTTTGGTCGTTGTGGCACGCAAATGGAATACTATTAAAACATTAAAGAGCAGGTGTTATGGATAAGAAGAAACTGGCAATAATTGGTACTGCAGGCATCCCATCTGAATATGGAGGTTTTGAGACCCTTGTAGAGCATCTCACGTATGAGCTGAATGACAAGATGAACATGACGGTGTACTGTAGTGGTAAGAAGTATAATAAAGAGGGTAGGAAGAAGTCTCACAACGGTGCCAGGTTAGTATATCTTCCGTTTCATGCTAATGGTTTTCAGAGTATTATTTACGATAGCATAAGTATACTGCATGCGGTGTTTTATGCCGATGTACTCCTTGTGCTGGGCGTGTCAGCAGGGTTGTTATTGCCTCTCATCAGATTGTTTACAGGAAAGAAGATAATTACATCTATTGATGGTCTGGAATGGAAACGCAGCAAATGGAATAAGATGACCCGCTGGTTTCTGTGGCTTTCTGAATGGTGTGCTGTTAAAGCTTCTCATGCCAACATTGCCGATAATGAGTCTATTCAGGATTATACGGCTATGCGCTACGGGAGCCTCAGTAATATCATTGAGTATGGGGCTGATCATGTGATGCCTGTAAAGCCACAGGAAGATGATTATACACGCTATCCTTTTCTGGTACGTACATACGCAATAAAAGTGTGCCGCATAGAGCCGGAAAACAATATTCATATAGTTCTGGATGCATTTGCCGCAATGGATAACTACAATCTGGTAGTTGTAGGTAACTGGAACGCAAGTGAATATGGTATCGCACTCAGAGAAAAATATTCCACTGGTAAGAATATTATCATGCTTGACCCTATATACAACCAGCGCGATATTAATATGCTGCGCAGCAATGCTGTAGTATATGTGCATGGACATAGTGCAGGTGGCACTAATCCATCTCTGGTAGAGGCTATGCATCTGCACCTGCCTGTTATTGCTTTTGGTGTCAATTATAACAGGACTACCACTGAAGGTAAAGCCCTATACTTCAGAACTTCTGAAGACCTGAAAAAAATTGTATCAGGGGTTCGGCTCCGTGAGCTGAAACAGACAGGAGCAGCAATGGGTGCTATTGCAGACAGGCGTTATAAATGGAGTGTTATTGCAGGTAAGTACCTGTATCTGGTGAATGCCGTATGCGATAATTCTATAGCACATAATCTCAAGCCTTCTGCCGGCCGGCGTATCTCTGCATCTCACCTGGCCGATATCGGGATTTCTCACTTACAGACAACCGCATTGTTTTACGAAAAAAGATAATTATCATGACACAGAACTTATACACTTTTGTTGCGCTTTTTGTAACATCATTTATAATAGCCCTTGCCGGATACCCTTTGCTTATCAGGCTTTCAGCGAAGCTAAATTTTACAGATAAACCAAATGCCCGTAAGGTGCATAAACAACCCGTCCCTGTGGTAGGGGGTATTGGTATCATTGCTACGCTTGCATTGCTTTCATTACTGTTTCCTGAGCTCAGGCATACACTTACTGCTAATTATGCAGTCTCTGTATCTCTGCTGGTGCTGGCCATTACAGGTGTGCTTGATGACAGGTTTGATATTTCTGCCAAAGTGAGACTGTTGATACAGTTGACAGCTGCATATGCAGTAGCACATAGCGGCATCCGTATCACTACCTTTCATGGATATATGGGCATCAATGAAATTCCTGTAGGGTTTCAGTATGCTTTTACTATTATACTCATAGCCGGGGTAACAAATGCCGTTAATCTGGTAGATGGTATTGATGGTCTGGCCGGATCGCTCGCACTTACTAATATTGGTGTGCTTACTATTGCATCCTTCATTTTGGGTGAGACGGGTATTGCTATGTTATTACTGGCAGTAGCGGGTGCACTGCTTGCGTTTTTAAGGTACAACTGGCGACCTGCCCGCATTTTTATGGGTGATGGGGGCAGTCTGTTCCTCGGGTTTCTTATGAGTGTTACAGGTATTTATCTTACCGAGGTGCCAGCAGTTAATAGTGTTGTTCAGGATGAGCTGCCGGTTGTATTGGTCGCATGTTTTGCATTTCCTGTTGTGGATGCGTTAAGAGTTTTTGCAGGCAGGATGCAAAAGGGCCGCTCTCCTTTTGCTGCCGATAAAACACATATGCACCACAAGCTTATTCAGCATTTCTTACTACACAATTCTGCTACACGACGCATACTTATGCTGCATATGTCTCTCATTGTGGGGGCGCTCGTTTTACATCGCTTTATAAGCATGTCCATGATATCAGTGATGCTGCTTGTTTTCATCATGCTCTATTCCTTGTATCTGGACTTTGCTCAGAACTTCTCTGTATGGTATCGGAAAATAAGGCATTATGAAGATAGCTGATTATACACGGGACTGATTTTATAAAATTTACAATATCTGATATCAATGAAAAACTTAGAAAAATTATTTCTTTCTATACTCGTGGGCATATTTGCTTTTACTCAGGCGAATGCCACCGGCGAGCCATCTACTTATTTCAATATTTATGTTCCACCCAGTAATGTGAGTATGGGCAGGGATGTTTGCCTTATTGTTACTGCATTATATGACAGTACCACGTTTACTATTACAGATGATGGCGCTGACGGAGATACTGATGATACGAAAACCGGGATGCTCATGCAGGGACAGTCTTATGTGCTATTCATACGAAACAACGGCGTTAATGATGATGCTCCTCATTCCGGCGAATCTGCAACAAAAAACGATGGTGATTATTTTATAATTACAAGTGATAAACTTGTTTTTGCTTCTCAGGCTACCTCGTCAGACTGGCAGCATGACTGGGTTTCTTCTTTCAATAAGTCGTCGAAAGGGCAGAAATTTATCGTTTATTCAAATGCTACATCCTCATCTGCAAATGATATCAATGTATTTGCATACGAAGACTCTACCGAGGTAGTAGTACGGAAAATTTCTACTGTGCCACTGCTGGGACAGGGGTATACAAACGTAAACCTTGCCAGTGACCAGATTGTGCTGCAGCAATGGCTTAATGTAGGGCAGGACCTTATATACAGTAACAGTGGCGGGCGTAATATCCTGCAGTCAGGATGTACTTATATGATTGAATCAAACAAACCAGTAACGGTACAGTATGGTGCCTTATACCAGAATGAGCGCGATGGGGGAGGTTATGTTCCTTCATCGAATGGTAGCTCATCAGGAGATCTGTTTTACTTTGCTGTTCCTTATCAGGCATCTAATGAGCAGGAAGTTCGTATAGTTTCCTGGGATGATGGCAACACAGTATATCTGGAGCGTTATAATGCAGGTACATGGGTATCTGTTACCACCTTTACAGGGGTAGACCGCTTTAAGCCGGTTCAGTGGGTGGGCGCTACTGCCGGACAGACATTTGCTACCGTATTCCGGGTCAGGTGTACAGAAGGGAAAAGAGTTTCTGTGTTTGAAGCTAACTGGCTGGAAACCGGATCTCCTGCTACGTCAGATATTGCTACCATGGTTTCATCAGAAAACGGTACTTCATCCGGCAATGATTTTGTGGTGTACATGCCACCACCCAGCAATCAGAACAATATGACAAATCCTTTTACCGGGCTCAAGCTATCCCAGAGTACACATGCCTATGTATATGCAAGTGATAGTACTGTAGTTACTGTTACAGACTGTTATACAGCAGGGGTAGACCTTAATCGTACTTATACGATTCCTGCTGGCAGGTATGCCGATGTCAATCTTACTATGTCGCAGTGGCAATCTATTTACAATGGTACAGGTTCTGTGGCGGGTGGTGCAGAGCGTCCTTATCTTTTTATGCATGCTACTAAGCCGGTTTCGGTGATGGTGGCAAATACAAATGACAACTGGCTCATGTATTTTGGCAGTTCCCTGCCACAGAGTTACAGGCAAACGTCAGTAGGCTCGGCATCTGTAGCCCAGCCCGGAGATACTGTTACTGTAACAACATCTGTAGAGATAGGCGGGGGGAGTACTGTTACTGGAGTAAATGTTTCCACTACTGTTACAGAAGGGGCCACACCTGTTTCTTCCGTATTTACAGATGCTACTTCGGGTACTTCAGTATCGGGTACTATGACAGTTACTGATGGTGAGGGGACAACGATATCTTATAGCGGCATATCGTCACTTGATTCATCGCACAATTACGCACTCACTACCAGTATTGTCATGAATGCAATTGGTACTGATGAGACGGCTATTACTAACTACGATATAGTATCAGTAGAGACGGCTATCAGTGGCACCGTGAATGGTAGTTACCAGCAATCCTCCAGCTCAGTGGGTATTGCAAATCGCAGTGCCAATACTTCCAATTATCATTTTAGTCAGGTAACAACAGGTGCTATAGTTACTGATGCCGTAAACTCGTGGAATAGTTGCTGGACAGATATAAATGGTGATTACTATCCTGATTTGCTGAGCTGTAGCTATAATAATTCACAGCCCAATTACATGTATCAGAATAATGGCAATGGTACTTTTACAAGGGTATATAAAGGCGATATTACTGCTGCGAAAACTGTTTCTTCAATATCGGGTGTGTTTGCCGATCTGGATAATGATGGTGTAGATGAGTGCATCACTAGTAACAATCTGGATAAGGCAACATTTGTGTTTAAAAAGAATGCATCGGGCAACTATAATAAGATATCAGCCGGAGCCCTTTCTACCAATATCGGTTATGGGCAAACTGTGAATGTCGTTGATTATGATAATGATGGACTCGTAGATGTGTTTATTGCAGAGTACTTCCCCAGTAATGTTTGCCGTTTATACCATAACGATGGCAGTTGTCAGTTCTCCCGCGTCAATACAAGTGAAATTTCAAAGATTGCTAACTATACCATAGGCAGCACATGGGCCGATTACGATAATGATGGTTTGCCCGATCTGTTTATCCCGGTTGGCGGTACCGTTTCCAATCCGCTGTCAAAAACTAACCTCCTTTATCATAATGATGGCGGAGGACGCTTTACACGTATTACAACTGGCACAGTTGTAACTGATGAGGGTAACGCTACTGCCAGTGCCTGGGGCGATTATGATAATGATGGGTATGTAGATCTTTTTGTTTCCAATGCGTCAATGCAGCACAATTGTCTGTATCATAATAACGGTAATGGTACGTTTACAAAAGTGGATACCGGTGCCATTGTGAACACTCCAGGCAACTGGCATGGCTGTAGCTGGGTAGATTATGACAATGATGGATTGCTGGATATGTATGTCCTTTCCAATGACTCTACTACCGGAAAAAGACTGTACCATAATGAAGGTGGTGGTTATTTCCGCAATGAGGGAAATGAGATACTGTGTGCTAAGAAAAACAAGACAATGAGTGCCATATGGGCCGACTATAACAGGGATGGCTACCAGGATGTTTATGTTTCATCAGCCGCAGGAGCGCCTAATTGTCTTTACCGTAATAATGGTGGCAGTAATCACTGGATGAGCATACGTCTGGTGGGTACAGCATCTAACAAAAATGGTATAGGCGCTTCCGTGTCACTGAAATGTACCGGCCCGGCAGGTGCTTTCTGGCAAACCCGGCAGGTAGGTACAACCGCAGGCATAGGTGCACAAAGTATGTGCTATGCCGTTTTTGGAATGGGTACTGCATCCATTGCCGACTCTGTTATAGTACGTTGGCCATCAGGTATGGTACAGGTTGTTACAGCCCAGTCTGCCGACCAGTTTCTACAGCTTACAGAACCTTCATCAAGTCTTGTAAGCGGGAAGGTATTTGTAGATGCAGATTCGGATTGTAGTTATGATGCTGGTGAGACTGGTATTGCAAATGTCCGGTTGCATATAATGCCGGGAGATATATTGGTAAATACAGACAACTCTGGTAATTATTCAGTAAGGCTACCTCTGGGTACGTACACAATTGAGCGGGTTGCTACTGCTATGTGGGGCTCTTATTGTAGTAGTACATATACGGTTACAGTAAGCGTATTGAATAGCGTTTATCCTGGCAATGACTTTGCCTGCTATGCAGCGGTACCAGGTGCAAACATGTCAGTTAATACCGGTGCGGCCGTATTCAGGCGGGGTTTTAAAAATGATATGCTGCTGTCATACGCTAACAGTGGTGCTTATACAGCGTCTGGAGTGTCAGTTGCACTTACTTTTCCCGCAGGTGTTGTACCCTCATCTGCACAGCCGGCATGGTCTTCTGTAGCCGGTAATACCTATTACTGGGCTGCAGGTGATGTAGTGCCTGGCGGGAATGGCGCTATCAGGATAAAACAGGTTATCCCTCTGTCATACGCTATAGGAGATACACTGGCATATACGGCACAGGTAACTACCGAAACCACAGATAATAATGTGGCAGACGACACCTATTACTACGCCCGAGGCATTATGGGAGCCATAGACCCCAATCAGATAACTGTTCTGCCACAGGGCGAAGGTGAGAAAGGATATGTAACAGACTCTCAGGTGTTGCATTATACAGTAGAGTTTGAGAACCTGGGTACCTATGAGGCTGCTATGGTCAGTATCTCTGATACATTGCCTGAAGGGCTGGAGACCGCTACTTTTCAGATGGAGCATGCCAGCCATTCCTGCCATTTTCAGCTGCAGGATGGTAAGCTTTCAGTAGTATTTGAAGACATTCATTTACCCTGTCGTCGCGATGACTCTGATAATTGTACCGGCTTTGTGACATTCAGTGTTATGCCTCGTGATGGTATATTCCCCGATACCCGTATACCTAACAGTGCCGATATTATTTTTGATTATGAGGTGCCGGTTAATACAGGGAGAGTACTTAATACAATATACCCTGAAAGCCTGCTTGCACAGCGGAACAGACTTTTTGTTTATCCTAATCCGGTAGTGAGATCCTGCACTATTTCAGCTAAGGATTATATAAGTGGCATAGTGCTCACCCGGGCTATGCTTTTGGATATAAACGGCAGGGTACAGGCAGATTGGGTGGTTTCAGGTACAGTACCTGAAATTACCATCAGTAATGCCCTGAAGCAAGGTAATTATGTATTAAAAGCCTATGACATCAATGGCAGGGAATATATGGCGTTAATATCCCTGCAGCGGCCATAGGTGGCTATATACGTGTGTATATGGGGCCGCTTCTTTTCAGAGGCGGCTGCCGTTTTTAGAATATCATATAAATGCTTTCATGAAATATCAGATGCCAGGTAGTAATTACCCCTATCGTATAGTACTACTTTTTACAATTGCCGGGTTTTGTTACATCTGCATGGCAGAAAAGCTGGCCATATGGTTGGCCGGTAGTGATAGTACACAGCTTGCCGTTTACCAGACGTGGACAGGGCTGGCTTTTATATTATTAACTGCAGTGCTTTTACTGTTGCTTATGAGACATAGCATGCATATTAGTACTCGTTATTATCAGGCTATGTTGGATGCACAGATAAAGAGTGAAGCGTTAATAAAGTCTTCAGAAGAGAAGTATATGACACTTTTCAACTGTAGCCCTCTGGCTAAGTGGATTGTAGATTCTGAGTCAGAGGCATTTATACTGGAAAACGATGTGGCATGCTCTTTACTGGGGTATAGAAGAGACGAATATGCAGGTATGTCTTTTCGTGACATTTGTCATACAGATGATGTGGATATATCAGAGCGCCTTTTTAATGAACCATGCACTGTTGATTGTTGTACATCTTCCTGGGTAGTCAGGATAGTAGGCAAAGGTGGCAGGCAGTTCCTGATGCGTTTGGATAATGTATGCATTAACGTAGATGGGCGTAATGCCCGCCTTATACAGGCTGTTGACATTACTGAAGAGATGGTAACACAGCAGCAGCTTATGAGGGCAAATGAACGCCTGCGCGCAGCAAGTGAGATATCAGGGCTGGGTTATTGGATCAGGGAGCCAGATGCTGGTACCATATATTGGTCTCCGGAACTATACAGGATATTTGATGTTGACCCTGACTCTTTTGTGCCGGAAGAACAGCAGATTTTTGCTATGTTTCACCCTGATGACCGTGTAGCGCTGTTAAGGGATTTTCAGCAGTATTTTTCGGGTAGCAAGATAAAAGATGCAGAACGGAGAATTATTACCAGGAATGGCCGGCATAAATGGATATATGAGCGGATTCAGATTGTAAAAGATACGGATGGTAATGTACAGTCTGTAGAAGGGATAGTACTTGATATTACACGTAGAAAGCAGACAGAGCAAAGGCTGAATGAAAGTAATCAGCGGCTGCGCATGGTAATGAAGGCTACAGTAGAGGCTATACTTGACTGGGAAATACCAGCAAAGAAAGTATATCTTGGAAATGGGTTCAGGCAGTATTTTGGCTATGAAAACTATGAATTGGACTATCGCATATGGATTGATAATATCTACAAGCCGGATAGGAAGCGTGTGCTGGCAGAATTAAAGAAGGTGCTGGCAGACAAAAATGCAGAGCATTTCGCCACGTCATACCGGTTTTTAAAAGCAGATGGCAGTGTAGCATGGGTACAGCATCAGGGTGTATGCCAGCGGGATGGGAATGGGAGTCCTTTACGGGTAGTAAGTGCTATGATAGACACTACAGCATCGAAGGAGTATATGAGAAAGATAGAGCTGCAGAATGCAGCATTGCGTGATATTACTTTTATTCAGTCTCATGTAGTGCGGGCACCATTAGCTACCCTGATGGGCTTGGTTTCTTTGCTTAAAGAGGAGGCTGGTATCTCTGCTGAATGCAAAGATTTGATAGCAGGAATAGGGGAGACTGCGCAGAAACTAGACGATGTAATCCATACCATTGTCCGCAAGGCCGAGGCTATCGACGAATAAATACTGGTATAGGTTTACAGCAAAATTAAAGCCCACCTTAAAAGGCGGGCTTTAATTTTATTAGTTACAATACTGACAGATTAAGCGAGCTCAACTTCAGCACCTGCTTCTTTCAGCTTGTTAGCTATATCTTCAGCTTCAGCTTTGCTTACGCCTTCTTTTATGTTCTTAGGAGCGCCGTCAACGAGTTCTTTCGCTTCTTTCAGACCCAGACCAGTCAGGTCTTTAACGATCTTCACAACGTTCAGTTTAGAAGCGCCTGCGCTCTTCAGAACTACGTCGAATGAAGTCTTCTCAGCAGCAGCAGGAGCGTCGCCACCTGCACCACCTGCTACTACTACTGCAGCAGCTGCTGGCTCGATGCCATATTCAGTCTTCATGAAGTCTGCCAGTTCCTGTACTTCTTTTACGGTAAGGCCTACCAGTTGTTCGGCCAATGCTTTAATGTCTGCCATTTTTATGGTTTTTTGTTAGTTTTAAAAATTGTGTTACTTAAATATATATTGACCTGGAAGCCATATTAATGTGGGAATGTGATTTAATTTAAATCCAATTCCCGGTTTGCACCTGCCATGTGTCGTAAAACGTCATAGCCGGGCAGTACAGCATACTATGCTTCTGCTGCTGGTGCTTCTGCGCCTTCTTTGCTCTCGTGGTGGTGCAGCAGGGCAGCCAGTACACGTTTTGCAGGAGACTGCAGGAGACCGATAACTTCGCCGATGAGCTCGTTCTTCGTTTTGATTTTAACGAGAGCTTCCAGCTGATTGTCACCTACGAATACGTCAGTGTCTATCAGTGCAGCTTTCAGCACTGGCTTATCTGTATTGCCTTCTTTGCGGAAGGAAGACAGAATCAGCGCTGGCTCTTTTGGCGACTCAGAGAACATGAGGGCAGTAACACCGTGCAGTGATTCATAAACGCCATCATATTTGTTATCGTTAAAGCTTTCGAGCGCCTTGCGGATGAGGGTGTTTTTAGCCACCTTCATTTCCACATTCTTCTCAAAGCACAGCCTGCGGAGCTTGCTCACCTGTTCTACCGTAAGTGATTCGGTATTGGTGATGTAAAAATTATTGTACTGGGCAAATTTGCCTTTCAGTACTTCTATTGCTTCGTTTTTCTGAGCAGGTGTCATTTTGTTTAATTTGACAATTTGGCCATTCACCTCTATTCAGGTAAACTTTCAAACGAGTTATTTAAATTTTTGTCTTTCCGGCGCGTATCGCCATTTTGTTTATTATACGCTTTTAGGGTCTATTGCCAGACCTGGACTCATGGTAGCAGCCATGCTGATGCCTTTCAGGTAAGTACCTTTGGCAGTAGCTGGCTTCATACGTACCAGTGTGTTAATGAGTTCCTGAGCGTTTTCAGCAATCTTGTTCGGCTCGAAAGATACACGACCGATAGAAGCATGAATGATACCGGCTTTGTCTATCTTAAACGCAATTTTACCGCCCTTTACATCCGTTACAGCTGCTGCTACATCGTTAGTAACAGTACCTGTTTTAGGGTTTGGCATGAGGTTACGTGGACCAAGTATTTTACCCAGACGGCCTATTTTAGGCATTACTGATGGTGTAGCTACGATTACGTCCACATCTGTCCAGCCACCTTCTATTTTCTGTACAAACTCGTCCAGACCTACATAGTCAGCGCCTGCACCTTTTGCTTCTGCTTCCTTGTCAGGAGTGCAGAGTACCAGTACACGCTTTGTTTTACCGGTACCGTGAGGCAGGCTCACTGTACCACGTATAGCCTGATCGGCTTTCTTTGGGTCCACACCCAGACGGATGTGCATATCCACAGAGCTGTCAAACTTAGTGAGATTGATGCTCTTTACTATATCGGCAGCTTCTGCCAGAGTATATACTTTATTTTTTTCAAGTTTAGCTTCTACAGCTTTCCTTTTCTTGGTAAGTGCCATTTTTGATTCTTTTGAATAAGGTAAAAAATACTGTTATCAGGTGGCAACCATTATTTAACAGTGATGCCTTCGGGTGCTGTACCTTCTACTGTAAAGCCCATGCTGCGAGCAGTACCTGCTACCATGCTCATGGCACTGGTGAGGGTAAAGCAGTTAAGATCAGCCATTTTGTCTTTGGCTATTTCTTCTACCTGAGCCCATGTTACCTTACCTACTTTCTGGCGGTTTGGTTCTTTAGAACCTTTAGACTGCTTAGCCAGCTCCATCAGCTGCACAGCGGCAGGAGGAGTTTTGATAACGAAGTCAAATGACTTGTCGGTGTAAACAGTAAGTGTTACGGGGAGTACTTTGCCTATTTTGTCCTGCGTACGGGCATTGAACTGCTTGCAGAACTCCATAATGTTGACGCCTTTAGAGCCGAGCGCCGGGCCGATAGGAGGTGCAGGATTTGCCTGACCGCCTTTTACCTGCAGTTTTACAAAACCGCTGATTTCTTTAGCCATTTACTAAATGTTTTTGGTGTTAACGAATTTTTCCGTCCGCGGCGGGTACTGTTGTGCCTGCCGGTTCGGGAGATATTCTCCCAATGCAATCTTATCAAAAGAGCAAAATGAGAAATTTGGAGTGCAAAGGTATGGTGAAAAAACAAAGGTAAAAAATAAAAAGACGAAAAATTTTATGTTTGTTCCAATGCCTACCTGCCAGCACCAAATTTATTACCCCCTCAAATGAAAAACAAAGCTGGCTTTTGCGCGACGTGCAGATTATTAATTATACCTCATTTGCACCGTATTACACCCCATGGGCTTAGTTCTTTATAATAGTTGGTATGTACACCAGCATTTTCATTGATCCTATGGTTTACAATAGGATAGTGTGGACGTTTGCAGTTATGGTAATTCTACAGCAAGGCTTTACTGTTCAGTAGCACGTGGCATATCCTTACCCGGGATTTTGTGTGCGGCTTTTGCAATGGTATTCATATTGTGGCACTTCTGCTTTTGGGTATATTGCCGTATGTGGTAGTATAGTGTAGCTATCAGCTGTCTGATTCTATTTTTAGGGATAGCTTTCCCGGTAATTTGTTTCTATCTTACACATAGTTGCCAACGATAAAATATATTCTTCATGGCTCAGCGTATATTATTCGGCTTTTGGGTAGTACTCACGATATTTTGTGAGCAACCGTGTTATGCACAGAATAGTGTGGTGGATAGTTTGTTTGCCAGGTTCAGGGAGGATATACTGGCTGAAATGTACATGCATAACGGCAGGATAGTATGGGACAATGAGACAAGGGAGAGTTACTATACGCTACTATCCATTTGCACAGCAGAGGACCTGCTAAGGTATGTGGACGATTCAGTACCAGCGGTACGCGCAAAGATTTTTTCCGGGCTGGCTGAAAAGACAACCGATAATATGCTACTCAGAAATATTACAGATCGTCACAAGAATGATACTATTGAGGTAACTTATGCTATAACTGATGTTGTTGTCGAGCGTTCTGTGATTGGATACATGGAGGAATATGTAAACTGGCATGCAAATAAGCAAGTAAAATATAGGGATTGGGGTAAACTAGCGGCGAATGCCAGAAAGGAACGTTTTACATTGATACGAGGAGCGCACCACGGAATTATCCACAAAGATACCCTACTTGTTACTAATAGCCTGCAGAGTCCAATTGGGAGACTCAGAATTATCTCTTTCACGCTGTCCACTTTGGCGGCCGATGGCTCTGTAGATGAGTTTAGATCAGAGGATGACAGACTGACGTCTCAGATGAAAGCCCGCTTAAGTAGGTTGTGGTCTGGTGACCGTTTATTTATTGATGAAATAAAAGCATTGGATACTACTGATGGTGCAGTAAGGATACTAATGTCTGGTGTATTCAGGGTAAAGTAGGTGGTGAGAGGTTAGTGGAGACACTACCTTACCATGAACATATTCATGAAGGTACAGATAAGTGGACGTTTATGGAACAGTACTGGCTGAGAAATGCTGGGCGGTTTGAGTGGCAAAGTAAAGTCAGGCGTTAGCTGACTTGTGGCTGGTGACAGGGACGCTAACAATGCCGGGAAGAAGGCGGCGGGTTTTATACACTACTTTTGCCATTGTATAGCAGCCATCAAGCGGTATAAATGAATGACCATCCCAGAATAAACTGGTTCGACGAAGAAACGCTCAGTAACATACCATTGCCACAGCGGTTTACCTTTCCTTTTTATTACAGACCGCATCCGCTGGCTGTAGCGGCAGCTACCCATGTGCAGCAATATCTTGAGGCGCAAACCGATCTGCAACACAACTTTGGCCTTACAAACGACCCGACTGGAACGCCCAAAGGCAAAATGTTTGGGGTCCTGGTCGTGAGCGACAGTGCCGGACGGGTGGGGTATCTGTCGGCATTTTCGGGCAAGCTGGCGGGTACCAACTATCATCCCCGCTTTGTGCCTCCTGTTTTTGATATGCTTACCGAGGGTAGTTTTTTTCTCAGGGAGCAGGAGGTAATAGATGGCATAAACCGGGATATAGAAACCGCACTGGCCGATGAGCATTACCTGAGCCTGAAACAACTACTGGATACTGAAACCACAAGGGCGGAGCAGGAAATTTCAGCCCTCAGGCAGGTGCTGAAGGGCAGCAAAGAAAACCGAAGGCTGCGCCGCGAGGCAAACAATGCATCAGACCCTGCTGCTCATGAGCTGCTGGAGGCAGCACTGGCCAGAGAGAGCAATGACGACCGCCGTAGTATGCGTGCGCTAAAAGATGAATGGCAGCAAAAACTGGACCACATCAGGCTCAGGCTGGTACCAATAGATAAACGCATAGAAGCCCTTAAGCAGGAGCGCGAAGAGCGCTCGGCCGGCCTGCAGGAGCAGCTGTTCAGCCAATACTCGTTTCTCAACAGGTATGGCCAGCGCAAAAGCCTGCATGCTATTTTTGCCCTTACCGCTTTTGGTCGCCCGCCCGCAGGTGCTGGCGAGTGCGCCACGCCCAGGCTGCTGCAATATGCTTTTGCCCAGGGCTACACTCCACTTGCCATGGCCGAATTCTGGTGGGGTACATCTCCCGTATCCGAGATACGCCGGCATAAGCAGTATTACCCTGCCTGTACCGGTAAGTGTAAGCCCATACTGGAGCATATGCTGGAGGGCATAGCCGTAAATGACAATCCATTTCTGCAGCCGGCAGATGACACCATCACACTGCCGGTTGTGTATGATGATGAATACCTTACTGTAGTAAACAAGCCGGGTGGCCTGCGTTCGGTACCGGGCATAGCCGTTGCCGATTCGGTTTACAGCAGGCTGTTGTCTGCCATGAACGGTGCAGAGCCGCTCATAGTACACCGGCTGGATATGAGTACATCGGGCCTGATGGTGGTAGCCAAAGCGCCGGAGATACACAAACACCTGCAGCGTCAGTTTCTGCAGCGCACCGTTGGCAAGCGATACACGGCCTTACTAAGCAGAGCCATAGAGGGCCATGAGGGCTCTATAGACCTGCCATTGATTCCTGACCCGTTCAACCGGCCCCGTCAGCTTGTGTGTTATGATACCGGTAAGCCCAGCCATACCACGTGGAAGGTAGTGGCCACTACTGCCGATACTACCCGCATACACTTCTGGCCACATACCGGCCGCACACACCAGCTGCGGGTGCATGCTGCGCATCCGCAGGGGCTTAATGCCCCTATAGTGGGCGATGACCTCTATGGTACCCCCGGTAGCCACCTGCACCTGCATGCAGGCCTGCTGGAGTTTGTACACCCCATTACCCGCGAGCGGTTGTGTTTTGAGGTGATGGCGGATTTTTGATGAGGTCGTATAATTGATTGGTGTTTTTTCCAGATGGATAGTGTGCCGGATTGAAGCTGGTGAAAATATATGAGACCAATGTTGAGCTGTGTATATGTGCTGGGACTCAGCCTCGTTTCATTGGAAAACTTTTTGCTATTTTTATTAGTATGTTCCATTTGTTTAAAAGAAGGAAAAAGAGCGTGGATTTACTGGCACTGTGGCATATTCCCATTGACGAAACATACCGGCGTATTAATAACCCTGATTCTGTACAATACGTCAACCCTGATGAGAGTTGTATTTTATACTTTTCACCAATCGCTATAACCGGCAGTATGTCATTGTCTGGTGATATTTTTTCACAGATGGCGGTATCCATAATACACACCGCGGACGGATGGGAACTAAAAGGCGCAAAGCGTATAGATAAGGAAGTCCTCGTTTGTGTTTTTTCATATGCTGATGAGCAGGATGGAACCCGGATGAAAAAGTTGTTTGAAAGTGTCAGGGGAAAATAGATATTGTTTGCTACTCTACTGTTGAGATTAGCTACACATAGTGGCTATATTATAGGGAAGGAGAACATAGAGATACGATGTACAGCATTTATGTCAGTGTTTTCACCAGCAAGGACGGAAATTGGAATATAAAAATCAGATTGACAACTAACTATTCAAACAGTATTTATGAATGCTATAATAGTAAAAACAGAACCATTAGGAGCGCCATGGAAAGCGCAGGACCCCTTTATGTTTTGTGCCTATCACAGGGATGAGTATCCCGAAGGGAATGAACAATCCGGGCTCAATCCCGATCAGCTGAAAGGCAGAGATTTAGGTCATGATTTTGTGCCTCTGAATGGGTTCCGGATGTACCACGGCAGTATGGTGCCGGGTTTCCCTTATCATCCGCATAGTGGATTTGAAACGGTTACGATTGCTGTAGAGGGGGTTATTGACCATACAGATTCTTTGGGTGGTGCCGGACGTTTTAAAGCAGGAGATGTACAATGGCTGACTTCAGGCCGCGGAATCCAGCACTCGGAAATGTTTCCCTTGTTGAACAGGGACACAGGCAACCCTTTTGAACTTTTTCAGATTTGGCTCAATTTGCCAGCCAAAAGCAAAAAGGTAGACCCTTTTTATAAAATGCTTTGGCGTGAAGATATACCTCTGCTTCAGGCTGAGGATGAAAATGGGAAGATAACGCAGGTGAATGTGATTGCCGGAACTTTAAACGGAAAAAAGGCGCTGAATCCTCCACCAGACTCCTGGGCTGCTGACCCCAATAATGGCGTTGCCATTTTTACTATAAAAATGGAAGCGGGCGCCACCTGGACTTTACCTGCATCAGATGCCGCTGGTACGCACAGAAATTTATATTTCTATAGAGGTAGTAACATAACAATTGACGGACAAAACATTGATGGAAACAGCCGTGTCGTTTTGGACCCTATGCAGGATGCTACCATTAAAAATGGCGATAAAGACGCTTTCTTAATTATGTTGCAGGGAAAGCCTATAGGGGAGCCAGTGGTGCAATATGGTCCATTTGTTGCCAATACACAGCAGGAGATACGGGATACAATGGCTTTATATCAGAAGACCCAATTCGGCGGCTGGCCCTGGCCTATGAAGGAGCAGATTTTCGACAGGAGCAAAGGAAGATTTGCCCGTTATAGCAATGGAATAGAAGAAGAGAAATAGACACGATGCAGTTTCGGTTTCTTTTTATTTCACAGAAGAAATTACCAGCTCATTAAATGCTTTCCGCCGTTGTTGTGTACTTCACCATCAACGGCAGGATATGTTTAGTATATCGCTGCCTTATTTCTGTTTTTTCGACGTCTGGTGAAGATGAATAATGATAGCTATTGGCTATTTTTGAGAGATGTCGATTATGCCTGACTATACTGATTTAGGACTCTCAGAACCTATGGGGGCAGTGTTAAGAGCAAATGTTGAAGCGCAACTGAGAAACGATTTGCACAATTATGGTTTCATGGGTTCTTCTGTGAAATTTGATTGGTCAGGCAGTTGCATTGAGGGACATGATGCAACCCATTTAGGCGGTTATCTGGAAAATTATTCCGGAATATTATTGTTCGACATTAATGACAACTATTTAGCAGAGGGTTGGATGGACTTTATACTTGAGCCAGACTTTTTTCTTGTGTATTGGGACCATCTGGAGGTTGCCAATCCGGGTTCTGCAACCGGAAAATTGAAATTCGGAATCCCCTCTCATATATGGCAAAAGATACCGGACCCATTCCTGCATACATATGATAGGTATAGACTTTAGTTTTTCGGTTTTTTGTCAGCGAACCCAACGGCGGTATCAGAATAATTGGGGAAAAGGGTAAATAGTTTGTTTTTTTGTGCAAACGCACACAACGTACCTTATGAAATACCTATGCCTTCTATTTATTTTATTTGCCATTAACGCTAATGCGCAACCCTTATTCAAAGAGAAATATAAGGACTGCACTTTGGAGAAGCCCTGTTATTATTGCGGAGACGCAATAGCCAGCTATAAAAAAGGCCTCAGTGAGCGTTTGCAGCGTAGTATCAATAACGGACAGCATAAGTGGGTGGGCACCAACGGCAATATGTATTTTGAGATAGAAGTTGACAGCACAGGACATTCCTGCGTGAGGAGTATCAAAGATGAGATACCTATGTGGGATGTGAAAAATGTGTTGACAACGTCCATCAATAATTTGTATGACTGGCAACCTGCAATATTAGATGGGCATCCAATCAATTCAACATTGATTCTCAGGATTCATTTTTTAGGTTACCGGGCAAGCTTTACTTTCTTACCACCTGACGACCCTTCTATCCTCAGGCATTAATAGCGCATCTGGTTCCGCTGTTGTTGGTGAAGAACACCAACAACGGCGGAAGTGTCAAGCTCAATTTCTTAGCTTTAATTTTTCTCAACTTAAATGCGTTAAACAACAACGATGAATAACCCAAGAGGCGTACTATATCCCGCTTTGCATAAGTTTTATAGTGCGCTAAGCAGTTTGGAAAAGTTTGAAAAGGGAACAAATTTTTTCGATAATATATCCTACTTAGATAGTTTTTTCTCGGAATACAGGAACATTACATTCGTACTTCAGAAGTCATTGGCGCATACAGAATTTAATGCTACTTACGAAGAGTTTCGTGATCGCTACTTGGTTAACGATGTGGGTAAATGGTTTATAGGTAAACGAAACGAAGTACTTAAGCAGCAGCCTTTTGATTTGGAAAAAAGGATAGAAATTCGCATTTACTCGGGTCAGGACACCATTTCTCTACCAGAAGCAATCTTCACCATTGATAATGATGTTAAATATTCGACTATTATTGATTCACTTCGGAAAACACTTATAGGTGTCGGCCAAGTGGAGGTAATGTTTTCGGCAGAATTTTCATTTTATGAACGCGGACGGAAAGAAGACTTATATGATAATTTCATTTCTGGGATTGGCCAAATGAAACTTTTCATGATGGCCATGAAAACAGCTTTAAATGAAGAATGCAAACTATCTGATGAACTGGAAAAGAAAATAGAGAGCCTAAACTTTTACCGGGTTCCTAAAGACATGCTGTTCATAGATGATTATGTTTTTTATTGCAAGAAAAACAACTTTGAAAAAGCCTTAAGGATTGAATTATCAGTTGGACCAAAGCAAACAAGAATTCCGATTGAAAATTTCAACAAAGCGTATCCTGATGGTGATCTGTTTGAAAAATTCGAATTGATGCATTTGGTAATCTTTCAGATGCAAAAAACGCTGTTACCGACTTGCTTAGTTTTATTCAGCGATGACACCTTTCAACTGCAGACCTTTGGGGGGTCTTTAAAAACTACGATCTACAGAAAGTTACACGAGATTGCTGATCGGATTGAAACTGATGGTATTGTTGCAGTCTTTTTTGTTACCGAGATGTATGTTTATGACGCTAATGATATTGCCATGTTCGATAGTCGGGAAAGACTCAAACATGCCCGAAATGAAATTTTATCATTTTTCATGGTGGACAAGGATTTGACTATGAAGTCGCGAAGTTTCGATCTCAAAAAAATAAATGATTTTGAGTATATAGCTTCCGTAATGTTTGGAAAGGCAAGCAAACCCAAACAGCTCGAATTTATGAATCCTGTAGTACAAAAATTCAATAGAATACGGCTTAAATCAAACGGGTAGCCTCGACAATCTTATTTCGCTTACATTCAGTTATGGGAACTTCATCACTTACAATTCAACAACGGCGGAATTGTTTGCCTATTGCATCTATCACTTTTTGAATTCTTGAATTTTATTCAGTGTTAACGTTTCAGGGTTTAATAAAGCTAATTCGGGACGAGGCGTGAACAGTGGAGAGTTTGAAGTGTACGGTACCCGTCCGGAGGGGACAACCTGACTTGCAGTTTGCAAATGTGTGTCTTGATCGTCAAAGAATATGTGAGCTCTGAATGCTTTTAGTATTTTATCTTTTGAAAGACCGCCCAGAAAAAAAAGCTTCATCAACGTATACGTCCCATTGTCTTAGCGTTTCTATAACCCGTAAATGTGATGGGCTGTTACGAGCTGTAACAATAGCAATTCGTAGAGGTGATAATTCAACGCCAGTTGTCATTTTGTTTTGAATTATGCTGAGCATTTTGAGCAGCTTCGCATATGGACCGTCTTTAAGCGGTACAATCTCATTTATTTTTTCATTTTCATGAAATGCTTTCAAGCCCTCTTTTTTATAGATTTGCTCAGACTCATCAGAAAAAATAACAGCATCAGCATCAAATGCAATTCTTACCGTTGTTTGGTCTGATTCGTAGCTGATAGGTGGGTCATAAATAATAGCTGCTGCTGCACTCCCTGAATCTATTACTTTTTGGACATCAGACTCGTCTTTTGATAGAAACAGATCTACATCAAATGCTTCAATATATGGGTGAAGTGGCTCACCTCCGGTAAAAGCTGACCTGGTAATGTCGAGCTGATACTTTTCAATTGAATGGAGTAACCTTAATCCTGTTTCTGGACTATTTCTTGACATCACTATTACTTCGACTAGTCGAGAGCTTGATAGCTCATTTAGTTTTAGCAACGCTTGGATTAAGTAAAAGGCTGTTCCTGGGTTTAGTATGTCATTTTCTCTTTCTTTTTGATATTGACGAAATGCTTTGATGCCCTGATTTTTAAATATCTCATCCTCGGTAGTTAAGTCAAATAGTGCGCGAGAAGAAATTCCTACAACTAATGTTTCAGATAGTGATAATGGCATGCTTGAAGTTTTATATAAAAATAATCAAATTGTCCAATGGTCTTCATTTATAATCGATGACCACAACGCACGGCTTTTTCACCCCATAAACAGAAGCAACCCCAGCTAGCATCACATCAGCACTACTTTACAATGTTCGGATTTACATCTCATACACCACAATCTATAGCATCCATTAATACTGAAAACAGGCGGCTCATTGAGCCGCCTGTTCTGTTTCATTTATTAGCAAAATTACCTTAGTTCATTACCGGGAGGAAGGCATAGTTTTTGCCATATTCCATCATCTGGGTAAAGAAGTTATCGGGGTATTCTATGTTTACTTCGGTTATCTCTTCGCCGTTCATCACAGGTACGAGTTTAGGCTGTATGAAACCTTTGTAGGGTTTTATGCCCAGGCCTTCAAAGCGCTGCAGTATTTCTTTATGCAGGGTAGGGTCTACTTTTACACCAAAGGTCTCTACCAGGTACTTGCCACCTTTGTAGTCGCCTTCAGATTTTACGCGCTGTATCTCCTTCAGCAGTTCGCCAAAGAGCTGGCGCAGCTTGCCATAGTCGTTTACCTGTACATAGGTTTTGCCATCGCGTTTTATCATACTTACCACATTGTCTTTCTTACCCTTCTCATAGGCCCAGTGTGCTACCAGAGCACGGTTGCGCATATGTGCTTCTTCCAGCTGCTCGCCCGGCTTCAGGCGGGTAAGCTGTGTCATAAGGCCATTCATCATATAGTTGTCATAGCCGGCCATACCTACTTCCAGGTTGGGCATTACACCCAGGTCCACCAGTTTCTGGTCGTAGATATAGTACAGGCCTACGAGGTCGGCACGGGCTTCTTCCAGGCAGCTGGCATAGTTTTTCAGCGTCACATCGGTAGTAGCTACGCCGGGGTTCAGCTTGCCCGATGCATGACCTATACATTCGTGCATATCGGTATGCAGGTCTGATGCCAGAGAACCGTACTTTTTCATACGCTGCAGCACAGTATCATTCACTGCAAATTCTGCCGCCATACCACCTTTGGCGCTCACTACATTGTAGGAGTGTATGATGTTGGTAAGCGATACCGATTTGGAGCCATGCTCGGCACGTATCCACTCAGCATTAGGCAGGTTTATGCCTATAGGCGTGCTGGGGGCAGCATCGCCGCTCTCTACTATTACAGTTATCGCCTTGGCAGTGATACCTTTTACTTTTTCCTTCTTATGCTCCGGCATAATGGGCGAGTTGTCTTCAAACCATTGCGCTTCTTTAGCTATAGCTTCTATACGCTCGGTCTCCTCCATATCCTTGAGCGATACCGTGCTTTCAAAGCTGCCTTTTTTGCCTATGGCATCCATATATACCTCTATGAATCCGTTCACCGCATCCAGGCGCGAGCCGGTGTTCTGTACCCACGCTATGCTATAGTCGTCAAATGTTTTCAGATCGCCGGTTTTGTAGAACTGTGCCAGCAGCTCCAGCGCTTTTTTCTGCTCTGCATCTTCGGCCACACCTGCTGCTTTTTCCAGCCAGTATATGATCTTATCTATAGCTGCGCCATACATGCCGCCGCTCTTCCATACCTTCTCTACTATCTTGCCATTCTCCTTCACTACCTTGCTGTTAAGACCCCATGATGGTGCATTGGCACTGCTGTCAAATGTGGCATAGAAAGCTTCTACTTCTTTCTGGGTTACACCCTCGTAAAAGTTGTTGGCAGAGCCTACTATGTTATCCACGTTGGGGCGCAGGTCTACCAGTTTGGGTTTATACTTCATGTCATATACCGTAGGCTTTATGCGTGCCAGGAATGCATCGGCATTCTCGCCGTTTTCCAGTGGCAGTTTAGCGGCATCGCTGGCCTTAAGTACCTCTGTGAAGTATTCCCATGTACATTCCGGTATAAACTTCTCATTGCTGTAGTGATGGTAGTTACCGTTGCTGAACCATACACGGCCGCAGTAGGTTTCAAACTGCTTCCACTCCTCGCTCTGCTTGTCGCCATTATAGGTGCCATACATAGCCTCTATGGTTTTGCGCAGCATTATGCCTTCTTTGCTCTTCTGGTCGTAAATGATGTCGCGGCCACACAGTGCAGCCTCATACAGGTAGTATGCCAGCTTCTTCTGCTGCAGGGTCAGGTTTTTGAAGCCCGGCACCTGATAGCGCAGCAGTTGCAGGTCGGCAAAGGACTGAGCCTCTGCTACGAAGTTGTCATCATATCCATCTGCCACGGCAGTGGTTTCTGTCTTTGGCGCCGATGCCGGCTTACTGTTGCCGCATCCTGTGAGTAATTGCGTACTGATAGCCATAACGGGAATAGCCCATTTAAGGTTCATTCTGTTTTTCATTAATGTATTGTTATGCAGATAAAAGTACGCAAAAGGGTGGAATGTACATTTCTGCGTTTCTTTGTTTCAGGAACCACAGGCTGCTGTTATGGTATCATAATGGCCCCGGTGGCTACTTCTGCGGCACAAAGGGGATATGCAGGGGGATATTTCAGAATATGCCACCGCCCAGCATAAGACGCAGCATACCTACTATGATGGCTGCTATGCTCATGGTTTTACCGCCCGATGAGTTGGTAATACTGCTGATGATAACCCCCAGAATGGCAAAAGGAATAAACAACCAGTTGAGCCAGCCCAGTAAAGGAAAGAAGGCTATAAATGCCAGCAGCAGGGATATAAGACCAAACAGGAAGCCAATGAGTTTCATATCATGTGTTTCGTAGCGTAAAGGTACTGTCAGAATTCTACAGATGCGCCTATTACAAATTTACCGTTCTGCTCCAGGTTTACCTCATTGCTAATGTGATAGAAGTAGCCGGCATTGAGTGAATAATAGTACATACTGCCCGATTGTAGTCTTATAAGATTATTAAGCAGCAGGCCCGCCTCATGATAGCCATCGCCATCTGGCACGCCGGGAGTAATGCCGCTGTGTGCCTCCCTGTGTGCCAGCGTGCCGTATAGCATACCATACTGCAGCCCTACCGATGGGGCAGAACTGATGGGCACCTCCTTATGAGCAAGGTGAAACAGCTTTCTGTCAAAATCGTGACGGTATATAAACTGTACAAACTGGTCGGTATAATAGTCGTAGGGGTACATGGTCATTAGTCCGCCAAATGCGTACAGGGAAAGGGTTTTAGCATCATACTTGAAGCCGTTACCGGCAAAGAGCCGGGAGAGGGGCAGGGGAGCATCGCTCCATGAGCGGCCGGCTTCTATCATCATACGTTCCATGCCCATCCTGTTAATGTGTACCTGCCATGTAGCGGCTACTATAGCCTGCATATAGGGGATGGATGCATGGCCCGTGGTAAGTTCACCTCCGGTAGCAGTTGCATAGATAACCGGGTAGCGACCGGGTATGCTGTAGTAACTGCCAAAGAATGGCGCGGTTTTTTCGCCGGGTGCATATCGTATCTTCAGTGAAGCCTGCCGCGCCGTAAAGCTGCTGTAGGGAATACCGTCCATTGCCAGTGCATAGGTATAGCGGGGTGTTATTTCCTGCTGTGCTGCTGTCACTTCTGTTTGCCACCAGCCCAGCCGTTTGCGAAGGGATACCTCCGCCGTACGTATATTATCTACCCGCTGCATCAGATACTGGCGCAGGTAGCCCTTGTCTATACTTCCCCCCAGCTGTATACGTCCCGGGTCAGAGAGGTCGTCGTTCCACGACAGGCGGATGATGGTTTCCCTGTACTTGTCGGCATATACCTCGGCAAATGCACCATATTTCCATGCTTTATCACCAAAGCCATATCCTCCCCAGCCGCCCACACTCAGCCATTTTATAAGGCGTTCATTGGTTTGCAGGCCCATGCCCAGCCTCAGGTTTTCGTATTGGTTATAGCTCAGTAAGCGGGTTATATCAGCATCCAGTATGCCAATAGATATTCTGCCATCAGGCAGGTGCCGCATCCATTGCATGATTCTGTCGGCCTTTGCCTCCTGGCCTATACTGTCTATAACATGATAGGTGAGCTGCTCGCGGTTGTTTAGAGCCGCAGGGCGTAGCTGCTGCAGGAGTGTATCTGCCTCTGTATCTGCTCCCGGTGCTATACGCACCGTGTGGGCCTTGTCAAACCGGAAGTTGTCAGGTATCTGCCACTTTACAGAGTCTATAGAAGAGTTGCCCTTCATACGCAGTGTATAGGATAGTGTACTGCTCTTCATCTGCTTGTCTATGATATAGTTGAGCCGGGATGGAAACCATCGCCGGATGGTATCATTCAGCTGATGGGAGCTGTATTCCTGCTCTATACTGGTGGTCTGTCCCAGTATGGTATCTATACCACGGGCTATGATACGGGTTATTGCATAGTCCTGCTCACTTATATATACAGTTCCGCTAAGACAGTTGGCCGTATTGCCCCTGGGGCGGAAGCTGATGACCCATGTGGTGCCGGTATTTTCTGTAATCTCATCTGCAAGACTGAAGCGGTAGTATTTTTCATATCCCCGGCTCACGGGGGTGTGATAATCTTTTCCGTTAAGGGCTATATAGTCGGTATAGGCATGAAATGGCAGTACATCGGTTATTGTGCTGGTAAATGCTGCCCGCTTCAGTCCGGAAAACCGGGTAGCCTGTATGTCTTCCTGTAGTGTGGCCGGGCCCTTCCATGTGCGGGTGCTGTAAGTTTCTGACAGCAGAAGGTGCTGCCTGTTGGTAAATTCGGTGATTTTTCTTCTCTTTTCGGCAGTATCACTCTTTACTGTGTCTGGCAGCACTATGTCCACAGCCATTTTATAATACACATTGCACTGCCATGTTTTGTATTTATCAGGATTGTTTCGGTTTCTGTTTGCTATTGTTTTGTTGAGTATCTCTCTTATTCTATCCATTTGTGGCCTTATCGTCACCTCTTTCAGTTCATTTGTTGCCGGTGCCAGCCATACAGTGTCAGTTTTTTTTAGCTGTGTTATGGTTAGCGTGCGTGTAAGGTATCCTGTAGCCGATATACTTAATTGCTTTTGTTGTTTCCTGCCAGGTGTATTCCCTGTACTTATTGTAAAATGGCCGTTCAGGTCGGCTATGCTGCCTTGACCCTCGGCATGTATGGTGGCAAAAGGAACCGGATTGCGGGTGAGAGAATCTATAACGATACCACTATATATGCCCTGTGTAAAGGCTATAAAGGGCAGTAACAGCAATATGGCAAGCAGCAGTTTTTTTCTCATTCTGTGGGTAATAGCAGTTTTTTCGAAAATAATATATTTTACCTATCTTTAGCCGGTATAAGAAGCTACTATGAAGAAGATTATATATGGGTTACTCATAACGTCTATTTCTGCCTTTGTGATGTCCTGCAGCAATGGCGATTATCAGGCCGACCCTGACAGCCCGGCTAATGAAGCTGTGAACCCCATTACCCCACTTGGCGACGATGAGTTTACGTGGGGTGGAGAAAAGCCCATGAGCTACAAGGTAAATGGTAACTTCCACAAGGCAGATTATGCTGGTTTTGCACTGGATACCAGTGGTACCAATGTAATAATAGGTGTGATGGATAACGCTCCTGCCCGTATGCAGTTCTACCTCCGCGATGTATGGAAGGGTAATCTGTATTCCATGGAGTGGCAGAACTATACCCGTATGGCAACCTATACAGATAGTCTGTATGGCAAGTATCTTCAGTTCTCCAGCGACAGAAGCAATTCCGGTGGTATAAAGATATTACGTAACGATACTGCAGTTATTGAAGCTAAGTTTTACTTTAAAGGAGTGACCGCGAATGGAGAGGTTGTAAATATATCTGACGGCTATTTCTATATAGAAAAATATTGATGCTTACATAATAAATTCAATTTTATTTTCATAAAAAAAAGACCACCAGGAGAGGTGGTCTTTTTTTTATGCATGTAAATAGCATAAATTCTCAATTAATTACAATTAAGTATCATTTGTTTAATCCGCTAACAAATTCTTTGCCATTTTTACTGTTAAAAGAAATGTAAAAGTTTCTATATTGTAAGCAATAATAGGGCGGAATACCCCTACGCCCGTCCCTCCTATGAATACAAATGTTATTTAATTCATTGAGTGTAAATTAGTTATATCATATATTGTATGAGAAAGTTATCTGCATTATTTGTTTTGCTCCTGGCTGCGGCAGCAGGAAAAGCACAAACATATTGTACCCCTAATTACCTGAATACATGTAGCAGTGGTACTCCTATGTATGCAAGCTTTGCATCCTTCGTAGGAGAAGCGGGCTCTTCCATCGTAGACCCTAGTTCCACCTGTTCGCAAGAGTATATCAATAACACTGCGATGTCAGTTACTCTGTATAGAGGAATTACATACACACCATCACTTAATATAACCACCACGTACTATGCAAACTATTCATTTCAGATATGGATAGATTATAACGATGATGGTACATTCGCTGCAGGAGAATCTGTAGGCGGGCTGGCTACAATACCCAGCAGTACTACATCGGTATCAATTAATATCCCGGCAGGGGCTACAACGGGTACTCACAGAATGAGGCTTGTAGGTAACTATAAGTCCTGCTGTGGCGGTGTCACATATCCGTCAATTCCTCCCTGCGTTACCACGTCTATTAATTATGGACAGGCGCGTGACTATACTGTGCTGATTACAGATCCGGCGCCCTGCACTACACCTGCGGCACAGCCTACAGCGTTAGGGTTCACATCCTCATTAAATTCAATAACCGGTTCATTTACTGCCAGTGCATCTGCCAACGCATATCTGGTAGTAATGACAAATACTTCCACACCGCCTACTGCCCCTACCGACGGGCAGACGTATACTGTGGGTAGCTCGGCATTGGGTGGAACAATTGTTCATTCCAGTGGAGCTACGTCATTCACTGCTACCGGGCTTACGGACAATACAACTTATTACTTCTGGGTTTATGCTATGAATGCAGGATGTATCGGCACACCTCCGCTCTACCTTGCTACCACACCTCTGAGTGGCTCTACAGCTACACAGCCATGTTCTTTCACTGGTCCTAAAACGATAGGTCCCGGTGGTGATTATGCTACGATTGCATCGGCTGTGACTGCTATTAATACACAGGGTTTGGGCGTCAATGCCAGTCTGGAAATTCTGCCATCCTACACTTCAGAAAGCTTCCCTGTCAATATCACATCATTGACATGTGCGAGTGCAGACAGGCGTCTTATCATACGCCCTCACTCCAGTAATGGCAGTACCAAGAGCATCACTTCATCTGTGACCAATGCAATAATAAGTATGAATGGTGCCAGGTATGTGACCATTGATGGTCGTATCAACTCTACGGGCAGTACCAGCCGGCTTACTATTACCAATAGCTATACCAGTACATCTTCATCGGCCAGCACACTGCAGTTTATTAATGGCGCTTCAGACAACATCGTACGTTACGTAACATTACAGGGTTCTGGACGCAGTACGGCAAGTGGTATAGTTAAGTTTACTACCTCAACAGCAACAACCGGTAATAACAATAACAAGCTGGAGTACTGCAATATTACGGCCAATGGTTCCAGTTATCCATATAATGCCATCTACTCTGCGGGCACTACAGGAAAAGATAACAGCTTTGACACAATCTCCAATTGTAATATAAGTAACTATTATTACACTTCAGGCACTACACATGGTATCTACATTGCTTCTGGTAATACTGACTGGAACATATCTTCCAACAGGCTTTTTCAAACAGCTAACAGGTCATACTCTGCTTCTGTTGCACATTATGGTATCAGAATTGCCAGTACAAATGGTAATAACTTCCGCGTAGCAGACAATATTATAGGCGCTCTGAATGCTTCAGGTACGGGTACCTGCTCTCTTACCGTGTCTTCTACGTCATACAGTATGACCTTCCGGGCTATCTCCATGCAGGTAGGTGCTATCACACCTTCTTCGGTACAGGGTAATACGGTAACAAATCTTGTGTCATATGGTGGTTCGTCGTCAGCAGGTCTATATGGTATTGAGCTCTTAGCGGGTAGTAACAATGTAGGTACTGAGTCTGGTAACGTAATCGGCTCTCAGACTACTCTCGGTGCACTTAAACGTGTGGCCAGCAGTAATGGGTCAGTAGGTATGTATGGTATATATTCCAGTGTGTCAACGCCGGGTGTAACAAACATTTCCAATAATACTATCGGCTGTATCTCCCTGAATGGCACATCTACCAGTATCGGCTGTAGCATGTATGGTATATACGCTACAGGAACTGCCGCTACTACCATATCAGGCAATGTAATAGGTAGTAACACACTTGCAGGAAGTATCAGTACTGCGGTAACCACATCCGGTGCAAACCGTTTTTACGGTATATATACAACCATATCCAGTTCTTCGCCGTCTCCGGTTGCTATTACGGATAACATTATAGCCAATATTACGACATCGGGATATAGTACCAGCTCTACCAATATTATGAGGGGTATTTATCATACAGGTACAGCTGCTGCCCATATGGAGCGCAATCATGTACATCATCTGAGTTCCGGCAGCCGCTATTCAGGCACTACTACTACATGGGCCATGGCCGCTATTTCCTATAATGGTTCTACGGGTTCTGCTATCATACATCAGAATACGGTAAACGCCCTGTCTCTTACTAATAGCACATCTGTTTCTCAGAGTGTGGCAGGTATATACCTTACGTCGTCGCTGAATGGTACTATTTCTTCAAACAGGGTATATGATATCTCCAATGCATCTACCTATACAAGTACCACAACACCGGCACGTGCAGCAGGTATTATCTGTTATTCTCCCAACACCAGTGTAACGATACTGAATAATATGATATCCCTGGGTACAGGCCAGACAAAGAATACTGCTTACAATGGTATAATGGCCGGTGCAAACGGATCATATACCATGAGGGTATATCATAACAGTGTATATATAGGAGGTAATGTAAGCTCCGGCAGTGTGGCAACAGCCTGTTTCCACAGAGGGTACTACAGCAGCTCTTCGGTGACATCTACTACAGTAGATATAAAAAACAACATCTTTGTCAATGCGCGAACGGGGGGCAGTAATAATCACTACGCGATAGCTAACTGTATAAATTATTCTGCCTCTACTACCGGGTGGCCGGGAGGTGCCAGTAACTACAATATTCTTAACTCTGCCAATGCCTCTACCCTCGGCTATTGGTCAGGTAACAGAACTTTTGCATCATGGAAGACAGCCATGTCGCCCAATCAGGATTTAAATTCATTCTCTGCTACTACGGTCACCTTTGCCAATACGACAACGGGCGACCTGCATATTAACATGGGAACAACTCCCAATGATATAGAATCACATGGCAATACATTAAGTGGTTATACCACCGATTATGATGGTGATACCCGTCCTGGCCCCACAGGTTCCGTGAATGGTGGTGCAGGCGCTGCTGACATAGGTGCAGATGAATTTGACGGTGTGGCAAATGATAATATTCCACCGGCTATTACATACACAGTGAATGGTTGTCATACTAATACTGACTATGTATTCACTGCTCAGATATCTGACCCCGGAGGTGTAGCTACAGGTTCCTTTGCGCCACGTGTATATTTCCGTAAGGGGGCTGCATCATATACCAGCTCACAGGGTACTCTGGTGTCAGGAACCACGCTGAATGGTGTATGGTCATTTACTGTTTCTGCTAGTGCCATGGGCGGACTTACAACAGGAAATTCTGTTAGCTATTATGTCATTGCACAGGATGCCGCAGGTTATGTAGGTTCTAACACCAACATCAGTCTCAATGCATCAAATGTAAACACAGTGACTACGCACCCTACTAACCCTGCTACATTCAGTATCGGGTTAGGCGGTACCTATACTGTAGGTAGTGGAGGTAACTATACCACACTTACATCGGCAGTAGCGGCATACAATGCCTACTGCCTTACAGGGCCGGTAGTATTTAGTCTTATAACATCTACATATCCCAGCGAAAGCTACCCGATACAGATTAACAACAATATATGGGCCAGCAGTACGAATACGCTTACTATACAGCCGGCAGCAGGAGTAAATGCCTCTATTTCTGCCTCGGTATCGTCTTATGCCCCCATCAGGCTGTATGGAGCAAAACATGTCATCATCGATGGCCTCAAATCGGGAGGTAGCAGTCTCTCCATCACTAATACATACACCAGTACTTCAGCAGTAGTACTGCTGAGCTCTCTGGGTACAAATAATGGCTGTAGAAATGTTACACTGAAAAATCTGAATCTGACTGGTGGTTCCAATACTTCTTCTGGTGTATATGGTATCTGCGCTACCAGCACTACTTCGGCGTCCACAGCATCTTCTTATGACCATGATACTATTACAATAGAGGGAAATACAATTCAGCGTGTTTACTATGGTATTTCTGCGTACAGTGCCACCACTGCATCTACAGGATATAACGACTGGGTAATACAGAATAACATTATTGGTCCATCTACCTATAATACAACTACAAATGTTTACTACAGAGGTATATATCTGACAAACATGCAGAGGACTACCATCAAGGGAAATACTATCAATAACATTGGTATTACCAGCAATTCTACCCAGGCTGTAGGTATATTTTTTAACTCTGGTATGAATGGATATACTATAGATAGCAACACTATAAAGAATATTGGAGCTAACTATGCCACTACATCTGTTACAGGTGCCATATGTGGTATATATATAGGCTCATCCTGTATAAATGGTAAAATACGTGGCAATACCATATCAAATATTGCCAACTATTATACGAGCTCTTCAGGCAGTGTAAAAGGAATATATCTATACACAGGTACATCAGTATCTAATATTGAGATATCAAACAATATGATTTCTGATGTCCGTCATTATGGTACCTATACATCCACCACGGGTTATCCCGCGGGTATTGCCCTGGCCAGTAGTAATGGTATGGTTAGGATATACCATAATACGGTGATGATGGATGCTACCACTGGTGGTAATGCGTCTACACGCTCTGCCTGCCTTGCGGTATATTCTGCAGCGGGCCCGATAGATGTGCGGAACAATATATTTATCAATAAGTATAATAATGCAGCATCCTCATCAGATAGGGGTTATACATTCTATACCTCTGTGTCTAACACTTATTTTTCTAATCTTGACTATAATAACTACTATGCAGAGTCGCCCAGTATAGTTGCATATACCAGTGGTGACAGGACTACACTGTCAGACTTCCAGTCGGCATACGGAAGTAATGCTAATAGTGTCAGTATAGCGGCAGAGTGTACTTCATCTTCCGATCTCCACCTTACAACAGCATCAATAAACTCATCTATGCAGATGGGTACTCCGCTGGCAGATGTCACAAAAGACATTGATGGAGAAACGAGAAATGGTACGAATCCTACCATAGGTGCCGATGAAATTGCCACGTGTACTGTTACCGCAGGCACTGTGAATCCGGCAGTTGGTACATTCTGTGGTTCCGGTACTACTACCGTAACTGCTACGGGCGCTTCTACTGACGGACTGATGCAATGGCGTTCGTCCACTGATAGTACTAACTGGACTACTATTGCCGGTGCTACTGCCAGCAGTTATGTCATTTCACCATCTATTACTACTACTACGTGGTACAGGTTTGTGAACAAATGTGCATCCTCTTCAGAAGCTGATTCAGCAGTAACCAAAGTTGTTATCAATCCACTACCAGCTGCTATTACTGGTCAGCAGGTGTTGTGCGTAGGTGGCAACTCTACACTGAGTACAGTAACCGCAGGCGGTACATGGTCTACATCAGATGCGGGAGTAGCTAGTATTAATGCTACTTCAGGGCTGGTATCGGCCAATGGTGCGGGTACTGCTACTATATCTTATACAATTACTGCTACCGGTTGTGTACGTACTACCGTTGTTACCGTGAATGCATTGCCAACAGTAGCGTCTGTTTCCGCTTCTGATAATGGGTTCTGCGTAGGTACTGCAGTAACATTTACTGCAGGTAGTGTTACGGGTACCGGTTCTGTTCAGTCTTACAACTGGAGCGGTCCTAACTCATTCAGCACTACCAGCGCAGGCAACAGTACGGGGTTAACAACCTCTACTACTGCACAGTCAGGTAACTATTCTGTAACTGTTACCTACCCAGGTGCGGGCTGTACCAGTGCTATGGCGGTTACCAGTCCGGCGGTTACGGTGAATGCACTACCTACCGTTGCTTCGGTATCATCGTCTACCAATAATCTTTGTATCGGTGCAGGGGTTACATTAACAGCAGGTGCTACTACAGGTGCAGGCGCTCTTACTTCTTATAACTGGACAGGACCAAATGGTTTCAGCACTACAACAGCTGCTGACAATACAAACTTTACAACCACTACCACTGCACAGTCAGGCAACTATTCTGTGACTGTTACGTATCCTGGTACAGGCTGTACCAGCTCTGCTGCGGTTACCAGTCCGGCAGTCACAGTAAACGCATTGCCTACCGTGGCAGGTATCACACCTTCAGCTAGTGAACTTTGTATAGGTGGTGCAGTAACATTTACCGCAGGTGCAGTAACAGGTTCCGGTACACTTACCTCTTATAACTGGTCAGGCCCCAATTCGTTCAGCACTACTACCTCGGCTAATACTACCGGCTTTACTACATCAGCTACTGCTGAGAGTGGTGCATATACGGTAAGTGTCACTTATCCGGGTGATGGCTGTACAAGTGCTGCGGTGGTTACCAGCCCGGCGGTAACGGTAAATGCAGTGCCTACTGTAGCCAGCATTACACCATCATCTACTAATCTCTGTGTGGGAACTGCACTGAACTTTACTGCAGGTGCAGTGACAGGTGCAGGTACACTCACATCATATAACTGGACTGGTCCCAACTCATACAGTACTACTACTGCCGGAAATACTACCGCATTTACAACGGCAGCTGCTGCAGAGAGTGGTGCTTATTCAGTATCGGTAACATATAGCGGTGTAGGATGTACCAGCTCTATGGTGCAGACCAGCCCGGCGGTAACAGTAAATGCCCTGCCTACAGTAGCATCTGTTGCTGCTTCTACCAGCAATGTTTGTGTGGGTACTGGTATCACATTTACAGCCGGTGCAGTAAATGGTACAGGTACACTTACATCTTATAACTGGACAGGCCCTAACGCCTTCAGCACCACTACTGCTGCTAATACTACAGGGTTCACAACCAGCACTACAGCAGAAAGCGGTGCATACTCTGTTACTGTTACCTATCCTGGCGATGGCTGTACCAGCACAATGGCGGTAACCAGCCCCGCAGTAACAGTAAATGCCCTGCCTACTGTAGCTTCCATTACGCCGTCTCAGACAGAACTCTGTACGGGTAATGCAATTACATTTACTGCGGGTGCGGTATCTGGTGCCGGCACACTTACATCTTACAACTGGAGTGGTCCTAACTCATTCAGCACCACTACTGCTGCAAATACAACAGGATTTACAACCAGCACAACGGCAGAAAGCGGTACTTATTCACTGTCTGTAACATATCCAGGCAATGGCTGTACCAGCACTACGGTAGTTACCAGCCCTGCTGTCACAGTTAACCCGGCACCTACGGTAGCATCCATCACGGCATCTACCAGCAATCTGTGTGTGGGTACTGGTATTACATTTACAGCAGGTGCTACTACAGGTACCGGCGCGCTTACATCATATAACTGGACTGGTCCTAACTCGTTTAGCACTACTACTGCTACCAATACCGTAGGATTTACAACATCTACTCCTGCCGAAAGCGGTGCTTATTCAGTAAGTGTCACTTATGCAGGTGCCGGATGTAACAGCCCTGTGGTTGCAACATCACCAGCGGTAACAGTAAATGCACTGCCTACAGTAGCATCTGTAACACCGTCAGAAACTGATATGTGTATTGGTGCGGCGGTAACATTTACTGCTGGTGCAGTAACCGGTGCAGGTACGCTTACTTCTTACAACTGGAGTGGCCCTAATGCATTCAGCACTACTACTGGCGCCAATACTACAGGATTTACAACCAGCACTACTGCTCAGAGCGGCGCTTACTCACTGTCTGTTACCTATCCCGGCGATGGCTGTACCAGCAGTACGGTTGTAACCAGCCCTGCGGTTACGGTTAACCCTGTACCAACAGTGTCATCTATATCAGCTTCTACCAGCAACCTGTGTGTGGGTACCGGAATTACATTTACTGCCGGTGCAGTAACCGGTGCCGGTACGCTTACATCTTACAACTGGAGCGGTCCTAACTCGTTCAGTACTACCACTGCTGCCAATACTACCGGCTTTACAGCCGCTACTACAGCAGAGAGTGGTGCTTACTCTGTAAGTGTTACTTATACAGGACTGGGTTGTAACAGCTCAACTGTTGTTACTTCACCAGAGGTTACAGTTAATGCACTGCCAACGGTAGCATCTATAACGCCATCTACTACAGAAATATGTACCGGAACAGCGCTTTCATTTACAGCAGGTGCTGCTACAGGTGCCGGTACGCTTTCATCTTACAACTGGAGCGGCCCTGATGGCTACTCCGCAGTTACAGCAATTGACAATGCTTCATTCACACCTGCTGCTACAGCAGCCAGTGGTAACTACTCTGTAACGGTTACTTATCCGGGTTCGGGTTGTACCAGTGCTGCGGCTGTTACCAGCCCTGCAGTTACAGTTAATGCACTCCCATCGCTTACATCTGTATCTGCGCTGCCTGCTTCACTTTGTGAGCAGCAGGAGCTTACGCTTACAGCTACAGGCGCTACGGGTACCGGCTCGCTTACTTCTTATAACTGGAGCGGCCCCGCAGGCTACTCATCATCTACCACTGGTGCCACACAGACATATACGGTGCCTGCTACTACAGCCAGTGGCTCATACAGTGTATCCGTAACATATCAGGGTACAGGTTGTACCAGCACTCAGGTAGCATCTTCTGCCGTTACAGTAAATGCACTGCCGATAGCGTACGAAGTAAATGGCGGCGGTACCTATTGTGCAGGCGGTGGCGGACTCGTAGTAGGGCTTGATGGCTCTCAGACGGGTGTGGAATATCAGTTGTATCTGGATGGTACTCCTACCGGAGCTCCTGTAGCAGGTACCGGCTCAGCTATAGATTTCGGTTCTCAGGTGCCGGCAGGCACTTATACGGTACATGCCGTAAATACTACTACCGGTTGTCAGCAGGATATGAACGGAAGCTCTTTCGTAATAGTAAGTGCTACGCCTACTATCTATGCAGTAACAGGTGGCGGTACATATTGTGAAAACACCGGTGGTCTGCATGTAGGTGTGTCATCCTCAAACGTAGGTGTGAGCTACCAGTTGTACCGCGATGGTACGCCGGTAGGGTCACTGGTGGTAGGTGATGGCAGCCCTGTAGATATGGGTGCACAGATAGATCCGGGTACCTATACTATAGTAGGTAATCCAGGTACCGCATGTGAGCGTACCATGACGGGAAGCGCAGTAATAATAATGCACCCCGCTCCTAACGTATATGATGTGAGCGGTGGTGGTACAATATGTAATGGTGATGCCGGTGTACACATTAACCTGAGCTGGTCGGTACTGGGTATCAACTACCAGCTTTATAATGGTGCTGTAACATATGGCGCTCCGGTAGCGGGTTCTTCTTCAGCTCTGGATCTGGGTCTGGCAAATGCAGCGGGTACTTATACCGTACTGGCTACCAATGCCACTACAGGTTGTATGAGCGATATGAACGGCAGTGCCACAGTAATAGTTAATCCATTACCTACAGCATATACGGTAACAGGTGGCGGCACTACATGCAGCGGCACTGGTGCAGTTTCAGTAGGTCTGGATAATTCAGATGTGAATATGAGCTACCAGCTCTATAATGGCGCAACGGCTACCGGTACCGCAGTAGCGGGCAGCGGTGCAGCTATTACATTCGGCTCACAGAATGTAACTGGTGTTTACAGTGTAATAGCTACCAATACTATTACGGGTTGCGTTGGTCCTATGAATAGCTCAGTTGTCGTAAGCATCAATCCTGCTCCGGTTCCATATACGGTAGTAGGTGGTGGCGCATATTGTCAGGGTGAGGCTGGCCTCACAGTTGGCATGGCTGCTACCAATGTAGGTGTACTTTATCAGCTGTATAATGGTGCGGCTACCGTGGGCAGCGCCATCGCAGGTACAGGAGCGGCTATCAGCTTCGGTACGCAGACGGCGTCAGGAACTTACTCTGTACTGGGTACTAATATGCTTACTTCCTGCTCTGGTTCTATGAGTGGTTCTGTAGATATTGTTATTAATCCGCAGCCTACAGTATATAATGTAAGCGGTGGCGGTCATTATTGCAGTGGCGATGGTGGCATGCCTGTTACACTTTCATTCTCTTCTTCTGCTATCAGCTATCAGCTGTACAGAGGTTCTGTAGCTGTTGGTGCTGCTGTTACCGGTACCGGCGATGCGCTGGACTTTGGTAACCAGACTATTGCTGGCACTTACTCGGTAATGGCTACCAATACAGGTACCGGCTGTACTGCCGATATGAGCGGTACTGCAACAGTTGTGGAAAATCCGCTTCCTGTAGCTTACTCAGTAACGGGTGGTGGCAGCTACTGCGCCGGTGGTACTGGTGTTGCAGTAGGTCTTGGCAGCTCACAGAGCGGTGTAAACTATCAGTTATATAATGGTGCAGCGGCTATAGGTACTCCTGTGGCAGGTAATGGCAGTGCTATATCGTTTGGTATGCAGGGTGCAGCGGGTACTTACACCGTACGCGCTACCAATGCTGTTTCTACTTGCTCCAGCGTAATGAATGGCTCTGCAACGGTAACAGTAAATACACTGCCTACCCAGTACGTAGTATCGGGTGGTGGTCATTACTGTGCAGGCGGCACTGGCGTAGAGGTAACTCTTATAGGCTCAGAGCCAGGTGTCACTTATCAGTTGTATAACGGTGCTACTGCAGTAGGTACTGCTATCTCAGGTACCGGTACCGATATCAGCTTCGGTATGGTTACCACAGTAGGCTCTTACTCTGTTATGGCTACTAATGTATCCACATCGTGCAGCAGCAACATGTTCGGCTCTGTAGCCGTATATGCCGATCCGCTTCCTGATGCATTTGCAGTAACCGGTGGTGGTAACTACTGTGCAGGTGGTTCAGGTGTGGCTGTAGGTATGGCCTCATCGGCTACAGGTATCAGCTATCAGCTTTATAATGGTGCCGCTCCTGTGGGTAGTGCAGTGGCAGGCACTGGCCTGGCCATCACATTCGGCTCTCAGACAGCTTCAGGTACTTATACCGTACTGGCTACAAACAGTGTTACCGGCTGTACCAATGCTATGGTAGGAAATGCTGTAGTAGGTACTAATCCGCTCCCTGTTCAGTACAATGTTACCGGCGGCGGTACTTACTGTGAAGGTGGTGCTGGTGTTGCTGTAGGCCTTGCAGGCTCCAACACTGGTATCAGTTATCAGTTATATAATGGTGCTACTGCACTGGGCAGCCCTGTGGCTGGTACCGGCAGTGCCCTTGATTTTGGCAATCAGATACTTGGAGGTTCTTATACTGTAATGGCTACTAATACAACTACTTCATGTGCCCGTGCTATGACCAGCAGTGCAGTGATAGTGGTTAACCCTGCTCCGCTTACTTATGCAGTTACCGGCGGTGGTCAGTACTGCAGCGGTGGTAGTGGAGTTACTGTAGGCCTTGCAGGTTCTCAGATAGGTATTACTTATCAGCTTTATAATGGCGCAGCTACAGCTGGCGCTCCGGTTACAGGTTCCGGCACTACGCTCAGCTTCGGTACATTTGGTGCAGCAGGTACTTATACAGTACTGGGTACGCACAATGGTACCGGTTGTACTGCTGCTATGAGTGGCGATGCAGCGGTTGTTATCAATCCGCTGCCTGTAGCTTATAATATGACCGGTGGCGGTGGCTACTGCGTAGGCGGTACTGGTGTTGCCATGGGCGTTGCTTCATCGCAGACAGGCGTTAACTACCAGCTATACAGAGGTGTTGATGTTGTAGGTAGCCCTGTAGCAGGTACAGGAGCTGCTATCAGCTTCGGTCTGCAGACGGTAGGCGGTGTATACTCTGTATTGGCTACCGATGCTACTACAACGTGTACCAACGCTATGTCTACAACCGCATCGGTTGTTATTAATTCTCTGCCTGTTGTTTACACTGTTACCGGTGGTGGTAACTACTGTGCAGGCAGCGCCGGTGCTCATGTAGGTCTTGAGTCTTCTGAGCCTGGTGTAAACTATCAGTTGTATCTCGGCTCAGATGCTGTGGGCAGCCCAATGCCAGGCTCTGGTGCCGGTCTTGATTTTGGTGAAATGTACACTATCGGTACTTACTCTGTAGCTGCAGCAAACGCTATAACAGGTTGCGCATCACAGATGTCAGGTACTGCCAGTGTAATGGTTTATACGCCACCGGCTGCATTTACAGTTACAGGTGGTGGCAGCTACTGTGCCGATGGTGCAGGTGTTGCTGTTGGGCTCAGTGGCTCGCAGAGTGGTGTTAACTATACACTTTATGCGGGTACTTCAGTCGCAGGTACAATGGTTGCAGGTACAGGTTCCGATATCAGCTTCGGCTCTCAGATGGTGGCAGGTACTTATACCGTTCGTGCTACAGGAGCATCATCCGGCTGCGAAGCTGGTATGACAGGTACAGCTACAGTAGTTATCAATCCGCTTCCTGCTACGTTCAGCGTTACGGGTGGTGGTAGCTTCTGTGCCGGTGGTACAGGTGTTGATGTAGGTCTGTCAGGTTCTGCATCCGGCGTTACATATCAGTTATATATGGGTAGCACACCGGTAGGAGGTACTATAATGGGTACTGGTAGCCCGCTCAGCATGGGTCTTCAGACGGGTGTTGGCTCTTACTCTGCAGTAGCTACAAATCTCCTTACAGGTTGTGTAAGCAACATGACGGGTGCAGCCAGCGTATCTCAGTTGCCTCAGCCTACAGCATATACAGTTACGGGCGGTGGCTCTTACTGTAATGGCGGCAGCGGTGTTGCTGTTGGCCTCAGCGGTTCTCAGCCAGGCGTTTCTTACCAGTTGTATAATGGTTCATCAGTTGCAGCTACTGCATCTGGTACCGGTTCTCCTCTGAACTTCGGTCTGCAGACATCCGGTGGCTCTTACACCGTGACTGCTACCAATACCAGCACAGGCTGTACCAACGATATGACAGGTACCGTATCTGTAGCTGTTAATGCACTGCCTACGGTTTACCTCACTACAGGTGGTGGTAACTATTGTGCAGGTGGCAGTGGCTATGCTGTAGTACTTAATGGCTCTCAGACTGGTATCAACTATGAGCTCTACCGCGACAATGTACCGGTAGGTATGACCATAGCTGGTACAGGCATGTTCCTTGATTTTGGTCTGCAGTCGGTAGCCGGCTTCTACACAGTTAAGGCAAATAACCCTGCTACAGGCTGTGTACGCACTATGGCAGGCACTCCTGAAATTGTGGTTCATCCGCTGCCAGGTGTATTCACTGTTATAGGCGGTGGTAACTACTGTGCTGGTGGTGCAGGCGTAGAGGTAGCTCTTTCCGGCTCATCATCTGCAATTGATTATCGTCTTTATAATGGTTCTACTCCGGTAAGTGCATTTGTATCAGGTAGCGGTTCTATACTGTCATTCGGTGCACAGACTACAGCAGGCACCTACTCTGTACAGGCAGTAAATCCTGCTACCGGTTGTACTAATTATATGTCAGGAGCAGTAACAGTAGTAATAGATGCAGTTCCTGCAGCATATGAAGTTACCGGTGGTGGTGGTTACTGCGCTGGTGGCTCTGGTGTAGCTGTTGGTCTTGCCGGTACTGAAACTGGCGTTAACTATCAGCTGTACCGTAACGGTGTCATGAGCGGTTCTGCAATATCAGGTACCGGTTCTTCACTGGACTTCGGTATGATGACTGCTACAGGTACTTATTCTGTAATGGCGGTTAGCGGCACTACTTCCTGCTCATCTTCAATGACAGGCGCTGTAACGGTAAGTGTTAATCCTATGCCTGTTGTTTACTCTGTAACGGGTGGCGGTAGCTACTGTCAGGGTGATGCAGGTATTCAGGTAGGACTTGCCAACTCTCAGAGTGGTGTTAACTATACACTTTATAATGGTGCTACTGCTGTAGGTACTATGTCGGGTACAGGTTCAGTACTCACATTTGGTCCTCAGCTGGCAGGCACATATCATGCAAAGGCTACTGACGCTGCTACTGGTTGCGAAAGCAATATGACAGGCAGTGTAAGTGTGCTGGAAAATCCGCTGCCTGCTGTTTATACAGTTGCTGGTGGTGGTGCGGTTTGTTCTGGTTCGGCAGGTACTGCAGTTACACTGTCCGGCTCCGATGCTAATGTTACCTACGCACTGTACAGAGACGGTATTGCCACGGGCGCTACCGTAGCGGGTACAGGTGCTATAGCTTCCTTCGGTCTGCAGAACGTAGCAGGTAGCTATACCGCTAAGGCTACAAGCATGCTTTCCGGTTGTACATCAGATATGACAGGCAGCGCCGCTGTATCTGTTAATCCGCTTCCTGTTCAGTTCGCAGTTACAGGCGGTGGTAGCTATTGTGCCGGTGGTGCAGGCGCTGTAATAGGATTGACAGGTTCTCAGGCAGGTGTTCAGTATCGCCTCTGGCGTAATGGGGTAGCTACTTCAGCATTAGTGAGTGGTACAGGTGGTGTGGTTTCATTCGCACCACAGTTCACCGCAGGCAGCTACACAGCTGTTGCTGTAGATGCTGCTACTTCTTGTACTACTAATATGTCAGGTACTACTACCGTATCTGTGAATCCTACACCTGTGGTACACACTGTATCTGGTGGCGGTTCACTTTGTCAGGGTGGTGCCGGTGTAAATGTGGTAATGAATACCTCTACTCCGGGTGTGTCTTACCAGTTGTATAATGGTAGCATGACAGTAGGTACTGCAATTGCAGGTACTGGCAGCGCTATCAACTTCGGTGGTCAGAGCACAGCCGGTACTTATACCGTACTGGCTACTAATGCAGCTACATCATGTACTTCGGCTATGAGCGGCAGTGCAACGGTTATAGTTAATCCACTTCCTGCAGTTCATGCTGTTACCGGTGGTGGTGCATACTGCTCCGGTGGTACTGGTGTACATGTAGGCCTTGCAGGTTCTCAGGCAGGTGTTACTTATCGCCTGTATAAGGGTACAGCAGCGGTAGGTGCAGCTATCACAGGCACCGGCGATGCAGTTGACTTCGGACCAATAACTGTAGCAGGCACTTACTCTGTACGTGCTACCAATGCATCTACATCGTGCGGTGCCGCAATGGACGGTACAGCTACCGTACAGATAAATGCGCTGCCACTGGCACAGACAGTTACAGGCGGTGGTGCATATTGTCAGGGTAGTGCTGGCGTTGCAGTAGGTCTCAGTGGCTCTCAGGCTGGTGTTACTTATTCGCTTTACAATGGCAGCACAGCAGTTGCTACAGCATCGGGCACCGGCGATATCATTATGTTCGGTGTGTATAGTACTACTGGTACTTATTCAGTTTCAGCAGTTAATACTACTACAGGTTGCACCAGCAGCATGACAGGCACTGTGCCGGTTATGGTCAATACGCTGCCTTCAGTTTATGCTGTGGCAGGTGGTGGCAGCTACTGCGCCGGTGGTAATGGTGTTGCGGTAAGCCTCTCTGGTTCTCAGTCAGGTGTTAACTACAATATCTACCGCGATGGTGCTATGGTTAGCACGGTAGCTGGTTCAGGAGCATCGCTTGCACTGGGTATATTCACAGCCGCCGGTTCTTACTCGGTAGCTGCGGTCAACAGCAGTACTGGTTGTACGGCTCCAATGGCAGGTGCAGCAACTGTGGTAGTTAATCCTAAACCAATTGTTTATACAGTTTCTTCAGGTGGGGCTTATTGCTCTGGCGAAGAAGGAATAGAAGTGGCGCTGAATGGTTCTGAAGCAGGTATCATGTATCAGCTGTACAAAGGCACAGCGGTGTCCGGTGGCGCTGTAGCAGGTACAGGTTCTGCTATCAGCTTCGGTAGTCGCGCGGCAGGTGTTTATTCTGTAATAGCTACCAATGCTGCTACAGCCTGCACGCAGTCGATGACTGGTGCAGCTACAATAGTAATGAACGCTCTGCCTGTTACTTATAATGTTACTGGTGGTGGTGGTTACTGTGAAGGTGGTAGCGGCAAGGCGGTTGGCCTCAGCGGCTCTCAGGCTGGTATAGCTTACACGCTTTATAATGGTGCAGTTGCTACAGGCACACCGGTAATAGGTACAGGTAGCGCCATCAGCTTTGGCAATCAGCCTGTAGGTAATTATACCGTAATGGCAGAAAGCTTCGCTACGGGCTGTACCCGTGCTATGACAGGCGCAGCCACAGTTTACAACTTCGCTCAGCCGGTGGCGTTCGGAGTTGCTGGTGGTGGTAACTACTGTGCCGGTGGTAATGGTGTAGGTGTTATGCTCAATGGCTCTCAGTCGGGTATCAGCTATCGTCTGTACAGAGATGGAGCTATGGTAGGTACTCCTGTTAGTGGTACTGGTTCTTCGCTCACATTTGGTATGTATACGGCGGCAGGTGCTTATACAGTTAAAGCTACAGATATGGTTACTGGTTGTGCCGGTGATATGACAGGTAGTGTTTCTGTAGGTATCAATGCGCTGCCTGTTGCTCAAACAGTTACAGGTGGCGGTAGCTATTGTTCTGGTGGTACTGGTGTTGCTGTTGGTCTCTCAGGTTCTGATGCCGGTATCAGCTATCAGCTGTACAATGGCAGCACAGCATCGGGCGATGCTGTTGCAGGTACAGGTAGCGCACTCAGCTTTGGCAACCGTGCCGATGCAGGTACTTACCGTGTTGTAGCTACAGATGAGACTACAATGTGTACATCTGAGATGAACAGTACCGTGAATGTGGCTATCAATCCACTGCCTGCAGTATACGTACTTGCAGCAGGTAGCGGTTCATACTGCGCAGGTGGTGCAGGCGTTCAGGTTACACTCAGCAATTCACAGTCAGGAGTTTCTTACCAGCTGTATCATGATGGTGCTGCTACAGGTAGCGCTGTTTCCGGTGCGTCTGGCAATGGTCTGAACTTTGGTATGCATACAGCTACAGGTAGCTACTCTGTAATGGCTACAGACCTTACTACAGGTTGTATGGCAGCTATGACAGGTATGCCTTCAGTTGCTGTTAATCCGCTCCCTGCTCAGTACACAGTTACTGGTGGTGGTAGCTACTGTGCCGATGATGCTGGTGTGGTTGTTGGCCTCAGCGGTTCTCAGCTGGGTATCAGCTACAGACTTTATAAAGGTACAGGCGTAGTTGGCGCAGCGGTGTCAGGTACAGGTGCTGCTCTTGATTTTGGTATACAGACAGGTGGTAACTATACAGTTCGTGCTGTAAATGCAGCTACTGGTTGTATGAGCAATATGACAGGTGCTGCATCAGTAGTGGTTAATGCGCTCCCTGCTGTAGCATCTGTTACAGGTGGTGGTCAGTTCTGTGCCGATGGTGCTGGCGTTCACGTAGGTCTTACGGCTTCGTCATCAGATGTTCAGTATCAGCTCTATAACGGTGCTGATATGGCAGGCACTGCATTGAATGGTAACGGTGGCGCACTTGATTTCGGTCTGCTTACTTCAGCTGGTACTTATACGGTGCATGCTACCAACGTACTCACAGGTTGTGCTGCTGGTATGACGGGTGCAGCTACAGTAGTAGTTAATGCTACACCGGTTGCGCAGTCAGTATCAGGTGGCGGTGCGCTCTGTGTGGGTGCTGCGGGTGTTAATATAGTTCTTGATGGCTCTGAAGCAGGCATCAGTTATCGTCTCTACAATGGTACAGAGGCAGTAGGCGCATGGGTTAGTGGTACAGGTTCAGGCATCAGCTTCCCTGCTACTACTACAGCCGGCACTTACTCTGTAACGGCAATGAATGCAGCTACTGGTTGTGCTGCTGCTATGAGTGGTACTGCCGATGTTATTGTTAACAATCCTCCTGCTGCATTTGTGGTTACCGGTGGTGGTGCATACTGTGCCGGTGGCGATGGTCTTGCAGTAGGCCTCAGTGCTTCAGCATCGGGTGTTAACTACACATTGTATCGCGATGGTTCTATGGTTACATCAGTAAGCGGCACCGGCGGTCTTATTAACTTCGGTCTGCAGACGCTCGCTGGCTCTTATGCTGTAACAGCTACAGATGCAGCTTCAGGATGTATGCGCAATATGACAGGTACAGTATCTGTAAGCGTTACTCCTGGCGTTACTCCGGTTGTTACACTAACCAGCTCGGCCGATGCGGTTTGTGCAGGTACACTGGTTACATACACTACCAGCCAGACAAATGGCGGTACAGCTCCTGCTTATCAGTGGAAGGTGAATGGTGATAATGTAGCGGTAACTACCAGCACATACAGCTATATCCCTGCCAATGGAGATGTGGTAAGTGTAGAAATGACCAGCAACGCAGTTTGTGTTACTTCACCGGTAGCTACAGCATCACGTACAATGGTGGTGAACGCCGGCCAGACACCTGTAGTTACGGCTACACTGTCATCAGGTAGTGATACTATCTGTAACGGTACACCGGTTACATTCTCTGCCGTTGCAGAGTTCGGTGGTGACGCTCCTGTGTTTGAGTGGATTAAGAATGGCTCGGTATCTACTACCGGTACTTCATTCACTTATACACCTGCCGATGGCGACGTGATTTACTGCCGCCTCACCAGCAACTATGAGTGCCGTACTACTGCACTGGTAAGCAGTGAGTCTACGCTGCTGCATGTTATGAGTCAGATAGCGCCTGCTGTTACAATCGTGGCAGACCCGGGCACCAGCATCGCTCAGGGCCAGTCTCTGAAGCTGACTGCTGTAGCTACTAACACATATATGCCTACATACCAGTGGTACATAAATGGTGCAGCTATACACAACGCTACCAGCACTGTATTTAACTACAGCAGCTATCAGGATGGTGATTCTGTAGTATGCCGTGTGGTAAACAATACACCTTGCGGTGAGTTCGATGTGTTCAGCTCAGTTGTTGTTAACGTAAGCAGTGTGAGTGTTAATACCGTACCATCAGTATCATTCGATGTGCGTCTGATGCCTAACCCTACTACAGGTCACTTCGTAATCACTGGTGCGGTAAGCAATACCGTGAATGGTTCTGTGAACATTGAGGTTGCTAACATGCTGGGTCAGATTGTGTACCGTGGTGCTGCCGATGTGAAAGGCGGTAACATAAACGCAGCTGTTACACTGGATGCAGGCCTCTCTAACGGAATGTATCTGGTTAATCTGCGCTCAGGCAATGATGCCCGTGTGTTCCATGTAGTACTGGATCGTTAATTGTCGATTAATTTGTATAATGTAACAGGGGGCTTTCCGGCCCCCTGTTATTTTTTGTCACACTTCGTTATTTACCTTTGCGGCATGTCACAGCTAAGCAATTTCGACCCCAACTCAGTGGGGCTCAGTTCCAATAACATATTCGGTCTGCCATTTACACAGCAGGAGGCAGAGCTGGTACTCGTTCCCATACCCTGGGAGGTAACCGTTTCTTATCGTACAGGTACGGCACAGGGCCCGGAAAGTATCTTTAATGCAGCCATGCAGGTCGATCTGTATGATCCCGATGTGGAAGGTGGCTGGAAGAAGGGTTTTTACATGCAGGAGCCCGATGCGGCTATCCTGGAGCAGAGCGCTCATCTGCGTCGTGGTGCAGAGCAGATAATAGAGTTTATGACCGATGGCGGTATTGTGCAGGAGAATGAAGCATTATCTCAGAAAATGCAGGAGATAAACGAAGGTTGCAGCGCACTGCATCAGAAAGTGCAGGACATTACTGCAGCACTGCTGCGCGAGGGTAAAAAAGTAGCGCTCGTAGGTGGCGACCATAGTACACCTCTGGGCTTTATCCGTGCACTTGCGGGTCAGCATAGCGACTTTGGTATACTGCAGATAGATGCCCATGCCGACCTCCGTATAGCATATGAAGGCTTTACCTATTCACATGCCTCCATTATGTACAATACATTGAAAGAGGTGCCTCAGGTAAGCAAACTGGTGCAGGTAGGTATCCGCGATTATTGCGATGAAGAGCTGGATATCATTCGTGGTAGCGAAGGTCGGGTGGTTACATTTTTCGACCGTGATATCAAGGCCCGCCAGTACGAGGGGGAAACCTGGAAGGCCATTTGTGAAGATATCATTGCAGCATTGCCTCAGAAGGTTTACATCAGTTTTGATATTGATGGGCTGGACCCCAAGCTGTGCCCTAATACAGGCACACCTGTACCGGGCGGTTTTGAAACAGAGCAGATATTCTATCTCTTCCGTCTCCTGCATCAGTCTGGCCGGGAGCTTATAGGTTTCGACCTCAATGAGGTATCTACCGGTGGCAATGAGGAAGATTGTATAGATTCTATTACAGGCGCAAGGGTCTTGTTCAAGTTGTGCAATTTTATGGTAGCCCGTTAAATGGGACATATTAATACCAAGAAAGGGGCCGGGCTATACTACAGCCCGGCCCCTTTCTTGTCTGGTATATTATGTTAGTCGTCCCTTCTGTTCAGAAATATCATAATGAAGTACAGCAGCTGGGCTACAGATGCTACCGCCGCTACCACATAGGTACGTGCAGCCCATTTTAGTGCATCGGCAGCATTGTCATGTTCCTGTGGGGTGGTTACATTGGTCGATTCCAGCCAGCGTAGCGCTCTCGCGCTCGCATCATACTCTACCGGCAGGGTTATGAGAGAGAATAGGGTAGAGATGGCAAAGAGTACTATACCTATAAGCAGTATGGTCTGGTTGCCACCACCAAAGCCCATCACACCCAGGCCCGCCAGTATTACCCATTGTCCTATACTGGTGCTTACCTGTACTATAGGCACCAGCTGGCTGCGCAGTTGCAGTATGGCATATCCTTTGGCATGCTGTATGGCATGCCCGCATTCATGGGCGGCTACTGCCGCTGCCGATATGCTCCTGCCCGAATAGACATCTGCACTCAGGTTCACCGTCTTGTTAGCCGGGTTATAGTGGTCAGATAGAAACCCTTCCGATGTGGTTACACGTACATCGGTAATGCCATTTTCGCGTAGCATACGCTCGGCTACTTCCCTGCCGCTCAGTCCGCGGGCCAGTGGCATAGCGCCATATTCTTTAAACTTACGTTGTAGTGTAGAGCTTACCAGCATACCCACCAGAAAGATGACACCCGTAAGCAGATAATATCCTATCATGTTTTCATTCGTATTTGTTAATACACCAGCAAATTATTTACCAAACTTTAAAGATGTCAGTTTTTAGGTGTTTTCACCGTCATTATGACATTTTTAAGGCGTTCCCCATAAAAAAAGGAGGCCGTGTGGCCTCCTTCCATGTATTGTATATGTCGTTTATTAGAATATAGGTAGTGGAGCTGTGCCTTCAAAAGCCAGCATTACTATTACTGCCAAACCCAATATGAAAGCAGCTACACCTAGTCCTTTCTTGCGGAAACCCCTGTTAGAGAATCCCAGGAAACCGAATGCTACGGCTACCACAGAAAAAATAGGGAAGAAAAAGCCGGCTATACCACACAGCAGTGCTATAGTACTTACCTGACCGCGGTACAGCATCCGTACAAACGTTCCGGACGGGGACTTTGACTCCTGGATTGCCGTAACAGCTTCTGTTATTGCAGCCTGTTCTTCTTTTGTGTACTGGGCCATGGCGGCACTGTTAGTGCTTGCAGCAGTTGCAGCAGCCACGGTTTGTTTCCTCACCAGCAGGCCTGCCTGTGTTGTTACCGGGGTAAAAAACAGCACAGCAATAGCAAGGATGAAAAGTATCCTGTTCTTCATAAAAGGTAAATTGTGGTTTCAAATATACAGTTTTATGTACAGGTTATATAGTGTTACTGTACAAAAATGTAGCGCCGCTTTCACATAGCAGGTTTCTGCACGCAGATACACGTTTTCTGTCAGCATAACAGCTTGGTATTTCGTGCATTGTGTGCAGTATATTTTATATCATATGCTGCCTGCTGTTGTATTATATGCCAATTAGAGTGTACCATACTAATAGTATTTTATGGCATCGGTTACCTGGTGCAATTTGCATGTATGTGCATACTTATTAACTCTTACCTTCCGTTGTTACCATCCCTTCGGCTGAGAAGAATAGGGATATATGATAAAAAACGCGCGAGCAATTTTCGGGAAGAAAATGTAACATTTTATCCTTCCTGTTTTCGCAATAGTTGTTTTTATCTCATTGTTTATCAGTTGCTTACGTTCAGTAGTGGCATATTGGGCAGATTCAGAAAAATAAAACTGCTCACTGCGCAGTTTTCCGCTTTTTAGGTCGGTTGTTCCAGGCGCTGCTACCATTAGTTCCCATTATTTTACTATTAGCTCATAGCAGGAACTCTTTATGACATTCAGGCTCACATTACCTCAGTCTTGTCATGTCGTACATAGCAGCACTGTCAAGGCAATTTGCCATAACTTTGCAGCCTTAAAACACATGATAATATGAAAATGGATAAAGTGCTTAGCAAGCTGGGGATAGAAAAAGTGAACCAGGGAGCGGCTACCGGAACCGAATGGCTGAAAGCCGGAGGGGAAAAAATAGAATCATTCTCTCCTGTAGACGGAAAGCGTATAGCTTCTGTAACTGCTGTTACCAGAGAGACATATGATGCTGTAATAGCAAAAGCACAGTTTGCATTTGCCGAATGGCGCATGTGGCCGGCTCCACGCCGTGGCGAAATCGTTCGTCAGCTGGGCGAGGAGCTGCGTAAGTATAAAGAGCCTCTGGGCCGTCTCGTATCTTATGAAATGGGTAAAAGCCTGCAGGAAGGTCTGGGAGAGGTACAGGAAATGATTGATATCTGCGACTTTGCAGTTGGTATGTCGCGCCAGTTATATGGTCTTACCATGCATAGTGAGCGTCCGCTGCACCGTATGTACGAGCAGTGGCACCCGCTGGGTGTGGTAGGTATTATCAGTGCCTTCAATTTCCCGGTTGCCGTTTGGAGCTGGAATAGTATGATAGCATTTATATGCGGTAACACCTGTGTATGGAAGCCATCAGAAAAAACACCACTTTCTGCCATCGCCTGCCAGAATATCATAGCTACAGTATTTAAGGCCAATGGCGTACCTGAAGGTGTATGTGGTTTGGTAGTAGGTGGCCGTGAAACAGGTGAGTGGATGAGCAATGATACCCGTGTACCACTGGTGTCTGCTACAGGCTCTACCCGTATGGGTAAGGCCGTAGGTGCTGCGGTAGCAGGCCGTCTGGGTCGCTCCCTGTTGGAGCTGGGTGGCAACAATGCCATCATCGTTTCTGAGCATGCCGACCTCAACATAGCCCTTCGCGCTGCGCTCTTCGGGGCCGTAGGTACTGCCGGTCAGCGTTGCACTACTACCCGCCGTCTCATTATTCATGAGTCGGTATATGATGCTTTCCGCAAAAAGCTGGTAGCAGCATATAAGCAGTTGGTTATTGGTAGCCCACTCGATGAAAAGTCGCACGTAGGTCCACTTATCGATACCGATGCGGTTGCAGCATATCAGAATACAATTGCGGCTGTGAAGAAAGCTGGTGGTAAGGCTATTGTACAGGGTGGTGTACTGAGTGGAGAAGGTTATGAGAGTGGCTGTTATGTGAAGCCTTGCATATTTGAAGTGCAGAACGAGTGGGAAATAGTACAGCATGAAACATTTGCGCCTATACTCTATATAATGAAGTACAGCACCCTGCAGGAGGCTATTGCTATACAGAATGCAGTACCTCAGGGTCTTTCTTCTGCTATCATGACGCTCAATATGCGCGAGTCTGAGCTGTTCCTGTCTCATGCCGGTAGCGACTGCGGTATCGCCAATGTAAACATAGGTACCAGCGGCGCTGAAATAGGTGGTGCATTTGGTGGTGAGAAAGAAACAGGTGGTGGCCGTGAAAGCGGTTCTGATAGCTGGAAGGCTTACATGCGTCGCCAGACAAATACCATCAACTGGAGCGATCAGCTTCCTCTGGCGCAGGGAATTAAATTTAATGTCTGATAAAACGTAGCATATTTAACTGAAAGAAATGCGGCATCTGATGCCGCATTTCACTTTTAAAACATCCGATAAGATTATGAAAAATATACTCATTGCTATACTATCCCTGTGGGGCTGTACGGCAATGGCACAGGAAACTGTAAGCGAGGATGATATTGCTGCCTTGATGAAGCACCGCATGTTTAGCTGTTTTGAGGTAGAATATAACGGTATGCAGGTGGCAGAGGACCTGTTTGAAGCCGGTAAGTATGATAGCCTGGATGCACTGGTCAGTTTCTGGCAGGGGCATTGTGAACCCAATGAGCGCATTTTCTCCCTGGGAATGCTCAACAGCATCCGTAACGGCACGTTCAGGGAACGCATAAGTGGCTCATTGTTCTTGAGTTCGCGGGTACGCTCTACCGTAAATGATACCAATCTATATCGCTACCGTATCCTGAGTATGATGCAGCAATATAAAGAGGCGAGTAGTGGCTCCCTTTCCAGTGAGCCTTACAATCAGTGGTTGCGGGAAAACTATCGCCTGCCGAAGGATGCGACAGAATATTACAACCTGTACGAGAACTACTACGACTTTCTGAAGTATATGGCGCGCACTATGCTGGCCCGGCGGGAGTACCCACCCCTGGAGCAGTATTTCCTGCGGTTTTATGCGCGGCCCGATACAGTGCGATATGCAGAGATAGACTCTATGCTGTACAACGGTACCGTGCTACAGAAGGAGTACAAGGCTTACTGGCGTTATTTTACGCAGGTACATGGTGGCGATTATGGTATTACTGTAGGAGCCTGGGCGCCTTTTGGCAGACTTTCTGTTTTTGGTGGGCAACCATATATAGGTCTCAATCTGGGTGGTAGGAGTTATAAGGCTGCATGGGATCTGGTAGTGGGTGGTATTGCAGGCAAAAGCCCTACCACTATTGCCGTACCGAAGGACGATTCTATATACACGTCCGACCATTTTGGAGGCTTGTATATCGGTATGGATGTAGCCCATATGATGTGGCGCAAAAAGCGGCATGAATTTGATATACTCTGGGGTGTAGGATATACACGGCTTGATCTGTTGTACGTCAAAGAAGATCCGGATGATAGTAAAAGCACTGCCATTACTCAGAACACGGGTAGTTGCTATGCCAATGTGGGGCTGTGTTACCGCTTCTATGTACGTCATTCTGTAGCGCATGATATGCGGAGACATAGCTATCTGGCATTGCAGGCGCGTTATCACATGGCTGACTTCAGCAATCGTGGTGGCACAGATGTGCATGGTAACTACGTGACAATAGGCCTTACTTATGGCGCTTATGCGCATAGGATGACATTGTACCCATTCCTGAAGTAATAAACATTATTGGCATTGGCACGAATGGCAAACAGGTTGTAATGTATTAACAAAATATTGCGTATTCTCTGGGTTTCTGGTATTATATTTGAAGTACAAACCACACGATATGGAAAAGGAAATGAATAAAATACTGCTTGTTGAGGACGATACTAATTTTGGCCAGGTACTCAAAAGCTATCTGGAGCTGAATGACTTTGTGGTAGAGCTGGCCCGTGATGGTATTCTGGGTCTTGCAGCGTTCCGCAGGGAGCGTTTCGATGTTTGTCTGCTGGATGTGATGATGCCTAACATGGACGGATTTGCACTTGCAGAGGAAATACGCAATGTAGACCCCGATGTGCCGCTGTTTTTCCTCTCTGCCAAGAGCATGAAGGAAGACATCCTTAATGGCTATAAGCTGGGGGCTGATGATTATATCACCAAGCCTTTTGATAGTGAAGTGTTGCTGCTGAAAATAAAAGCAATACTGAAACGCAACCAGGAGATACAGGAGAAAAACCATGCTCAGGTTGAGTTCACAATCGGTACTTACCACTTTAACAGTAAGCTGCGCACACTGAAGCATGGCGACGAGTCGCACACATTATCTCCTAAGGAGAATGAACTGCTGCTTATGCTGTGTGAGTACAAAAACGACCTGCTGCCGCGCGAAACTGCACTGAAGCGTATATGGGGTAGTGATACCTACTTCAATGGTCGTAGCATGGATGTGTATATAGCCAAGCTGCGTAAATACCTGAAAGGGGATAGCAGTGTAGAGATTGTAAACATCCACGGCAATGGTTTCAGACTTGTAGCTCCTGAATAGTACAGGGCTTGATGAAAAAATATAGCATGGGGTCGCATATGTGGCCCCATGTTGTTATATAACGACAATACAATAATTACATATATACCGCCATATTACTTGTATCAGTCGTATCTTTGCACCCGCAACATTTATTATCTAACACAAAAAATAAACAAGTAGATGAAAATTACGGTAGTAGGTGCAGGCGCAGTAGGCGCTACCTGTGCTGACAACATTGCCCGTAGGGAACTGGCAGAAGAAGTAGTGATACTGGACATCAAGGAAGGCTTTGCTGAAGGTAAGGCGCTTGACATCATGCAGACAGCGTCACTTTGTGGTTTTGATACCCGCGTGAAAGGCGTTACTAATGATTATGCTGCAACTGCAGGTTCTGATGTTGTGGTTGTTACTTCCGGTATCCCACGTAAGCCAGGTATGACTCGTGAAGAGCTTATCGGCACAAACGCCCGTATTGTTGAGACCGTTTGCAAGAATGCGCTGGAATATTCACCTAATGCTATCATAGTGGTTATCTCTAACCCTATGGATACAATGACTTACTTGGCGCTGAAATCTACAGGTCTGCCAAAGAACCGCATCATTGGTATGGGCGGTATCCTGGATAGCGCTCGTTTCAAGTGCTATCTGCAGAAAGAGCTTAAATGCTCTGCAAACGACCTGCAGGCTACGGTAATAGGTGGTCATGGCGATACTACTATGATACCGCTTACTCGTCTGGCTTCTATTAATGGTACACCGGTATCTAACATGCTCAGTGCTGAAACATTGAAGCAGGTAGCTGCCGATACTATGGTAGGTGGCGCTACACTTACCAAACTGCTGGGTACATCTGCATGGTATGCACCAGGTGCTGCAGGAGCTGAGCTGGTAGAGTCTATCATCCGCAATCAGAAGAAAGTATTCCCTTGCTGCGTATATCTGGAAGGTGAGTACGGTCAGAACGATATCTGTCTTGGCGTTCCTGTTGTTATTGGTAGCAATGGCTGGGAAAGCATTATCGACTTCAAACTGAATGAAGAAGAGCAGGCTGCTTTCAACAAGTCGGCAGAAGCTGTACGTAACATGAACGGGGTATTGAGCACACTGGTTGCTTAATCGCTATATTCATAAACTTATCAGCGAACCCCGTCTACATATGACGGGGTTCGCTGTTTATAGATAATTCCTAAGATTTTCTAAAAATTAGATAAGTCTAATTTTATATTTTAGTTTTGGCATCAAATGAGTCATGTCAATAGCGATAGGTCGTTGAGTGAGGTGCATGGGCAGGTGGTACCATCGGCTGCATCCAGCCGGTGGAAACGTGTTCTGGCATTCTTTGGTCCGGCCTATCTGGTAAGTGTGGGGTATATGGACCCCGGCAACTGGGCCACCGATATAGCCGGTGGCAGCCAGTTTGGTTATGCGCTGGTATGGGTATTGCTTATGAGCAATCTCATGGCGCTGCTGCTGCAGTCGCTCTCTGCCCGCCTGGGTATAGTACAGGGGCGCGATCTGGCGCAGTGTAGCCGGGAAACTTATCCGCGCTCAGTAAACTTTATACTGTACATCCTTGCCGAGATTGCTATAGCAGCCTGCGACCTTGCCGAGGTGCTGGGTATGGCTATAGGTCTGAATCTGCTGTTTGGCTGGCCGCTGCTATGGGGTGTATTGATATCCCTGCTCGATACCATCCTGCTCCTATGGTTGCAGAAGCTGGGTATGCGCAAGCTGGAAGCGTTTATTATAGCGCTTGTAGCTATAATAGGAGGCTGTTTCCTCACCGAGATGATTATTGCCAAACCGCATCTTGGGGACGTGATGAAAGGGTTCAGACCATCACTGCCCGGCGATGGAGCATTGTTCATAGCCATTGGTATAATAGGCGCTACCGTCATGCCGCATAATCTGTACCTGCATTCGGCACTGGTGCAAACCCGTAAGATAAACCGGGATAGTGGTTCTATTCGCACCTCTCTGCGGCTCAATAATATAGATAGTACCATCGCGCTCAATCTGGCTTTCTTTGTCAATGCCGCCATACTCATTCTGGCAGGTGCGGTGTTCTATACATCAGGGCATCATGATGTAGCCTCTTTGCAGGATGCTCATACATTACTGGCCCCGCTGCTGGGTAGCAGTGTGGCTCCGGTACTTTTTGCTATTGCACTCATTGCCGCAGGGCAGAGCTCTACGGTAACGGGTACGCTGGCCGGGCAGATAATAATGGAAGGATATCTGCGTCTGCGTATCAATCCCGCATTGCGCAGGCTGCTTACACGCCTGCTGGCTATAGTGCCTGCAGTAGCTGTACTGGTAGTAGCCGGCGATGCTATGGTAGATAAGCTGCTTATTTTCAGTCAGGTGCTGCTCAGTATGCAGCTGGCATTTGCGGTTATACCACTCATCCATTTTGTGAGCGACCGTAAAAAGATGGGGGAGTTTACCATCGGCACACTTACTAAGATTGCAGCATGGCTTATAGCATCAGTGATAGTGGTGCTTAACCTGAAGTTGTTTTTTGATAGTGTGCAGGAGTGGGTGGCAGGCTCAGACTCATTTTGGCTGAAAGCGCTGGTGGCACTGTTTGTGGTATTTGTTTGCGTTTTGTTGGTTATCACTGTTGTGTATCCCTTCATTCAGCGGCACCGCACAGCCAATATCAGCATACATGACCGTATGGGTGAGGTGGCTTTGGCTGTATCTAAGAAAGTGCCTTTCAAAAAGGTGGCTCTGGCGCTTGACTTTAGTAATAACGATAGTCAGGTAATAAAGTATGCCATGCAGCTTTGCAGCACTCAGGCTCATTATGTGCTGATACATGTAGTAGAGAGTGCCTCGGCACGTATGATGGGGCACGAGGCCCATGACCTGGAAACACGCGAAGATCAGCAGCAGCTGGATATGTATGCTGCCTTATTTGCAGAGCAGGGGCATGAAGTTACCGCATTGCTTGGCTACAAAGACCGTGCCGGTGAGATAGCCCGCATCGTAAAAGAGCAGGAGTGTGACTTACTGGTTATAGGTAGTCATGGTCACCGTACCGCCCACGATTTCATATTCGGGGAAACCGTGAATACAGTTCGTCATCTGGTGAAGGTACCGGTATTCATTGCTCAGTAAGCCTTAGTATAGCCTCTTTATGATGCATTGCTTATAAGTAGTGTATAGGTTTCAGATATGAATATGTGTGTGTCACCCAGGATTCAGTATGTTTTTTTCGTCTTTATAGTGGGAGCATTCCCATTCCTTGCTATATCACTTTAAAGAACGCACAATTTGTATGAAAAAACTATTGACTCTTACAGGCATGTTATGCCTGCTCATTACTGGTGCAAAAGCACAATGGACCACTATCTGCAGCTCCGGAAATGGAATGGTAGTAAACATGGTCAACTATCATGATACCATTTATGCCACCGGATTTTTCACTTCTGTATGTGGGGAAACAGCCAGATATATTGCAGGCTGGGATGGTACCTCATGGCACGCACTTGATACCGGCCTTTATAATGAAGGGCATAAACTCAGCGTTATTGACGACCAGTTGTACGTAGCTAAGTATAGCTGGGCCGTAGATTCTAACTGGGTATTGCGGTGGAATGGTGCAGGCTTTGATAAGGTAGGTGCAGGAGTATATCTTTCCGGGGCGGCAACCGGCACTTTGAAAACACCCGGGCTATACGACATTGTAAGCTACAGAGGTAAAATGGTAGTGTCTGGCGAATTTGATAGTGTGGGTAATCAGGGTATATCCGGTATCATGCAGTGGAATGGCAGTGACTGGGAAGGGCTGGGCTCTGGTTTATCTGGCGCTATGGGTATGTCTGGTATCATGTACCCACATCAGATGCTGGTCATTGATACCTCGCTTTATGTGGCAGGTAACTTCACCACTGCCGGCGGTGTTACCGTAAATGGCATAGCCCGCTGGGATGGATACGCATGGCATAGCGTGGGAGCTGGCTTTGATGGTATCGTGTATGCACTGGGGGAGGTAGATGGCGTTCTTTATGCTGGTGGAGAGTTTACCATGTCAGGTTCTACTCAGTTACAGCGTGTGGCAAAATGGAGTGGCTCTGAATGGGTTTATCCCGGGTTTGGGGTGTATTATACCTCCGCCGGTGTAAAACCCTATATACATACCATAAAGCAGATAGGGGCAAGAGGGGTTTTCGAAGGTGGCTTTGACAGGCTCATTACCCCTGCTGATACTATGATTGCCCATTCTGTTGTAGCTGTCCGGTCAGGTGGTTTTGATACCCTGGCAGGAGGTATCGCCAATGGTGAGTTTGAAGGTCTGTTGCCTTATCATGATACGGATGTGTTGGTAGGAGGTGCCATATTTGGCCTCACCACCAGTACACATATAGCACACTATCACTTTGAGCCATTGTCAGTGACGGGTGTAGCTGGTAGCCACATACGGCTTTACCCTAATCCTGTAACAGATGTACTGCATATAGAAGGCTGTACCTCTGGCGACATAGTTATAATAACAGATGTTACTGGTCGCAGATGGCAGGCGCAGGAGCTTACAGGTACCAGTAGTTCAGTGAGCCTGAAGGATATGCCTCAGGCATTACTGTACCTGCGTATCATACAGCCCGATGGTAGCGAAAAAATGTCGCAGATGCTGATAAAAGAATAGTCCGTCAGAGCTTCTTTTTGTCATTCTTAATATGGTTATCCAGCCGTTGGCTGAGTTCCTCCATAGAGTCCATCTGCATCTGCTGAAATTCCATGATTTTCTGCATCTGTGTCACCATCAGATGATCCAGTTTTTCGTGAAGCATGCGTATTTCCAGTTCTGCTTTCAGGTTTACTTTATAGTCATACTCGTTCCTTTCCCTGTCCTTGGCTTCCTGCCGGTTCTGGCTCATCATTATTACCGGGGCCTGTAGTGCAGCCAGGCAGGAAAGAACAAGATTCAGCAGAATGTAGGGGTAGGGGTCAAAGCCCTTATTGGCAAGTACAAAGGTGTTTACAAAAATCCATATCAGCAGTATGGTACTGAAAGACAGGATGAAAGTCCAGCTACCGCCAAAGTCGGCAACTTTATCAGCCAGCTTTTGCCCGAATGATGACTGATCATCATTATCCGGTGTAGTGGTAGTCAGCTCCTGTTTTATGATTGAGTCTACTACCTCTGCTTCCACTTTTACAGCCTCTCCGGCTTCTTTCTCTATAATGCTTTGCAGGTACTTTCGCCGGTACTGCTGTAGCGCCTCGTGCGACAGATAAGCATTGTCATCAAAGTCAGGGTGCTCAGTTCTGATAAAATCAGTCAGATTTCTCCTGATGGAGGATGCCGGAACAGCATCACGCTTATCCAGCTTTTTCCCGGTTATGAAGCACTTTATGTTATTCATTGTCGTTGCAGAATATAGACTGTAAATTACAGAATATCGGTTAGCACAGGACATCATAAAAAAGCCGCTGCCCGGGGAGCAGCGGCTGTAAAATCAGTATCAGTGGCAGATTATCTTATGAGGGTTACATCCCCTTTGTAGTAGCGTAGCTTGCCCGACGGAGATTCCAGTATAATGCTGTAGTAGTATACCCCTATATCCTGCTTTATACCACCAGTGGTTCCATCCCAGCCGCCGTTAGGGTCATAGGAGTTATGATACACTTCCTGGCCCCATCTGTTATATATGGTAAAGTCAATGAGCTTTTTGAAGCGCATTTTTCCTATCCTGAATACATCATTGCGTCCGTCTCCATTGGGAGTAAATGCATTGGGAATATATTCCTGTTCGTCAAACACAACACGTATGGTAACGTATGCCGAGTCTTTACAACCGTATTCGTTTATACCATGTACCCAGTAGGTAGTTATGGAATCTACCGGGCGTGCCACAGGGTTATATATATATGGGTCTCTGATAGTGCCGTTCAGTGGGGTCCATGAGTAGTATGTGGCACCATTGGCATATAGCTGTATGCTGTCGCCATATACAATCTGGTATTTGTCTGATGCTACATCCGTAAGTTTTATCACAGGCTGTAGTTTTATGAGTGCCTGTGTGCTGCTGGTACAGTTAAGATACGTATACGTAAGTGTGTAAACGCCTTCTGCAGCCTGTGTTACTGCCACAATGGACGGGTTTTGCAGGTTGGAAGAAAAACCGTTTGGTCCGGCCCATGTATAGCTGCCACCGGGCACTGCATCACTCCCTGTAAGTAGCAGCGTAAGCCCTACGCAGATGGGGGCATTGCTGGAGATAACAGGCGGCGGCGGCGGCGGTGGGTCTGTCAGTATCACTTCACGCGATGCCTTGCCAACACAGGTAAAGGACTCTACAAGTATGCCGGAGTAGGTGCCGGCAGTAAGTCCCATTATGGTTACAAATCCGCCGGCATCAGCGGTGATACTTACAGTGACAGGAGTAGTTCCGTTTATGACATAGGAAACATTATAGGTAATACCAGGGGTAAGCCCTTCCAGTGTTATGGTACCCTCATTACCGCCGCAGGTTACGGGGTTGGTAAAGGTCATGTTGGTTACTTCCGGTATGGGGTTTATAAATACTGTTACAGTAGCCGGTACCGATACACAACCCGCCAGAGTGGCGGTAACGGTATAAGTACCTGCGTTTACAAGGAAAGCAGGAGAAATGACGGGATTGGGTAGTGTGGACGAGAAGCCTGCCGGTCCGCTCCAGTCAAAAGTAGCCCCTGGTGACGATGTAGCAGAAAGTGTAAGTGTGCTGCCATCGCATATGGGGGAGTTGGTAACAATAGCCGGAGCCGGAGGTGCGCCTGCATCTGTAAGTGTTATAGTCCCATGCAGTGTGCCGGAGCAGCCATTGCTGTTAGTGATGGTCACCGATGAGTACGTGCCGGCTGTAAGCCCTGTAATAATAACGGTACCTGCGCCGTTGGCCGTGAGTACTGTTGTTACCGGACCCGAGGCAGTCGTGTAGGTCACTGTATAGGTCTCTGCCGGTGATAATCCCAGTAGCGATATGGTGCCATCACTGGCGCCACAGCCGGTAGGGTCTGTCTGTACTACAGATGCAATAGCCGGATTGGGGTGTACGGTTACTACAGCGCTGGCCGTGCAGCCTGGGCTGGTAGCATATTCTATGGTAGCCGTACCCGGATTCATACCGGTTACAATGCCGGTACCTGCGCCTACTGTAGCAATGGTAGTACTCATGCTGGACCATGTGCCACCCATAGTACTGTTGGTAAGTGTTACAGAGTTGCCTATACACACTTCCAGCGGTCCGGAAACAGGAGCCGGCATTGCCAGCACGGTTACTACGGTTGTGGCATAACAGCCCACACTGTTTACAAATGAAATGGTAGCCGTGCCTGCTGTAACACCTGTTACGGTGCCGGATGACGGCCCTACCACCGCAACTGCCGTATTGGAGCTGCTCCATGTACCGGCACCGGAAGCGTTACTGAGCGTAGTGTTCCCGCCTACACATATCACATCCGTGCCGGTATTGGCAGTTAGTGGTGCCACTGTTATCGTCTGCGTAGCGGTAGCCGTCTGGAAGCATGCATCTGTAACAGTTACCGTATAGGTGGTAGTTGTAGTAGGTGTGAGTGTGGCCGGGCTACCTGTGGCGCCGCCGGGTGTCCATACATAGGTATAGGATGGCACACCGTATGCAGGTGTGGTAGAAAGCGTCACTGACTGCCCCAGACATATAGAGGTAAGCCCTCCTGCAGAGTTAATGGGGCTGGTTTCAAGCGTACGGCCGAAAACAGTAACTGTAAGCGGAGAGCCTGCAGTAATGTAGGTGGTGGCACAGGGTGGGGTAGTAGCAAAGTTCTGGTAGAACCGCATTGTAAGATTAAGCGGGTACGAAGAGCATTGCCGGGGAGGAAGACAGGCAGATATATCAGAGAATATAGAAACATTGGTACCTGTACAGGTACCCGCACTGGCAAGGTTACAGAACCAGAACAGGCTGGACACTCCCGGACTGCGGCATGGCCCCAGCATAAAGTCCACAGCACCATTCAGCAGCAGAGCGCCGCCGCTTGCTGTGTAGTTAAAAGACCAGCGTACATCAGTAACCGTAACATTGGGTGGTACGTTTGCTGCATTCACATAATTACAGCTTACAGTATTGGTGGGGCTATAGGAAGAGCCACCTACGGTAGATGCAGTAGCCGTAGTAACCAGAGGGTCTATGATAACAGGATATGCACCTGATGCCCTGTTCAGAAAGTTGCCGGGTAGCACTATATCCAGTGCAGTAGCTGTGTGACGATACGCTATCATCTCTAGCGTGTGCTGCACATCGCCCTGCTCATATGCAGTAGCTGCCGATATCAGATACATAGGCTTGCCACCCTCATCTACTACTTCTATGTTGCCGGTATAGTCCTCAGATGGCATATTTAAATGCATCCCGCTTTCTGTGAGCAGGTGATCGCGCACGAGCAGTTGCCCATCGGCATATGCAGGCATTGCATGTTTTACATGAAAGTTGGTTTTCAGTGCGCCACGGCTGGCATATATTTCTATATCCACGCCAGGCCATGCATCTGTAACATAAACACCATCGTCACCGGCAGTGTGGTGACTCCAGTCTGCTTTGCCCAGTGTAGTTTCCTTACCGTCAGGCGACAGGTATATAAGTTCCAGATTCTGGTTGAATTTCAGCTCTTCCCCCGTTTTTCCCAAAGATGAAAACCCTGTTGTTGTATTAATACTGACAGGTACAGGCTGGTGAGTAGCAGCATAAACACCTTTGGCTTCAGGTCGCAGATGTGTTTGTATGGTAAGCCAGTTACCCTGTCCATCTTTATAATGCATTGCTTCAGTAGAGCTCTGCATCATTACTTCGCGGCCGTTACTACCTTCCTTTACAAAGTACTTGGTGTTCACTGTTCTTTCGCTCAGTACCTCATAACAATCGGCAGCTGGCGCTTCTGCAAACAGCATTCCCAGTTCGGGATGTTGCTCGTATCCGGAATTCCCATTAATTGCTTCTTCAGAAGCATGGCGATAACCAGGGCTGAATGTGCGGTAATTTCGTTCATGCTCAGTCATACCCTCCTGCACATTAAGGGTGTTTTGTGCAGATAGCAGCAATGGTGTGGCGCTGAATAGCCACAAGATAAGGTATTGAAGTTTTTTCATTATATGCAAATATACTGTAAATTGAATTGCCAGCCACATACTGATGGAAAGAGATACATAACTGTGATTATACTACCATTAGCGTACAATGATGTTTGGGTAACTAATACCGATAATTGCCTTTGTTGAACCGGCAGTATCAATGCTTCCTGATGTAAACTTTCAGATATAAATGTATTGATAGATACAAAACACATAACAATTCCTACATTTGCACCCTGATTATCTGAAACTATTTTTTTTCACCCAAAATATAGTACGAAACAATGCCGTATTTATTCACATCAGAGTCAGTGTCTGAAGGACATCCTGACAAAGTAGCTGATCAGATCTCTGACGCACTCGTTGATAACTTTCTTGCGTGGGATTCTCAATCAAAAATCGCTTGCGAAACACTGGTTACCACAGGTCAGGTAGTACTGGCTGGTGAGGTAAAGTGTAACACTTACATCGATGTTCAGACCATCGCACGTGACGTGATAGCAAAAATTGGCTACACGAAGAGTGAATATATGTTTGAAGCTCACTCATGTGGTGTACTTTCTGCTATACATGAGCAGTCTGCCGACATCAACCAGGGTGTAGATAAAAAGAAAAAGGAAGAGCAGGGCGCCGGCGATCAGGGTATGATGTTTGGCTATGCTACCAATGAGACAGCCAACTATATGCCACTGGCACTGGACCTGGCACACAACCTGCTGCGTCAGTTGTCTGTTATTCGTCGTGAAGGTAAGCAGATGAAGTATCTGCGTCCTGATGCGAAGAGCCAGGTAACACTGGAATATGATGATAACAACAAGCCTGTGCGCATTGATGCTATCGTTATATCTACACAGCATGACGATTTTGCAGAAGAAAAAGCAATGCAGGAACGTATCACAAAGGATGTGAAAACAATTCTTATCCCGCGTGTTATCAAGAGCTATCCTCAGTACAAGCACCTGTTCAATGAGCACATCAAATATCACATCAACCCTACAGGTAAATTTGTGATAGGTGGTCCTCATGGCGATACTGGTCTTACAGGTCGTAAAATAATCGTTGATACTTATGGTGGTAAAGGTGCCCACGGTGGTGGTGCATTCTCTGGTAAAGACCCCAGCAAGGTAGACCGCTCTGCAGCATATGCTACCCGTCATATAGCTAAAAACCTGGTAGCTGCAGGTGTATGTGACGAAGTACTGGTTCAGGTTTCCTACGCTATAGGCGTAGCAGAGCCAATGGGCCTTTACGTAAATACATATGGTACTGCAAAGGTGGATATGAACGACGGACAGATAGCTAAGATACTCAGCGGTATTTTTGATATGCGTCCTTACTTCATTGAAGAACGCCTGAAACTGCGTCAGCCAATGTATAGCGAGTGTGCAGCTTATGGCCACATGGGTCGTGTGCCGGAAGTAGTAACCAAGACTTTCAAAAGCGCAGATGGTAAGAGCAAAAATGTAAAAGTAGAGCTCTTTACATGGGAAAAACTTGATTACGTAACGAAAGTGAAGAAAGCTTTCAAGGTTAAGTAACTTCCCGTTATACAACATAAGGAAAAGCAGGAGTCACTGACTCCTGCTTTTTTATTTACAGGAATCGGAAAAAAGTAGTTTTCCCGATTGTGCAAGGGTGGGTGGATGCGCATGGATAGCTTTGCGAACTCTAATCGTTTTTTAATTTCTCAAGAGTAAAACCACCACTTATAATGAACGTTTCAAAGGTATTATGTACAGCGGCACTGCTGGGAGTAGCATCAGTAACCACATTTACATCGTGCAAAAAGAAATCTGGTTGTACCGACAGTGCAGCCAGCAATTATAACCCTGATGCATCTAAAGATGATGGCAGCTGCATATACACAGACCAGTATGCTGCTATGAAGCAGGAGATAAAAGAGAATTATGCCAATATTGTATTTGCATCTTATCAGGATGCCTATACAGAGGCAGTAAAATTACAGTCTGCTATAGATGCTTTTCTGGCCGCACCAACGGCTGCGGGGCTGGAAGCCTGTAAAACTGCCTGGAAGGCAGCACGTGAGCCATACGGACAAACAGAAGGGTATCGCTTTGCAGGTGGCCCCATTGATGATGAGAATGGACCGGAAGGTATGCTGAATGCATGGCCGCTGGATGAGAACTATATAGATTATGTGACAGGTGCGGCTACGTCGGGCATAATCAATAATGCAGTTACATATCCTATTCTCGATAAAGATTTGCTAACCTCACTCAATGAACAGGGGGGCGAAGCAAATATCTCGGCAGGTTATCATGCCATAGAGTTTCTGCTATGGGGACAGGATGACCCCGAAACCTCATTGCTTACACCAGGCAACAGACCATACACAGACTATCTGACAACCGGAGGTACTGCAGCTAATCAGGAAAGAAGAGGTCAGTATCTGAAAGCGGCAATAGATTTGCTGATAGATGATCTGGCAACTGTAAAGAATGCATGGGACCCTGCTGTGTCTGCAAACTACCGTACCACATTCCTGGCGCTGGATAACAACACTGCGCTGAAAAATATGCTCACAGGTATAGGTACACTCAGTAAGTCAGAGCTGGCAGGTGAGCGGATGCTGGTAGCGCTCAATAATCAGGACCAGGAAGATGAGCATTCCTGCTTCAGTGATAATACACACCGCGATATAATACTGAATGCAAAGAGCATAGCTAATGTATATAACGGCAGCTATACACGGGTAGATGGTACCGTAGTATCTGGTAAATCTGTAAAAGACCTGATAGGTGCAGTTAATACCACGCTGGCCGGTGAGCTGAATACACTGTCAGCTGAAACATTGACAAAAACACAGGCTATTCCTGTTCCTTTTGATAATGCACTTACACAGGAAACTGTTGGCGGCAGCGGGCCTATCATGACCGCAATAACCAGCCTGCAGGCACAGGGCGATAAAATTGCTGAGGTAGCTGCAGCACTGGGAATCACTATTACTACTGAATAAACCAAAACTGGACCTGTTCTCTATCATGCAGCCGGAGCATCGTCTCCGGTTGCATTTTTTCAAATAACTACTTTTGCACGCGAAATGAAGAAAATAAGACGCAAGTATCATACTCTATTGATAATGGGAGTAGTATGTGTGCTTGCTATTCATGCCTGTCGCAAAGACACACTGGACCCTCTGGGTAATGAATATATTTCCACAGAAGAAGGGGAAGAAACACCTGGTGGAAAATGGAATACAGTAGCTGATGTATCTACCAATGCATTTTCATTCTCGTCTCCGGGGCTTACCGGAGCAGATAATCAGACCGCCTTTTTTGTAGGTAACTCTTTTTTTAAGCAAAACTGGGTGGCAGCTCCGGCATCCACATTGGCACGCGATGGGCTGGGGCCTACATTTAATGCGCGCTCATGTTCGTCCTGTCATCTTAAAGACGGTCGTGGCAATCCTCCTGCATATGATGGCGCACCATCTACCGGTCTGCTGGTTAGGCTTAGCGTGCCGGGTGTAAGTAACAATGGTGGTGTGATACCAGACCCGAATTATGGTGACCAATTGAATGATCAGGCCATCCCGACTGTAGATGCTGAAGGAACTATTTCCATATCCTACAAAACAATAAATGGTACATACCCTGATGGTACCGCTTATGAGCTTCAGGAGCCGGTATATGCCATAAAGGATATGAAGTATGGACCATTTGCCGCAGGTATTATGATGTCGCCACGGGTAGGGCAGCAGGTAATAGGTCTTGGGCTGCTGGAAGTAATAGAAGATAGTCGCCTGCTGGAGCTGGCAGACGAAACTGATGCCAATGGTGATGGTATATCGGGCCGGGTTAACTATGTGTGGGATATGAAGAGACATGTAGCTGTCATTGGTCGTTTTGGCTGGAAGGCCAATCAGCCCACACTGCATCAGCAGTCAGCAGGGGCATTTTTAGGGGATATCGGCATTACATCTTCGTTGTTCCCCGATCAGAACTGTACCGGTATCCAGACCGGTTGCATGTCATCGCCCGATGGTGGCAAGCCGGAAATAGAAGATGCTGATATGGATGCCATGGTGGTTTATATCAGCAATCTGGCAGTACCTGCCCGCCGTAATGCAGGTGATGCAGCCATACTGAATGGTAAAAAATATTTTAACAGAACAGGCTGTGCTGCATGTCATGTGCCCCGCCATGTAACGGGAACACATCCACGCTTTACCAACCTTTCTGCGCAAACCATATTTCCGTACACCGATCTTCTGCTGCATGATATGGGCCCGGCATTGGCTGATGGTCGTCCCGACTTTCTGGCTACTGGAGCAGAATGGCGTACCCCGCCATTGTGGGGTATAGGGCTAATACATACAGTGAATAGCCACACCCGCCTGCTGCATGATGGCCGGGCACGTAATGTGGAAGAAGCTATATTATGGCATGGCGGTGAAGCAGAAAAAAGCAGAGAGGCATTTAAGATGCTTACAGAAGCCAACAGGAAAGATGTAATCAGTTTTATTAATTCATTATAAAGTATAAAGATGCTCAGAAGCAGAAGGCAACTTATATATGCTGTTGTTATGACACTAACCATATCGGGAGTGGTAGCAGCATGTAAGAAAAAGCAGGACAATCAGGCTACGCCACAGTTTGAGAGAAGTGCAATGCTGAAAGATATTGCCGGTAATGTAATCATGCCCGGTCTGGATTCTTTTGTAGCTGCTACCGAGACACTCTCTGCCACCGTGCAGCAGTGGGGTAGCACACCGCTCACTACTGCCGATATAGAAACTGCGCAGGCACAATGGCGGCGTGTAGCCAATGCATGGAAGGTATGCGAGTTGTTTAATATCGGTAAGGTGCAGGAAACATATGTATATGGTACCGTACACACATGGCCTGTAAATGATGCCTTTATTGAGCAGTTCATCAGTGGCAGCAGTGAGCTTACTGAGGCTTTCATAGCCTCTAAAGGTTCCAGTTCCAAAGGTATTGCCGGTATAGAGTATCTGTTGTTTGGAGATGGTACAACCACGGGGGTATTGGATAGTTTCAGTACATCGGCACGTGGTGTGCGTAGATTCAGTTATCTGAAAGCATGTGCTGCTAACCTGAGTACAGTAGCCATACAGGTGCGTGATATGTGGGCGGAAAACGTGGGCAATTATTATACTGATTTTGTCAGCGCTACCGGCACAGGGTTATCGGGTAGTATTAACATGCTGGTCAATGCTATGATAGCGCTGGACGAGCAGCTGGCATCGGCAAAGCTGGCACATCCTGCAGGGCTGCCATCCTCAGAAATTGATAAGACACTTGCAGAGGCCTGGCGCAGCGACGAGTCACTGGCATTGATAAAAACAGGTGTTACGGTACTGGAAGCCGCATGGCATGGCGGTGCCGATACCTCATATACGGGTATAGATGATAATCTGAGCGCACTAGGTGCAAAGTATGATGATATGCGCCTGTCTGATAAAGTAGAAGAACAGTTTGCACTGGTACATCAGTCACTGGCAGGTATCAACGGTACGCTCAACAGTGCTGTGAAAAGCGACCGTTCACACATTCAGATAGCATCCAATGAGCTGAAAGCATTATTGGTGTTATTGAAAACAGATGTAGTGAGTAACCTTTCCATAACGCTTACCTGGAGCGATAATGATGGTGACTAGTATCGTTGTTCCGGTTGTATTATGCTTCCTGCACGCCATCTGTAGTTTTCATGGCACGGTACAGTATTATAGCGCCAATGCTGAAAAATGATATGAGCGCTACTATGGCGCTGCGCATATTCATGATACTATCAATGAAGCCAAATGAGAACATGCCTATTACAATAGCAAGCTTTTCTGTAACATCATAAAAGCTGAAAAATGATGCCGTGTCATGGGTTGGTGGCATGAGCTTGGAGTAGGTAGAGCGGCTCAGAGATTGTATGCCTCCCATAATGATACCCACAATAGCTGCTACAATGTAGAATTCTGTAGCGGTATAGGTATAATATGCAGCTATACATACACCTATCCATATCAGCACTACAAAGAAGAGCACCTGAAGATTACCAAACCTGTCCGATAGCCGGGCCATGGCATAGGCACCCACTATAGCCACCAGCTGTATGATAAGGATAGCGCCTATAAGCTGGCCTGTTTCCAGTTTCAGTTCCTTGCTGCCGAAGATGGTAGCAGCCAGCATCACCGTCTGTACCCCCATGCTGTAAAAGAAGAAAGAGAGCAGATAGGTTTTAAGCCGGGGCAGATGGCGTATCTGTTCCCATACCTTACGCAGTTCATGAAACCCGCCAGAGAGGATACCACCTCCCGGCTCCTGAGGCAATGCAGTGCCTTTAGGGAGTTTGGCAAAAGGTATCATCGCAAAACCGGCCCACCATATACCCACCAGTACAAACGAAAGCCGGGGCGGGAAACTATCATCAGTAATGCCAAACATTTCTGGCTTCAGTACAAACAGGAAGCAGATAAGCTGTAGTATCACACTGCCTATATAACCATATGCAAACCCCTGCGCACTTACCTTGTCCCGCTCGGCAGGCAGCGCTATTTCCGGCAGGTAGGAGTTATAGAATACCAGACTGCCACAATACCCCAGTGCTGCTACAGAGGAGCATATGATACCCAACTCCAGCGTACTGCCTTTAAAGAAATACAGACAGCAGCACGATATAGCTCCTGTAAAGCAGAATAGCTGCATGAACAGCTTCTTATTACCTCGGTAATCGGCAATGGATGATAGTATGGGCGATATGAGGGCTATTATCAGATAGGCAGCAGCTACCGAATAGTCAAAAAGAGAACTGTTTTTCACTTTTATGCCGAAGAAGGACACAATATCACTCGTTACTATGCCATTCTCTTTCTGTGTGGTCACAGCAGTATAGTAGGCGGGGAATATGGTAGAGGTAATGACCAGGTTATATGCCGAGTTTGCCCAGTCATACATAGCCCATGCCCTTTGTACCGGTTTTGATGATGATATGGTAGCGGTAGCGCTCGTGGTTTCCATTTGTCTAATGTAAGACGAATTTGGAATTTGCACTTGTCCGGCTGAGATTTGCAGTATGAGTTACAGGGAAATTCCACGGGGAGAGGTCCTCAGTTTTATAAAAGCAACATATTTAGGCAAGGTCGTTACTGATTCCCGTTCACCGGCGGGCAACTGGTTACAGTTTACACTGGAGGAAATAGAGAAAGGGCGTGCTGTATTGTCTATGACAGTGAGGGAGGAAATGACTAATCCTTACGGGCATATACACGGGGGTATGATGAGCCTTATTATAGACGAGGCTATAGGATGGGGCGTAGTAAGTATGGATGCAGACAGTCATTATACATCCCTTACGCTCAATGTAGACTTTCTTTATGCTATAAAGGCCGGAGACAAACTAAAGGCAGAGTCAAAGGTGCTGAGGGTAGGAAAGAAGATAATCAATGTAGAGTGTCATGTATATGATATGAACGGGCGTATTCTGGCGCGGGCCAATAGCAACCTCATTGTTACCGGTATGGAATATAGTCAGTCATAGCACTTTCCGGTAACTGTATTTCATCGTCAGTTATATGGTATTAATTAAAGATGCCGGCCATAAGGCCGGCATCTTTCGTATAGTTATGTTATATACTTTACTTATGCTGATGGTGGTGCAGGTTCTGGCTGGCTGTTGTTGTCGCGTGGAGGTCTTGGGCCTCTGTTTTGCGGCTTATTACCACCACCGCCTTCCCTGTTCCCTTTAGGGCCTTGTTGTTTATTGCCCTGTTGTGGTCTGGGTGGTCGTTGCTGTTGCGGATTGCCTGCATTGTCTCCTGCCGCAGCATTGGGTTGGCTATTGTCAGGCCGCTCACGTCTAGGCTGGTTGTTGCCACTCTTTTCGCCCTGTGGTCGTCCTTGTTTATTACCTTGTTTTCCTTCCTGTTGTGGTTTTCCTCCACCTGTGTTACCTGATGGCTTCTGCTGGCCTTTCTGCTGCTGAGGTCTGTTACCACCTCCCTGGTTCTGCTGACCTTTACCGCTGCCCTGTGCATTTTGCTCTCCGCCGGGTTTTCCTTTCTTCTTTTTCTTCTTGTTTTTCTCCAGGTTTTTCAGCGTTATCTGGCCTACGTCATTCACAAAGCCCATGTCGGCCTTTATGCTGCCGCGTGCATCTCTTGCTTCCAGCTCCACAGGCTGTAGTTCGTCGGCCTTCTTACCTTCCTTATTCAGCTTTATTATTTCCTGTACACGCTCTATGCTTAGTGGGTATTGCTTGTTGTTGCCAGGGAAGCTATACCACATGAGGTTTTTGAATATGTCCTTTTTCTGCAGGTAGGCAGGTCCGTTTACAGTATCCAGCGAGTCGGCATTGTCAGGAAATACAGTCAGGGCATCCATGTAGGTGTCCAGCTCATAGTTCAGGCAGCATTTCAGCCTGCCGCACTGCCCCGACAATTTGGTCTGGTTAATAGACAGGTTCTGATATCTTGCCGCCGATGTGTTTACCGATTTAAACTCGGTAAGCCAGGTACTGCAACACAGCTCCCGTCCGCAGGAGCCTATACCTCCCACTTTACCACTTTCCTGGCGGGCGCCTATCTGGCGCATTTCTACTTTCAGTTTAAAGTCAGTAGCAAATACACGTATCAGTTCGCGGAAGTCAACACGCTGGTCGGCGGTGTAAAAAAATGTTCCTTTCTTACCGTCGGCCTGCAGCTCCACTTCGCATAGCTTCATATCCAGATTCAGGCTGCGTGCTATTGCGCGTGAGCGTATCAGTGTTTCCGGTTCTCTCTCTTTGGTAGTAGCGCTTGTCTGCAGCTCTTCTTCAGTAGCATGGTGTAGTATACGTTTGGTTACGTCATTTTCTTTTACACCATATTTCTTCATCTGCAGCTTCACCAGTTCGCCGGTCAGGCTTACCTGGCCTACATCAAAGCCGCTGGTGCCTTCTACAGCCATCCAGTCGCCTTTTTCCAGTATCATGCCGGTATTATTGCGGAAGAATTCTTTTCTGCTCCCTTTATTAAAGGTCATCTCCACTACGGTATAGGGCCTGGCGCCATCATGAAGCGGTATATCCCGCAGCCAGTTATACACGTTAAAGCGGTTGCACGCACCGGTGCTGCATCCGCCGTTACCTTTGCAGCCCGCCGGCGACCCACCGGTGCCGGAGCTGCAATTACCACATCCCATCTATCAAATAAGTTTATATCAAGCAGACCGTTACAGCTCATATCGGGTACCGGAGTGATACCGGAGGACTTTATTTGTCCTGGTCATCATCACCGGCTATATATATTACTGACACCAACTATCGTTGTTCCCTTCCGCACAGCCGTTCACTATTGTCTGCTAATAGTTAAAACAAAAATTACAATCTACAAACCTACAAAGAAAAGTGATGATATTACGTATTGAAAAATCAAATACGTTTTGCTCTTCATTTGTATAAAACTATGTTACAATACGGCAGCAATGGTGCCATTAATTTACCGATGATGGCCAGTCCTGTTCTGCCGCACCAAACTGTTTATTGGGGGTAGCCCCCATTACAAACTCCAGTTTGCCACCTGCCATCAGCTGGTCATGTGTTATATAGGTTTTTGTATAAGGTTGCCCGTTCAGCTTCACCGATTGTATGTACGGATTTTTACTGCCGGTATTCCGGGTTGTTATATGCATCTTTTTATTGCCAGGTAACATTATCGTTACCTCGTCAAATACAGGACTGCCAAACACATACTCACCTCCACTGGGATTGGCGGGATAAAAGCCGGTCATGCTCAGTACTCCCCATGCACTCATCTGGCCGCAGTCCTCATTACCTGCATAGCCTTCCGGTGCGGCATGGTACATAGAGTCTATAATGGTGCGTATCCATTTTTGTGTTTTCCATGCCTGCCCCACATAGCTATACATATAGGCTATATGATGGCTGGGTTCGTTGCCATGGGCATACTGCCCTATCAGGCCGCTTACGTCAGGTGGTGCCTGCTCTCCTTTCATTTCTGATGGTGCGCTGAATAGTTCGTCCAGCTTGCCGGTAAACCCATCATAGCTGCCATATCCTTTTGCCAGCCCGCGTATATCATGAGGTACAAAGAAGGTATATTGCCATGCATTACCCTCCTCATAGCCCGATTTGCTACCGTCAGTAGATGCGAAGTAGGGGTCGAAAGGCTCTGTCCAGGAGCCATTTTTATTTTTTGGCCTTATGAACCCTGTCTTTTTGTCAAACAGGAGCGTGTATGCCTGTGCTTTTTTGCTGTACAGGGCATAGTCGTCCTTTTTATGCAGCATAGCGGCCACCTGTGCTATACACCAGTCGTCATAGGCATATTCCAGTGTTTTGGTCACTGTATGCCATGCCAGGTCCTGTGGCACATAGCCATATTCACGGTACCATTGTGTGCCTCTTATATTCTGCTCTGCACTTTTTTTCATTGCTTCCAGTGCACGTTCCGGGTCTATGCCAGGGGTATGTTTCAGCACAGCATCGGCCAGTACCGGCACTGCATGGTAGCCACTCATACAGTTGGTCTCATAGGTACTGAGGTCCCATACCGGCAGTAATCCTGTTTCATCGCAGAAGGCTAGCATACTGTTCATCATATCGCGCAGGCGCTCCGGCTGTGTAATGGTAAATAGCGGATGCAAGCCTCTGAAAGTATCCCAGAGAGAAAAAACCGTGTACCGCTGCCCGCCCCCCGGCATTTTTAGTTTTTGGTTATCGGCATTGGCATATTCACCATCGGCATCTGAGTACAGGTTAGGAGCCATACAGGTATGGTATAGCGCCGAGTAAAAGATGCGTTTCAGCTGCGCGTCCTTTGTGCTTACCTGCACTTTTGCCATCTCATGTTCCCACAGCTGCTCTGCATTCTTTTTTACAGTCTCAAATGTTTTACCCCGGGTTTCGTTCAGTGCCAGTATGGCCTTATCGGTACTGGTCATGGATAGCGCTACACGCATCAGCAGGGTAGTGCCCTTCAGGTCGCCCAGCTCCAGCTCTCCATTATAGCGGCCGCTGTCTGCCAGCTGGCTTTGCCGTATTTCTGTATGTGTGTTGTTTTCATATATGTGTAGCTTACGGATGGGGACAGACAGACGGGCCGCAAAATATACCCGCTGCGTTCTGGCCCACCCGCGCGACATGCGCCAGCCGGTTATTGTAGAATCGTCTACCTGCTTTATATAGGTATGTGTTGCGCTGTCCCAGTTCATCATGTAGGTGAGGTGAAAGCGCAGCCATGCCTGCTTGCCCCGGGGGAACGTATATTTATGTACACCACAGCGCTCTGTCGCAGTTAACTGCACATCTATGCCATTGTTCATTTTTACATGATAGTATCCTGCCGATGCATTTTCATTCTTATGGTCAAAACCTACCCTGAAAAACTTACAGGTATCGTTTATCTGCTCTGTATGGGGCATTACTGATATGTCGGTCCAGTCGCCGCATCCGGTACCACTCAGGTGCATGTGGCTGAATCCCGTTATCATACTGTCTGCAAAGTTGTAGCCACTGCACCAGTCCCAGCCCTGAGTGCCATTGTCTGGGCTTAGTTGCACCATGCCAAAGGGCACCGTAGCACCCGGAAAGGTATGGCCATGCCCTCCCGTACCTATAAAGGGGTCTATATAGCTTATCAGCTTTTGTGCATCCCCACAATATGGTATCAGCAAACCTATGAGCGCAAATGCAGTCTTTCTTAACACAGAATTCATACTGCTAAGTTAGTGACCGCCGGTTAAAATATGAGGATTGGATGGTCTGCGTATTATTACTGAAGGTCAATTCCTCATCATCTCTCTGTCTGTACCGGTTTAATGTTTATCTTTCAAAAAAAATATACCATGTTTGGCATCCGGCATATCAAGTTCGACTCCATGACTTATGTCCTTCATTATTCCAATGGACAGATTGTTAAGGAAGGAAGAGGATTATCGTTTTTCTATTTTTCGTTAGGAAGTTCAATTGTAGCTATCCCCATGGGGAGTAATGACCTTCCTTTTATTTTTAATGACATAGCCAGTGATTATCAGCCGGTGTCTATTCAGGGGCAGATTACTTATAAAATAAGTAAACCTGCCGTACTGGCCGATGTGCTGGATTTTACCGTAGATGATGCCGGGATATACAAAAAGAATGATCTGGAGAAACTAAATCAGCGTATCATAAACGAGGCGCAGACAGCAACATCCTCATTTATTCATAATGCAAAGCTTAAAGATGCCATACGGTCGGCCAAGGTAGTAGAACAGTGTATTCTTGATGGACTCAGAGCATCAGAAGCACTGAGTATGCTGGGAATCGAAATTCTGGGTGCAAATATCCTTGCTGTGCAGGCTACACCGGAAATGGCCAGGGCGCTGGAGACGGAGACCAGGGAAAGGTTACAGCAGGAAGCAGACCAGGCAATCTATGAAAGAAGAAACTTTGCGGTAGAGCAGGAGCGACGCATCAAAGAGTCAGAACTCAATACTGAAATAGCTGTAGAGGAAAAGCAGAAGCAGATTACAGAGAAAAAAATGGAGTCTGAGGTAATGAAAGCAGAAAATGACCGGAAGCTGAAAGAAATACGACTTCAGAGTGAAATAGCAATAGAAGAGCAGAAGAAAAGTCTCGTAGAGCAGAAAGCTGAAAACGACCGGAAAGAAGCTGAGACAAAAGGATATGTAATAGAGGCTACGCTCAAACCATACCGGGATATGGACTGGAAGACATTAACAGCGCTGTCTGGTAATGCCGACCCCCGTGTTAATGTAGCACTGGCATTCAGACAGCTGGCAGAAAATGCAGAGAAAATAGGCACACTTAATATCAGTCCGGAGTTGCTTGAGTCATTGATGGAGGAGAAGAAAGCCAGATAATGAGTATTGAGTACGCCATCATCGTCAGAAATAAAACACGCCTTGAAGTACTGATTGAGCGCTTCAATACGCGCGCGCAGGCAAAGTTTTATATAGAAAGTCAGGGTGGGGATTTTGATGATTACCAGCAGGAGCATGAGCGTTTTCATGAGGCGCTTTCCGCTATACAGAGGCAATTGTCAACAGTTATGAAACACAAGCTTGTTGACCGCTCCTTTGTTCCTTCGTTTTTATTTTCACCCGCGCATCTCATTATAGTAGTAGGTCAGGATGGGCTTGTTGCCAATACGGCAAAGTATGCTGGTATGGCTCCTGTAGTAGCTGTAAATCCAGACCGGACACGTTACGATGGTGTCCTTCTTCCTTATGATACCGGAAACTTTCTCGGGGGAGTCAGTCAGGTGTTGTCGGGTAGTGCCGTATATAAGACAGTACGCTTTGCCGAGGCCAGGCTAAATGATGGGCAAAGGCTCCTGGCGTTTAATGATTTGTTTGTAGGAGCATCATCGCATGTGTCGGCTCGTTATCGTCTGTCATGGAACGGCCTGTCAGAGGAGCAGTCCTCAAGCGGATTAATTATTTCCACTCATGCAGGCAGTACCGGATGGCTCAGCTCTGTGTTTAATATGGCATATGGAGTTGCCGCAATGTTTGAGCCTGACCTGAAGCCCAAACGTCCCCGTATCAAAGCTGATGAGCTGGTTTTTGCAGTACGTGAGCCATTTAAAAGTGTACGTACTCAAACCACACTGAATATAGGACGTATGCAAGCGAATGACGTTCTGAAGATAGAGTCTCTTATGCCTGCTCATGGGGTTATATTCAGCGACGGTATGGAGTCCGATTTTCTGAAGTTTAACAGTGGCTCTGTTGTAACTATCGGCATTGCTCCGGAGACTGCAAGACTGGTGATGAAAAACAAATAGTTCAGGTCTTACCGTCTGCGTTTTCCCTTATAGGACGATACTGCTATTTCCGTTATCGCATTCATGCGATGGTGTTCCAGTGCTACCGCATCGCTGTATATTTTCAGTACCGCATCCCATGCCCTCTTTTCTTCGGCGCTCACTTTTGCAGCGGTAGCTTTTATCAGTTCGTTTGCTTCTCTGCTGCACTTACATGCAGGGTCTACCATACGCAGGTGTTCCAGCCCGGCTGCATAATCTCCGGCTGCTATCTGGGTTCTTGCATCCTGTATCTGTCTGCTGCATACCTGGTTTTCATATGCGGTAAAGACTTTTGTGGCCTGCTGCTGTGCTTTATCATAGCAGGGTTTTACAGCATCTGGTATAGATAGTAGCATCCCTATTGCTTCCTCATACTCCTTTCGTTTTACCAGTGCCTCAGCTTTGCTCATTATATCGTCACAGTGCTGCCCGTAGTAGACTGTTATCTTTTCTTTGGATGACTGTATGAAGTCTTTATATATAGCATCCCCGGCTTTTATCCCTGCTATGGCATTGGATATGGCTGCTTCCTTACTGCTGCCACTACCTCTTATGTTTTTGGTAACAGAGGAAAATATCACCTTACTGCCGGCCTGCATTACAAACAGGGCCAGCTCGGCATTTACCACTGTAATCTGTTTCATGCCGCCATCAGCCACATTTGTTTCATTGATGGTCAGTTTGGGCGTTAAGATAAAGTCGCCATATCCTGCTGCTGCCAGTCCATTGCCCGTGGCTATGTGGGCGCATTTCAGCTCCAGGTTAGTGAGCTGTGCATTGGTAAGCCCCTCCATTGACGAAGGCACCACTACCGATAGCATTATCTTGCCTATATCCGTTTTCGACTGCCCATATGCTGTAGCCATACCTAGCAGGGCTATAAATGTCAGTATCTTTTTCATAGAGGTTTATTTAAGTGTAATGTAGATAGTATTACCTTTTACGTCTTTCTGTGGCTCCAGCCCTATCGATTTCAGGTATTTAAAGATTTCCAGCGCAAATCTGTTGGCATTATAGTTACGTCCCGTCGCCTGATCTTTAAGGGGTATCCGCACATCATCAAATATCATGCGCAGGTCGGTAGTGCCCTGTAGGTGATAGTTGTTCTTATACGCATTCTTTGACATCCACTCTTCCAGCACATCAGATAAGGGTAAGTCCTGTCCTTTTATTTCAGACGACATCGTGTAGGATGCTCCCTGGTCAAAGCTAATATCCACCATTACAGACCGTCCGTTATTCACTATCTCAGTGAATTTGCTCTGTAATGTATTCATCATCTCACTGCCACATGCATTTACTGCTTTGGTAGTCAGCTTGCCATAATCTTCTGTATAGAACTTCCCGCTGGAGCCTACCTTGTTAGCCAGTGAGTTTCCTCCTGCTGCCTCATATGCCGATAGTATCACATTCACAGAGTTGCCACTGGCCGACTGTTGCTTATCCACTTCTACCTGTACATACATATCTGCACCGGACGACTGTATGAGCAGGCTTTTTATATCCTCCTGATTATCCGATGTGAATACCTTATTGTCATTGGCCGACTTCAGTTTGCCTATAAAGTCTACCGTAGAAAATCCCCGGTTGTCAAAGGCCTCCTTTACTTTGGTTATTGCTATCCTGCGGGTCACATCTTCATCCAGTACTGTGCGTATATCTTCACCTTCTTTGGTAAAGGGTATCACCATTATTCTGGGCTGTACTGTGTTCACCGTGCCATAGCTGTTTGTAGCTGCCACCTGTGCATATGTAACAGAGCCGGCACCCATCAGGCATAGTATCAATAGTAGTTTTCTCATAGCATATAAGATGTTTAGAAGCCAAATTTTCTGGTTACCTTATTATCCTCCAGGTCTTTTCTCAGCGCCTGCACATTAACGGTGATGTCAAGGTACACACTGCGTGTACGGTGTTTTCCTTTTATTACATCCCCGCTCTGCACGGCATTGGTTATAAACGTCTCATAACGCTTATCAAAAAATGCCTCCAGATATGGTTTGAATTGTTGCTGTGCCTCCTGCTCCGGCACATCTATAAGTGCACTGTTTATATCAGACTCCGGCACACCTCTGTACAGTAATACAAAGAATACATTCCTTGCGGCATTGGCATTGGCTTCATCTATGTTCTTTCCCGTACCGGATGAGCGCAGTGTTATCGTCCCCTTTGTTTCTGATACAAGCGCTACCTGCGCCCGAAGGCAGGTAATCATGCATAGGAGCACGGTCGTAAAGAGCATCCTTTTCATAGTGTATAGTGGTTATTAGTCTTCGTAAAATGTTTTTGCTTCTATCTTTTCTTTGGCTGCAATTGCTGCTGCTATATCTTCTGTTTCATCGCTCACTGCTGCTATGCAGAAATGCTCATCTTCCACCTTTTTTACAGTGGCAATGCCTATCTGCTTGCGGCGCACCATCTGCTGCCCGTTTACCTGTAACGGTTGCAGCTTCATGAGCTTCATTTTCTGTCCTGTTGCTACGCCCATATCTTTTCCTCCGGCTATGAGCAGGGTAGCGGCCTTGCCTGCCTTCGTGGTGTTCTCTACACTTACCACAGTGAAGGTGGCAGGGAAATTTACAGCTACGAAGTCCTGTATCTGTGGGTATATATCATTGAGCGACTTTTCAAACACCTTTTTCCTTGCGTCGGCATAGTTGTCGTCGCGTCCGTGTAGTGCGGCAGCGCCTGCCATAGCTGCCAGGCCTACCCCCGGCACTCTGGACCCTACAGCCAGTGCGCCACCCAGCAGCCCGGCTTTTCCCAGTCCTTTTCTGCGGTTTCCGCCCTTTGTATCTATTACCTCTGTGCTGGTCGTTTGTCCGGTAGTTACATCCAGTATGTTCAGTGATATTTTCATTTTGCATACCTGTCCGTCATTAGTGTATTGGTCCACATTGCCGGTTACAAGATATTCAGCCCCCAGGCTTTTGCCCTGTTCCACCACACTGCCATCTATAAAGCTTTCTGATTTCTGCAGGTTACGCTCTTTTTCTATCACGTTCATCTTAGTGCGGTCCACTACTATAAACCGGTGTGTCTCTATAAAGCTCTCTGTAACCTTTCTTGTTATTTCTGTCAGGTAATTATCTTTTACTCCCCTGCCCGTTATAGGCAATACGCCCACTACTGTTTTGTTTTCGGCCTGAGTATATGCCGTAAATGATATTAGGGAGAGTAGTGTATGGAGGATAATAGTTTTCATCATCTGAAAAGGTTCCAACAAATATAGCAGCACGGCTTTTTATAGTGAATAAAGCAGGAATGTTTTTTGTAAATGTCTGTTTTTAGATGTTGGCTACTGCACAATAGTGCCATCATATTGCCTCCTGCAGGCAGAAAGCAATACATTATTTTTCATCAGGAAAAATGCAGTATCTAGGATGCTGGTGATATAGGCTGCCGCAGTATGGTTTTTAGCTTTTCCGGTGCTGTTCTGCGCATGTCACTGAGGTATATTTCACGGTGTTTTCCCCTCAGGGTATATCCCTGTTGTTTTATCCATTCATGCATATGGGCTATAACAGGAGGCTCATCGCTATACGGGCCGGTATGCAATGTTTGTGCACATAACCCTTCATGTATAGTCTCCAGCCTCAGGTCAGGTGGTAGTTGTAAGCCCTTCTTCTTCTTTATCAGTGTTGCCGTAGCCTCGTTAAACAGCTCCTGTGTTACTGCTTCAGGCTGTAGTATCATCAGTGTCCACTTCCACGGAGTTCTGTCTTCCATAGAAAACTGCATATCGTCGGTCCACCATAGTCCTTCCAGTGGCATTACGGTATAGTCGGCCTGTAGTGGTCCTTTTTTTAGCATGAACTTCATTGTATAGGCAGTGCCATAAAGTGCTTCTACTACTGTCTGGAACAGGGACGAGTTATTGGGGTCTCCATGCCCGTCAGCCATAATGTATTGCAGTGGGGGTACATCAGTGATTTTTATTTTACCGGCAGGCATTTTATACAGTTCTGCATAGTGCTTCTTCAGGTCTGTCTTGTCCATTGGTTTATTGTTTTGGGATATCCAAGATAAGAAAAAGGCGCATTCCCATTTTAAGGAATGCGCCTTTAAATATAGTTGGTAAGATGTCTGTTAGTGTACTACAGATATCCTTCCGGTCATTTTTTGTCCGTCAGCCGATACTGTATACATATACAGTCCTGCAGGGAGTTTAGCTGTGCTGAATACGGCTTTGCCATTAGATACTTTGGAGTATTGCATAGATGCCACAGCACGTCCGGTCATATCATTGAGTGTTACCAGTACATCTGCGTCCTTATTCAGGTTGAAAGGTACTGTTATTTCATCGTTTGCAGGGTTTGGATATGCACTTGCTTTGTTGATGGTAGTAACACTGTTAACGCCACCTGGGTCACCTACAATACCGCATGTAGCACATGCCGATACGCGGAACTCTATCCATGGATACTGCAGTGTGCTTGCAGTACCGCCCGATGCTGACCAGAACCACAGAGGTATGTACTGTCCGCCCCAGCCATTAGCTGTGTCAGGCAGCGTTTTGAATACACCATTGTTCCTGTCATCAGCAGAGTAAGTAGCCCATGCCGGAGTAGCGCTGGTGCCTCTGAATGCTACAAACGGACGGAACATGTTGTATTTGAATCCTACTGAAGAACCAAACACAGTATCATGTGCTGTAAATGAAGCATCGCCGCTAATGAATGTTACACTTGCTCCCAGCAGGTTGCCTGCAGGTATAGATATGCCCGATGAAGATACCTGTACCTGACCTACATAGGTACCATCGCTCAGGGTATCACCCCATGCAGGGCTGGCGCCTGAGTTGTCCAGAATGATGTCTTTTACTACTACATTCACACCTGTAGCTCTGGTAGTAACCGTATCAAAATGCAGGCGGTAAGTATTCATGGTATCTGTAGCTGCCAGACCGTAACGTGTAAGTACGGCTGGGTTAGTGGTTCTGCCCAGGTACACATCATCAGTGCTGGTCATACCGGCTCCATAGGCAAATACCACACGTAGTGTGTCCGTAACTCCGGTTTTTGTTGGGTTATAACCATAACGGCCAAAGAATCTGATAGAATCCACCGTATATGCATCGCCGGATGTTACCTGCGTTTCTCCGTAATAGTAAGATGCATCGTTAAATCCGCTGTATGCAGGATCTGTTGTTAAGCCAAGTGATACAGACCTGTTATGTTGCCACTCGGTGCCGCTGGTGCCTGAGTAAGCCATAACAGCCATAGTATCTTTCCACAGGTATGGAGCGCTTACAGCTATGGAGCTTGAAGTAGCAGCTTCATTCTGGTCAAAATAGTCTACATAGCTGTACCATCTTGGTGATGCAGTTTTCTTTGCAGCTGTATAGCTGGCGCCAAAACGCTCGGCACGTGCAGCTTTAAAAGCTTCAAGGTTCACATCCGATTGTACCGGATTTGTGTAAATGCTCACGGCTTTTTCCTGAGCATTTACATTGGCAGCAAAGGCTGCTGCAGTAAGGAGTAGAAGTGTTTTTTTCATTTGCTGGTATTTGAGATGAAAGTTAAATCAATATTATTGATTTTTAAAAATATTCAACTGGTATTGACTGATTTTTTATATCAGAATATTGAATTGCCTTTATATCTCCTGTTTAGGCATAATAGCCGTAAAAAAAAGTGGTTTTGCAGCAATGCAAAACCACCCGGACTCTTGTGTTCTGTTTATTGTTATTTTACCACAGTTACCTTACCTGTAGTCTTACTGTTACCTGCACTCAGGGTGTAGGTATACAGGCCGGCAGGTAGCCTGGAAACATCCAGTGTTGCTATGCCTGTTAATGCATTGGCAATGGTCTGTTGAGCTACTGTCTGTCCCAGCATATTGGTTAAAGTCACATCCATATCGGCAGTTGTTTTAATTCTGTATGGGATGTTTATTTCTGTTACCGCTGGTACGGGATACGCCTGGCTGGCTGTTATCAGCTTAGTGTCTGTTACTTTGGTAGTAACAGTACCGCACGTAGCACAGGTAGCTTTTACTGATATGTCAGGATACTGTATGTCGGCAGCGCTGGTAAGAGCGCCTGCATACCAGTACCACTGTGGTGAGTAGCCGGTAGATGTTGTTCTGCTGGCAAAGCTGCCCGTATTTCTGTCTGTACTGTTATATGGAGGGAACTGTACACTGCTCGATGTGCCACGGAAACCTACTGCACCGCGGAACATGTTGTACTTAACAGGTGGTACCGTAGGGCTGCCAAAGAATACCGTATCGTATGGGGTAAATGTATTGTCGCCCGACAGGAACGATACAGAAACGCCTACCATTTCACCCGGATTTATGGTGATTGGCGGGTCAAATTTTACCTTGCCTACATATATACCATTTACTGTATCCGCTTCCCATGATGGTGGTGTCGTTGTGTTATCCAGCAGTATGTCTCTCTGCTGCATAGTAGTACCTGCTGCTACTCTGTTGCCTCCGCTGAAGCCTACACGCTGTATTTTCATTGGGCTGCCTACTGCTGTATAGTTAGTCAGGGGACTGCCAGATGCTACTGTAACTGTATTTTCCACAATGTCAGAACCCGTAACTCCGGTTCCGTGTATTACTGATACTCTGAGGGTGTCGATAGGCCCTGTGGGAGATAATTTAGCCGGGTTTACCAGATAGGTCCCGGTAAACATTACAGAGTCTATTGTGTAGGCATCTGTAGCTGTTATTTTCATTTCTCCGTCAAAGTAGTCATACTCGTTAAAGCCATCATTCAGGGGCACATAGAAAGAAGGATCCAGCACCATGTTCATGGATACAAACCGGATGGTGTCAAAAGTAGTACCACCGCTACCGTCAGAGTATGCCGCAAGGCCGTCATCACTTCCCCACATATAGGGCAGCGAAAAACCGATGGAACTGGACATGGCTGTTTCGTTTAAATCGAAATAGTCATTGTAATTATACCACCGCGAGCCGCCTGCTGTTGTTTTGTTGGCGGTACCCGGGTGATGCTCATGTAGTGAATGGTGCATTCGTTGCCTGAACGATGCATAATCCACTTCCATAGGTGAGGGCAGATGCCGGTTTACGTTGGCACGTTCCTGGGCTTCGCTCTGTGCTGCCATCGAAGCCATAGTCAGAAGAAGTAACATTCTTTTTTTCATCTGATCTTTTGTTTTTAAGGGTTAAGAAATGAGCATGTAGGATTTACAAGCTATAGATATCAATGTCTCAAATATTATACCACGTTTCATGTTTGAGACTCTATATTTCATTTTTCACCCTTTAATCCCCTTCTTTTCTTTATAAAGCAGGATTGTATTACAAAAGAAACGGGTTGCCAATGGGCAACCCGTTTTATATTCAGACGATTGAAAATCTCTGATTAGTGTGCTACAGCTACACGGCCTGTAGTGCGTACACCGTCAGCTATTACAGCATAAGTGTAAAGACCTGAAGGCAGAGCAGTAGTGTTGAACTTAGCAACACCGTTAGCTACATTACCCATATTCTGAGTAGCAACTACCTGGCCCATTACGTTTGTAAGAGTAACAGTAACGTTAGCGTTATTCTGCATAGAGAATGGAACATTCAGTTCACCTACAGCAGGGTTAGGATAAGCATTTACTTTTACTTTTTCTACAGAGCTTACTGATGTAGGTGGTTCTGTAACCACACCGCAGCTTGCACATGCCGATACATGGAAAGAGATATCTGGGTACTGTGCAGTAGCAGCAGATGAACCTGCACTCCAGAACCAGTGTGGAGAGTAAGCCGCTTCGTCGCCGCTTGCATAACCACCTGTGTTACGGTCGTTTACGTTATATGTCAGCCAGTTTACAGTTGCACCTGAACCTTTGTATGCAATGATTGGGCGGAACATGTTGTACTTAACTGGTGGTACTGTTGGGCTACCGAAGAATACGGTATCACCTGCAGCATAGCCAGGATCACCTGTGATGAAACTTACGCTGATACCAACCATGTTACCGGCTGGTACGTTAAATCCACCTGGTATTTCTATAGCGCCTATGTATATACCGTTTACGGTATCTGCAGACCATGATGCAGGAGTTACTGTGTTATCCAGCAGGATGTCTTTAGTGAATGACGGGCTGCCGTTTACGTAATTGTTAGCAGTGTCAAACAGCATGTACTGATATTTGAATGTAGAACCTACTGCAGCGCCATAGTTTGTGAACAGGTCACCTGAAGCTACAGTCAGAGAGCCTTCGCGGATGTTGCTGGTAGCAGCGCCATTACCGTAAACTACTTTTACACGGAGTGTATCTACATAGCCTGATGCTCCAACCTTTGCAGGATTGGTAACATACAGACCTGTGAACAGCAGTGAGTCGATAGTGAAAGCATCTGCTGATGTGATTTTTGTTTCACCCAGGTAATAGTTATAGTCATTAAAACCATTATAACTGGTACCGAAAGCAGGATCTGTCATCATACCGTAAGAGATAAAGTTTACAGTATCGAATGTAGTACCGCCTGAACCATCACCATAAGCCATCAGCGCATCGGGAGAATGCCACAGATATGGTGCTGCAAAGTCAATAGAACTTGACATTGCACTTTCGTTCTGGTCAAAGAAATCAACATAACTGTACCAACGTGGATCTGCAGTAGTTTTGTGAGCCAGACCCTTGTCCGATTTCAATCTGTCCCTCATCATGCTCTTGTATCGAGCTGCGTCAATCTCACTGGGTGTAGCATTCACCACCGACTTTGGCTTAAGCTGCGCTGTCGTAGTGAAAGCGATAGAGCCTGATGCTAAAAGTAAAAATAGCTTTCTCATTTTCTTGCTTGTTAAAATGGTTTTTGATGAAAAAATGGTAACGGTAAAGTTACAGTATTTTACAACATAAAAAAGATTTTCGTCACGGAAAAGACCCCCTTCGCGGCAAACGGTAACTTTACCGTTAAATTTTACACAAAATCCGTGCCATATTTATATCGTAGCTTTATGTATTGAAATATTTATCTTGTATAGTGCCCCTATTATCAGTATATGAGTAGCAGTCAGCTAGTATCAGATCATAAGTATCTGGCCCTTGCCTCAGGTATAGAGCAGCAGATACTATCGCAGGTGTTGCGTACTGGAGAGAAGTTGCCCTCGGTACGTAGCCTCAGCACACAGCGCGGTGTTAGTGTCAGCACGGTGTTGCAGGCCTATTATCATCTGGAGGGCAAGGGGCTTATTGAGTCCCGGCCACAGTCAGGCTATTTTGTCCGCTTTGACCCTTCCCGCTTCCCGCGCAAAATTCAGAAATCAGATCCCCGGCCCGAGGTGCGCAGTAAAGATGTGGAAACCATTATTTCAGAAGTCTACAGTGATTTCACCATGGATGGTGTTATCCGCTTTTCCCTCAGTGTTCCGGCACCTGAGCTTTTGCCATTGGCTAAGCTCAACAAGGCTATGATGCAGGCCCTGCGCGATTTGCCGGCCAATGGTACTCAGTATGAGGAAGTAAAGGGTAACAGTCTGCTATGTCGTCAGGTAGCTGCAAGGTCTATAGAGTGGGGCGGGCATCTGCAGGAGGAGGATATCATTACCACATCTGGCTGTATGAGTGCTATTGCTTACAGCCTTATGGCCGTTACCAGCCCTGGCGATACAATAGCTGTAGAGAGTCCTGTATATTTTGGTGCGCTTCGTTTTGCGCGTAGTATAGGGCTTAAGGTGCTGGAGCTACCTACCGACCCCGATACGGGTGTAGACCCCGACGATGTAGCTAAAGCGTTGCATACACACAACATCAAGGCATGCTTTTTTGTTACCAACTTCAGTAATCCGCTGGGCTATTGTATGCCCGATGAGCAGAAACAGCATCTGGTAAAGCTTTTGGCGCATCATGGCGTACCGCTGATAGAAGATGACTTGTATGGCGATGTTTACTTTGGTAAGACACGCCCCCGTTCATGTAAGAGTTATGATGAGGAAGGGAATGTGCTATGGTGCAGCTCTGTATCCAAGACGCTGGCACCGGGCTACAGGGTTGGGTGGGTAGCCCCGGGGCGCTTTTATGATAAGGTACGGCACCTGAAGCTTTACCATAGTATCACCGCCGCTACTGCCCAGCAGCAGGCCATAGGCTCTTTTTTGGCAACCGGTCGTTATGAGCATCATTTGCGTAGCCTCAGGCATACACTCCATGCCAATAGTTTGCGTTTCATTGGTGCTGTTATTCAATATTTCCCGGCAGGCGTGCGCATTTCTAACCCTCAGGGTGGGTTTATTTTGTGGGTAGAACTGGATAAGTCTATCGATACGTATCAGTTATATCAGGAGGCTTTGCTGCATAAAATCAGCATTGCGCCGGGTACTATGTTCTCTCTGCACGACCGTTATCAGAATTGTCTCCGTCTCAGTTACGGGATGGTATGGTCGGTCGATGTGGAGCGTGCGCTGAAAAAGCTGGGAAGCCTCATCAAGGCTATGATGTAATGTAAAAGGAGCGGGAGATGCATCTCCCGCTCCTTTTACGTTTGTTATGTCCCTGCGGTACTCAGCGTTTAGCTGGTTACTGCATACAGTTCAGCTTTGGCAGCTTTCACTCTGTCGCTGCTTACATATTCGTCAAAAGTCATTTCACGGTCTATCAGTCCTCCGGGAGTCAGTTCCAGTACCCTGTCGGCTACGGTACTGGCCAGCTCGTGGTCACGGGTGGTGAAGAGGATGGTTCCCTTGAAGTCCTTCATACCATTGTTCAGTGCCGTAATGCTTTCCAGATCCAGGTGGTTGGTAGGCTCATCCAGCATCAGCACATTGCCTTTCAGCATCATCATGCGGCTCATCATGCAGCGCATTTTTTCACCACCACTCAGCACACTGGACTTTTTCAGCGTCTCCTCGCCAGAGAAGAGCATGCGTCCCAGAAATCCACGGATGAAAGTTTCATCTTTTTCTTCAGAGTATTGACGCAGCCAGTCTACCAGGTTGTCGTCATTGTCTTTGAAGTATTTAGTGTTGTCATTTGGCAGATAAGTAGGTGTTACAGTTACACCCCAGCGGAAACTGCCGCCAAAGTCATTGTCCTCTCCTGCCAGTATCTCATAGAATGCCGATGTTGCCAGAGAGTTGGATGAAAGTACCGCTATCTTCTGTCCGCGTTTCAGGTCAAAGCTGATGTTGTTAAACAGAACTTCACCGTTCAGCGTTTTGCTTAACTCTTTTACTTCCAGTATCTGGTCGCCGGCCTCACGTACCTGGTTGTTAAACAGGATAGCAGGATATTTTCTGTTAGACGGACGCATTTCGTCCAGCTTTATTTTATCCAGTGCTTTCTTACGGCTGGTAGCCTGTTTTGATTTTGAGGCGTTGGCAGAGAATCGGGCAATGAACTCTTTCAGTTCAGCAATTTTATCTTCAGCCTTCTTGTTCTGGTCAGCACGCTGTTTCAGCAACAGCTGGCTCGATTCGTACCAGAATGTATAGTTACCTGAGAAGATGTTGATTTTACCGAAGTCAATATCTGCCACATGCGTACATACCTTATCCAGGAAGTGACGGTCGTGCGATACTACCAGTACTATTTTGTCATAGTCTGCTAGGAAGTCTTCCAGCCAGTTGATGGTCTCAAGATCCAGGTCATTGGTCGGTTCATCCAGCAGCATAATGTCCGGATGGCCAAAGAGTGCCTGTGCCAGGAGCACACGTACTTTCTGGTTACCATCCAGCTCTTTCAGCAGCTTGTGGTGATGTTCTTCCTTTATGCCCAGGTTGCTCAGCAGGGTAGCTGCATCACTTTCCGCATTCCAGCCATCCATTTCGGCAAACTGAGCTTCCAGATCTCCGGCTTTTATACCGTCTTCTTCAGTGAAGTCTTCTTTGGCATAGATAGCATCTTTTGCCTTCATTACTTCATATAGGGTGCTGTTTCCGCGTATCACGGTTTCCAGTACAGGCACTTCGTCATATTCGTAGTGGTTCTGCTTCAGCACACTCATACGCATGCCTTTTGATATTTCTACCTTACCGGTACTAGGCTCTATCTCTCCCGACAGTATTTTCAGGAATGTAGACTTACCAGCACCATTGGCACCTATAATACCATAGCAGTTACCTTCTGTGAACCTGATGTTCACATCTTCAAACAAAACGCGCTTTCCATAGCGCAGCGATAAATTATTAACTGATATCATTGTAAAGACCTCTTTTCCGGGTATATTAATGCAGATTTAAATACTTTCCGGCTTTTTCGAGGTGCAAAGGTACAACTATCACACGGAACTATAGTTGATTTCTTATATGAATCAGTGTTTATTTGTTATGGAACCGTCACAATTCTGTGCAGTGTATATTTATTGTTTATGGATACACTTGTTAACCTTTTTGCAGATAAGTCGGTGAAACCTAAAGAACTGACAGAGACTATAAACAATATTATAGTTTCCGGCACACTGGATATAGATACACTTATTTCATTTGCTCATACTGCCCGCCCGCCTGTAAAGGCTACCTGCATTGAAGCGCTTGAGTACGTTACCCGTCTCCACCATATCCGGCTTACAGAGCCGCAGCTGAGCTGGGTCATAGGATGCCTTGCAGCAAAAGAGCCGCGTGTCATTTGGGAGTCGGCAAAGGTTACCTGCAATGTTATTGCTCATCACCCGGCGCTTATAGCACAGGCTACCGCCGCATTGTTACCACTTACAGAGCATAAGGGCACAGTAGTGCGCTGGAGTGCCGCTTATGCTCTCAGTAGCATCATTACTGCATTTCCTGTGCCTGACAGGATTGAAATGGTAAAGCATATTTCAAAAAACGAAGAAAAAAGTAGTATCAGAAAGTTATATACAGCAGCTTTGAAGAAAGCAAAAGCCATTTAGCCCTATCTGTATATCATCACCGCATCTATCTTCACCAGTGTACCATTTATATAGCAGGTAGATAGTGATTCTTTCTCCTCCCCTTTACTGCTGCCGCAGCTATGGCAGGTATAGTGATGGTAGCCATACCTGTATATGCGTATCGTCTGGTCGGTAGCAGGTATGTATATGCGCCACTCATGCGCTGCATCCAGAGCGCTGCCAGGTAGCGACCCGGCTGAAGTACCACCCTCATTTCTTGATTTTAGAGCAAATACGGTTTCAGAGCCATACGAATACTGTACAGTATCCATAAGTGTGTCCCGCGTTACAATACTGAAATTACTACCGGGTTCATAGCCCGTAGTATATATAGTATCTAGGTCTTCTGCATGATAGCCATAGAATGTGATAGGTACTCCGGCTACTTCCAGGCAGGCTTCTTTTTTACAGCAGGAAGCCCAGCTTATACTTATTGCAGCCAGTATAGTTGTCAGGTAATATTTCAAAGCATTGGTTTTTTACTGTGTTGTAAATGTAATACAAATACTATGCCATCAGCCCCATTGCCACTGACCTCATGCCTTATATTAATGTCTGTTATAGTTGTTTCAGGAATTTTACTAAATTTGAGGCACACATCTTTGCTAACCTCATTGATAGAATCTATGAAAAAGCTCATATTATCTGCAATACTCTCACTAGGTGCGTTTGCCGGTTATAGTTCTGTTACGGTTCATTATGAAAATCAGGACCGTCTGGGCTATGTCATGAAAGTAAAGATAGATGGAGCTATCAAAGAGATTAAGATAGAAAATGGCAAGGCCGCCTCTCTCACCATTCAGGGTGGTAATAGTGCCTGTGTTATCGTTACCGGTTGTGGCGATATCGAGGTTAATAACGGAGACCGTATAGTGATACATGACAAGTGTGTATCTGTATACAAATCACTGCAGTGGGATTATCGTCATTGGTAATTTTTTGTACATCTTATTATAGTCCTTATGAAATATTTACTATCACTTCTTGTGGCTATAATGCCGTTGCTCTCATTTGCACAGTCCTCTGTCAGAAATGAAAAGCTGATGGCAAAGTTCGTTGCAGACTATAATAGTGTGAATAGTGATGGTATAGTGCATATGTGGAATGACAGTGAAACTGTGGAATGGGCGTCAAAGGCCTGGTCTGCAGCATCTATTACTAATATGCACAAGCAGTACGGTAAGATTCTTTCCTACGAATATTTGGGAATAGATGAAGAAGATCCTAATCCGGGTCTGGCTGTTTATGTGATTAATATGTCTGTTGCCGGCACAAAAAATTTGAGTTTTACATTTGATAACGGGAAGGACTTAGGCACTTTTCGGTTTATTACCTCATCAGACGGCATAGATAAGATGATGAAAAATCATAACAAATAGAGTCTGGCTATTTGTTGCTCCTCAAGGCTGCCGGAATCGCAACCGTCCATGTCTCGCAGCTAAGCACGCGTATCACTGTATTTTTTTGTGTTAGCATTCTTGAAACTATCACAGCTGGTTTTAGCCCTCTTTTTCTGTCACCGAATGCAATGTGACATATTGACTTTTCATGTTACCTGCGCCACATATCCACATTTTTAAACTAATGTGTCCGTTGTTTCGTAAATTGCACTCATAAACCCTTTTGCATATGCCAGTTAAAGAAAATACATATTTAGCCCTGCCTTATAATACTTTTCTTACTCGGCAGCAACAACATATAATAAAAAACGCGCGAGCAATTTTTGCGAAGTTTTTGAGCAGTTTTAGGTTGTCGTGATTCCTTTTAGTGATTGATATTCATATACTTGTGTGCTATCGCACCTCCCGGAAAAATAAAATTGCTCACTGCGCAGTTTTCATATGATTCATGCTGTTTACTACTGCTTAAGTATATCGTTGGTAAGTAGGGGAGTCGCTTTGTCGCTCAATTGATGTTATCATATTATAGTATTGTTATTGGTTTATTCATTAACACGTTTCCACATTAAATAAATCCCTACCTTTGCACTCCCATAAAAACAGGGGATTTTATTGTTAACCACCGGGAAGCTATACGCAGGCCCGTACAAATGTTTACATGTATTTTGGAAAACCAGAACATCGAAGAACAGAATGTAAATGCAGAAGCCGCTGCTGAACAGCAGGAAGCTCCTGTACAGGAAACCGTGGAAACACGCGCACCACGTCGCTATTATGAAGAAGCATCAACCACAGCGCATGATGACTTTGATTGGAGCGTAGACAAGCGTAACGTAGCGTCTTATAAAGAAGACATCCGTCAGAATATGGACGCTTTGTATGGTCAGACTTTCAAGTCTATCGCCGAATCAGAACTGCTGCAGGGTACTGTAGTAGGTCTTACCAAGACTGATGCCATCATCAACATCGGCTTCAAATCCGATGGTCTTGTTTCTCTCAACGAATTCCGTGACATCCCCGACGTGAAAATTGGTGATGATGTGGAAGTTATGGTTGTTCAGAAAGAAGATAAGAACGGCCACCTGCACCTTAGCCGCAAAATGGCACGTGCAGCCCGCTCATGGCAGCAGATCGTTGACTTCTACAAAACCGGCGAAGTGGTTACTGGTACTATCACCAGCAAAACTAAAGGTGGTCTTATCGTGGACGTTCACGGCCTCGAAACCTTCCTTCCTGGTTCTCAGATCGACGTTAAGCCGGTTACAGATTACGACCAGTATGTTGGTAAAACAATGGACTTCAAGGTTGTTAAAATCAATGAAACTATCCGTAACGCCGTTGTTTCGCACAAAGCGCTTATCGAAAGCGATATCGAGCAGCAGCGTAGTGTTATCATCGGCCAGCTGGAAAAAGGTCAGGTACTTGAAGGTACTGTTAAGAATGTTACCGACTTCGGTGCGTTCATCGACCTTGGCGGCGTAGATGGTCTGCTGTATATCACTGATATCAGCTGGGGCCGCGTAACTCACCCAAGCGAAGTACTGCACAACGGTCAGAAACTGAACGTGGTGGTACTGGACTTCGACGACGAGAAGAAGCGTATCAGCTTGGGTCTGAAGCAGCTTACTGCTCACCCATGGGACAACCTTCCTGCAGAAATCGTAGAAGGTGCAAAGGTGAAAGGCAAAGTGGTGAACATCGAAGATTACGGTGCTTTCCTCGAAATCATGCCTGGCGTAGAAGGTCTGGTACACGTATCAGAAATTACATGGTCTTCTCAGCCTATCAACGCGAAGGAATTCTTCAAGATTGGCGAAGAGCATGAAGCAGTTGTTGTGACTCTGGATAAGGAAGAGCGTAAGATGAGCCTGTCTATCAAGCAGCTTACTGCCGATCCATGGGATAGCATCGAAGAGCGTTTCCCTGTAGATAGCCGTCACACAGGTGTTGTTAAGAACATCACTCCTTATGGCGTATTCGTTGAGCTGGAAACAGGTATCGGTGGCATGATTCACATCAGCGACCTTAGCTGGATCAAGCGTTACAATCACCCAAGTGAGTTCGTTAAGACGGGCGATACTATCGAAATCATGATTCTGTCTATCGACAAAGAGAACCGCAAACTGGCTCTGGGCCACAAGCAGCTCGAAGAAGATCCATGGAACACTTTCGAAACAGTATTCCCAATCGGCTCTATCCACGAGGGCAGCGTAACCCGCAAAGACGAGAAAGGTGCTACAGTTCAGCTCCAGTATGGTCTTGAGGCTTATGCTCCGGTACGTCACCTCCGCAAGGAAGATGGCGGTGCGGTAGAAGCAGAGGAAACACTGCCATTCATGATCATCGAGTTCGATCGCAACGATAAGCGTATCATGGTATCTCATGCACGCGTATGGGAGCAGGTGAAGCATGAAGAGAAAGAAGCTGCCCGTAAAGACGCAGTTGCTGAAAACGAGAAAACCAAAGCTGCAGTTAAGAACATTCAGAACAAAGTAGAGAAGCCTACACTTGGCGACCTCGGCGCTCTGGCTGCTCTTAAAGACAAGCTGAAGAAAGCTGAAGGAGAAGCAGGCGAATAATCGCTCGTTTCATATAGTTAATTTTCATCGACCACCGGCCTCCCGGTGGTCGATGTACTTAATGGCAGTTTCCTTTAAGCGGCGCATATTCACCTTGTTATAAGAATATAGCATACATTTGCCATCCAACTTTTTATAAAATAATCATGAAAAAGATAACTCTGTTTATAGCAGCGGCAGTAGCGCTGTCTGCACAGTCTGTAGTGTCATTCGCACAGACCGGTGATGAAATTATTACAAAGCACATTGAAGCTATTGGTGGTGAAAAAGCATGGAGCAAAGTAAAGTCCATGAAGATGACCGGAGCTACCAGCGTACAGGGCATGGATGTAGGTATGGAAATCATGATTCAGGATCAGAAAGCCATGCGTACTAATGTTTCGCTCATGGGTATGGAAGGCTATATTATCATTACAGACAAGGGTGGCTGGATGTATATGCCTTTCCAGCCGGGAATGGATAAGGTTACTCCATACCCCGAAGAGCAGTTGAAAGCCGTAAAAGGAAATCTTAGCATCCGCAATGGCTTCCTGGCCGATAAGTCAGTTGTAAAATCTTCGAAATTCTCTGGTCGTGATACACTTGATGGCGTACCATGTCTCAAGGTTGACATTAGTGGTACAGACGAAAACGAACGTACTGTATATTTTGATGCGAAGAATTATTACATGGTGCGGGTAGAAAGCACGGTGAAAAAAGGTGATGAAGAAGCAGAAGTAGCAGTTTCATATAGTAACTTTCAGAAGCAGGATGGTGGTATCGTTGTTCCTATGACACAAACTAATCCTATGCTGGGTGGTGATATCGTTTTCAAAAAGGTAGAAGTAAATCCGGCCTTCCCTGAAGGTACCTTTGTTGCTACAGAGCCTGCTAAAGACGAAACAAAGAAATAGTCACGGCTTACTTTGATTTTTAACAATTTTACATATAGTTCATAGGTTACATTCGCATTCTACCAATATCCCGAACCAATGTTACAGACCAATTACATCCATGTGCCTTACGGAAAAACAGTACATGGCGAAGAAGAAATAGAAGCAGTCGTGAATGTGCTCCGCACCAGTACCCAGATGGGTAAGCATGTGCGCGAGATGGAAGAGCGCGTTGCAGCGCTCTATGCCAAGAAGTACGGTATCATGGTAAACAGTGGCTCTTCGGCCCTGTACCTTGCTGCTGACCTCATGGATTTTGAGCCGGGTTCAGAGATCATTACGCCTGCGCTCACGTTTTCTACCACTGTGGCTCCTTTGGTTAAAAAGGGGTGGGTGCCAGCTTTTGTAGATGTGGAAGAAGGTACTTACAATGTTGACGCTGCTAAGGTTGAGGCTATGATTACGCCAAAGACAAAAGCAATGGTCATTCCTAACCTTATCGGTAACCTGCCCGACTGGCAGCAGCTTCGTGCCATTGCCGATAAGTATGGTCTGTTTGTACTGGAAGATAGCGCCGATACACTTGGTGCAGAAATCGGAGGCTCATCCAGCGGTCGCTTCACTGATATGAGTACTACCAGCTTTTATGGCTCGCACATTATCAACTGTGCAGGCAATGGCGGTATGCTTTGTGTTAATACAGATGCATTTTACAATCGTGGTCGCCTGTTACGTAGTTGGGGGCGCAGTTCTTCACTTTTTGTGGAGAGTGAAAAAATCGAAAACCGTTTTAATGTAGAAGTAGAAGGTATCCCATACGATGCAAAATTCGTATTTGAAGAGCCCGGCTATAACATTGAGCCTAGTGAAATGGGGGCAGCTTTCGGTATCGTTCAGCTCAATAAGCTTGCTCAGAATATAGATACACGTACTGCCAATTATCATCGCATGCGCGAGTTTTTCACTCAGTACGAAGAGTTCTTCATCCTGCCAAAGCAGTTACCAGACTCCCGTACGGGCTGGCTGGCGTTTGCTACCACACTTCGTGCTACAGCGCCATTCGTTCGCCGCGATATGCAGATATTCCTCGAGAAACGTAATGTACAGACGCGCACCGTTTTTACCGGAAATATTCTTCGTCAGCCAGGGTTTAAAAATGTGGCACACAAAGCTACAGCAGAAGGTTACCCTGAAGCGGATAAAGTAATGCGTGGCGGTATGCTGCTGGCCTGTCATCACGGCCTCAGTGATGCTCAGATTGCACACGTTATGGAGAGTGTTACAGAGTTTATGAAGAGTATATAATGTTGTTTGCTCTCCTGAAAATATGTTTTGTTGCATGGCTTGCTTTTCGCAACAATGTAAGGGCAAAGGCCAAAGGTCTTAATGGATTGGTATGGGCTTTTGTAACGGTGGTCGCATTCTTCTCATCCCTCATCATTGGCTATCTTATTGTAGTCTTCAATTTTTGTGCAGATGTGTTGGATGTAGAGGCGCTTTCCTCCGCCGACAGTACTATACGAATGGAAGCCAGTCAGCGTATTGTTGATGCCATAACCGCTTCTCCGCTCCACATGTTTACTATCGAGATGTTTGCATTGGGTGGTTACCTTCTGGTACGTTATATCCTGGAAAAGAAACCAGACAAAAAGCAGCCCGAAGTTCACTGGATGGATAAGCTGGGCGGGAATAATTAGTAGTTCAGGAACAGAATCAGAACATATAATGGTATGATATCAAAAAGATGCGGGCTATGTGGCCCGCATCTTTTGCTTCTGTATAAACCTCCGGCCAATGGCCGGAGTAGTAGTCTTACTGCTCCATCACAAAGTGCAGCGTCTGCTTGCCCTCATTCAGGTGCAGGGTCAGCATGTACATGCCATTGGCAAGGCTGCCATCCATCAGTACCTGTGCATCCACCATGCCATTGCTCACTTGCAGGCTGCCACGGTATACCACCTGTCCCAGCATGTTCGTGATGTCTACCGGCACCTCACCGCTCACTTTGCCGCCCACACTACCCCGTACCGTAAACCGGCCACGGTTCGGGTTCGGAAGCAACCGCAGGTCGGCTACATCTGTAGCTGTGCTGCCCGCACTCAGTGCCGTAGTGGTTATGAACACCCAGTCGTGCGTACCTATGTTATGACAGACACCACTGCTCGTTACCATACACGTCACAGAGTCGTAGTCGTTGAAGATATATGTGAACGTATTGGTCGTAGCACCCGATACCGGATAGCCGTTCACCTTCCATTGATACATCGGTGATGGTCCTGCATCCGTAGCTACCGCTATCAGCGTCACCGGCATACCTGCCGTCACCGACAGTCCCGGCTCCGGATAGATTGTCACATGTGGCAGCAGCAGCGCATCCACGCTCAGCGTCACATCCGCACTCCATGCCGTATCCGTCAGGCGGCAACGATAGTCGCTCACCAGCCTGTAGCCCAGCACATCACCGTCATCAGGGCTGTACGTATAGCTTACACCCGTACTCACCATACTGCCGTTCAGGTACCATTCATAGGCCGGCGCATTACCGCCATACTCAGGTACGGCTGTCAGCGTTACCGGGGTAGACTCACATACCGTATCATTGGGGCTGATGTTCACTCCTGCATACGGTACCGCCTGTGGCAGTACGGTCAGGGTCTTACTGCCCGTTGCTGTAGCTGTTACCACACAGTGCTCATCACTGGTCAGGGTCACCGAGGCCACATCCCCGTCCGCAGGGATGAAGCTGTAAGTACCACCCACACCTACCGTTACACCGTTCACTCGCCATACATAGGTTGGCGCTGTGCCACCATGTACCGGTACCGGGGTCAGGGTCACTACCTCTCCCGGACATACACTGTCCGCAGGGCTCGTACCTATCGTTACCGATGGCAGCGCAGGGCTGTTCACAATCACTGTCG
>JAUIBA010000047.1 GCA_030427635.1 Bacteroidia bacterium
CCTATGCCACCATTACCGTCAATGAAACACCGGCTGCCATAACCGGCAACCCACACATATGCCTCGGCATGACAAATGCTATGGCTACCACCAGCACGGGCGGCGGCTGGAGCAGCAGTGTTCCCGGTATAGTAAATGTATCCTACCTCGGTGCCGCTTTCGGCAGCACTCCCGGCTCCGCAGTAGTATCCTACACATATGCAAGCGGCTGTGCAGCTACACTTCCCGTAACAGTGCATAACATGCCTGCCACTTATACAGTAACCGGTGGCGGCACATATTGTGAGGGTGGAACAGGGGTAACCATTGGCGTGAGCAACTCACAGTCAGGTACCAACTACACACTGTATGGTCCCACATCTGCTACAACTACCGTTGCCGGTACCGGCAGCGCCCTGAACTTTGGCCTGCAGACAACTGCAGGTGTTTATACCGTACAGGCGGTAGATGCAGTATCATCCTGTATCAGGGATATGTCCGGCAGTGCGGCTATAGCAATCCAGCCTACGGTAGCTCCTGCTGTAGCAGTTGATGCTTCTGTAACCATTACTACCTGCTCCGGCATACCGGTTACCTTCACTCCGGTTGCTGTTAATGGCGGTACCGCTCCGGTTTATACATGGTTTGTAAACAGTGCTCAGGTAGCTACAGGTAACATATACGGATATACGCCCGCCGACGGAGATGTGGTAACCGTTCGCATGATCAGCAATGCGGTGTGCCGCTCGGCCGACACTGTATATGGCAGCACGACCCGCTCTATACTGCCATCACTTCATCCCGCAGTTGCTGTAGTCAGCTTCCCCGGCGATACCGTATGTAATGGCACTCCGGTCACCTACTCCGCTTCCATATCCGCAGGTGGCACGACCCCTCTGTATGCATGGAGCGTCAATGGTGTAATAATGGGCAGCAGCAACAACTACACATACACCCCTGCCGACAATGACCGTGTTAAATGCATCATTACGAGCAACTATGAGTGCCGCACCGCAGACACTGCACATAGCGCTGAAAAGGTGATGGAGGTATTACCCCTGCTGGTACCTGTAGTAACCATATCGGCTGAGCCGGGACTTACCATAACCACAGGTCAGACAATCGTACTGACAGCAAATGTTACCAACGGTGGCCCTATACCGTCCTATCAGTGGTCGGTGAACGGAACTCCGGTAAGCGGCGCTACCAACAGCACCTTCTCCAGCAATACGCTGAGCAATGGCGCTACCGTAAGCTGCGCGGTAACCAGCGGTGGCACCTGTGGTGGCGAGATGACCAACAAAAGTGTAACTGTACAGGTAGTAGCTCCCGGCTTTGTATCTGAAACAACAGGCGTATCCCTGCAGTTGTTACCAAACCCTAATCAGGGCAGCTTCTCCCTGCAGGGAATACCCGCCACTGCCAGCGCCATAACGGTAACGGACATGCTGGGACGCAGAGTATATGAAGGACAGCTCAACGGAAATAACACACAGCAGATACAGATGACAGGCACTATCGCCGATGGCTCTTACCTGCTCACCGTGCAGACTCCGGACAGCAGACATACCATCCGGTTTGTTGTGAAACGATAAACGAAAAACCATTAATAACAAAAGCGTGACGGCAGCCAAAATGTGGCTGCCGTCACGCTTTTTATCAGTACTACAGAGCAAACATATACTAGTAAATCAACCTCTATAAGAAGCTGAAAAATTAAAATGAGAAAACATTTACATAAATCACACACAACAACCTATCACACTGAAAAACAGATAAATACAATTTCACATAAAAAACATTACATTATCAAGTAACAATATGTTTATATACAGTTAACGGCATCCGTCAGGTTAAGCATTATAATACCGTCACTTTTGCAAAACATCAGTTACATCCAATAATCTTTCAGACAAAACCTGGCTCTGACCAGCTGTACACGAAATGATGTGAACTGCCTGTAACAATATCAATAACCTAAAACGCAAACAGTATCGACAATCAAAAACTGATTTAAAAATGAAAAGCGATTTAAGAAAAGTGCTTTCAATACTTCTGTTGCTTATGACAACCCTCAGTATCAGAAGTATTGCACAAACAGTAGCTTACTGGAATCCTTCCGGCTTATCGGGTTATGGTCCATCTCCCTGGGCACCGACATCAGCCGCAGCGAATGTAACAATTGGAGGCCTTACCAGAACAGGGGTATCTACATCACCCACTGCAGCTGGTAATGCATGGGGCGGCAAGGCATGGACAGGCTCAGGTACATACTGGTCTTTTACCATACAGGCTAATGCCGGCTACAAAGTAAGCCTCAGCGCATTCAACTTACGATACAGAAGATCCGGTACAGGACCTTCTTCCGGCACTATGCAGTATTCGCTGGATGGAGGTAGTACCTATACTACTATTACCACACTTTCTTACTCCAGCACATCTTCATCAGGTGCCACACACCCATCAGTAAATCTATCAGGAGTAGCTGCACTGCAGAATGTGCCATGTAATACTACCATCCGCTTCAGGATACTCAACTCCGGTGGTGCCAGCACAGGTACGTGGTATGTTTATGGCACAGGTCTTACGGTCACAGGCAGCGTATCTTCCTACCCTGCACCTGTAGTAGGTACAGACCCTGCTACGGTTACTATCCCGGCTACTTCAGGTACCAGCTTTACCGTAAGTGGCGTCAGTGGTGCCGCAAGCTATCAGTGGCAACGCAATACATCCGGCATTTCCGGCGGTACATGGGTTAACATCTCCAGCGCAGGCATGGACGGCGGCGGTGGCACCTATGCCGGATTCACCTCCACTTCTACTGCTACTTCCAATACGCTTACCCTCAGCAATGTACCCGCCAGCTGGAACGGTTACGGATACCGCTGTGTAGTTACCAACTGCAGCGGCAGCACCAACTCCGGCGGCGCACTCCTCAATGTCAGCTCAGGTGCATGCAGCGGCACCCCGGCCACTGGTACGGCTGTGCCAGCTACGCCTCACTTCTGTGCCAGCGGCAGCACTACTATCAATATCACAGGGGGTAGCACCGGTACCGGTCTCACCTATCAGTGGTTCGAATCACCCGATAATACTATGCCCGGCACTGCTATTGCAGGCGGCACTAATGCTTCCTATACCACCGGCCTCATTACAGATACCATGTATTACTGGTGTGAGACCACATGCGGAGCTTCCGGCCTTTCCAGCATTTCCTCATCGGCTATGGTTGCCGTAAGTCCGCTGCCCGCAGTCACTGCTACCGGCGCCGACATATGCTCCGGTAGTTCCGGTGGTGTTCTCTCTGCCAGCGGTGCCCTCACCTACAGCTGGGTACCCGCCACAGGACTCTCTGCTACCACAGGGGCTTCCGTAACGGCCAATGTCACTTCCGATATTATATACACAGTAACCGGCACTGATGCCGCAGGTTGCTCCAATACTGATACTACTATTGCTGCTTATGTAACCACACCATCGGCTGTTACCATCACACCCGGCTCTGTTAACGCTTGTG
>JAUIBA010000011.1 GCA_030427635.1 Bacteroidia bacterium
TACGCTAAGGTCCCTTCCGGTAATAACAGCGACACCAGCGCCGTATAGTTGTCTTGTATGCTCATCTCGTCTGAACACAAAAAAACAAACTATTACATCATTCCCCCAACTTTTTCGCTTGATCCAGAACAATGACCTGAAGCGATATGCTATCAGGCCATTGTTCTTTCTTTGAAGCAGTTCCATCTGGATTCGAACCAGAACAAACAGAACCAAAATCTGTTGTGCTACCGTTACACCATGGAACTAACTGATATTCAGTTACGGGCGGCAAAGGTAATGTGAAACAATAAAATTTCCAAAGCTTTAATAATCGTCACGGGTAGTGGGTGGTGCTGGCTTCTCGTCTGCATCAGTCTGGCCCGATGTTACATCATAAAATGAAGGGTCGGCCTCACAATCATCAAATCCCTCAGGCGCTACAAACTTCTGCTCAGGATTGATACCTGTAGCGGGGTCGGCATAGACACGCTTCATAAAGTGTGCCCATATAGGCAATGCAGCTGCGGCACCCTGCCCCAGCTTCTCTGTACGGAAACGGAATATACGGTCGTCACAGCCTACCCACACCCCGGCCAGCAGCTGTGGTGTATAGCCTATAAACCACGCATCGGCCTGATTGTTGGTAGTACCGGTCTTACCGGCGGCATCATTAAATATCTTATAGCGGTAGCGCAGCCTGCTACCTGTACCCCCGTTTACCACGCCACGCATCATCTTCACCATTTTAAACGCGGTATTGCGATTAATGAGTTCTTTCTGTTTGGCAGCAAAGCTGCGTATGAGCATACCATTCTTATCCTCTATCTTGGTGAGGAAGAATGGCTCTGTATGCATCCCTCCGTTAGGGAACATGGTATATGCTCCCAGCATCTCAAACAGTGAGATATCTGCCGCACCCAGGGCAATAGCCGGTACAGGGTCCAGACGGCTGGTAATACCGCACTTCTGTGCAAAATCCACAAACGGCTCTATGCCTACCTGCTTCAGTATATACAGCGCTGCATTATTGATAGATTTAGCCAGCGCCGTTTTCATAGGTATATCTCCATCATCTCCCCCACCCGCATCATAGGGATGGTCCAGAAACTCAGGAAACTCCTGTGGATGTGTGGATACAATACCGCATGGAGAGAACCCATTATCTATTGCAAATGAGTATAACAGTGGCTTGATGGTAGAACCTACCTGCCTTTTGGTATTCACATTTACGTGGTCGTACATAAAGAAACGGTGATCTATGCCACCTACCCAGGCCTTAACCTCTCCGGTAAAGGGGTCCATAGCCATAAAGCCAGCCTGCAGAAACAGCTTCATGTACTTTATAGAGTCTATAGGACTCATTACCGTATCCTTATAACGACTCTTATTCCAGGCAAACACCTTCATTTTTATAGGCTTTGCCATTTCCTTCAGCACATCTTCCTCTGTCATATCCTGCCCCCGCAGCATCTGATAGCGATCAGACGACTTGATGGCTGTCATAAGTATGTTCTGTGTAGCGCCCTTACGTGCCCACACCTTCCCATCTACATAGCCCGGCTGCGCCAGAAACTGATGCTGCAATGTGGTAAGATGCTCCTCTACTGCGGCCTCTCCATAGCGCTGCATGCGCATATCTATAGTAGTGTATATCTTCAGCCCATCCTTATATATGTCGTAATGCGTCCCATCGGGCTTTTTCAGCTTTTTACACACGTCCTTTACCGTCTGTTCCACTATCTGCCTGAAGTAAGGCGCCAGCCCATCGTGGTAATCGATTTTATGATAATCCAATGGTGTTGGCTGGGCTTTCAGCGTTTCGTACTGCGCATCAGTAATATAATTATACTTCACCATCTGCCCCAGCACATCATTACGGCGTCCCAGCGCCCTTTTGGGATGGGTACGCGGGTTATATATGGTGTTACCCTTCAGCATACCTACCAGTACTGCAGCCTCGTCAATAGATACCTTATCAGGCGTTTTGCTGAAGAAGGTAAGTGAGGCATTTTTTATACCATATACATTGTCAGAAAATGGCACTGTATTCAGGTAAAGCGTTAATATTTCACGTTTAGTAAGATTGCGCTCCAGTTTTACCGCCAGTACCCACTCCTTCAGCTTCATGAATGGCAGGGTAAGCATACTTTTCTTTTCGCGGGGAAAAAGGTTCTTTGCCAGCTGCTGCGTGATGGTAGAAGACCCTCTTTTCTTCTGCATCAGCACATAAAAAGGAATAGCAATAGTGGCTACAGGGTCTATACCGGCATGGTCATAAAAGCGTACATCTTCTGTAGCCAGCAGCGCATTGATGATGTTGGGTGATATTTCATGAAACTTACTGTTAGACCTGTCCTGTACATAATATCGTCCCAGCAGTGTCCCATCTGCTGCCAGCACCTCCGAAGAAACTGCATTCTGTGGATTCTCCAGTTCTGCCAGTGATGGCATATAACCCACCATCCCATTTTCTATGCCTACTATCAATAGAGCAAATGAGATAACCAACAACACAAACAATACCCATACCCTGAGTATTCTGCGCCGTGTTTTACGGGCTTTGATTTCTTTTATGTCTTTCTTCTGCTTTTTCAATGTATGCAAATGTAATGTAATTAACTGTGAGGAATACCGCCGGGAACTACCGGTCCGCACCGGCCCCCCAAGGTACTATTCTATAGGCTCAGCTACTGCTTTTAGTGGGTTTCTTTGCTTCCATCTGCCATCGGTAGCTGCAAAATAACGCGATAGCCAGCCAATTGCTACATCGGGTATATGCCGCCATTTAATACGGTATCCTGTCTCCTGCGGCCTTGCCCCCAGACTGGCCTTGGCATCCAGCGATGTGCGGCCCAGACACAATTTTGCCCGGCCCAGCTCTATGGCTCTTTCCAGCCCTTTGAACAACATATGAAAGTATATTGAGTACTTATCGTTCATGTCACTATCTACCCCTACATAATATATTTCGTACTTATCCTCAGTAATGATACCGGTAAAAAAGCCTGCAAGCTGCTCTCCGTGAAAATATCCCCACACCTCAAAATCATCTCCATAAACATCATTTAATGCACTAAGGTATGCCGCACCCGACCGGGACAATGTAAATGACTGCTTATCTACCACCTGCTGAAACAGACGTTGCATATCCTCCCCGTACTGCTCCTGCTCTGCTGCCGACATTAATACTACTGATAACTCACTTACAGACTCCAGTATCTTTCTGGCCCGGGTCTTGTACTTACGGGTAAGTGCCCCCATATAATCATCCAGGCACTGCCATGAAGGCAATACCTCCATTTCCATTACACAGTCATCCCAGGGAGCGGTATAGCCTGCCCCGGTGAGCGTGCGTACATCCGCCGCCGAAGCTTTGGGAAGTGGCGACAGGATAATGGCATTGGCGCTGTCCGAATCTGCCAGCCTGTCGGCAACAGCAATTGCAGCATCTACCACATCCGACAGCTGTACCAATCCCGGGTCGTAACAGCATGCGGTAGCACCATTACGCAGGGCATTCCCCAGTACCAGCACCCTTGCCTTCTTTACATCCAGAAACAAGTTCAGGAGATTTCTGGCCAGTGTCTTGCTTCCCTCCAGTTCAAAATTGCGCGATGTAATAGTATACAGCTGAAAATAAAAGAATATTGCCGGACGATTCTCACGATAAACAAATACGTAACGAAACTCGGCATCTGTAATAGTACGCTCTGCCGCCAGCAGGTGCAGTGGACTCAGCTCTGCCGGCAACAGATGTGACATCTGCCGCAGCTCTTCCGCTACATCATCCAGCTGATAACAGATGACCACACGTGCAGCCTTATCTCCGGTACGGCAACGTGCAAATATATTATGGAGCAATGCCGAAACACGGCAATGCTCCATAGCCATACGCCCCGGAGGCGGTATTTTTATGTATTTATATCCACTCATGTATCTATCAAATGTATGTTATTGAGTTTACAGACTCTTATGCCAGTATTATTCTGATACGAATTTGAGCCCTGCCACTGACAGTATCAATGTTGCAAGAAAAAACAAGCGCCAGAAGTCGGCCTGTTCCCTGAAAAACAGGATGCCTGCTATTGCCGTACCGGCAGCTCCTATACCTGTCCACACAGCATATGCCGTACCTACCGGCAGGGTCTGCACTGCTTTATACAACAAAAACATACTTACCGCCAACGACAAAAAGAAACCCGTCATCCACCAGCGGGCCTCTGCTCCGGTGGCATAACGCGCCTTCCCAAGACAAAAAGCAAAACCGGTCTCAAAAACTCCGGCAATAATGAGCATTACCCAATTCATAGCAAAACAACAGAACAAATGTAATGGACAGCAATCATAGGGAATTGTTATAATAGTATTGTATAAAACATAGAATATACGTCCTGATTTTGTGGGGATGCCTCCTGTAGTTTGGTAACTTTGCACTGGCATTTCAGATGATGTCTCACGATATGAAAAAGAGACTTGTAATTCTGGGCGGAGGATTTGCAGGACTGCAACTCGCCAGAAGAATGAAGGGCTCAACTTATGATGTTCTGCTCATAGACAAACTCAATTTTCACCAGTTTCAGCCACTTTTATATCAGGTAGCTACTGCCCGGTTAGAGCCCAGCGCTATTTCATTCCCGCTGCGTAAAGTATTTCATGGCAGCAGTGACGTACATGTAAGAATATCTGACATAAGCCATATAGACACTACAGGAAAACAAGTAGTTACCGCCGACAGCACCTACCCTTACGATATACTGGTCATTGCTACCGGATGTACCACCAACTTTTTTGGTAACAAAAACTTTGAGCGGTATGCATTGCCAATGAAATCTACCAATGAAGCTATCGCGTTGCGTAACCGTATACTGCAGAATTTTGAAGATGCTCTTACCGCCAGCGAAGAAGAAAAAGAGGGAATACTGAATATAGTTGTAGCCGGTGGTGGCCCCACCGGTGTAGAGCTGGCCGGCTCACTGGCAGAAATGAAAAAATATGTGCTGCCACGGGACTATCCAGATATGGACTTTTCCAAACTAAACGTATACCTGGCAGAAGGTGGCGCGCATACACTCCAGGCTATGAGCAGTGAGGCTCAGGTAAAGTCGCAGCAATACCTGGAAGAAATGGGGGTAAAAGTGCTTACCAATGCTATTGCTACAGATTATGACGGCAGAACACTGATATTTAAAGACGGTACTGAAATAAAAACCAGAACCATGATATGGAGTGCTGGCATTAGGGGCAATGTACCCACGGGTATACCGGAAAGCAGTATTGTAAGAGGTAACAGAATAACAACTGATGAATATAATAAGGTAAAAGGCTGTGACGATGTGTATGCCCTGGGCGATGTGGCATACATGGAAACCAGTGATTTCCCAAAAGGCCACCCACAACTGGCCAATGTAGCCATAAACCAGGCCAAAAACCTGGCTGCCAATCTTAAAAAAGCTGCCTCAGGGAAAGCCCCGCTACCCTTCCGTTATCAGTCGCCCGGCTCTATGGCTACCGTGGGGAAACATAAAGCGGTGGTAGACCTTCCCCGCTTCAGCTTTCAGGGTAGGTTAGCATGGTTTACATGGATGTTCCTGCATCTGATGCTCATACTGAGTGTGCGCAACAGGTTTTTCATCTTTATCAACTGGGCTATCAGCTACTTTACTGACGACACCACACTGAGATTGATATTACGGCCAGAGCAAACTCCGGCAAAAGAATAGCTACCAGCCACTGGCCAGTACATCGGCTATATGCATTGTGCGTAGTGGCAGGCGGTGATTGTCTATATATCCCTGCATATGCATCATGCAGGATACATCGGTAGTAATAATGTATTCTGCGCCAGTCTCTACAGCACTCTTCATTTTTACCTGCGCCATACCTATGGATATAGGCTCATATTTAACCGCAAATGTACCTCCAAACCCGCAGCAGGTTTCACACTCGTCCATTTCTATCAGCTCCAGACCGGCAACATGCGACAGAAGCCTGCGCGGCGCTTCCTTAATACCACACTCCCTTAGTGCTCCACAGGCATCATGATAGGTAGCCTTCCCATTTAACATAGCGCCAACATCCTCTTTTTTCAGAATCTGTGTTATGAATTCTGAAAACTCAAACACATTCCCCTGTACAGCGTTACAAAGATTATGCTCACTACTGTTTTCAAACAGCTTGTCGTAGAAATTGCGGATATAACCGGTACAGGACCCCGTAGGCCCTACTATATACCCCTGCCCGTCAAAATCGTGCAGAAATTTACGGGCTACAGAGCGGGCCTGATCCCGGTAACCGGCATTAAATGCCGGCTGACCGCAACACGTCTGTTTATGATTATAAGTGACACTGCAACCCAGCTTTTCCAATACTTTTACCATATTCATCCCGGTCTGGGGATAAAGCTGGTCTACAAAACAAGGAATGAATAATTGTACCTGCATCTCTGGAATTCGAGCTTCAAAAATAACAAGTTATCCCATCATTGACACAAGACATCATATTATGCCCCTCATTGACCATATTATACATGGCAGAACCTATACATGATATACCACAATCAGGCTGTAATCATGCATAAGGCATTTATGATAAAGTAAACAACAAAGGATATAATAATAACAGATAACCGGGCATATTAGCTACATATCTGTGCCGCATAGTACCTATACTTAATATCAATAGCATTTTAGAAAACTATCCTGAAAAAAAATGTTGTATCGGCTATGTAAACTGGGATATTATCTCTATCTTGCCTTCACAAAACTGAAATTGATGAAAAACTACTTCTTACTAGCGTGTTTGTCAGTAGCACTTATAGGCGCTAACAGCGCATCTGCCCATGATGACGATTCAAGGTGCGAATCCCGTGAATTCCATTGCTATAAAGCATGGAAAAAAGACTGGAAAGCCGATAAAAAAGAGGTGAAAGCCCGTAAAAAACTTTGTCAGGACAGGCCTTTTGCTGCTGCACGCAAGCATCGTAAAGCTCACAAGAAAGCCTGGAAGAGCGAAATGAAAGAACACAACCACCTGCATTACTACCACTGGTATTAGTAGGTTAGCATACTATATACAGATAGCCCGGTCTCACAGCTTCCGGGCTATCTTTTCTTTGCTTTTCCCATATCATATCCAGCTGTATTAAGCAGACTTTCAATAGCTGCTTGATTTGTAGTATCATATATTATAACATTGATATTCAGTAGCACTATGTGCTACTTTTCTGGGATGTAGCATCACTACTCCACTTTTTCAATCTCCCCCACTTTTTACCCAATGTTTTATGACGCTCACAAATTATATTTGTGAGCCTTAAATTTTTCTGGCCATTCAAATCTGATAACTTAATGAAAAAAATGTTGCTAATGTTTGCTGCGGCAGTAGGTCTGTACACGGCAAAAGCTGATGAAGGCATGTGGATACCCATGCTTATCGGCAAAAATTATGAGGAAATGCAAAGGTTGGGACTCCGCCTTAGCAAAGACGACATATACAGTATCAATCACAGCAGTCTTAAAGATGCAATACTACAGTTTGGTGGTGGCTGCACTGCCGAAATGATATCAGGCCAGGGACTACTGCTTACCAATCACCACTGCGGCTATGATGCCATCGCTACACTCAGCACTGTGGACAGAAACCTGCTGGACAATGGTTTCTGGGCACATAATATGGATGAGGAATTGCCGGCTAAAGGTGTTACCGCACTATTCCTGCAGCGTATGGAAGATGTAACGGAAGAAGTGCAGGAAGCAATAGGAAAAGCAACCGGAAAAGAATACAATGAGAAGCTGGAAGAAATAGCAAAGAAAATTGAAGCACGCAGCAATAAAGGCGGTAAGCTGGTAGCTAATGTAAAATCTTACTTTAACGGCAACCAGTATCTGCTGCTTATATACAAGCGCTATACCGACGTGCGCCTCGTAGGCACACCGCCCAAATCTCTTGGCAAATTCGGCGGAGATACGGACAACTGGATGTGGCCTCGTCATACATCAGACTTTTCCATGTTCCGCGTATATGCAGACAAAGACAACAATCCTGCACATTATAGCCCGGACAATGTTCCTTACCACCCTAAAAAATATCTGCCTGTATCTGCCAAAGGTGTGAAGGAAGGAGATTATGCAATGATTATGGGATATCCTGGCCGTACTAACAGATATGAAGTATCATACGGTGTAAACCTTGCGATCAATGATGTAAACCCTTCTATAGTTGACTGCCGCGACCTGCGTCTGAAAATAATGAAGAGCCACATGGATAAGAACAAAGCTGTATATCTGCAGCTTACGTCTTCTTATTCCCGCATAGCTAACTACTGGAAGTATTTCATAGGACAGACAGAGCAGCTGAAGCGCCTTAATGTAGTAGCGCAGAAACAGAAAGCAGAAAAGAAATTTGTACAATGGCAGGAAGAAAGCGGACGCTCTACAGATCTGATGCCCAGCTTTGAAAAAGCATACGAAGAATACACTCCTTATGCAAAACATACAGTGTATTACTCTGAGGCATTCCGCGCTCCGGCACTTACACGCATGGCTGCCGGTCTGAAGCCATTATATGATGCCTATGGAAGACATAAAGGCAAGCTGGCAGCAGATACCCTGAAAAAATATGTGCAAATGGCAAAACATACCTATCATGCTACGCTGAAAGATTATGAAAAGGCTACTGATAAGGAAATGTTTGCTGAAATGACACGCCTATATTACATGAACGTACCACGCAATCAGCAACCGGCTATATACAGCGTTATCCTCCATGGAGCTTCCGGTAGCAGCAAAGCGCCATATTATACATATGCAAACACAGTATACAGCAGCAGCTTCCTTACAGATAGCAACAAGTTCAATGCTTTCTGTAAAGCACCATCCTATAGCAAGCTGAAAAATGATGCGGCTATGAAGTACACAGTTAGTTTCATGGACAACTTCAGCAAAAATCTCCTCCCTAAAATTCAGGAATTCAATTATGAAAAGGCAGACCTGGCCCGCGAATATGTATATGAGCTGATGAAAATGAATAGGGGTAAGAAAATGTATCCTGATGCCAACTCTACTATGCGCGTAACATATGGTAAAGTGCTAAGTTACCAGCCTGTGGATGGCGTCAAATACAAATATTACACAACGCTGGATGGTCTGATGGCAAAGTATAAACCTAACGATGAGGAATTTGACGTGCCTGCCGAACTGGCAGAACTGTATAAGGAAAAGAACTATGGTCGCTGGGCCGATGCAGATGGCACATTACACACCTGCTTCATTACTAACAATGACATAACTGGTGGTAACTCAGGTAGCCCCGTAATAAACGGACGTGGAGAGCTCATTGGTACCGCATTTGATGGTAACTGGGAAGCGATGAGCGGCGATATTGCTTTTGACAAAAAGTATAAGCGTACCATCGTTTGCGATATCAGATATGTACTGTTTCTCATAGACAAAATGGGAAATGCCAAAAATCTGATACGTGAAATGGACGTAAGATATAACTAGCAGAAACCAGTTTCCGCATTCATAAGAAAGGTGCCGTGATCAGCGGCACCTTTCTTATGAATATTAATTACCTGCTTCACTCGTAGTAACCGCAGTAATAACAGGTATGTATTAACTAACTGAACTGCTTATACAATGTCACTACCCCCGTAAGCAGTACAAGGAGGAGTGTAAGCGTACGAAAACGCTCTTCAGAAACATGCTCCAGTATCTTTTTCCCGGTATATGACCCAAGAATGCTAACTACAAGCAGAATGGGTATCAAATACATATCGTCAGTATGTATATAGCCATTGGTATAATACACTACACTCCGGCTCATATCTATACCCATGTCTATAATAGCCGATGTAGCAATAAAAGTTTTTACAGGAAGCCTGAAAGCAGCCAGTACTATACCCCTCACGGCCCCGCCTGTACCCAGTAAGCCTGCAAGAAAGCCAGATAACACGCCACCACCTGCAGCTACAGATGTCACTGGTTTCAGGCTCAGATTTCTGAATACAAGCATTACAACACTAAGCAGAACGAGAAAGACAGCCAGCGCAGTTTCCAGTATAGAGGATGCTACATATTTACTGAGCAATGCCCCGGCAATAACCCCCAGAATAGCAGGAATACCCATACTGAATATGAGCTTCTTATCCACTCCCTGGCGGAAGAGAGCTATCTTGGACATATTACTGGACAAATGATACACTGCCGTAATTCCCAGTACTGACTGAAAGTCGAAGAAATAACCGGCAAGCGGTACAAAAAACAAAGATGAACCAAAGCCACCAACCGTACCCAGTATCTCAGCTACAATAGCTGCCAGCGCAAAGTATATGGTCGTTTCCAGCTTATACAGGTTCTGTTTATGTACGTTTACATATGCTCTTTTACCAGCTTCAGGAAGTCATCAAAAAGGTATCGTGAATCATGTGGGCCCGGAGTAGCTTCAGGATGGTACTGAACAGAAAAAGCAGGTTTGCTTTTCAGCCTGATACCTTCTATGGATTTATCATTCAGGTTTACGTGAGTTATCTCTACATCCTCGCAGTTTCTCACAGCTTCGGGGTTCACACCAAATCCATGATTCTGAGTAGTGATTTCAGACCTGCCTGTGACGAGATTCTTTACAGGATGATTCAGCCCGCGGTGACCGTGGTGCATCTTAAAAGTAGAGATACCATTGGCTAGAGCCAGTAGCTGATGACCAAGACAAATACCAAAGGTAGGCTTGCCACTTGCCAGTATTTCTTTTACCGAGTCAACGGCATACCCCATTGATGCAGGATCACCAGGTCCATTTGACAGAAAATATCCGTGAGGAGCAAACTCCTGCAGCGTATTAAAGTCAGTTTTTGCAGGGAATACTTTAAGATATGCCCCCCTGTCTGCCATGCATTTCAGGATGTTTTTCTTTACTCCGAAATCCAGAACCGCAATGCGCATTTCGGCTGAGCTGTCGCCCACTGTATATGGCTCTTTGGTAGATATCTGAGAAGACAGCTCCAGCCCTGCCATATCAGGCACATTTACCAGCGCCTGCTTCAGAGAAGCCTCATCTGCATGCTCTGTTGATATAACACAGTTCATGGCACCTTTGCTACGTATATGCTGTACCAAAGCACGGGTATCCACGTCATATATAGCTACTATATTGTTATTGACAAGGTAATTCTCCAGGCTATCATCAGCTATCATACGGGAATAGCGGTGAGATACATTTTTGCATATCAATGCGCTGATTTTCACTGAGTCACTTTCCACATCATCAGCCTTTACACCGTAGTTTCCGGTATATGCATTGTTCATTATCAGTACCTGTCCGGTATAAGAAGGATCTGTAAACACCTCCTGATACCCTGTCATACCAGTATTGAAGCATATTTCACCGCCTGCAGTGCCTTTTGCACCAAACGATTTCCCTTCGAAACATGTACCGTCCTGCAGCATCAGCCATGCAGGTGTAGAATTGACTATTGCACCCATTGAAAAAACAAATTGTGCAAAGGTAACGCTAAAAAGGGAACCTTTTTGCTCCCTGATGCTTCATTTTTCACAACCTGAATAAAATCTCTATATCACGCCCCATGTCACATGACTATCCTTTAGTATGCGCTCCAGTTCCCGCTCTCTTTTCTGTATCTGCAGGCGCATGGGCGATATGGCCCAGCGGGAGCGCAGCCGGGACAGGCGGTCAGAAGGTGGCAGGAATATCAACCGGCTTATCCATGTGAGCGGAGCAAAAGAACGCAGAATAGCCGAAGTTTTTACAAAGTATATTACGGTAGCGCTATCGCACCGCTCCAGCAGTTCTCTTAGCTGGGCAGCATCGGTAAAGGAAGAAATACACAATACAGCTCCTGTTTTAGGGTTAAAATACTGTATCAGGTCTTTATCGCGGTGCCAGCTGCTGTTTGTAATGATACGGGCAGTTTTTTCATCTTCAGGCACTTCGCCAGGATTTATCTGCTGGTCAGCAACAAAGCGTACATCCCACTCTTTTTTCCCCAGCGTATCATATACCGTCCATACACAGTTTTTATAATAGTTAAGCATCTCTCTCAGGTAGCCTTCCTGTAGCCACTGCTGCTTAACTGCAGCATGAAATGATGCATAGAAATACAAATGAGATGCATAGGGTTCATATAATTCAGGAATGCGCACTACCAGCTCCCGGTTACGGGCATATACCTTCCACACAATGCGCCGCACATCATCCCCACTCTCGAAATCCTTGTAATTCAGATACTCACCCTCTACCCTTCTGAGCTGCTCTATGCGCACATCCATATTCTCAGTTTTCTTAGGGTACACCTCGGCATCTTTCTCCCCCATAAGTACCGGCGGGCGATAGAAGTGACCTGTCACCGGCTGGGCCACTGCCAGTGAGAATATGTGCAGCATATCCTGAAAGTATATGAAACCACCTTTCAGGTCATACTCCTTCACATCAGGAAGATAAAGACGGTTTTTGCCACTTATACCGGTCCGGAATACACTTCTGGGTTTTCTCCTGTTGGTCATAAGTGCAAAATGATCAGTCATGACATTATCGTCATAGTAAAGACGCCCTTTTACAAACCCAAGCAATGGCCTGAAAACCCCTTCAAGGTGTGCAGTGAGAAATAGCCGGCTTCGCTTACCCCGCCGTGTCTCAGTAGAAAACTCCACATTCATTACGGTTCCTTTCATGCCACGCAGCCAGGTATAGTAAAAATAGCTTGCCAGTGTGCTGAACATAGAAACCAGCACCAATGCTACTACAAACCAAAACGCCAGCTTACCCATAAGGATGATAAACGGCATAAACGGGGATGGGTAATCACCTTTGGGTGGTGGCTGATAGAGCAGTCTTAATGATAGCCATGCAGCGAGAGCACACAAAAGTGTGTTCAATGTGAAAGGGAAGTACTGCCACATGTAATATATACGCCACCTGAGTTGCTTACGAGTCATAACGGCCAGATGCGTGAAAGTATGAAAACAAGGCTGTAAAAGTTGTTAATTTTAGGCAGTCCACAGACAGTATTGTGTAGCCCTCCCTGCCATCACAGATGACATCCATATCTGCCCTTATGAAACGGGGGCTATTCAGCAGTTTGTTTCTTCTCTGGCTCATAACATAGCTGTACCAGACCTGTAGCATAACTGCTACAGTTAATGAGCTTCAGCCTGATGTCAGCCCCCCCTTCCCGAAAAAGTCTGATGCCCCCACCAATGAAACAAGGAATAACCGAAATCACATACCTGTCAATCAGTTTTTCCTTCATCAGTGCATGAACCAGCTCTGCGCCCCCGTCAATAAATATATCTTTTCCCTGTTCCTTTTTTAATGTGGCAATCAGTTCTGATATCCCACTATTCCAGAAAGTGACATTTTCATCATTTCCTGCACGGCTCTTAGTCCATACATAGCACTGCCGGCCTTTATGCGGAAACGCTACACCAAAAGACAAGACTTTATCATAAGTACGACGCCCCATTATCACGGTATCTACACCTGCCACAAACTCATTATAACCATAATCTTCTCCTGGCTGTTCTACCATGCTCAGCCAGTCAAGATTACCATCTTCCCTGGCTATGTATCCGTCTGCACTCATTGCTATGTACAGCACTACATTTCTGTTATTCATACTGAATGGATATTTACTACTGCAATTTAGTTCAATGAATCTGGCACCCGAAAAAGCACATATCCACATGATGTGATAAAAAAACGGTGAAGCTTGTTTCCTGACTTATTTATTTTGTATCATATTTCGCTCATCCGTCACCACAGTACCATGAAGTTGCATGTCATTCTTTCCATTCCGCTATTAATATGTTCAGGTGCCGTCAGTGCACAACATACCTTCAAGGCAGGATGGAAAACATACAATACAGGCACCATTATTCACGAGTATTCCTACAAATGTGACTATACAGATACCGTGCGCCTTTATGCCACAGACAGTATGCATACTTACATCGCTGCCGACAGTGCTGTGGTACTTACAGAAGCGGTACGCGGGTACGACAAAAATGTGTATAAAACCATATACTACTTCAACCCCGGCAGACAACTGATAAAACAGGAAGACTATAAAAACGATAATCTCCTGGAGCGTAATGAATGGCGGTATGACGACAAAAAGCGAAAGGCATCTCATATACGCAGCAGCAGCACCAATGGCAATACCTATAAGAAACTGTTTACTTACACTACAGAAAAAAGCTCCGGCGAATCTGTAGAACAGGAATGTGCATACTTCAACGGAAAAGTAGAATTCTATACTAAAAAGTACTACGACAAAAAGAACGTCATGTACAAAGAGGTACGCCTCAACGACAACAATAAAGACGTTGTTCATGTAGAGAACTTCACCTACGGAGAGAATGGAAAAGTGAAACAGCGTTCTGTTTACTTTCCCCAGTTCAAAGTCACAAAAACCTTTGATGAGCCTGCGGGGATGATTCCTGCAAAGTGTTTCGGACTCAGGCCTATGGGCTCTATTGATAAAGGGCCTTCGGCCCGTATCCCCTTCATACTACGGGTAATGGCAAAACATAAAGTGATGCTGCAGGATACCTCATGCAAGGATTATGAATACACATTCTCCAACAATACCAACTGCTTTATTACAATCTCTTCAGGCAAAGAACCCGGTACACGTATGGTGCGGTACAGACTGAAAGAGAAAGTTTGATAGCAGCCCACACAAGGTTGAAGCATAACTGATGCCATACCCGCAGCTGGTTATGCTGGGCGCACAGGACTACCTATCCAGTCTGTTTCGTCCTGCAGATTTTCACCTTTCATTACCAGAGAGAGTGCTTCTACATTTACGTCATCGCCTGTCTCACTATCATAGAGTATGATACTGCGTGCACCTATACTGCAGCGCTGTCCTATTTTTATTTTACCCACCTTCATCACTCTGTCTTCAAACAGATGTGTCTGCGGGCCACAATCTTCATTGAAGGCAGTATCATCCCCTATCTCCACCATATCATACTCCGTAATATCCGTAGTATTCATCCATACTCTTCGCCCTATTTTCACCCCGAAAAGCCTCAACGCAGCAGGCAGCCACGGGGTTCCTTTCATAAAGTCCAGCAGAAATGGTACCGCCAGTGATTCGTAAGTACTGGTTATTGCCTCGCTCAGCCATACCCGCAGCGTCCACATAGGTTGCTGCTCTGGTTTATACCGGCCTACACACAGCCATTTCAGTATTACAGTTACCAGCAGGGCCGGCACCCCCATAAAGAAAAGGTAGTAGAAGGGCAATTCCATAGCTACACGCCACCACGGCTTATCTACTACCAGATTATCAGAATAGGCAATAAACAGAATACTACAGATGAGGATGGTAGTTTCCGGTAATATTATACGGATAAATTCAACAAGACTTCGTGCCAGCAACCTGGCTGGCGTAGGCCGTAATGTCTGTGTAGCGGCAAAGGTGCGGCTTTCCTGCCTACGTGGCAATGGAATAGCCGGAGAGCCAAACCAGTCCCTTGCATCAGTACCGGCTATCTGCTCACCCGATGGTGGAGTGGAAAGTACACCTATCAGCATACGCTCCGGCAACTTGTATCCCTGGGGAATGAGCGCACTGTTGCCTACAAAGCTGTTATCCCCTATCACCGTATGTTCCAGTATCAGCTGTTGCCCGCGTACATCGGCCTCGCCCAGTGTCACAGCATCTGCTACAAAGGCATCACTGCCTATCTCCAGCAGGGGGTGTGTTACACTGCTGGCTGTGGATATCTCGGTATTGCTACCCACCTTTGCTCCCAAAGCTCTGAACAGTAATGACACATACACCGTAGCATACATGGGGTGCATCACGATAAGGGAAAGTGACATGAGCTGGTCGGCAAACCACTTCCTTACGTAAAACAAGCTATAAATAGGGAATTTGCCTGGCTTTATACCCCACTGCAGCACACGCGACAATAAGACGGTAGTAAGTGTAAATAGTATAATGTAGCTCAGTGCAAGAGAGGGCGTTACGGTAAGGTAACTGAAGTCATAATCTGAAGTAGAGTTATCCAGATTATGAATAATGATGATAGTTGGTAGCAGTGGCAGCAGTACTACAACAGGGAACACCAGCAGACATAAAAGGAATATACCTGAAAATGCACGCCTGCGGCCAGCCGATACCGGCAATGGCTGCGGCAACTCCTCAGGCAGTTTCTTTTCCTTCAGCACTGCGGGGCTACCCTGCCACACTTCACCTTCTTTTATGGTTTTACCCGCTGGCAGATAACTAAGGTCCTGCAATTCGCCCCACGCCTCAATAGTAGTATCACCCGCTATTACGGCACAGCTACCTATATATGCATGGTCACCCAGATGTATCCTGCGCAGCTTCAGCATCCCATTCTCCACCCATGCATTGTTCAGCACCGCACCTGAGCTGATACTGACATCACTACCTATAGTCACTAAATCTTCTGCACCTATAGTAAGCGCAGCCAGTTGTGCATCCTTTGCCACTTTTACACCCAGCCTACGCAGGTGCCCCCCATATAGTGGCGTACCATTCAGGAACTGGGAAGGAAGCAGGCGCTGCATGGTTTTTACAAACCACCATCTGAAATAATAGCTACCCCATAGCGGATAATCACCTTCCTTCATACGCCCTATCACCAGCCATTTTATCACTATACTGCATAAGGCAAAAAATGGAGGGATGAAAAGGAACAGACATAATGCAGTACCTATTGCATATGGTATATTATTGGAATCTTCTTTTACTATATAGTAGCCCAGATAGGGAAAGAATATCTGTACGGCAAACAGACCATACATGAGTAGCAGAGATATGGTCTGCGCTGCCCAGCAGGTATAAAAGCGTAATGGAGGTATGGTATTAAACACCTTTTTCGCCTTGATGCCGGCTACGGGCTTCGAAGCCCAGTGCGCAGCTACATTGCTCAGCGGCCTGTGCAGATACAGATCTTTCAGTGATGCCTGAGGCAGGGCAGCATCCTTACGCAGCCGGGATACAACTGCCGCAGCCAGCAGCGAATGACCACCAAGGTCTGTAAAGAAATCCTGCTCAGGAGTAATAGTCCTGTTAGGGAAAAACTGTTTTAATACATCTATGAGCCTATCCTCTACCGGAGCATCTATGTCTATTACCTCATCGGTAATAGGGGTCATATTCTCCAGCAGCATAGCAGGCACCGGCAGCGCCTTCCGGTTTATCTTACCGCTTGGCAGCCTGGGCATCTCCGGAAGCTGCACTATTACTGCAGGCACCATATAGGCAGGCAGTACTTTTGCCAGTTCCTCTCTGATACTCTGCTGATTCATGCGCACCGGGTCGTCACACACCACATATGCTGCCAGATGGTCCTGACCATTTATATCTTTCTTTACAGCCACCGCCGCCGCTGTAATGTCTGTAAGACTGCTCAGCTGGTTTTCTATCTCCCCCAGTTCTATACGATACCCTCTCAGCTTTACCTGGTCGTCAAACCGCCCCTGAAAGTCTATGCTGCCATCCTCATTTATTACGGCAGCATCACCCGTACGGTATATTCTGCCCCCCGGCAGCTCATGTAGCGATTCCGGTTTCTGTACAAACTTTTCACTGGTCAGCTCCGGGCGGTTTATATAGCCGTTACTCAGTCCCGGGCCTGCTATTACCAGTTCCCCCCTTTCGCCAAAAGGCAACGGATGAAGTTTTTCATCCACCACAGCCAGTGCATAGTTAGGCAATGGTATTCCTATAGTAATGGTATCTCCCGGCTGCAGTGCCGCTATAGTGGCGGTCACAGTAGTCTCAGTGGGGCCATAACTATTATAAAATCTACGTGGCGGTGCCGACCACCGCGAAAGCACCTGCGTAGTACAGGCCTCACCGCCTGCATTTACCAGCCGCACATCGGGCAGGTCATCATTCATCACCGCCAGCAGGCTGGGTACCGCATGCAGCACCGTTATCTGATTTTGTCGCAGTACATCACTCAGCTCATCTATAGCCTTTGCCGTTGTGGCATCTGCCACCCACAGGGTCACCCCGGCCAGGTATCCCAGCCAGGTCTCCTCACACCACATGTCAAACGATACCGAAAATCCCTGATATACCTTATCCTCAGGTACTATCTCCAGTATAGTCTGCTCTGAGCGTACCAGATGGCATATCTGCCGGTGAGTAATCGGTATCCCCTTAGGCTTGCCTGTACTGCCCGATGTATAGAGTACATACGCAGTATTATCCGGCTGCGGCCCGTTGTGTCTGTAAACTATTTCGTCTGCCTTCGGACGTGTTACCACATCAAACCGGGGACATTGCAATGGCAAAGTTTCCTTACTTATGTACCCCATTGCCCCTACCTCTTCCAGCACACCGGCTACACGCTCTGCGGGCATTTCATGGTCCAGCGGCACATATGCGGCTCCGGCTTTTACTATAGCCAGTACTGCCACATGCAGCTCCAGCCCCCTGGGCCACCATACCCCTACATAGCTACCAGGCACCACACCATTCTGAGACAGATAATCTGCCATGGCATCACTCCACCTGTCCAGCTGACTGTAGGTAAGTGATTGCTCATTAAAAATCAGGGCTGTCTTATCGGGATATGAGCTGGCGGTAGCACGAAAAATATCTGCAAGAGTTTCCTCATGCAACAGGTCGGGACGATATGCACCATGTATGATACCTGGGGTCATGCTACAGTATATAATTGCTGTAACTTCTGATGGGAAGTTTTCAGAGGTGAAAAATACAATATTACTTTATAAACAATGGAAGCGACATCTGTGTTCGCCCGGGCCAGATAATTCAATTAACGTTTATTTGGGAACATTCAGACTGTTACAGAGCTCACAGGTTTAACCATTGTAAATACAAAAATGTATCTCCGGTAAATTGTATTTCTCAAACTGTAACAATTACTAATTTTATGACAAATTAGTGCAGATGCTCCGTATCCTGAAAGTTGCCGGTATTGTGGTAGCTGTTATTATTGTTCTGTTACTGGTTGTTACCGGGATTGTGTACTACAAAATGAGACACATAAAAGACTCCCACGACCTTCAGGAACGTGTTACAAAACTCTGTCTGAAACACATAGAAAAAACCGGCACACCTGGCCTCTTTGTTGGCATCATACAAGGAGACAAAATGTACATGCGTGGTTTTGGCTATGCCGATTTAGCCTCCGGCCGACTGACAGATACCAATACCATCTTTGAAATCGGCTCTATATCTAAAGTTTTCACTTCTATTATGACCCAGCAAATGGCAGATGCCCGACAGCTCAAATGGGACGACCTGCTGTCCGCACATTTACCTGAGGGATATAGCATAGCTGTGGACGGTGGCACTACCCTACGCCATCTCGCATCACACACATCAGGTTTTCCCCGCCTGCCTGCACTCTGGTTTCCCCAGATAGAAAGAAATGAATGTGACCCATATAGCACACTGTCGCCCGACGACCTTAAATACTATCTGGCACATGATACCGATAAAAAAGCCCCCACAGCTACCGGTTATGATTACTCTAATCTGGGTGCCGGCCTGCTGGGCCATGTGCTGGAATGGCGTAGCGGCATACCCTATGACACCCTGCTACAGCAGTACATATGCCATCCTTTGGCAATGAAAAACACATCATTACTATGTACCGATACTGCATTAATGGCTACTGCCTATGACGCAGAAGGCAAAGCCACATGCCACTGGCATATGCCCATATTATTTGGCGCAGGGGCTATCCGGTCGTCAGGTGCCGATATGATGCGCTTTCTGAAAGCGGTAATGGATACAACCAGCACCGTAGGCCAGGCTACCCAAAAACTAAGTAAAACAGTGGCTGATATACCCGGCGGTGCCGTAGGCTGTGGCTGGCATATAGACGATGTAAATGGAGCCGTATTCAATACCGGGCCTATTATATGGCATAATGGGAATACAGGTGGCTTCAGCAGTTATATAGGCTTCTATCCCGGTAAGGGAAAAGGCGTAGTACTCCTTTCAAACCGCTCTGAAAGCAACCTTGACCGCCTGGCTATCTCTATGCTGCTACGCTTAAACAGCATATCACTCGAGTAACTTGTAACATTATACAATGTTGTAGCCCCTCCTGGCACGGATTTTGTGCATGCATATTTATTGCATTTGTTTTCGTGTACACCCATAACCCAAACCCTGACATGAAAAATCACGCACCAGTCCGCATACCTTATATTATAACACGTCTGCTACGCAGACTTAGTAAGCTGCTATTAAAGCCTTCATCACATTTACGTGGCTGGCGTTATTTTTTTTCGCGTATATACTGATAGTTACTGAATAACTATCCTTTCAATCTTACATGGAGGGAAATGCCGGGGGAATTTTATATAAAACAGGCTTTTTAATCCCTCATGGTATATTTTTGTTCCCAAACAAAAATTAATCATGAGGCGAAAAGCACTTTACAGCCTGTTTCTCGGTGCGTCCCTGTTGGCGGCGCCATTGCAAAAGGCCGAAGCTAAGATCAACTTCACGCAATACACCCTGCCTAACGGCCTGCACGTTATATTGCACGAAGATCACTCCACACCTATTGTTGCAGTATCTCTGATGTACCACGTGGGCTCAAAAAATGAGCACCCTGAGCGTACCGGCTTTGCTCACTTCTTTGAGCACCTTTTATTTGAAGGTAGCGAAAATATACAGCGTGGCGAATTTATGAAGCTCGTACAGTCTGCAGGTGGTCAGCTGAATGCCAATACTACCCAGGACCGTACGTTCTATTATGAAGTACTGCCATCTAACCAGCTGGAGCTGGCATTGTGGATGGAGTCTGAGCGTATGCTGCATGCCAAAATTGATGAGGTAGGTGTAGAAACGCAGCGCAAAGTGGTAAAAGAAGAGAAGAAGCAGCGCTATGATAATACCCCCTATGGTCAGCTGATAAACGTAATATTCGAAAACGGATATACCACCTATCCGTATAAATGGAGCCCCATAGGTAAGGAGCAGTACATAGATAAGGCTACGCTCGACGAGTTTATGGAGTTCTACAAAACATTCTATGTTCCTAATAATGCCGTAATGGTTATAGCAGGCGACATAAATGAAGCCAAAACAAAAGAGCTGATTAAGAAGTACTATGGCGATATACCAAAAGGTACTAAAGCTATACCTCGCCCAACTGCTGTAGAGCCTAAACAAACGGCCGAAAAGCGTGTTAAGTTCTATGACAATGTGCAGCTGCCTGGCGTAGTACTGGCATACCACATGCCTAAACTGGGCGAGCATGACTATTACGCTATACAACTGCTTACACAGCTCATGTCAAAAGGTAAAAGCTCCCGCTTTGAGCGTGAAGTGGTAGACAAGCAGGAGAAAGCAATACAGGCTGCCGCATTCGACCTTGGCAATGAAGAGCCCGGGCTTGCTATTATGCTGGGTATTGCTAACATGGGTGTTTCTGCCGATGACCTGGAAAAGTCACTACTCGCAGAAATAGAAAAATTAAAGAAAGATGGTATAACAGACGAGGAATACAAAAAACTGCAGAACCAGGCCGAGAACGACTTTGTAGAGCAGAACCAGAAAGTACTGGGTATTGCCAATAATCTCGCTACCTATTATACCTACATGGGCGATGCCAACCTGATTAATACAGAACTGGACCGCTACCGCAAGGTTACCAAAGAGGATATTAAGCGTGTTGCCAACAAGTACTTCACTAAAGAAAACAGACTGGTAGTACACTATCTGCCTAAATCAGAGGAGAACAAATCAACAGAAAGCGCTAACAATCCCGGAAAAAAATAATAGCTAACCTGCACAAAGAGAAAAAAATGAAAAAAGTAACACTATCTATATTTGCTTTTGCGGTTGCCTTATCTGTTCAGGGACAATCTCTGGACCGTAGTAAACGTCCGCAGCCGGGTCCTGCACCCGAAATATCGCTCGGTAAGACCGAGAGTTTTACACTCCCCAATGGTATGAAAGTATTTGTGGTGGAAAACCATAAACTGCCTACCATCGAAGCCAGTATACAACTGGATATTAAGCCTCAGGTAGAAGGAAACATGGCCGGATACATGGACATGATGAGCGAACTGCTTATGTCTGGTACCACTACCCGCTCCAAGGACAAGCTTACATCTGAAATTGACCAGATGGGAGCTAATATATCTATCGATGCCAACAGTGTTCAGGGAAGTGGTCTTAAAAAATACCAGACCCGCATATTTGAACTGATGGCCGATGTAGCTATGAATGCCGTTATTTCTCAGGACGAGCTGGACCGCTCTAAAAAGAAACTGGCTTCAGGCCTGGAAGCTCAGAAAAACGAACCTGATGCAATGGTAGCCAATGTAAGCGCTGTAGTAAACTATGGCAGTAACCACCCTTATGGCGAAGTAACAACACAGGAAACGGTAAAGGCCATAACACTGGATCAGTGCCGTAAATATTACAAAACATACTTCCGACCCAATGTAGCATATATGGCTATTGTGGGCGATGTAACTATGGCAGAGGTAAAGCCGCTTATAGAAAAGTACTTCGGTAAATGGCAGCGGTCAGATGTGCCTGTGGCCAACTACCCTACTCCTCCTATGAATGGTAAAACAACTAAAGTTGCCTTTGCACCACGCACAGCAGCAGTACAAAGTGTTTTCAGCGTTACCTATCCGCTCACCGACCTCAAACCAGGAATGGATGATGTTATCAAAGCTAAAGTAGCTAACACCATTCTGGGTGGAGGCTCTCAGGGCCGCCTGTTCCAGAACATACGTGAAAAACACGGTTGGGGATATGGCTCTTACTCCTCACTACGTGAAGACGACATCTGCGGTAGTTTTTCTGCCACACTGAAGTGTAAGAACAATGTATCTGACAGTGCTCTGGAAGCGCTTATCAATGAAATGCGCATTATACGCACACAAAAAGTAAGCGACTCTACACTGCACAATACCATCAACTACATATCGGGCAACTTTGCTATTTCGCTCGAAGATCCTGCACGTATTGCTCAGTTTGCCATCAACATTGAGCGCTACCATATGCCTAAGGACTACTATAAAAACTATCTGAAAAACCTGAGCGCAGTAACTGCCGAAGATGTACAGGCCGCAGCTCAGAAATATATCAGACCAGAAAATGCAAACATTGTTGTAGCCGGTAGTAAAGATGAGGTAGCCAATAAGCTGGCACGTTTCTCAGCCGATGGTACCGTGAGCTATTATGACTATGCCGGTAAGCCTATTACTCCTTCCGAAAGAAAAGCAGTTCCGCTGGGTCTTACTGCTGATGACGTTTACAAAAAATACATTACAGCTATAGGAGGCGAAAAGGCTATCAATACGGTTAAAGACCTGAAAATGGTAAGCACTGGCGAGCTCCAGGGCATGACATTTACCATTACAGTGGTTAAAAAAGCTGGTAACAAAATGCGCCAGCAGGTAGATGCCAATATAGGCGGCAAAACAATGACCTTCCAGAAGAAAGTATTTGATGGCACTAAAGGTTATGAAGAAGTGCGTGGCCAGAAAAAAGAACTGTCGGCTGAAGATATTGCAGAAACCGTACAGGAAGCAGATCTCCAGGCAGAGCTTCATGATACAAAATATGGCATGAAACGCACTCTGAAAGGAATGGAAACCATTGATGGTGCTGACGTTTACATCATGGAAGTAGTAGATGCTGCAGGTAAAAAGCGGATGGAATACTACGATGAAAAAACGGGGATGCTGGTACGCGAAACCCGCTTTGACAAAGACCCTCAGGGCAACGAAGTCTCTCAGAGTACAGACCGCTCTGACTACCGCGAGATACCCGGAACCAACGGATATAAGGTACCTCACTTCATGAGCCTCCCGGCTGGTGGTGCCAACCTTAATCTTAAGGTACAAAGCGTAGAAGTAAACAAAGGAATACCAGATTCTGAATTTCAGTAATAGTTCCGGTATTTTCCGGTAATAAATTACAAGGGCTGCACAAATGTGCAGCCCTTGTTCGTTTTCCGTAATCGGGTTTAATAATCTATATCTATTAGCCTAATCTGCGATTTACTTTACCATATAGCTTATCTGGGATGCTGATATCTGCGCCCCGTCTACTATCAGTGTTGCTACCAGTGTTGTAGCTTTCAGTGATGATGGCAGCGTTATGTGTACTATGCCATTATTGTCAGGTACAGGAGCTGTAATTACTTCTCTGCCCATATTATCGCTCACTCTTACCACTGCTTTGGTAAAGCTGCCTACTATAGCATAGGAAACATTGATATCACCACTGCTGGGATTCGGGGATACACTCATCGTACTGGCTTTGTGTGTATTATCGGTTCCAGCTTCTCCTTTTATCAGCGCTTTCAGCTCTGCTACTTCTTTTTTGAGCGCATCTACCTCCTGCTGCAACGCCGGCGGATTAGTAGGATTTACTGTTCCACCCTGCATCTGATAAACATAACCCAGTGCATCTACCACCAGTATATTACCCTGGCCATACGGCAGATTTTCAAAGCGCAGTCCTGATGGCACCAGACCCGGAGGAATACAATCCACATTAAATGTAGTTGTTGGGGCCAGCTGACGGATACCGATTTCACCGCTCGATTTTACAACAGCACGCTGTGTAGCTGACGATATAATTCTGATATCGTCATTAGACAGTGTTCCCAAGCGATTATTGGTGCCATATATGTTATTCCCTGTCAGCTTCCAGAAGCATTTATCGTCACACTTGTCATCGCAGGAGTATTCAGGACATATCTCACTTACCAGCGATGAAGAACCTGTTACAGAAACAAGCTGTGCCTGTATATCCACTCCTATTGCATTGAGATAAACGCCATTATTAAAGTTATGTACAAGTATCTGTATAGAATGCGTACCAGACAGCAAACCCAGTGACAGCGTTACAGACGGATATACGTTTACCCCACCCGATACCGGATATGACTGTATTACAGAGCCATCCAGATATATATCCGATATCCAGTCATCAGACATCAGACGCCGTATCTCAAAATTGATCGAGTCTGAGCCGCATACTGTGAACTTGCGCTCATAGGTACAGGTAAATGTATGTGCAGGATTGCCATCGGTCATTACGCCCCAGTTATTCTGTCCCATCATCCACGTAGTACCGGGAAACGGAGCCGGCCATGTGGGCGGTGCCAGAGGCAGTGCATCGTAGCAGCCTATCAGGTCGCCATTGGCCAGAATTGCAGTTGCCGCATCCGCCGATACGGTAGATGTCCACATTGGGTCTAACTGTGTATTGGATGGTACTACCGGGCCTCCGGCCATAGGGTCATACCCCGAGCTGATATTAAGAGTAGAAGTGGTACACTGTGCATTGGCAGTGCTGCCCAATGCGAGTCCAAGAATAATTGCGGTTGCACCGATAGCTGAAATAATGCGATTGATTTTTTTCATAATTGTAGTGTTTTGTGTTTTTTTAGTGAAATAGTTTTGTCGGATTTTACCGGCAGTTAGCCGTCATTTTTTATCATTCCATAGGCATTGATTTAGTGGTTAACAATTGGAATTACATGCAATGTATATCCAATGCCCACTACCTCACGGCTCCGTTTCAGCAACGGTATTATAATTTGTATAAACGGTTTTCAGGAAGTTAAAAAGCCATTCGTATTATGGCCTGCGTACCGGCAACAGCCCCGGCAGCATCATACAGTTCTTCTATGCTGAATACTATCTTCTTATGCTGCATTGCAGAAAGCTGTGCTATTCTTTTACGCACATTACTAAGTCCAAATGGCTGACTGTCAGTATCCTCTCGCTCATGCTTCTTATTAAGGCCTACACCATTGTCTGTAACCTTTATTACGAGGTCATTTCCATCCATTGATATATCTATTGTCAGCATCGCATCATGCGATTGTATAGGAAGCAGCCCATGCAAAACTGCATTTTCAGCCAATGGTTGTATCAGTAAAGGCGGTAATAAAATGTCTGTTACATCTACATCCTCAGCTACCGTAATTACATAGTTAAACCATTCTCTGAAACGTAGTTTTTCTATTTTCAGATAGTTCTCCAATAGTTGAAGTTCCTTCTGCAATGGTATCAGCTCTTTGGATACATTGTGCATATTCTGTCGCATCAGGCGGGATAGCGTTTGCAGATACTCTTTTGCTTTTACCTTATCGCCCCCCTCTATGAGCCCCTGCACATTGTTGAGTACATTAAACACAAGATGTGGATTCATTAATGCATTCATAGCTTTATACTCAGACCGTAACATCTCATTGCGCATCCGGTGTTCCCTGTCTCTTTTGCGCACCATGCTGCGTATCAGCAATACTACTATGCCCAGTACCAATATACTGCATACGGCAATGAACCACCAGGCAATCCAGAAAGGCTTTTCAATGGTGAACATGAGTACCGCAGCAGGGCTGCAGTTTTTTCCTGCGGTGCAGGCTCTTACCATTACAGCATATTCCCCCCACTCCGTATTTACCATGTCTATACTGTTAGCGGTAGTAGCTACCCAGTCCTCATTACCCAGCTTTGATATCCGGTATTCATATACAATATCCTTACTGCTCCATGTAAGTGCTTCAAAAGTAATGCGCACATTACGCGCCTGCGCATAAGGGAGTGACACCGGGCTGCCATCCGGTATAATTGACTTTTTGCCTGCAGTGAGCTTTGCAAAGTAGACCTGGGGCATCTTCGGCTCTGCCATCAGATCACCTATTTCCAGAATACTGATTATCCCCTTCTTAAAGAAATAGCATCTGGTCCCGTCAGAGCATATACTTTCTGCATTTACTGGCACCACTGGGTTTTCCACAATATGAATAGTATAGCGTGGGGTGTCATCTGATGGTAATATAGTAAGCAGCCTGTAAGCCCCATTGGTACTCAGTAATATCTGATGGTCATTCAGTTTCACCGCATCACGCCACATACAGGATGAGTCTGTAATAGTAACCGTTGCTGGCACACCATCCGGCTTACTGCTCAGCACAAGGGTGTTATCTATGCTACAGCCCAGCAGGAGATGCTCATACACATAAAACCACTTGAATATATACTCATCAAATGCACGCTGCCGTACAGGGGTATCACCTATCACCTTATATACCTGATGCATCATAGAGTACCACAGTTCATTTTTATCAGACCGGGTAATGGCAAATGGCCAACGCGACACATCCAGCAGCAGTACTGCAGCAGAATCTATTCTTCTACCACTCTTATCATATACCAGCCCTCCTATACAGCTGGGATTACGGTAATATAATGTATCCCCTATCACTACCAGCTTCCTGGCATGTACGTCAACGTTCAGTATATTCCTCCTTATATAAGGCTTATCAGCAGCAGGATTCCTTATGTATACTTCTTCCTTGTTCAGAAACCAGTGAAAATTCCCGGCTTTATCCATATCAGCAGATACGGACATCCCATACTTGTTCTCAGGCAGGTATGATGCATTCGTATACACCAGCTCAGCTACACCATCTTTTAACCGGTACAGATCTCCCCGTATCGTAGAAAAAATCACAGTGCTGTCACTCACTGCAGAAAAACCTATGTCATCTTTAGTATGTATCCTCACCATCTGCTGGTGCAGGAAGTTTTTGTCAAAATAATACACACCGTTTTTCAGCGTACTCATCCAGTAATTACCCTCTGCATCCTGCACTACTGTTGTTACATTCTCGCCTTGCAGATACCGGTAATCATTGTTTACATACAAACCATGATCTGTTCCCAGAAAAAAAATGCTGCCCTGCTCGTGCACCCAGAAAACAGTAATAGAATCAAAGCCACGTGCGAACTTAAAGACAGGCTCTTCATCCAGTGAATAAAGCATATTATCAGAGTACAGATAGCCAAATATTCTGTCTCTCCCTTTATTATAATGCTTGTTTTTCCTATAAGGTAGTTTTTGTAAACCTGTCCCGTCCCTCTTAATAGAAAAGCGTGTATCCTTATAAAAAAGCTCATAAGTATCAGTATCCTTTTTACGCACATTGGTGAGCATAACTGCATTAGGTATACCCTGCACTTTACTTAGGTCAGTAACATATTTCCTGTCTTTACCCAGCGATAATATTGTTGCCCTGTCATTAAAAAAAACAGTAACACTGGAGTCCTGCTCTACATTAATAAACGTAAGAAAAGGATGATGAAAAGGCAGTTGCAGTAATGAATCATTCTTTGCTGTATGGAATACACCCTGATAAAAAAAGCACAGATTACCGCTGTATGTAGCAAACCATATACGCCCCAGGAGGTCTTCCATAGCAAAAAACACCTCATTATCAGAAAGTCCGTCACGGGTAGTAAATGTCTGGAAACTCATCCCGTTATACCGGGTCACTCCCTGGTCGGTACAGAACCATAGGTACCCCTTGCTGTCGGCCAGCATAGAGTAAATATTATTACTGGGCAGTCCGTCCTCCATCAGATAATGTCTTGACGGGCATTCCTGCTGCCCCAGTACATTACATACCGGAAAACACAGAAATATCAGTAACATTATCCCTATACGCAAGTCAGTTTCGGTTAAGTGTGTTAGAGCGTATGAAAGTCACCACATCGGCATATCTCCTCCTGCTCACAGGTAGCATATACTTATCAGCTATATTAATAGTATAGTCTTCCTTCCTTATCTGCCTTATATAACTTCCATTTACAAGATACGATTTATGTATTCTGCAAAACATATCTCCGGGCAGTATATCTTCATACTCAGATATAGGATGACTTACCAGCAGGTGCTTGTCTGTGGAATGTTTCTGAAACACAACATGAGAATAACTACCCTTTGCCTCTATATAATACAGGTCAGATAGCTCCACTATTTCAGTTGCATTCAGATCTCTGAATGTAATCTTTGTGGGTGGTGCTTTTCTTGCGGCGGCGTCCGTCACATCATTGAGTGACAGCATTCCCCGCATCAGTGTATTTCTATGCACACGCTCCTCCAGTTTCTTTAATGCTTCGGTAAGTTCCGCAGCATCTATCGGCTTCAGCAGATAGTCTATTGCATTCAGCTTTAATGCCCTTATCGCAAAGTGGTCATAAGCAGTAACAAATACTATTTCAAAATTGTATTCCGGTATTCGCTCCAGAAACTGAAATGCATTTTCTCCGGGCATGTTAATGTCAAAAAACACAACATTGGGCTTATGCTCATTTATCAGCATCTCAGCGTCCCGGGTATTATGGGCTACACCCACCAGTGTCACATTTGTTGAAGCTGCTTCAATCGCAGCCCTGAGGCTTTCGCAGGCTTCCGGCTCGTCATCTACAATAAGTATATGAAGAGCATTTTTGCTTTCATCAGATTTCATAGTGTTGTTTTATAGTATAATATTAATGCTTTTACAAAAGCTAATACAAGGAAAAAAGACCAACATCTGTCGAAAAACGTTTGGCAATAGTATATTATTGACGCCAAATCGTTCTGCCGGTATTATCTTCGCCGGTATGAAATTCCTTATAGCAGGCCTTGGCAATATTGGAAATGAATACGATTCCACACGACACAATATCGGCTTTGAAGTAGCCGACATGCTGGTACTGAAACACGGTGGCACCTACACCCTGGACCGTCACGCATTTGTATCAGAAGTAAAGTGGAAAGGACGCACTTTCATCGTTATCAAACCTACCACCTACATGAATCTGAGTGGAAAAGCTGTGAAGTTCTGGATGGATAAGGAGAAAATAGCTATCGAAAACATACTGGTAGTTATGGACGATCTGGCACTGCCATTAGGTACACTACGCCTGCGCGGCTCAGGCAGCGATGCCGGCCATAACGGACTCAAGAATATACAAAGCACCCTCATGACAGACAAATACCCGAGGTTACGCTTTGGTATAGGCAATGATTTTGCTAAAGGCCGGCAGGTAGATTTCGTTCTGGGTAAGTGGAAAACAGATGAAGTACCGGCAGTAAAAGATACGCTTGTGCGCTCTGTAGAAGCTATTGAATGCTTTGCCACACAGGGTATTGCCAGAGCAATGAATATCTATAACAAATAACTACTTCCGGTAATTATAACTCCATAGCAGCATCTGCTTATACAGTTCATCGGCAGTTATCTTTTTATTGCCACTGTATAGCGCCATTGCTTTCCTGTTAAATGCTTTGAAGTTTACACAACCGTTCTGCTGCTCCATCTCTGTCTCCAGTCTGCTGATATATGGCTCATAACCTGCCGGGGGAAAGTTATCGGCACAGTATAGTGAAAACAAAGCTGCAGCCATATAATCATTAAACAGTGCTATTTCAGAAACAGGCGCACCACCATATGGTACATATTTCTGATTGCTCCATTTGCTTACAGCAAATGTAGTTTCTATCAGGTGTGCATGAAACCCTGACAACGGCACACTGTAATTCCGTCCCATATCAGAAAATACGGGGCCGGAGTACTGTACTTCATTCTGCATGGTTGAAAGTGTACTATCCGGTTGCATAGCGCCTGCCATAAACAGGGTCATGGACATACTCTTATCATCAAAGTGCCGCACCCGGTGAGGGCCGCACATTAGCGGTGATACATAAACATTATAACATCCATATTGCCGTCTGAAAATCTTCTCCAGCCATGACTGCATTTTACGCGCCGGGCATAGTTGAGTATAAGACTTGTTTACAGACGAATAATAGCCTACATGAGTCTTGTAAAACTCTCTGAATCCTGATTCCGCGGCAAAGCTTTCCAGCAGTGCTGCATTATCTGCTACCGGGTTCGGGGCTCCAGGACTGGCCATGTTCTTTATCGCGTCACTCCCCACTATTTTTGCCCCTCTGAAAGTAGCCGCACATGCATTAAGTGCCCAGTTTTCATACGCTATACATTTGGTAGCTTTATCACCATACCCAATTTTTCTGTCTATGGTCGTTATTAAAGGATGGTTGCGGTATGCAGAAAAATGCTCCTGCACTTCTTTATAATATGGAGTTGTTTTATCGGTCATAATAACAGCCGCCCCCGACGGTGTAAGCGACACCGCAATATTTACCAGCTCCAGCACTTCCGGTACTGTAGTTTCTGTCTTTCCTTTATGCTGCTTTACAAATGCATCTGAAAAAGCAGTATTGGACGCTATACCTACCACATCTATTATAGCAGTATCCCGCATGCGCCCCACCAGCACCAGCAGCCTTGTCTGCTCACCTTCTTTTATAACAAACGCTATCGAATCTGCTCCGGTATAAAACCCTGCAAGACTCCCGTTTTCCCTACACTGAATATCTACTCTGCGGGGTCGTTTGTCCATATTTAACTTTACCGGCTGCCTTCCCCCGTTATTTACTGTATAGCGGATATCCTTTTTCCCTGATCTCAATATCTGTACAGCCGGCAGCGTCCGCTTACTGCTTACGCCCTGTGCCCATGCCCCATACATAGCCAGAAAAAGCAATAATGTAAGTGTGTATTTCATTTTATCTTTTAATTAAACAAGAGGTAGTACAAAGATGTAAATACATAACGACATTCTGCAATCAGCGCCTTAACCGGTAACATTTACTTTACACAATTTATCTCTCATACCCGAAGTTAAAAACCGTAGTTCATCTCTAATTTTACTTATGCTTCCCGATAACATCCCTGGCTTTTCCTCTCTATCATCACCCATAGCCTCATATAATACAATTGGGGCCTTCAACCAGTAAAGTGTTGAAGGCCCCGATTTAATATTCTTTGCTATTCCGGCAGCGTTAGTCACGCCCCATCTTCTTCAGCATTTTATAGTGCTCACCCAGTGCATTTACAAACGTAGGCATCACCTTGTATGGTACACCAAACTCCTCTGCAGTACGCTTCACTATCTTGGATATTTCAGGATAGTGCACATGCGATATGTGGGGGAACAGATGGTGTTCTACCTGATAGTTAAGACCACCTACAAACCAGCACACCCACTTGCTGCGGGGTGAAAAGTCAGCAGTATTGAGCATCTGGTGTATAGCCCATGAGTTTTCCATTTTCCTGTCATCTGCAGGTAGAGGAAATTCTGAACTCTCCAGCACGTGCGCCAGCTGAAATATACAGGACAATCCCAGCCCGGCTATAACATGCAGCAGCATAAATCCTGCTACCACATACTGCCATGGCATACCTGAGAACATGATGGGAAGGACCAGAATGTATGTAAAGTAGATTACTTTATAAATACTCAGTTCCAGCAATGCTTTTCCCTTTGATATCTTCTCTTTTTTCAGCAATCCTTTGGCGTCATAAATCATTATCAGACGATAATCCTTATAAGTTACCCACTGTATGGTAAGCAGGCAATACAGAAACCAGCCATAGATATGCTGAAAACGATGCATCGCCTTTTTAGGACTATGCGGCGAAAAACGCAACAGTCCGCCGGCATCAATATCCTCATCCAGACCTTCAATATTAGTGTAGGTATGATGCAGAATGTTGTGCTGTATACGCCAGGTAACATCATAACCTCCTACAAGGTTCACAATATCACCTACTACCTTATTTACTGTTTTATTGTCTGAGTAAGAGCCATGGTTAGAGTCATGATGCACGCCACATCCTACTCCTATCATACCCATACCTACCAGTGCCCACATACCAAAGAACAGGTACACATTACCAGCGGCAAGTCCCGTAACTATTACCAGATATGGCACATAAAACAACGCCAGCATGGCCACTGTCTTCCAGCGAAGCGATGCATTTCCCGAAGGGGAGATGTTATTTTCTGCAAAGAATGTATCTATGTTCTTTTTGAGCGTATCATAAAAGCCATCACCATGCTTTGATGCAAAACGAACGATATTAATTTTACTCACCCCGGTTATTTTAAATTAAGTGGGCAAATATAGCCTTTTTACGCCATTAAAGCGCTGACAGCATACCTCACAATTGTTTTCAGTCTTTCCGGGTTACCTCCTCAGTCCGGAACCATTGCATGAGTCCTCGCCATTCTGCTGTTGCACAGCACGGCAGCGCTCCTCAATATGTTCATCATCTACCGGGCCTATCTCATAACTGTTGGTATATATCCCCTCTCTGTAGCACTTACATTCGTAGTACATTTTTTTCTTGCAGGAGAAGGTAAGTACCACCAGCAAAAGGAATACGCCCAGGAAATACATCATTGCTTTCATGATCGTTTACTTTACTTCCGATAAATTACCCGTTGTGATGGCGGCATTTGCCGCTATATCCGTACCGGTATACATAAATAAACCTGTAAACCGTAAAAGAATTACCCCATCACAAAAATGCAGAAAAGCTGCCCTGCGGACAACTTTTCTGCACTGTTATAACATAGAAGTAACAAACGATTCACTAGCCCTTCACAGCTTTCTGTACCAGCTCAGCAGCTTCGCTCAGCAGTATAGCACTCTGCACCTGAAGACCTGAATTTTCTATCAGTTCTTTAGCAGCCTCGGCATTTGTACCCTGAAGACGTACGATGATAGGTATTTTAATATCACCCAGCTTCTTATATGCTTCTATCACACCTGCAGCTACACGGTCGCAGCGTACGATACCACCAAAGATGTTGATAAGAATTGCTTTAACGTTAGGGTCTTTCATGATGATGCGGAAACCAGCCTCTACAGTCTGTGCATTGGCAGTACCTCCCACATCCAGGAAGTTTGCAGGCTCACCACCTGCCAGTTTTATCATATCCATGGTAGCCATGGCAAGACCTGCGCCGTTTACCATACAGCCCACATTACCATCCAGCTTCACATAGTTCAGGTTATGCTCACCAGCTTCTACTTCTGTAGGATCTTCCTCACTCTTATCACGCATATCGGCAAGGTCAGAATGACGCATCAATGCATTGTCATCCAGAGACATTTTACAGTCTACAGCCAGTACCTTGTCATCTGCACTCTTAAACAGTGGGTTTATCTCCAGCATAGCACAGTCCAGACCTACGTATGCATCATACAGGTTAGTGATAAACTTAACCATGTTTTTGTGTGCTAAACCGCTCAATCCCAGATTGAAAGCAATGTTACGTGCCTGGAATGCCTGCAGTGGAAAGCCTGGCTTCACCCACTCACGAAATATTTTCTCAGGGGTATCATGAGCTACCGTCTCTATGTCCATACCACCCTCAGTGCTGTACATGATTACGTTCTGCTTGGTAGCGCGGTCCAGCAGTATGCTCAGGTAAAACTCCTTACGCTCGCTGGGTCCGTCATAGTACATATCCTGTGCTATAAGCACTTTGCTTACTTTCTTTCCTGCTTCACCGGTCTGGATAGTAACCAGAGTATTGCCCAGTATGTTGGTAGCTACTCTTTCCACATCTTCTGCGCTTTTCACTACTGCTACCCCACTCTGGTCCGGCACTTCCTTAATACGCCCCTTGCCGCGTCCGCCTGCATGTATCTGTGCTTTTACTACGGCAAACTTTGTACCGTTGTCCACAGCTATCTGTTTGTATGCATTTACAGCATCATCTACTTTCGATACAGCAATGCCCTCCTGTGTAGGAACATTATAACGTTTCAGCAACTCTTTGGCCTGATATTCGTGCAAGTTCATGTATGGAAAAATTTTCGCGAAGATAGCTTTTTTGTCGGTAATCAGGTATATGTCCTTTACGTTAAATACACTGCCACAAATTCCCATTTTAATTATATTTACATATATCCGGTTTTATTGCTTAGCCCCGGTCAGCTGTTGCTCTCCAGGGTCAACTGTTCTGATAGTTTTACAATATGGCGTACCACACTATCCAGCTTATCAGCTGTTTCCAGTATTCCACTGGTCACGAATGACTCGTCGATTTCGAATTCATCTTTATCCCTGAGCATTCTCGTCAGCCCCATCAGAGTTGACAATGGGCCCCTGACAATATGTGACTGAACCCATGCTATTTCCCTTAATTTATCATTCTGTAATTCTATGCGCTGCATTTTCTCCACTAATCCTGTCACATCTTCCATCGCCCCTACAGCCCTTGTTACTCTACCGTCAGCTCTCCGTATAAACACGCCCCGGTGCCTGACATGAGCTATCGTTCCGTCTGCTTTCAAAAAGCGAAACTCAGCATAAAATGTATTATCTGAAACATTACGCAATGCATTTCTGAGCGCAGTGTGTACACGTACTTTGTCCTCCGGATGAATAAATGATAACCACACCATACCTTCACACGCTGCGATATCATGCCCAAACAACTCTTTGAATCCATTACTTACTACCACCTTCCCACAAGTCAGATCCCAGTCTATGATAGCTTCCGCAGTAGCTTTCTGTACCATTTCGTAACGTTCATTACTCTCCATAAGCGACTGTGCAATCTTTTTCCCCACAGTTACGTCCATTGCCACACCTTCCAGCTTTACCGGCTTCCCATCAGCACCCGCCGTAATCATGATTCGTTCCTTTATCCATTTCTCATTCCCCTTTGCTGTTACTATCCTGTGCTCATATTCTATTACAGACTGCCCATGAAACCCCTTTCCATGGCTCTGCCGGAAATGGTCTCTGTCATCGGGGTGAAACATGGCCACAATGCCATCCTCGGTTGGCTGCCAGTTATCCTTATCTGTCTCAAAAATATCATGCAGTTCTTCAGTCCACTCTATATCGTTTGTCCGCATATCTCTCCTCCAATAACCAATCCCTGCCAATGAACTTGCCGCATGTAGCATTGTATTCGCTGCTACAAGAGCTTCTTGCTGCACAATTTCATGTGTTATATCCATTGCCGATACCAACCTTGCCTCACGTCCGTCCAGCTGCGTTGCAGTACTTTCCAGTTTTACATGAATAATAGTCCCATCCTTCTTAATGTGCCTGAATGTCCGGCTCCACGACCACCGGTCGCTCCCTTTTACAATATTCAGTGCATCCATCATATCCGGGATATCTTCCGTCGGCCTGATGTCTTTCAGGGTCATAGATGCATACTCCTCCTTTGTGTAACCATATTTCTTTACAGCCGCATCGTTCACCAGCAAAAACCTTAGGGTATTTACATCAAATATCCACATCGGCAGCGGACTATCATGAAACAGCCTCCAGTATTTATCTTCAGAGTTTTTCAGCGCTTCATTTTTACGGGCACAGTCGGCTATGAGCATTGTCAGATGCTGCTTCTCCGCAAGTACATTTTTCTTCGACAAATAAAACAAAAGAAAGCCTGTGAACCCGATAAACCCAAACCCCTTCACCGTTTGCAGGGTAGATAGTGTTCCCACATTCTGTACCAGTCTCTCTAATACAATGTCAGAATAGTAAATATAGACAAGGCCTAATATAACATAAGGAATTATCAGACGCAGCCACGGTATACCGTTTATCTTTGAATTTGTACTCATCACCTCCATAATCAACAATATAAAATGTTATCACCTCAACTAAAGCAAATCAATGATGAAACAAATGGCTGGAAAATGATGATGGTCAGTCTATGCAGGAATCTTCATCATCATAGCATCATGGTTCTGCAAACCTTTTATCCTTTATAAAAGTCTGGTCAGTTAGGGTTTTCAGAAAAGCTATAATGTCCGCTTTCTCCTCATCCGTCATAGCAATTCCACCCTTCAGCACATCATCTATATTATCCGTTGGTACTACTCCTGTACGGTAATGCTCCAGTACCGCATCCAGGGTATTGAATCGTCCGTCATGCATATATGGTCTGGTAAGGTCTACATTGCGCAGTGATGGCACCATGAATTTATACCGGTCGCCCGGCATATTGGTTATGTGCGCACGCCCTGTATCATTGAGGCTGCCATCCGGTGTCAATCCGTTATTTCTGAATGTGTAGTCTGAAAACAAGGGCTCTTTATGGCATGTTGCACATTTGGTCCTGAACAATTCTAATCCGTTCAGCTCCTGCGCGGTCATTTCTCCTCCCGTCTCGCCACGGGTCCATTTATCATACTTTGAGTCGGCCGACACCAGTGTAGCCATAAACTGTGCCAGTGCTTTAAATATACGCTGGGAGTTTACAGTCTCATCCCCGAATGCACTCTTGAACATGGGCTTATATTCGGGCAATGCCCCCAGCTCTGCCACAACATCTGTTATCTTTTCGTCCATTTCCACCGGATTTTCTATCGGATTTATAGGCTGATTTTCCAGATTCACTACACCCCCATCCCAGAAAAAAGAAGGCTTCCATGCCATATTAAAAACACCCTGCGCATTACGGGTGCCGAACAGTCCATCTATACCATGACTCAAAGGATGATCAAGGTGCGAAAACGCCGAAAACTGAGTATGGCAGCTGGCACAGGAAATTGCATTATCCCGCGATAACCGCACATCATAAAACAGTTTGCGCCCCAGCTCAAAACCCTCCTGAGTAAGCTCATTGTTCTGAAAAGTATAGTAAGGCTGCGGCCAGCCCTGAGGCACAATAAACCTTACCAGACCAGATGTATCCGGAGCCGGGTCTGTGGTATCCTTTTTGCAGCCGGTACCCACTGTGGTCATTCCTGCCACAGTCATTGCTATTATCACTATCAGTATAGTCTTTCTCATTGCTAAATAATGGTAAGAAGCAGCCGGCCAGTTACAGACCGGCTGCCTTTCATTGCAGCGTATCAGATACCTGCATACTTAATGGTAAACATGTTTGCATAGTTGTCGGATAGCTTCTTTGCATTTGCCCCCGGCATGTGTATAGTGGTAAGCGTAGAAAAGTCTATTACATTAGGAGACTTAAATAGCGAAAGCACATCTGCCTGAAGGTGTATGTGTGGCGTAATACTCTTTGTCACTTCTACCTCATTGGGCAGTGCCAGTGTCAGTGTTTTGAGCACATTATTTGCTCCTGAAAATCCACCACAATGAAACATCAGCATACCATCAGTGGTAGGTGCTTTGGGTGAGTTTCCTTCAAATTTCAGCATGATATATCCTGTATTCCAGCTCCAGAAATTACCTTTTGCGGGGTCAAGTGCGCCATCCTGTGCGCCCGATACATTGTGCAGGCTATCCACACCTATCATAAATGTTACCGACTTGTACTTTCCTGCCGGTACATCATTCATACTGAATGCCATTTCCGATGGTGTAGCAGAATGCTCTATCAGATGATAGCTATTGGCTTCTGTATAATCAGCAGTTCCGTCACTACCATTCAATACCACATTGCTTATGTAGTAATTGAACTTAGACACCTTGAATGAATCTCCGTTTTCATTCTTATACCACTGGCTGTTAAGTATCAGGTTACTTCCACCTACCGATGTAAAGAACTCCATATACACCACTCCGGTATCTGCAGTAACAGGAGGCTCCGGTGAGGGAGTTGATTCTTTTTTGCAGGAAGTTACTGTGCCGGCTATTGCCGCTGCTACTATCATCATTTTTATTACCGATCTCATTTTGTAGTCTGTTTATTTTACTGTAATTGATTAATTGGTTATTTGTTTGTTTTGTTAGCCGCAACAGGTCTGAACCTGCGCGACTGAAAAAATGTGTCAATTATTATTGAGCATACTACTGCTACTATTGCGATACCGGCAACAGGCCCCGCATGTTGCGGATAAGTAACCATTGCATTATATACTACCAGTGCCAGCAGCACTATCCCGGCTGCACGGGCTATAATTGTGCCATTGTTATCAAGGCCACCTGATTGTTTTTTCTTGTCTATCATCTTGTTTTTAAAATTCTCTGCATATGCTTTTACAGAAAGGCACCTGTACGCATACATGCACAGCAGCACCATCTGTATTTTGTACAGAAATAATTGCAAAGAGGAATGCATAATACTATCACCCTGTTACCAGGGCAACAGACAATAAAATATTGTGAATAGAATCAGCAGAAAATTCCGGGTGGGTGGAAGATATCGGAGATAAATGGCTGGCTGCTCATCATACAATACCGTACATGATGCTGCAGAATAGTAACATAATTAATGGTAAGACCTGAAGAAAATACTGATGGCACTATATATACCAGTGCGTCCTTCGCCACTTTCACCGTACGTGTTCCTCCCGCAGGCTGCTCATTGGTTACTTTCTTTATCTGCTTATTCAGATAGCATTTACCGCAGCAGTTCATCTGCGGCTTATCTCTGTTCTCACATAGCTGTGCAACTATATAATCCTTTTCCATTTCAAACAGCGCCATTACGGTAAACTGTACCGTACACTGCATGAACAGCGAAAGCAAAACCAGTATAGAGACAATTTTCTTCAAAATATCATTTAACAGACGGTACTGGCACATACCCGCACATAATAGTTGCAATAATCACCGGCTATACATCCTGCATTACCGGTACTGATAACTGTAATAAAACCATAGGCTGCTACCGTCAATAATAAAGACGGTACATCGCACACATAACGTTAGCAAATTGCTGAAGGAAATAGCAAGGATATCAATTAAACCACAATAGCCGAACGTAAATATTACATTCCAGGATATACACATTGCCCTGCCAGGCAGGTGCATGCTATATGATATTAGTTAATAAAGCTAATCAGCAGGTAGCTGTAGCAGGAGGGTGGAAAAAGGAAGATGCAAATACAGAAATAATAAAATGCCTTTGGAAGGGATGCTGTACCGCAACTTCTGGAATAGCTACCACATCCGGTGCGGCCATAGGTGCAGGTAATACGTATACAACTTCACTTTTTTCTATTTTCTGTACCGGACTGCTCTGGGTATTATCAGTACCATCATTCACTTTTTTCAGTTGCTTGCGCAGATAGCACTTACCGCAACATTTCTTTTCAGGACGACTACGGTTCTCACACAGGTTCCTGGCAATGTATTCCTTATTCAGCCGGTAAAATCCTATCACCGCCAAATGGGCAACACCCTGTACAAAGAGTGCAATAAAAAGGAATATGGCAATCGCCTGCTTCACCACACAAAGGTAAATGCTATTTTGTATCAGGAGGTGATTTTAATCACATAAACTGAAAAACAGATTCAGGTATGTATTCAGTTATAGCAGGTACATTCAGCTTACCTCATGCTTATTTGCCATCAGCTTCGGCAATCATATCCGTTGCTACCCTGTATGCAGGGTCCTCCATTATGTTCACATCTATTATCTGTTCTGCATTTTTCAGCAGCTGCCTGCAGTCAGCGCTCAGGTGCCTGAGGTGTATTTTCTTTCCGGCTTTCTGGTAGCGCTCCGTTATACGGTTCAGCGCTTCTATGCCCGACATATCTGCTACCCGGCTTTCCCTGAAGTCTATCACTACTTCTACCGGGTCATTCTGCACATCAAACTTCTCATTAAATGCAGCCACCGAACCAAAAAACAGTGGGCCAAATATCTCATAATGCTTTACCCCATGCTCATCAGTATATTTTCTGGCGCGTATGCGTTTCGCATTCTCCCACGCAAATACCAGAGCCGCTATGATTACGCCTATCAGCACAGCCAATGCCAGATTGTGCAGCAGCACAGTTACACCCGCTACTACCACCATCACCAGCACATCATGCAGCGGCATCTTACCAAAGCTTCTCAGGCTGGCCCACTCAAAAGTGCCTATTGATACCATCACCATCACTCCCGCCAGCGCAGCTATAGGCAGCCGCTCTATAAGACTGGCGCCAAACATGATGAACACCAGCAGCATTACCGCAGCAAAAATGCCCGATAGCCTGGCTCTGGCGCCAGACGATATATTGATAAGGCTCTGTCCTATCATAGCACAGCCCCCCATACCAAAAAAGAAACCGGATGTTACATTGGCTATCCCCTGTGCCACACATTCCTTATTGCCATGCCCACGGCTCTCAGTTATCTCGTCTATTATATTAAGCGTCAGCAGGCTCTCTATCAGCCCCACACCCGCTACCACCAGCGCATAAGGGAATATCACCTGTAGCGTATTCCACGAAAAAGGCACCTCCGGCAAATGAAACGGAGGAAAACTGCCATGTATAGATGCTATATCACCTACAGTACGCGTATCTATACCCATACCTATTGCTATAGCCGACACAAGCAGGATAGCAGCCAGTGAAGCCGGCACCGCCCTCGTAAGTTTGGGCAAGCCCCATATTACGGCCATGGTAAGCAGTACAAGTCCCACCATCGTCAGCATGCTTTTCCCCTCCAGCCAGTGCGTTACACCATTGGCATCGGTAGTTTTAAAGTGTGCCAGCTGCGCCATGAATATCACTATTGCCAGCCCATTCACAAAACCATACATCACAGATTGTGGCACAAGCCTTATAAACTTCCCCAGCCTAAAGATGCCGGCCAGCATCTGAATAATACCCGCCAGTATTACCGTAGCAAAGATGTACTCCTGCCCGTGCGTATGCACCAGTGATGCTATCACTACAGCTACAGCTCCCGTAGCCCCCGATATCATACCCGGTCGGCCTCCCAGCACTGCCGTTACCAACCCCATCACAAAAGCGGCATAAAGACCTATCAGGGGAGGTAATCCTGCAATAAGCGAAAATGCTACCGCCTCCGGAATAAGCGCCAATGCTACCGTAAAGCCTGAAAGTATTTCACTACGGTAATTAACCTTCTGCCTGAAATCGAATAAATGCAATACTGCTTTCATGAACTATGTCGTGAGTTAAATTATTATTTCCTGTGAGTAACAGCGTTTATCAGCACCTTGCCTCTGCTTTTGCAGGATATTGAAAATGTTGAATTACAGATTGCCGGTGCTGGCTATAAGATAGGTACATGCCCCAAAACCGCGCGAAAGTAGGTGATTAGATTATATAAAACAAAAAGGCGTGGATGTACTCGCCGCACATCCACGCCATAAACCATACTATCCGTAACATTATCTTTTTACTGCCTCGTCAGGCATATGTGCAGCCGGGGTTATGGTACAACTATGATCCACTGCACGTAGTGTATTTTCTATCACCTGCCCGTCTATCAATGCCCAATGCTCTGCTATCTTACCATTATGTAGTCTGAAAAGCCGGTAACCATCCGTTTCCAGTTCCATCCCGGTAGCGGCAATATCCCGCCATACACCCACATGTTTCAACTCCATGCGTATCCTTATAAATACTTTGTCACCATCACATAGCAGGTCTTCTACCCTTGTCCTGTGCTTAAAAGAGGCACTCGTTGCCTCTATCCATTTTTTTACACCTTTTATATCCGGCGGTAATGATGATATGAGTGAGTGGTCCCGGTATTCAGATGCCAGATAATTGTGCAGCGCATCATAGTGCTGCTCGTTCCATATCCTACGGATGTATTCCAAAACGATTTCCTGATTTGATTTTTGCATTGCATGTAGTTTTTGTACCTGCAAAACTCATCTCTTACCCTCGTTTACACCTGTGACATTCGTCACATTATCTTCACCGTTGCATCCGTCCTCTGATACGGCTCAGTGTTTCTCTTGACACCCCCAGATAAGATGACAACTGTGACAGTGACACCCGCTGTAACATTTCCGCCCGGTTGTGCAGCAGATACCTGTATCGTTCTGTAGCATCCATTATTTTAAACAGCGCTGCATGCTCTTCCTGCCGCTGCAGAATTGTCTCCAGTATTTTCCGGCCCAGTGTTTCTATCTCGTGCGATGACTTATAGGCCTGCAGCAATCGGCTACGGTCTATTTTCATAAGCCTCATATCTTCACTGGCTTTGACATTATAGGATGAAGGTGTTCCTGTATTGAGGCTTTTAATGTTGGCTACAAAATCATTTTCAAAATAAAAGTCAGTATTTACCTCCACTCCATCAGCTACATGAAAAGCCCTGCAATATCCCTCCTCTATGAAAAAGAGCGCATCACTTACCTTTCCTTCTATTATCAGATAGGTACCGGCACTAATACTCAGGGGTGTTATGGCATCATCCAGTAGCATTATACTGCTATCAGATAGTGGTGCAAGTACACGCATATATTCATATATCCCAGGCAAGTGTTCTCAGGTTTCAGCTATAAATATACGCACCATACTCTGGCTTCTGTCTGTAATAACAGCGGCATACATAAAGTCATTCTTTAAACAAACTGTTCTGGTATTTTACCCTCGGCAGCGCGGCTCACAATTATTTCAATACGTTTCTCCCGGGTATCTGCGCGTCTGGCCAATGCCAGCCAATACAGTATTGCTTTCTTTACTGACTTACTCAACCCGTTAAAGTATGCTGCGGCATCAGGCGATTTTCTTAATGCCGTTTTCAGCTCCTCAGGTACCTGCATTGCCTCTGCTTCATCCAGTAGCGTCCATGAACCGTTCTCTTTTGCCTTGCTTACCGCAGCCATGCCTGCCGGGCTCATCTGCCCTTCTGCGGTAAGTTGCGCTACCTTATCCTTATTTATCTTAGACCATGCACTCCGGGCCTTTCTCTTGCCATAATACTGTATATACCTTTCCCCATCTACCGACCGCCGCACACTGTCTATCCACCCAAAGCATAAGGCTACATCTACCGCATCACTCCACGATACAGTAGGCACACCGGTTGCTTTTTTATAGCACATCAGCCATACTGCATCTTTCTCTTCATGATACTGCTCCAGCCATTCACGCCAGGCTGCCTTATCGACCGGATAAAATATTTCTGTCTCTTCCAGTTTAGCCATCTTATACCCTTTACACCCCAAACTGTCTCAGGTGATGATCAAAATGTTTCCATTGCATAATAGCCCACTCCTCTGGCATAAGCCTTCCAAAGAATGCCTGAGGGTATGTAGTACATTTTCCGGCACCACCTTCAGAAAACTCCCTGATACGCTGTATTGCACGAGCCTTCTCCACATCAAAATCCGGACTACCGCTAATAATATACCTCTTATCGGTACTGCTATTACGGGGAAAAGGCTTTTCACCAAAGTAAGCCGGCTTTACCAACTTACCTATAATCCTTAAAATAAACCCTACACGCGGCGAAAAGTCAAGCCCCATAGCCGTAGCCAACGAGGCATTGCAATGTGCCAGCATCTGATTTACATTCATTTTTCCCCATTTTCTTTGAGCATCGGCGGTTAGCCCCTCCAGGCGGGATATAATGCCCGCAGCATCCTCACTTCTGAATAAGTTCTTCATCTTACTATTGCTGTTTTCTTTCGTTTCAGCAAAAGTAGAGGCCCCATGTGTCAGCCCTATGTCAGGGGTTCAAAAGAAACTTAATGATACTTATCAAAGTACTCCTGTAGTGTCATCTTATGTGGCTGAAATGGCGCTTGCAATACCTCGGGAGCCCCCATTCTGTCCAGCCTGAAGAAGCGAAAAGCCTTCCGTGTACGGCACCATGCTATCAGCAGCCAGCTCTCATGAGTATGCAGCAATGCAAATGGCTCCACTACCCTGTTACTTTTTCTGCCAGCCTCATTCGTGTAGTGAATACGCACCGGCAGATAGTTGGTAAGCGCATGCTGCAACTGTGACAAATGGTCACTGCTGCGCTCCTGGTTTACTATCCCGTCAAACTGCGTGCGCTGCGCCAGCAGATTGGCCTTTTCTTTTACATTATTTCTCAGCACAGCTTTCACCTTGTCGGTAGCCTCCATATAGTCGCGCACCAGCGATGCATCTTTATTCTTCAGCACCAGTTGTTCCGCCAGTACCAGCGCATTGGCCTCCCGCTCTGTGAACATAACAGGCGGCAGGCGGTAGTGTGCCATCAATGAGTAACCTTTACCCTCCTCCGTCACTATTGGCACCCCCGACTGCTCCAGAGCCCTTATATCCCGGTATATGGTTCTTACACTCACAGAGAAACGGGTAGCCAGCTCTGTAGCTGTCAGCAGCCTGCCGGTCTGCAATTGGGTAAGAATAGCAGTAAGCCTGGGTAAACGTTTTATTTCAGCATCAATCATATTAAAAACTACACCTTGCGGAAAGTAGCATCAGCGAAAACTGTTGAATTCAAATAACTTGTAAAAGTGCAGCTTTTTGCCATAGAATCCTGGCCTGTTCATATTCTTTTCTACATATGCCCTCAGCTCATCCGAACTTTTCATTTTATAAATATTGGTATCGGTAACCAGCGTTGCCACCATCGTCCAGTAGTTTTTTTTCTCCAGCTCATCTACCCGTAGCAGCACCTTCCCATTAAAAGTCTGTTGCTCATCAAAGCCTGAATAAGGCGCATTAAGAAACCTCACCCCGCCTACTTCTGAGAAAAATGCTGTAGCGTGCTCCAACCCTCTGTTGGAACCACCTCTGTTCATATAAGTCATATTCAGCCTGCGGTGTCCATCCCGTTCTACCACAAAGTAGTTATGCACATCTGTATCCTCTTTCAGCATCCATATACCCTGTATATGAGGATTGGCATCAATCCATGGGTATTCATCCAGCGGGTACTGACTCAGATATTTTACAGGCACATCCTTTGGGCCTGGCATCCACAACAATAACAATGAAAAAATCAGATGAATCATTAGAGATATATTTTATCACAAAATAAAAATTACCATGCGAATAATAAATAGAACCGACATCTTTTTTCACAAGTGCATTTATAGTACACTGTATATCTGTGATAGAGATAAATGCTATACTTTTGATGCATGCAATTAAAACCAGGTAAGGGTATAGGAGAACTGTCATTCGGTATGCTGCCGGCAACTGTCATTGCTAAGCTGGGCCAGCCAGACAGAATATTTGTTGCCGATGACGAGGAAGATGAGTTTATATATCAGTACAATGAATTGCGCATGATGCTTACTTTCTATAAGCATGAAAATGAAAGGTTGGGTTATATACGCTCATCCAATCCTGCTATAACATACAATGGAGAGCTGCTCATGGACCAGCCGGTAAAAGCCGTACTGGATGGCCCTATGAAAGGAATAAAAAACTGGCAGGCAGAAAAATATGACTTCTTCGATACCTATCTCAACGAAAAGAACTGGCTGGTACTGAATGTAGAATACGAGCGCATCAGCGACCTGGAGTTGGGCGTACCGCTGGATGCTGACGATGTCTATGTCTGGCTGTAAGCCCATAGCTGTTACCATCACATTTACGGCTACCATATTTTAGCTATCGTATACTGACTGACATGCCATGTATGCTACATCATCATCTATCTGATGACTGGCATTGCTGCGCTGTCGTTATGCCGTAGCATACCCTGAACATACATGCACTGGCGGGAACATCATCCTGCACAATTCCTGTAAGATGCTAAAAGTCAGCTGTTCACATACACTGATAATATTTGTCTATTGCCCCTTAAGCATTAAACATACTTGTATACTCTTTTGAAAACCTAATATTGCATGTACAAACACTTATTTATACATCAATCTTAAATAATCATGCAAACAAACAATGAAATTCTCTTCAGCGGATTCAGCCTCGGACCACTGACATTGAAAAACAGAGCAGTAATGGCACCAATGACCCGTTGTCGTGCCATTGGTAATGTACCTAATGAGCTTATGGTAAAATATTACTCAGACCGTGCCAATGCCGGACTGATTATAACAGAGGGTGTATCTCCTTCACCTGATGGCCTTGGCTATGCACGTATCCCCGGTATCTTCAGCGAAGCTCAGACAGCAGGATGGAAAGCGGTTACAGATGCCGTACATGCAAAAGGCGGAAAGATATTCATACAGCTCATGCATACCGGTCGCGTTTCTCACCCGCTCAACCTGCCTGAGGGAGCAAAAGTAGTAGGCCCTTCAGCCATAGCAGCTGCCGGCGATATGTGGACAGATGCACAGGGCATGCAGCCCATGCCTACACCGGAAGCAATACCAACCACAGAGATACCAGCACTGATACAGGAATATGTACAGGCCGCAAAAAATGCAATGACAGCAGGTTTTGACGGTGTAGAAATACATGCTGCAAATGGCTACCTGCCCATGCAGTTTCTGAACATTGGCTCCAATCAGCGTACCGATCAGTATGGAGGTAGCTACGAAAATCGTAACCGCTTTGTTCTGGAACTGGCACAAGCTATGGTTGCTGCTATAGGGAAAGAACATGTAGGTATACGCCTGTCGCCATTCAATCCTTACAACGACATGACACCAGATGCCCAGCACGAAGAAGCACAGTTCACCGCACTGGCTCAGGGGCTGAATGAAGCAGGTGTGTGCTACATACATCTGCTGGGTTTTGCGCTTACACCATCACTGCTTCAGTCTATGCGTGCGGCATATAACGGTCCTATAATGCTGAACGGCGGCTATGATGCCACCCGCGCTGCTGCAGATATATCAGAGGGTAAAGCAGAGCTGATATCTTTTGGTAACACCTTCCTCAGCAATCCCGACCTCGTAACTCGTATGCAGCAGGGCGCTGCACTCACCCCTGCCAATCCCGATACTTTCTATACCCCGGGAGAAGTAGGATATAATGATTATGCTACACTATAACTTCATACTGTATAAACATAAAACAGAGTGGTAATTGAAAAATATTACCACTCTGTTTTGCATTTAGGTACTTCTGATATATACCACAATACTAGAAGTTAATTCACACGTTCAGAAAATACACGCAACACTTCGCACTGTTATAATTGTACTATTTCTGCCGCCTGATATGCCTTCACTTCAATTACGGAAAAGAACATCATCATTTCATCTTTAGTCTGCAACTGGCTTAAAGCATTTTGAAATGAAACCTTATCCTTCCATCCAATAATAACAACATTATCGCCAGTACTTACATCAAAATACTTACAATCAAATACATAACCCGGGCATTCTGACACTAAACGAAAAAAGACATCCCCGTTTGTCGTAGGCTATACAAAATTAATTATAACTCAGCTCGGCGTATGTCTCCGACTACGCCGCTACGGCAGCAAATCTCCTGATTTGCGAATGTGCAAACAAGAATCATATAGCACAGCATTTGTAATGCCTGTAAACAAAAAACCCACCCCATAAAGAGTAGATTTTCAATGTGCCCGGAACAGGAATCGAACCTGCACTACCTTGCGATAACCAGATTTTGAGTCTAGCGCGTCTACCAGTTCCGCCATCCGGGCAATGCTTATCAGCGGGCAGCAAATGTATCAATTCTTTCCTGTATCCGCAATAGGTATTTTTTGCGCATGTACATGTCTTTTATCTGTGCCAGCAGTGCCCTGTCCTGCCCTGCAGCATCATACTGTTGTATCAGTGGCATAGTCGCCTGCTCCCATGCCTGCAGCTGCTCTGCCACACTGTTCATGGCTGTCAGGCGGGCATCCTCATTGTCCGGCATATCCTCATAATCGCTCACCGCCTCATTCAGCTCCATCATCTCCATCAGAAAGTCAGGCGGCAGAGTGTACTTCTCCTCCTCCTCCAGCATACCATGCAGTTTTAATATGTATGCCATAGTAGCATCTGCATTGCGCAGCGTCTTGTAGGCCTCATTATTTACCGCCGCCATACGCATGGCTTCCGCCATAGCATCGCCCCCCTGTGCCGCAAAGCGGTCCGGGTGGTATTTTCTGCTCAGCTCATAATACTTCGCCTTTACAACCGCAGCATCAGGAAAAAATGTTGCAGGCATCTCATATAATTCAAAATAGTTCATCATCACCGTTACCCTCTCTGTATGTAAAATGAAAATTGCAATAATGCATCCTGCCGGCACATTAGCACAGCCCTCTTTTGGACCTCGCCGGGCATAGACTTACCTTTGCTGGCAAAAATACTACATGCTGCATATAGGAATTATAAGAGAAAGAAAAAAGATACCCGATGAGCGCGTACCCCTTACCCCTCGTCAGTGCAGGCTCATATTAGACAAATACCCCGGCATCAGTATCACCGTAGAGCCCTCCCCCACCCGCTGCTTCCCCGATGAGGCCTATGCGGCCGAGGGCATTACCCTCAATGCCGACCTCTCCTCCTGCGATATCCTCATGGGAGTAAAGGAAGTCCCGGTAGATAATCTCATACCCGACAAAACTTACTTCTTTTTCTCTCATACCCGCAAAAAGCAGCCATATAACAAAGGCCTTATGCGTGCTCTTATAGAAAAGCGCATCCGCATGATAGACTACGAATGCCTCACCCATGCCGATGATCAGCGTATCCTCGGCTTTGGCATGTATGCCGGCATCGTAGGCGCGCACAATGGTATGCTCACATGGGGCCGTAAGTTTGGCAGCTATGAGCTGCCCGCGGCCCATGCAGTAGCCACCTATAAAGATCTGGTAGAAACTTACGACAATGTAAAGCTGCCCGGCGTTAAGATAGCAGTTACCGGCTCCGGCAAAGTAGCCGCAGGCATACGTGACATTATGGGCCGTTTTGATATAGAAGAGGTAGAGCCCGGCGATTATCTCACACATCAGTACGAGTATCCCGTATTCACCCACCTCAAGGGTGCCGACCTTTATGCCCGCAAAGACAATGATGAGTTTTACCGTGACGACTTCCATGCCAATCCCGAAGCATACAAATGCCTCTTCTCGTCCTATGTCAATCAGACCGACATACTCATGAACGGCATCTACTGGGAGCCGCGTATTGCACGCCTGTTTGAGCGGCAGGACATCCGCCGCCGCGACTGGCGCATCAGTGTCATTGCCGATATCACCTGCGATATAGATGGCTCCGTACCTATCAATCTTGATGCCACCACCATTGCCGACCCCGTATATGGTGTAGACCGCGATACCATTACCCGCACAGCTCCCTACCAGAACACCCGCAACATCATAGATGTAATGGCCGTGGACAATCTGCCCAATGAGCTGCCGCGCGATGCCTCACAGTACTTTGGCGTACACTTTGAAAAACATGTACTGCCCGAGCTGCTGAAGCCTCAGAGCGATATCCTCAGTCGTGCCACTATCTGCCACAACGGGGAGCTCACTAAAAAATTCAGCTATCTGGCCGATTATGCCGCACCTTAGCGCTTTTGCCGCCAGATGCAGTAAATTTACCACTGCGGCACCTGCCGCAGCATACCTGTAACCTTTCACACTCATTAGCACAACAGTATTCAGCAACAATGGCAGAATTAATACCACAGTATAACGAAGACAGTATCCGCTCGCTCGACTGGCGCGAGCATATACGCCTGCGCCCGGGCATGTACATAGGCAAGCTGGGCGATGGCTCCAGCGTAGATGATGGTATCTATGTACTGGTAAAGGAAGTAGTGGATAACAGTATAGATGAGTTTGCAATGGGCCAGGGCAAGCGTATAGAGCTCACTGTAAGCGATGGTCAGGTTACCGTGCGCGACTATGGCCGCGGCATCCCTCTGGGCAAGGTAGTAGATGTGGTGAGCAAGATAAACACAGGTGCCAAGTACGACAGTAAAGCCTTTCAGAAATCAGTAGGTCTTAACGGTGTGGGTACCAAAGCCGTGAATGCCCTCAGTACATGGTTCCGGGTCACCGCCTTTCGCGATGGCCGCTCTAAAACTGCCGAGTTTGCCCGTGGTGTCCTCACCAAAGAGCACCCGGAAACCGACACTACCGAGCCAAATGGCACACTCGTGATTTTCCGTCCCGACGATACCGTTTTTCGCAACTATCACTTCATTCACGAGTATCTGGAAAACCAGGTATGGAACTACTGCTTTCTCAATGCAGGCCTGCTTATTCACTTTAATGGCCGCAACTATGTATCTAAAAACGGCCTCATGGACCTCCTGTCGCGCAAGACAGACCCCGAGACCAACCGCTACCCCATCATACACCTCAAGGGAGCAGATATAGAAGTAGCCCTCACCCATACTAACGACTATGGCGAGGATATCTACTCATTTGTCAATGGGCAGCACACCACACAGGGCGGTACCCATCAGGCAGCATTCCGCGAGGCATTTGTAAAAACCATCCGCGACTTTTACAAGAAAGACTACGATGCGTCCGATATCCGCCAGAGCATCTGTGCCGCTATAGCAGTGCGCGTTCAGGAGCCCGTATTTGAGTCGCAGACCAAGACCAAGCTCGGCTCTCAGTATGTACATGAAGGTGGCCCCTCCATGAAAACATTCGTGCTGGAGTTCCTCGGCAAGCACCTTGACGACTTCCTGCACAAAAACCCCGCCACTGCCGAGGCGCTCAAGAAACGTATAGAGCAGTCAGAGCGGGAACGTAAGGAACTCAGCGGCATACGTAAACTGGCCAATGAACGTGCCAAAAAGGCCAACCTTCACAACAAAAAACTGCGTGACTGCCGCATACATCTCAATGACGAGCCCCCGGCAAAGAATCGGGATGAGTACAATCAGCGCCAGCTGGAGTCTACCATCTTCATCACCGAGGGCGACTCTGCCAGCGGTAGCATCACCAAGAGCCGCGATGTGGAAATACAGGCCGTATTCAGCCTGCGTGGTAAGCCGCTCAACTGTTATGGCCTCACCAAAAAAGTTGTGTATGAAAATGAGGAGTTCAACCTCCTCCATCATGCCCTTAATATAGAAGAAGGCCTCGACGGCCTTCGTTATAACAACATCGTTATAGCTACCGATGCCGACGTGGATGGTATGCACATCCGCCTCCTTATCATGACCTTCTTCCTCCAGTTCTTCCCCGACCTCGTGCGGGGCAATCATGTGTACATCCTGCAGACCCCCCTCTTCCGCGTACGAAACAAGCAGAAAACCATCTATTGCTATAGCGACGAGGAGCGCCAGCGTGCTATTCAGGAGATAGGCAGCAAGGCAGAGATTACACGATTCAAAGGCCTGGGAGAAATAAGCCCTGAAGAGTTTGCACAGTTCATAGGAGAAGACATGCGCAAAGACCCAGTACTACTCTCTAAAGATGCGCAGATACAGAAACTGCTGGAATACTACATGGGCAAAAACACCCCCGACCGCCAGCAGTTTATCATCAACAACCTCCGCGTAGAAAAAGACCTTGCCGAAGAGCAAAGCGTCACTGCCGAAGCATAATAGAGCGAATAAAATCACGCTTCACAAGATGGTATCAGCCCTCTTGTGAAGCGCAATCATTCAGCAGTAGTACATACATAGCACATGCCTTGCAATTAAGCTTGGCACATGATGGCGCCTTTTTACTGCGGTAGCTGGTAGCACTGACAAACAGGAAAACTACGGACGCTCAGGTTGGCACACATAGCTTCACTAAAAGTACATACCCCGCAGGAAAACCAGCGCCATGCTGCCCCATAGCGCCGAAAGACAACAGCGTATAGCTACCCCTTTGTCAGGCGGACCTGTCTGCCGGGGTAGAGCCATTTGACAAAGGGTGTCCTCTTCTTTTTGCTTCTTTTTCTTCTGGACAAGCAGAAGAAAAAGAAGAAGCCAGCAGCCACAAAAAACAAAGCCCCATACCTTAACATTATTTTGTCATATATCCACCCTCACACACTACCATCCTCCCTGCCCGTTTATTAACTTTATAGAAAAATTCCCCCACCATGCTACGCACAGCCACACTCTCACTCATCCTGCTTGCCACCTGTCTCACAGCCATAGCACGCCCCCACAGGCACAGCCACCCGTTCAATCTCGGCATCAAAGCCGGCATCAGCTATCAGCGCATGTCCGGCGCATCTATATGGGAAGAGCAGTTTGCTACTGGCCCCCTTGGTGGCGCATGGGCTGGCATACACCGTGGCAAGTGGCACTTCCGGGCCGAGGTTCTGGGCAAAACCACTAAAGTCACCTACAAAGTATATAGCAACGATATCAAGCTTACCTATATAGACATCCCCCTGCTGGCAGCCTATCAGGTCATCCCCCGCGTAGCCATACATGCAGGCCCTGTTTACTCCTACATGGCAGGCGCACGCAGCCTCGGCACCGGCTCTAACATGCGCTCCATGTTCCGCCGCGGCGATTTCAGCCTTGCCGCCGGGGCCGATGTCACCGTCACGCAGCGCTTCTCGGTAAGCGCCCGCTTCCAGCAGGGCCTCCGAAATCAGAACGGTAATGACACCGTCTGGCCCGTCACCGGCAATCTTAAAAATGCAGGCCTCCAGCTCACCGCAGGCTTCACCCTCTTTTAGCCCCTGTTATTTTGTTTTAGCCACCGGCTACCTATCCCCCCATCACCGTCCGTTGTGTCACTCACTGCTACGTTCCGGGCTATGAGCAGCTTATACACAAACTACAGCTAGCATTAACCAAAAGTATTTTTGTTATTTTTTTGCAATTGCCCATATACAGTTTGTTACTGTTTTTTCGTTTCTTATTTTAGCATTTCACTGCATCATGGTTTCGTTATACGTATACCCGGCTGTAGTAAGCCTTTCAACACTATAGCTTATACAGCAACCCTAAAAAAACCTTTATATCCATCTTATGACAATTAGAAACGATGACAAAAACATGCTCACGTCACGTGAGATAGAGATTATTGAGCTCTGCGGACAGGGCCTTATTACAAAACAGATAGCCGCACAGCTAAACATAGCTGAGGATACTGTAGAAAACCACAAAAAGCACATGCGGGAGAAGCTCAATGCCAAAAACATGGTACAGGTTGTCTATCGCTATATGGTGCTTCGGCGGGAGAAAAAATGACCAGAAATGGTCATTGTGGGCCATTGTAGGCTGTGATAGTTTTGATTTCTGTAAAAAACATCTTTTACCTAAATCAAAACTATCATGGCATCCACAATTGATCCGATTCTGACGGACATTCAGGACATGCAGAATGCGTTCACACAACCATCCTGCAACAGTAAGTTACCTTTTGTTGAGTATCCCAGCACAGGCACACCACCGGTTATCAGCTTCAATGTACCGCAGACAACCGCATTCACTACCTATGGCCATCTCGTAAAGTATTTCCCGGAAAGCTACTTCAAGCAGTTCTGCTTTAAAATACCGGAAAACAACTACTTTGAGATTGTGAAGAGCATGAACTCTGAGCAGACAGAAAAACTGCTTTACCCTAATGGTTTTCCCATTAGTATTGTAGATAGTAGTGGGGCTACACATACCGTATACCGGCAGCCTGAAACTTTTGAAAACCCCTTTTCCCCCCATCGCGGCTCAGGGGGTGGAGTACTGCCCAATGCCTATCGTGCCCCGGAAGGAAATACAGCCGCTACTTCCACCTCACCCACAACATCTGCCCCTACTATCAACAGCTCTGTACTGGGTAAAATAAATGCTGCCGACCTTGCCAATAGCAATGCTACACAAAACTATCTTTCCTACGTACCAGACACTACCAAAGCAAATTTTGCTGCAAATGACCTGAGACCATACGATATTACCAGACTCAATGGTTTTGGTAAAATTACAAAATACATATCCCGCCCACCACAGCCGGTACCACGCATTATTGTCATTGAGGAATATACTACCCAATCATTCCTCGGCAACTATGGTGCTGGTCGCACAGTAAAGACCTTTTCCCTTTTCCCTGGTGAACGCACCACTATAAGCGTACGCTCATATAAAGACAGAATCACAACTAAAGAAACATCACAAAATGTTCTGGACAGCTTCTCTGAAGCCAGTGCTACAGCGCTGGATACGCTCATGCAGCACGAGCAGGGCAATATATCCAGTACATCCAGTACATCTGGTGGCTCTGGTAGCAGTTTTACAACTACAACTGACACAAGAAACTCTGAACGCTCTTTTGGAATCAGCGCAGGTCTGAATCTTGGCTTCCTGAGTGTTGGCGGTGGCTATGGTCGTTCTCAGAGTGATGTAAGTACTACCAGTGGCGGCATGAGCAGCTCATATGATTACAGCAGCACATCTGCCCGCATGAGTAATGTAAACACCCTCAGCAGTGCCATTAATAAGCATGTACAACAAAGTAATGCCGCCAGGCAGGTAGACGTCAACACATCTACAAGTGATGTATCCCGGAGTGGCGAAGAAGAAACTATGGTACGGGAACTTCAGAATATCAATCTGAACCACACCCTTAATATGGTCTTTCGTCAGTTGATACAGGAATATACTGTTATTACTTATTTATCTAACCTTAAGTTTGCCTATACAAACGGGTATGCAGAAAGCTATACAGTTGTAGACCTCTACAATCTGCCCAATATGCTGAAGGATATACTCAACGATGGCGACCCCACAGTTATAGACAATGTACTATGTAAGTTGTTACAGCCATATTGTACGGTATTAAACTATAACGACGAGATTAAAACATTCGTAGAAAAATTTACTGTAAGTGGCGAAGATTGCGACTTAGGCATCACTGGCTGTGGCCTGTCCGACGAAATCTTCTATCGTCGTAAAAGTACACTTACAGACACCTATTCTGATGGCGTTGTAGACATTACCGTAAAAGGAGTTATACTCAATGTACAGAAACAGACCTTACAGACCTCTTCTCTCATTGTAGATGCCCTCCTCGGCCGCGGCGATGCACTGGACTGCTTCAACCAGAATGCACAGAACTCAGAGAACATTGGTTCTTACATAAACAACCTGCAGGCTATGCAGCGACTCACAGACAGCATACAAACTACTGCCAACGATCAGCTGTTTGCTACTCAGAATCTGGACTTGGGCGTCAAACAGATAGAGCTGAACGAGAAGAAGGTTGCAGCATTGGAGCAGCAGATAGATGTTATTACCGGCATTGTCGATCCGCTGGAGAAAGCTACACACTACAAGAAAGTGTTTGGCGACTGCTGCGATGTACCTCAGAGCTGCTGTGGCGGCTGTGGATGCAGCGAGTGTTCCGGCACTACAGAAGAGCCAGCCACGCCATAGCTGTTGTTTTTACATCACCTGTTCCTGGTAAATGCTTCCGGGAACAGGTGATTATTTTCCCATCATTACCCATCAATATATTTCTTCTTATTATGGACTCACTGGATACGATACCACCCGGAAAATACCCGGGGTCAAAAACAAATAGTTACAAACAGCGTTACCGCAATTCCTCAGAAAGATACTACGACAGGCCGGGAGGTACAGGGGGAGAAGGCAATAGTAGCCGGGGGAGTAACAACACCTTTCCCCGTAGCAACTTCTCTGACGATAATGCCTTTAGTCGGTCCGGTATGAATGGCGACACCAGCTATATGAGGTATAGACCTGAACCGCTATTACGTCCGGCAGGTTTTGACAATGGCAATAGCGCTTACTTTTCAGGAGCAGACATACGTGATCGCTACGCTGGTAACAGATATAACCCTATATCTGGCATACCTGACTACAGTAACTATAACAATTATGCTACCGGCTACAATGCCGCACATATATATGGTCCGTCACAAAATCACGACTGTTCCTGTAACGAAAAAAGCAATCTTTTCCCCGACACAGAAAACCCTGTACTACGCAGCGCAGCCGAAGTAAAGGGACGTGCCATTGCCATGGGCAATGAAATAAGGGAGCAGGCCGGACACATACCCAATACCGGCATGATAGCTGCTACCGACCTGCCTCAAACAGCAGGAGCAGGTAAATATTCTCAGCAGGCCATCAGAAATATGGCAATGGCAAATGATGCGGTACAGAACGCATTGGCCGCGGGACGAAAAGTAATACTGGTAAGAGATATCACCGTAGATGGCAAGCCCGTTTCCGCATCACAGGTGCTGGGCAATGCACAGGCGGGCGGCGCCCCGGAATATGTCGTATTTACAGGCGCGTTGAAACGCGATGGTAGCGAAGCTTCCGGCACAAGACCTGGATTTACATTCCCTGATGGTAGCCGCAGTACTGGTAGCATGACAGGCACATCATACTCATCTGACAATAATAAAAAGAAGGAAGACTGTGGATGTCATGGCAATAGCAAGGCTGGTTCCGATGTGCCAGACCTTATCAATGCCCCATGCCAGTCTACAGAGTCATTGAGAGAAGTAAGGGATATTACAAAATCAACAGGCACTGTGGGTAAAAACGTAGAATGTCCGGAGCCCGAAGAAGGAAAAGATGGTTACTTCTATGTTACAGATAAAGAAGGAGACGATACGCACCATGCATCACGTACATTCTTCAACATAATGAACAAATGCTGCGGTGGCTTGTTCGATGTCAACAATAAAACCGGCATGGTATCCCTGAAAAAAGGAAAGAAACCGGAAGATATAGATAAGCTGGAGGCATCAGCCACCATATCGCCCATATTGGCAAGAACCGTTATGGATGCGATAAAAGGTGGTGTGGAAATGGACGGATCAGAAAAAGAGCAGGTGGTACGCATGCGGGTACTGCGTCAGGGCGATGATGAGGTAGACAACTTCATCCTCGACGATTTCGATTCTGGTTTTGTGGACCTTGATGATTATCAGGACCTGCTGAAGCATAACCTGCCTGGCGATGTACGAAATGAAGATAAGGTAAAACCCATATTTACCAATGCCACTACTATACAGTCATCCATCATACAGGCAGCCCTTATAGGCCACGCTATATGCGAGCGTTTCCTGATGAAGGACTATGAAAAATACATTTCAAAGAAAAATAAAATATCTAAGGCCGAATATGAAGCAGTATATAGAAAATGGGGGGATACCCGTGCCGGAGAGATACTACGGGAAATGGTACATGCTGTAGATAATACATGGGACAAAAAAGTAGATAGCTGCGAATATACAGAAGACCCCGGCCTCGGTGTACGCATCCGCTACTATCCCGAAAAAAGCAATTGGACCTTGGCTATACTATTATACTCTTCAGCAAATCCTAAAAAGTGGGACAGATTGGGGAGCGGCTATTTACAAAAAAAGAATCCTTAAAAATGAATGAATATGGCAGTAAATGTTATAAGTACTTGTAATGCACTTGCATCAAAAAAAACGGCAACAAAGTCATTCCCTCGATGGCAAACGAAGGAAAAACCAAAATTCAAAACAGTATTTATAGAAAAATTGACAGGTAAATTTCTTGGAGAGAATGTACTATATTCTGACCCAGAAGACCCATTGAATATCACTTTCCCAAGTATGACCATCCTCAATAAAAAAGGTAGACCGGCAGAGACTCTTGGCATAAATGTCCGGTCAATTCCAAATGTGGGTCTTATAGAACCCTATACTAAGATTGAATATCCAAAAGACTTTGACAATAACATATTCGATAACGTTAGCGCATCACTGAAATTTGATCGCAACACATGTGAAGCACAAATACTGAAAGAAATTGAGCCTAATGAGAAAGGAAGCCGAACCGAACAAAATCTTGTATTCAAGTATAGTCAGGAAATGGGCACCCTCTCAGCAGCGGTTTTACCTGACACTATTAATACTAACAAAAGCATTCCTGCATCACAAAATTCACCAGCGAGAGAAGAAGGAATCTCATATGGAATAGCAGCCTGTGCATTGACTGTGACAAATGGTACTTTTCTAATTCCCGATGCAAAAAACACAGACTATGAAAAGTATTTAGGTCGAACCAATACAACAATTAATGAATTTAACGAAGAGTTAACAACCGCAAAAATATCAGGACATAATTATCCACAAACACTTTGGGGTTTAGCGATGTATATTTTTGTGATACTTAATGACAATTTATATAACCTATCTTATAGCGCTGAAAAGAAGGCAAAAGCGTGGAGTTGCAGCGACCTTCTTTTTGAGATGGCTCAGAATAACAAGGAACCCGTTATTAGTGAATCGCACACACACCCTGATTTGAGAACAGCTGAACAGAAACAACAAGATAATCCGCAGTCTCAAGGTACTGGAAAGGTATATGATTTTACTAGACAAAAAGTTGAAAAACATCACACAAAACTTGACCTTGATAGAGTTAAGAAAATTGAGCTACCCATGTTAATCATTTCTATCAGAGGAAAAACTGTAGCCCCCTTTGAAGTTCTATATAAAACCGCAAAAAATAAAGATGACGTTACTGTTATAGCAAAGAGTAAGAAAGAATTTATCGATAAGCTTGACATCTTATATTACAATTATCTTCTCACAAAGTATTTTTAATAGAAACACATCGAAGAACTACATAATATACCTATTTTTACCCTACAAAGTTTTCACGCTGCTCCTATGAAATACATCATCATTATACTCACCATTATTCTCTATGGTTGTGGCTCATCCCACCATCTGAAAAAAATACCTGAAGGAGTAAATGTATATTATGTATTCAAAGAGCTGGAAGAACATCTCTATAAGGTTATTACCATTAAATGTCCTGATTGCACTCCTGCTGTTATAATTGATCCTAAATGCTCATGGTCTTCATATAAAGTTAAACATGTCGCTGACAAATATCGCGCCAACACATACGATTTCATTATTGGGCGCCCTAACGAATTGATAAAAAGTGAATTTATTAAAAAATCTAACTCATACTTATATCTTAAGGGGCACCTCTACCCTATATATATTGCTGTATATGACATACTATTAGGGCTGGATGTCTATACTGAGTCCTCCCAATTGCATGGAACTATACGTTACATCGACCATATGCCTACTGATATTGTAGTTGTGGACATGTCCAGAAAAAAAATACTTAAGAAATTTTGATAAAATCAACATGCGACTTTTATCCATAATATTATTCATCGCAATTACAATCCTACACCTTCAGTGCGGTAGAAAGCAATACCCGGTCGATCTCGCAGAACCTTCCATGCCTTTCACAAAAGACACGATTGCCTATCGCGTTTTCGACTCCTTAGAAAATTATCTCGCGGCAAACTTAAAAGACAAAAATGGGAACCCTGCCATTGGTATTCTTATTGACCCAAAGTGTACATACTGTCCGGAAATAAAAAAATATCATTATGAATGGAGAAACTTAATGGGCATGAATATTCTCTACCGGCATAATGATAAAGGATGTGAAGAATACATGAGTGCACTGAAAAACACAACCAGACGTTTACATATAAAAGACACCATGCTCCCTGTATTATTCATTGCTATTGATGGAGTACTGACAAAAAAATATCAGAAAAAGCACTTCTCTTACGATTCTGCACATATACCTTGTTATAATTTTCGCGATGCATTGATTGTGAATATTCCTGCAATGACCTTTTTTAAACAGAACGATACAAGCTTCCTGCACTGGCAAAAGTGAGACACTTCCCATATTTCCTAGCTTGGCATAGACTCTGTCTACGTCACAGTGGAGGGCAATCCCCGACTCGTCCCCGAATGCTTCGGAGATGCCACGGCACAACGTTTGCACCAAATCCACGCCTCATTTCGTATCTTTGCACCCGCTATGAAACCTCTCCCCGCTATGCCCCGCACACCCACCACCATTACCCCACGCCTTCCTCATATAAATAATTTTACGCGAGCAATTTTTGTAACCTTTTTGCGCACTTTTCGGCTATCACACAGCGCAATAAACATTGATTATCAAAAAATTACACCTCAATTACTCATCCCGTAAAAATAAATGCGCAACTGCGCAGTTTCTTACTATTACACTGCCTTCTCCCTTTCCCCATTTATTACAGAAAGCTCCCATCTCAGCCCAATGAGAAAAAAATATTAAATAGATAAATCACGTATTTTTACACAAACCTTTATTTATGAAAAAAATATACACTTACCTTATCACACTATGCCTTTCCGGCATCACCGCCGCCTCATCACAAACAATAAACACCTACGCAGGCACAGGAGCCTCTGGTAGCACAGGTGATGGTGGCCCCGCCACCGCAGCCACATTCGGCATTTGTCACGGCATGGCTACAGACACATATGGCAACCTCTACATTGCCGATGCTGTAAGCCATAAAATAAGAAAAGTAACACCCGGCGGAGTAATTTCTACATTGGTGGGCACCGGTGTCGCAGGCTATAACGGCGAAGGCATCGCCATTGGCCTTGCACAAATTAATAACCCTTACGACCTCACCATAACACCGTCCGGCGATATCTATTTCTGTGAAACCGCCGGCAATCGTGTACGCAGAATTACAGAAGGCGTAGTAAGAACAGTTGCTGGCGATGGTGTTTCCGGCTTCACCGGTGATGGCGGCCCCGCTACTGCCGCCCGGGTCAACGGCCCCTCTGGCATCACTACCGATGCCGCAGGCAATGTCTATTTCTCTGATGGTGGCAATAACCGGATTCGTAAAATAAGCACATCCGGCGATATTACTACAATAGCAGGCACCGGCGCCACCACCTTCATCGGCAGTGGGCTGGCAGCTACCGCCACACCGCTCAATCATCCTAACTTCCTATGCCTCGATGCCAGCGGCAATCTGTATGCCTCCATTAACGGCTACAACAGGATAATAAAAATAGATGCCATTGCAGATACCGTTACCGTAGTAGCCGGAAACGGTGCTGCTGCTGCCAGTGGCGACGGCGGCCCCGCTACTGCTGCAGGCATAGGAGCCCCTGCCGGGCTCACATTTGACCGCAATGGCAACCTGTTCATCGTGGCCAATCAGCCATATAACAACAATGTACGCATGGTAGCCCCCGATGGCACCATCAGTACCTTTACCGGCACTGGTGCCACTACCTCTACAGGTGATGGCGGCCCTGCCGTAGCCGCCTCGGTCAACAGGCCCATTGATATAGTAATAGACGATTGCGACAGGATATATGTATCAGAAGGCAATGGCAGAAGAGTACGCAGCATACTGTACGACAATCGCGCCCCACTCTTTGCCAATGGCGCATCCCTTACAGTTACCATGTGCGCCACCACTGCCGATAGCACCACCACCGATACTACCATAAGCACCGGCATCGCCATCATTGATACAGACCGTTGCCAGACAGAAACATGGACCATAATACATCCCCCTGTATATGGTACACTAACCGGCACACCCGCTCCGGCTACCGCTACAGGCACACTCATTACACCTGCGGGCTTTACATATAGCCCGGCTGTAGGCTATACCGGCTGGGATACCGTTATCGTACAGATATCAGACGGTACTCTCAGCGATACCTTTACCTACTATGCGCACATATTACCCTGCACCCTCGGCATGCCAGGCTCCCCATCCGGGCAAAGCAATCTGTCTATACATCCCAATCCCGGCAATGGAATGTTCACAATTACCATGCCTGCCGCATACCGCGACAGGACAGATGTAACTATTACCGACATCACCGGTAAAACAGTAAAAACATTCTCTTTTGAACCCAGTGGCACAGAACACTTCCTTTTCACAGCGCCTCTAGGCACCTATATATTATTAGCCAGGCAGAACGACATGCGCTGGGTACAAAGACTCATAGTCAACTAAATCAGGTCATAAATAACACCTCCCCATTGCACCGTTGTGAACCACAAATGCAACGGCGGAATGTTCTTACTAATTCCCCCTCACGCTCTGCTCCTTAATATAATGAGCACATAACTCTACACAATAAAACATATACACTATGCACGCACCCGTAAAAACTAAGTCTTAAACAGGAAACATAAATGCAGTGAAACGAAAGCGCAGACTACTACTACTCACATTCACAGTACTGATCATAACCTCAGTCTGTTACTATTTCTATGCAGAAAGGAAGTGTGCGGTACAGGTGAAATGTGATTATATGCGCTACGCATGTGGAGATTGCTACCCGCAATACAATGTAAGTAGGGTAATATCCGGAGGGTGCAAGCTGAAGTTATTAGATGAGGATATCAGTCTCGAATTTGACGACCCTAAACTGGAGAACAGGTTTGAAAAAGAGACCCCCTCAAATGCCCCATTCCCGTCATATAATATTTCTGGGAAAATACATTACTCTATAAGGAAGCGGCACTATATATTAACCGTAAGAGACTTTGTCTACATTAAGGAAAACAGCTCGCACTTAGATAGTCTGTATTATCATCTTAACCAAGCGGAATAATCCGTTGTTCCCCAGCTTGGCGTAGACCCTGTCTATGTCACAGTGGAGGGCAATCTCTGATTGCCCCACTCGTCCCCGAATGTTTCGGGGATGCCACGGCACGGCGTTTGCAACGCACTGTCTCCGCACTGGTCATAGCCTCCCGCTACCCATCAACAGCTTTCAATAACTACAGCGTATCTTTAACATGAGCTGGTAATTATCGGAATCATTATAAAATCATCGAAAAGCAGCACAATAAACACACCATAAAATATGTATCGCTATGTCTTAATAAAAATAATCGCTGTATCCCTTTTCGCTACACTTTTCTATGCTTGTAAATCGCAACGCTATGGATGCAGTGAGCAAACGATAACGTACTATATTTTCGATTCATTGGAGCAAACAATTCTGCACGATGTGGCCGCATATGGCAAGCGCGCAACAATAAAGGGCATTATTATTGATTCTAAAGCTACTGCATTTACGCATGAGCAATGGGGTGATCGTGGAAATGACAGTATCTTTCAATTTGGAGTTGTTATCAGCTATGGAGAAAAAAGCAAATATCTGAATCATGTAGAGAAAACACTCCTTATGTCAGATAGATACGTTAAGATAGGGAAGAAAAAAGTACCTGTGTACATATACCACCTTGATGATATTTTTGATGAAAATAACGGCAGCACAGCAATTTACAACGGAATGCATAGTTCTAGGGAACGTGCACTGAATTACCATACTGTAGACATAAAAAATAAGAGATTCATATATTATTGATATTTCGAAACATTGGTCTACAATACTGCTATTATTTGTTCTGAGTTGTACCCCCACAAAGCGTACACCTGGCAAAATCACCTATTACGCCTTTCCCTCTCTGGAAGCATATCTGAAAAAGGCAATAACAGAGCGTCCTGTTTCCGGTATCGGCATTGACCTGAATTGTCACTCCTGCTTTAATGATTCACTGCGCAAATATGAAGTATACCATCTATTCAGAATGAAGCTGCTATATGCCAATGACACTGCTCTATGCCCTCAATATAAATGTCTCCTGAAAAAATCTCACAGATATTTCAAAATAGGAGATCAGGAATATCCCATTATTCTTGTTGGCATTGACGATATTCTTACCGACCCCTCCACCGCAAACAAACCATTAGCCGGCACCATACCTGCCTGCTTTGATTTAAACGAGACGATTATCATATGCAGAATAAATAATAAATTCTACTTAAGATAAACCACAACCGGGTAGTCGCTTACCTACCACAAAGTCTCAGCAAATGAAATGTACCACTCCTGCCATACCATCATTGCTGCAACAGCGAATCAATCAGGTGATAAAAAGAGGGCACATCATATGCATCACGCCCCTCCTTATGAAACACAATATTCCCCTGCTTATCCAGCACCACAGTAGTAGGCAGTTCCCCCTGAAAGAGCTCCTGAGGCACTACTCCCGTAGCCACATATACCGGTAGCGTCATTCCCTTCTTTCTCATGTATGCAGTATCATCCTTTATATTCCTGTCCAGGTCCACAGGCATTACCACCAGCCCGGTATCAGCCATGTAGTGTAGCCTCATATTATTTATGCCAGGCATCTCGGCCTTGCATGGCACACACGTCAGCGACCAGAAATTGATAAACACTACCTTCCCCCGCATCTGTGCCACGTCAGCGCTGCTACCTTCAGCATCTGCCACGGTAAATGGCCTGGCGGGTTTGCTCCTATCCTTTCCCCCCTCCTGTGCAGCAGCATGCAGCGTTAGCAGTATTCCCGCACACAATGCACCCGCAGCCCGCATAAATAACCACATAAACTATTCAGAATTATGATACCTGTACAAATATACAGTCCGCAATGTTACACCCTCCTTCCCTCTGGCAATACCCTGGCATCACTTCATGAGTATACTAAATGCAGAAAGAGTACAGCAAAGTGTATGCTGTACCCTTATCTCCCAATCACAAAACCTGTATATCATTCCCCTCCGGGGAAACAACCCGTTTATTCCGTCAGTTTACTAACGCACTACGGTAAATGTCTCAGACGCTATGCGGCTATTACCACTATTTACAGTAAGCATGTACTGCCCTGCTGGCAGGCCCGCGCTATAGGATACATGCAGTATATTCTGTCGCATGTCGGCGCTGCCCTGCTCTACTACCCTGCCCTGCATATCTGTGATGCTGTAGCTATCAGCCTTAACGGGGCCGTTTATCATCAGATTCACCTCATTACCATTCGCAGGATTAGGGAAAAGAACCGTAGTATAAGTACCACCCTCTACACTGCTTACCGATGCAGGCAGGTCAGATTTATTTATGTTAATAGCCCCCACAGTTGTAAAGGTCATGTCATCATAATAAACTATAGATGCCAGGTAAGAAAAAGTACCTTTTATCAGGAACATGTAGCGGTTAGCAGCATCCGTCTTCTGTCCCTGGCTCAGCCCGAAGCCGGAGAGCAATGCTGCAGGTGCCGGCGAGCTGCCTACATAGAAGCTATCCACCATGTAATCTGTTATCTTATCCATCAGCACATCATATTCTGCGCTGGGGCCAGATGCTGTATATACCTTCATTTTACCCCATCCTACTACCGTATCTGAGCGGTGTGCATAGTAAACATGGGTACATGGTGTATTGCTCATTCCGGCATCAGCTATGGTTAGCTTGAAATTTGTAATACGCCTGCTCACACTGCTCCATGACGAGCCAAGTGTAATAGGATACTCCCTTATTATGCTAGGCGTAGAGAGTATGTGGCGCTGCTCATCTACTTTAAAGCTATCACCGGCACTACCCGTATATATCGATATATCATACAGCTGCTCTGCTATGTCTATACCCTTCTCATAAATACCCGATGAGTTAAAGTCGTACTTAGGTGCATAATAGTAAACCAGATTTGCGTTCAGATGTTTATCCTGTCCCGTCAGGCCGCGATTACAACCTGCTGCTGTAAAAAACGCATCGGTCTCCACCGCATAGTCCAGTGTTACCAGCGGGCCTGAGTAAGATGTATAATCCCAGCTGATATTATTACCCACCGTAGGACTGGTAATAATGCCACCTATCCTACTGTAAAACTCTGATACCGCAGTTGGTACTGGCGCATCGGCTACCGTTATGGTTATCTGACCAAATGCGGCAGGCATCAATGGCAACATTGCAAATAGTGTAAAGATTTTCTTCATAAAAAGGATTTTTGCTGTTATATACTTATGCAAAAATCCAACCTATATGCCCCACCACCAATAGTGGTTAACCACTATATCGTATCACTATAATATATCCTTGTATTGTATAGCAAACTTCAGGAGCGAGTTTTTGCCCTCTACGCCCAGCTTTCGGGTAATGTTGGCCCGGTGATTCTCTATCGTATTCCGGCTCACAAACAGGTTGTCAGCTATCTCCTGCGATGTAATACTCTGCGATACCAGCTTCACTATTATCTTTTCCGTAGGCGTAAGCGTATCGTATCGCGCTCTCACCTCATCGGGCAGCCCACCCTGCCGGGTATATGCCGTCAGGTAATGCTCTATACCCACACTCACATATTGCTGCCCGCCAGCTACAGCATTCAGGCACAGCACCAGCTCATCCACAGCATTGTCCTTCAGCAGATATCCCATTACCCCCTTCTGCATGGCATCCTCAAAATAGCGCCGCTCCTTATGCATCGTTAGTATTATGCAGCGGGTACTGTGCTTTTCACTCAGCACCTTTTCACACACATCCAGCCCCGACAGCACCGGCATTTCCAGATCCAGTATTGCTATATCCGGTAGCGTTGCCAGTATCAGCTGGTAGGCTTCCAGCCCGTTCTGCGCCTCACCACACAGTGTCATACCGGCTATACCACTCACCACCTCCCTTATCCCCGTCCTGAATACCGGGTGGTCATCTGCAATGATTACCTTATGCTGCATTGGCTACCAGTGGGAGTGTAATCGTTATAATTGTTCCTGCATCTGAAGAGTCAATATCCAGTTTCCCCCCCATCATTCTTGCCCGCTCGTCCATACTCAGCAGCCCGAATGACGACTGCGCCTTACTGGCTATTGTCCCTACATCAAAACCCTTCCCGTTATCCTTCACCACTATCAGCATCCTGTCCTTTTGCAGTTCACCTTCTATACGTATCGCCCTTGCATCAGCATGCTTCACCGTGTTGGTGATGCACTCCTGTATAATACGGTAGCAGCCTATCTTTACATCCGGTGTCATGTCTGCAGCTATCGCTTCCAGATCTGCACTTACAAATACGCCCGTCATCTCCATAGTCTTCTCAGCAAGCGCATTTATGGCAGCTGCCAGTCCATACTTATCCAGCTGATTAGGGTACAGGTCTTTGGATATATTTCTTACATCTGCTATTGTACTGTCTATTGCTTCTATCAGCCGGGCTTTAGTCTCATCATCGGCCTGCATAGCTACCTGGTTTCTTATAAAGAGTATGTTCTGCCCTATACCGTCGTGCATCTCTCTGGCTATACGTTGTTTATCCTCCTCCTGAGTTCTTATCAGCTCGCGCGAGAAAGCCTCCCTCATATCTTTTGTCTTCCTGTTCATCCTGCCTCTGAAAGTCGTCACCACCACCACTATCATCAGCGTACTTGCCAGCATGGTAGCATTTCGCTGCATCTTGTGTTGCCCTACAGTAGCTGTGTGCAGGGCATTATCTTTCTGTAGCATTGCTATCTGTGCCTGCTTCTTTTCCAACCCATACTTTGCCGTCAGTGCTGCTATCTTATTGTTATAGCTTTTCTTCAGTACAGAGTCTTTGTACCTGGAAAACCGCGAGTGTGCCCTAAGTGTTTTCCGGTAGTCCTTCTGATGGTAGTAAATGTTTGCTTCCTGCGAATATAGTTCATAATACCAGTCAGCAGAATTGACTATAGGAGCATACTTATGGGCCAGCTGCACATACCTTACCGCAGTATCCCACCTGCTTGTTTCCACTGCCATCTCGGCAATATGTATATAGCACACAAGATATTGGTAGTCATTATTGATTGCGGGCAGGTAGGGCAGCACCTCATACATACAGTTATAGGAGCGCTCATTCTGCCCTGTCTTGTAGTAGATGAATGCCAGCGTCTCCAGCCCACCCAGTATCATTATATACCTGTTCGTTTTCTTTGCATTGGCCACGTTCTCTTCCAGCAGCGCTATCCCCTCCTCAGTTTTGCCCTGCATCACCATATTCTCAGCTATTGCATAATTGTAAAATGTGGTATCCTTATATAACTTATTGCTCACAGCTACATTATAGGCGGTTTTAATGTGGTCATATGCGCGGGTATAATCCCCCAGCATTGTCTGGTAAGCTATGGCTATATTATAGTTCAGCTTAGCTATATGCCACGGTAGTTTTAGCTTTTCTGCCATTTTCAGACTGGTAAAAAAGCCCTCCATCGCATCGTCTGCAAAACCCAGCACCACCATCACCCGCGCATTATCTGCTATTCTCCTCATCTTTAATGAGTCCTGCCCCAGAAAGCTGGCTATAGAATCCAGACGCTGCACTACCATTAATGCCTCTGCCGGGTCAGCCTGATATTTAATATTAAGTACAGAGTCAAGCTCATTAAATACCCTCAGAGAATCCTGCGCGGCAGACTGTCCCAATGCCCGCTCCTGAGCAAGCAGGACTAGCAGTATGATAAGATATTTATACATAAAGAAGTTGTTGCTACATCGAAAAATAATACATTTTTCAGGTGTCAGTAGCAGCTATTTACATCTTATTACAAATTAACAATAACGACAATCATAAATATCATAGCATCAATAACATGCACATGCATCTTATATCAGATTATTTTGGGAGCCACCTATCTTATGACATATACCTGAAAATAAACCGCTTCCGCAGAAGCATCAGCCCTGGTACGCTTTGAGTTACCCTGCTGTTTACGGATATTTGAATACTGGAATCAACGCAGAGATGGAAAACAACGACCTCTTTTCCGGGAACGATCAGCTTACCGATGCAGAGCAGGCCATCATTGCCTCCCGCATTCCCATACGGGAGTATGCAAAGGGTACCATCCTGCTGCGGGAAGGCCAGATAGCACGGGAGGCATATTACGTACTCCGCGGCTGTGTACGGTCTTACTATGTGGTAGATGGTGAGGAACGCACCACCGCATTTTATACCGAAAACGAATCAGCAGCTGCATTATCTTCCTACAACCGTCAGAGCCCGTCTGCACACTTTATGGAATGTGTGGAAGACTGCACGCTATCCGTACTCACCTATACCAATGAACAGGAACTCATAAACGAGTTTCCAAACTTTGCCCGCCTCTGCCGCGCCTCTATGGAGGCTGGCTACGGAAAGCATCAGGATATGCTGGCCAGCTATATCACACGCAGCCCCGAGGAGCGTTACCTGTACCTGCAGCAGTCCCGGCCCGATCTCCTGCAGCGCATTCCCCAGTATCATCTGGCTTCCTACCTGGGCGTAAAGCCTGAGTCGCTAAGCCGCATAAGAAAAAGAGTGGCAAGTAAACAATAGTCTGCCCGGCATTAAGCAGAGTATATGCCAGACCACACAGAGTGCATAGCCCGGCATCATACTCAATCGCTGTTTATCTTACCTCAGGTACCGCAGCATCATACCCGCTCCATGTCACGTCGGGGAAAAGATGGGTACGCTTGCGGCCCATACCCTTTGCCAGCAGCCATATAGTAAATGACAGCTCACCCAGTACACCCGGCACTATCACCATCGTTGAAAATAGGGTCTTGTACGCATCGTAGTCGGCCAGCATAAACTGTGCAATGCTATCGGTGAGATAACCACCTCCTGCTATTGCCAGCAGCAGTGTTATGAAGCGGGGAATGGAGCCGGAGCGCACTGCCAGACTGGCCAGCGCCAGCAGATGAATACCAAAGAACAGTAACCCTATAAGCCACGTATGCTGAAACGCCGTTACAGACCGCATCACAGCTACCTGCACATAGCCTGCCGGCGATGCACCTATATTACCCATAGCTCCCGTAAGCGTAAGCACGCTCATAAGGTGAGAAAGAGCCATGCCAAAGATGGCCACATTTACCAGACGGAACATAGCTGCAAATGACGACAGTGCAGCATTTACCGGCCGGAATAATACATACAATGCCCATGTGAGCAGGAGGTCGGCCACTACCATGATGATGAATGACAGCACACCTATACGTAGCTGCGTAGGGTTGGCCTGCAGGTTTCTTAATGTACCTGCAGGGTCGCCGGGCATTACCATGCCTTCTATCACAAAAAAGTTAGCAAATATGCCGGTAACGAATATGAAAAGATAACCAATGCCAGCTATGAGTGCTATGCGGCGGGCAGATGCGGTTGTGTTTGTAAACATTGTGTTTTTGTTTTTTGAGTAAATGATGATGATACTTGTCCGGACACATTCTCCTGAATGCGGGAGCAAAACTATACCCCTCCCCAATGGATATTATTGACTTTGGTTAAGAAGTTGCACAGGGGGACAAATTGTGTGGGATAGTTACCGGCCGGGTTTGTTAAATAAGCTACACGCCATGCATGAGCAGATATTGCATAATACAGTCAGGAGCCACAACACTCCCCGCAAGCATCAGCCATCAGTTACTTTACCTTTACCCTGCCCGATTTATATAAATCCAGAGCGCTGCTCACCAGCTCTCTTACCGTAGCTACAGGTATATCCTCATCCGGCCTCACGCGAAATATCTTCATCCGCGCCCTGTCACCGGCTTCCAGTAGCGGATGATGCAGCAATTGCCCCTCTGTCATCAGCATATAAGGTTCACCGGTTTTCTTATCGGTCCATAAATAGCAGAATGCCTTTTTACCATAGCAGAAGCAGGGCATACCATACTTAGTAGTTTCTGTTACAAGCGTATCAGCCGCCAGTATTATGCTGCGCAGCGCCAGCATACAACTCCGCACAGGCTCTGTGCGTGTTTCATAATAAGTATCAGCGTCTCGCAGCATAGTGGTGTGTCAGCATTATTCGCTGCAACTAAATTACACTGTATTTACTACACCAGACAGGCACATAGGTTATCTTGCAGTACTTATCACACAGCCGGCATGAAACTTACGCATATAGCCACATTATCATTGCTACCCATAGCGCTCATAACCATACTCTCTGCCTGCAGCGGACAAACATCCCTGGCTCAGCAATCTCCCGCTGCCGCGCAGGAACCCGGCAGAGTGGTAAAGGAGACAGACCAGAGCATATGGAACATTTACGAAAGCCGCAATCATATGTACTGGTTTGGGAGCGATGGACATGGTGCCTATAGCTATGATGGGAAAACACTAAAGCAATACACTAAGGCCGACGGACTTTGTAGTGACCGGATAAGGCGTATACAGGAAGACAGTATCGGCAATATATACTTTGATACCCCGGACGGTATATCAAAATATGACGGCAGGCGATTTGTGACATTGAAACCGGTGCAATCTGCACAGAACCAATGGACACTGCAGGACGGCGACCTCTGGTTTACCCTGAATGGTGTACTCACAGGCGCCTGCCGGTATGACGGAGAGCATCTGTACCAGCTGGACTTTTCTGAACTGGACGACCAGCGAACCTATAATCAGGACTATGACGTATACAGCATATACCGCAGTGCTCGGGGGCATCTGTGGTTTGGAACAGCGTCAGGTGGTGTAGCACGGTACGACGGCAGAAAGCTGGAATGGATAACCGAACGCGAGCTACTGACACTTGAAGATGGCAGAGTGCCTGGCATACGCTCCATATGGCAGGACAGCAAAGGCCGTTACTGGTTCAGCAATCTGTACTATCAGTACACTATAAATGATGATGCCTCGGGACACCTTGCCTACAGCAAGGTCCAATGTATAAACGAGCAGCAAAAAGCAAAAATAGACCTACCCTACTACACATCGTCAGTAGCCATAGGAGATACCTTATGGATGACCTATTACAACGAAGGAATATGGCGCTATGATGGCAGTACACTTACCCAACTTCCTGTAACCCACAACGGGAAAACACTACGCCCTGTATCCCTGTACAAAGACAGACAGGGCCGTATATGGCTGGGCACCGAGAATACCGGCATATTCGTATGGAATGATACAGCCTTTGTGCAGTTTGTGCCGTGAGGAAGAATCGGGTAGTATTTAATTTGGTAAAAGTCAACACTGTAGTATATAAATAGGATGCTTATTACAAAGGGGAAACACCTTTAATTACACACTTTGTACAATACCTAAAAGAAAACATTTAGCTCTGCCCAACTGACAAAAGTTTGATGCAACCATTTATAGTGTCTGGAATATTGACTTTTCATAAGACAGTCCTGCACCTCACATGCCTGCACCAATTACAAATCCGTTTGCCACAGGTATTATTACCTATGACAAACGGATTTCTAAACCATACCTAGGGCACAACCCTTACTCTTCAAAGTTGAGATTGGTAGGCTTTGCAGAGGCATTTATGTCTTTGCCTGTTACTGGTACATTTTCAACTATCTCAAACCGGATATCATCAAACCATATTGTACCGGTGCCTCCCATAAGCGCCCCATAAGCGAGGTTAGTTGCACTTTCGGGTACATCCAGCACTATTTCATATTTCGTCCATGGCGTTGTACCTTTTATATGCCTGTCATACATATTATCAAAGGCGAGACTACCTTTTTGGGCACCATCAACTCTGAACCAGAGCCCGGCCCATTCCTCTACATTCTCTGACTTTACATAGCCACTCATACGCACCCGCTTACCTGCATACTTATCGGGTGTTGCATTCTGCATCAGCGTCCCAAATCCCCGTATCTTTTTACTTTTAGATTTAATGATGGCTGCATTCTTTCCATTCATGCCTGCCCCTTTAGCAATACCCATATCATACTTATCAGGCTCACTACCTGCCTTATACCATCCTTTGGGTAAGTCGTATGAAAGCAACAATATACCGGCTACCAGCAACGTTGCAATGAATGTGATTGACTTTTTCATTTTTATCCTGTTTTATTAATAAATAATCTGACAATCAATAGTAGCATCTATACCCATCAACACTTCAGGACAGGCATCCATACCCGCCGTAATATTTTCATCGTTGGAATAAGCTATTTGTCTGGCTGTATCTGTTCTGTAATTATGTACTGCCACTGCCTTGACGGGAGGATGCTGTTTCCCTACCCATTTCCAGAGACCAAAACCAAATATCAACAGCAGCATTGCGGCTGCTAAAGATGCCGTTGTTCGCCTCCATACAATTGTGCTACGCGGCTGCCTTTTCTGCAGTTGCGCCCAAAGTCGTTCTGAATCGAAATCCAATGAACTGGTTTCGTTTTCAAACATATCTACCTTCTGCTTTATCAGTCTTTCCCCCTGCTCATCTTTCATATATGACTTCATTTTTCTGTAATAACTCCTGCAAATACGCCCTTGCTTTACTAAACTGCGATTTTGATGTTCCCACTGCAATGTTCAGTATTTCTGATATTTCACGATGGGTATATCCTTCTATCACATAAAGGTTAAATACCAGCCTGTACCCTTCGGGCAGTTGTCCTATCAGATTCAGTATCTCCGTTGCACTCAGTTTTTCTATTGCGTCCCCGCTTACTGTAGCGCTATCCATATCCGCCTCTTCCGAAAACACCATAGTACTATTCTGTCTCAGAAAAAGCAGACACTCATTTACTATTATCTTCTTCAACCAGGCCCCTATGCTACCCTTACCTGAATACTCAAAGCGTTCTATATGTTGAAAGAACTTCTGAAACCCATTAAGCAACACTTCCTCAGCATGATGATAGTCTCTGATATACCTGCGGCAAAGCAACAACATACCCCTCCCATATTGCTCAAAGAGAGCTTTCTGAGCATGGGCATCCCCCTTCTTACAACTATTTATAAGCAGACGTTCTTCCATAAGGTGTTATCTACAGCATATATTCATTTTGCAGCAAAATGGTTGCCTGAATAAAGAAAAAAGTATGGAACAATAAATTAACAAAAAACATCTCTTATACAGAGTGGCCTCCGGTTGACGGCTAGCACATATACCCTTAATACCCTATATTCTCCCTCCAGCTTGAACCCGACATACCTTATAGTGCAACTAATCACTTGTCTCCGCATCGTTGTGCGTATAAAACTTATCCACATTTTTCATCTCCCCCATACAGATACCCGGCCCTATTTCCGACCTTTGTACGGAACCACAAAACCCTTTACCTTATGCCTGCACCTTCATCATACCGCATGCGCATTACATACCTTACCGCACTGTCATATGTAAGATTTCACGCGAGTAATTTTTGCGCAACTTTTGAGACGAAAAACAAAACCATTAGATAAATACAGATACACAATCAATACAAAAACAATCAAATAAGCACGCATAACAATAAAACTGCGCAACCGAAAAAATAAATTGCTCACTGCGCAGTTTTGCTCACACAGCCCATAAATCAGATACCTTTGCCTATGCCTGAAACTCAGAAGAACAATCCCCTGCATGGCATCACACTGGAAATGATGCTGCGCCATCTGGTAGCTCACTACGGCTGGGAAGAAATGGACCGCAGGGTTCGTATCAACTGTTTTCATGAAAACCCCAGTATCAGCAGTAGCCTTAAATTCCTACGCAAGACCGACTGGGCACGCCGTAAAGTTGAAGCCCTTTATCTGGAAAGCATTGACTGATAGCGTAGCTCCCGCACATTATCACTTCATTTCCGGCGTAACATTTGTTACCCCCGGCTATTGATTCCGTCAATGGCCGTAATGATACTCATCATCATATGTTATATGATTAATGGGGACCTTTGTACCAATTACCATCTACTAACTACTAAATACCAACTACCATCCACTGCTGAAATGACTAAAAACGTACTGCCAATAACGGGAATGAGTTGCGCATCCTGCGCCCTCAGTGTAGAGAAAGCGCTGCGGGCACAGAAAGGGATGGCCCGTGCCGATGTCAACTATGCCAATGCCTCTGCCACCATAGAGTATGATGACAATGCACTGGACCTTACGCGTGTGCAGCAGGCCGTACGTGCCGCAGGCTATGACGTAGTACTGCCCGATAGCGGCACCACAGCCGGTGAGCAGAAAGAGCAATATTACCGCACACTGCGCAGGCAGGCCATTGTGGCACTGGCGTGCGCCGTGCCACTCATGTATATAGGCATGTTTGCCATGCACGAGCCCTGGGCCAATTATGCTATGTGGGCACTTGCCACCCCGGTAGTATTCTATCCTGGTGCGCGTTTCTTTACAGGCGCATGGCAGCAGTTGCGTCACCGTACCGCCAGTATGGATACCCTGGTAGCCCTCAGTACAGGTATTGCTTATGTATTCAGCGTGTTCAATACCCTGTTTCCGCAGCGCTGGGCGGGTATGAACAGTCATGTGTACTTTGAGGCCTCCGCTGTGGTCATAGCATTTGTACTACTGGGCAAGCTGCTGGAAGAGCGTGCCAAACACAGCACCTCTGCAGCCATCCGCAAGCTGGCCGAATTACAACCACAAACCGTGCAGCGGCTTACTGCAGGCGGTAGTCAGGAAACCGTAAGTCTGGATGCGGTGCAGCCCGGCGACAGTCTTATAGCCCGCCCGGGAGAGCGTATTGCTGTAGATGGTCAGGTAAGTGATGGCAGCTCATGGATAGATGAAAGCATGCTTACCGGAGAGTCGGTAGCGGTGGAGAAAACAGCAGGCGCAAAAGTATTTGCCGGCACTATCAATCAGAAAGGAAGCCTCACCTACACCGCCACTAAAGTAGGTACTGATACAATGCTGGCGCACATCATACGTATGGTGCAGGAAGCACAGGGCAGTAAAGCCCCTGTTCAGCACCTCGCCGACAAGATTGCAGCTGTATTCGTACCCTCGGTATTGGGTATAGCCACACTCACATTTATTATATGGCTGGTAGCTGGTGGCGAGCAGGGATTAGCACATGGCTTTGAAGCCTTTGTCACCGTACTGGTCATTGCATGCCCCTGTGCACTGGGGCTGGCTACACCCACAGCCCTCATTGCCGGCATAGGCAGGGGTGCGGGCCAGGGTATCCTCATCCGTGATGCACAGAATCTGGAGCGTGCCTGCACACTCAATGCCATAGCGCTGGACAAAACAGGCACTATTACCGAAGGGCGGCCGGAAGTGGCACATCTGCAGTGGGCCACAGGTACCGATGCAGCACTGCTCACCTCTGTACTCTACAGTATGGAGCAGTTATCAGAGCACCCGCTTGCAGCTGCGCTTTCCGATCATCTGGCGGCACAGGGCGCAGCACAGGTAGCTATACACTCATTCGGTGCCATACCCGGTGGTGGTATATCCGGCTTCCATGGCAGTAACATGTACTTTGCCGGCAGTGAAAAACTCCTGCAGTCCATGAACATAACGATACCCGATGAGCTACGTACCATAGCCGATAGCTATGCATCAAAGGCACATACCATCATCTGGCTGGCCGACTTTACTAAAGCCCTCGGCATGGCTGCCCTCGCCGACAAGGTAAAGCCCACCTCCGTTCAGGCAGTAGCTGCCCTGCAGCAGATGGGCATAGAAGTGTACATGCTCACCGGCGACAATGAGCATACCGCAGCAGAGATAGTTGCACAAACAGGTATCAGACACTATGAGGCAGGACTATCCCCTACCGATAAGATGAACCGTATCAAAGCCCTCCAGGACCAGGGAAAAGTAACCGCTATGGTAGGCGATGGTATTAATGATGGTCAGGCACTGGCTCAGGCCGATGTCAGCATAGCCATGGGCAGGGGTACAGACATAGCCCGTGATGTGGCAGGTATCACTATCCTCTCATCTGAGCTCAGCCAGATACCTGCAGCCATAAAGTTGTCAGAGCATACCATGCGCGTCATACGGCAAAATCTGTTCTGGGCATTTATATATAATGTTATTGGTATTCCCATTGCAGCCGGTGTTCTCTACCCCATCAATGGATTTATGCTCAATCCCATGATAGCTGGCGCAGCTATGGCCCTGAGCTCAGTATCGGTAGTTACTAACAGCCTGCGGCTACGCTGGCAGAAATTCTGATGAGGCACTCTATCGCAGCACATAAGTAGCACAGATAGTATTGCCACCTACCACAATAGAATCAATACATCTGTAAGGATAATCCTGCGGATGATAGCGAAAACAGCTGATAAGGTACCGGGCCTGCTCCTCTGGTACCAGATGTATCCGCTCTCTGTCAGCAACGGGCAGTGCGGCAACATTGTTCACCACATACAGCTCAAAGCCCGGGTTTGTAATATCCAGCACTTCCCCGGGATGCTGGTCCAGCAGTCTCTGTAAAGCCTGTTTGGTACTGACGCCCCAATAATCCATCTCATAATTGTGCCTCAGGTAACCCGGCCGGTGAGATACCAGCTCATTAAAATATACCTGCTGATGAGGATGAGACTGTACCATAAACCAGAGCAGCACCCCTGTCTGCACAAAACATAACGCTTGCACAACACGCCTCAGAGGCCCGGCATGCAACCGGTAAATACCATATATCGCTATCAATACAAAACCGGGATATATAAAATAAAGGTGCCGCCACTCATCGTATATTACCGAATGTAACAGTATCACAGCAGCAGCGGGCATGAGAAAGCACAGAAGATACAAAACAATACTCCGCCCTCTCACAGAATTAAAAAAACCTGAACGCTCCTTTACTAATGCTACAACAAACGCAACAATACCCGTCAATGCTGCCATCAGCCACACAGGCGGAACCGTTATCCCAAACCATACCGGCAGATAACTGGCTGGCAATTTCTCTGTGGGCACATAAACCCCACCAAACAGATTACTACCCGCCGGTTCTTTATGAGCCATTTTGTCTATACAGTGCACAAACCCGGCTATAGGGTCTGGCCATAAAAAAGGCCAAACGATATAGAGACATAAACAAAACCCAGCCATGAAAAAGAGAATCCGCTGCATCGTGAGCCAGACATCTTGCCTGCGCACACACGCAACAACAAAATCAAAAACAGGGAAAGCAAGTAAAAAAGCAACCGGAACGATACCCATAATACGGATTCCGGTGAAGCCCCCTGCTGCTATACCGGCTATCAGGTACAACCACCTGCTACCCCGCACCCATGCAGCATGTGACACCATAAGCGCTATAAGTATTGCCGATAGAAACGGAACGTCTTTTGAATTAAAAAAGGAATGAGCATATATCCGTGGCATACATACCAGCATCAGGAAAGCAATAGCAGCAAGCCATTTGCTACCATATAACCTCAGAACCAGTATATACATGGATAATGCTCCCAGCAAAAAGAATATGTGCGTAATCAGATGCCTCGCAGGATATATAACATGCTCATCCGTCATGCCACCCCAGCGCTCCATTATCATAAGTGGTAATTCAAACGCAGCTCCATATTCTTTATCAGCGAAAGAAAACAGCCGCATGTCCCCACTAAACACATAATTATAATTGACAGCTCCTATAAGTCTCTGTGCCGGTTCATCCCAGCCTACCCCATAATCACCATGAACGTATATACCAGTAGCTAATGCTATCAGAAATAATAGAATGCCGGGTATATAGTCTATGACAGGATTTTTCACAGGTATGGTAAAGTTATACTTTTTAAACGCTCATAAACAAACCGTAAACACGAAATACACCCCTTTTATCTGAAAGCATGCAGGTGGCATTTTCATTGCCTGTCGTGCCAAAAGCGAAGTACTGAAATACTACCCTCACAATGTAGCTTTGTAATAAGCTACCCGAACAACCGGCAATCTTAAAGTATCACAGAATCACCTAAACCATAAATACTCCAAAAGCCAAAATGAAAACGTATAAATTCACCTCCATTGACGATTACATAAGCCAGCAGCCTGCTGATATTCAACCATTATTGCAGCAGATTCGGACCACCATAAAAGCAGCAGCACCTCTTGCTACCGAGACCATTAAATATGACATGCCCACCTTCATGCATCATGGCAATCTGGTTTACTTTGCCGCCTTCAAAAATCACATAGGCTTCTACTCTGCCCCTACCGATGAGCCTGCATTCATAGAAGCACTATCACCATATAAAACCGGAAAAGGCTCTGTACAGTTCCCATACACCCGCCCAATACCCTACGATCTTATAACACGTATTGTACTGTACCGCATCAGTAAGAATGAAGAAAAGCATATAAAAAAGTAAGACGGGCTGCCTGCTATCAGGTACAGCCCGTCTCAGTATTCTTCACTAATGTTACTGCTTCACTACAAAGTGGAATGCTTTGTGGTCAGCTCCCAATGTCAGGTTCAGCATGTACATGCCGTTGGCAAGATTGTTGCCCAGCTCTATACCTGCATCCAGTACACCACCGCGGCTCTTTGCCACACCATGATATACCACCTGACCCAGCATGTTTGTAACCTCCAGCTGTACTTCCTCTTCTGTCTGTACGCCCAGTGTACCCGTAACGCGGAACACGCCAGTGTTCGGGTTCGGTATCAGACGTAGCTCACTCTGTGACAGACCCGTCATTACCACTCCTGTTGCAGGTGTTACCGTCATCACTACTGAGTTGATAGAAGTGTTGTTACACCTGTCAGTTGCCATCACCACACAGGTTACTGAGTCTCCATTGTTCAGCTTAGCGGTAGTATATGCAGGTTGTGTAGCACCGTTCACTACATTACCATTCACCAGCCACTGATACGTAGGCGCTGTGCCTGCCTTTATAGCATTCGCTGTGAAGGTTACTGCAGTACCCTCTGCTACCACAAGACCCGGTGATACCATAAGCTCTACTATCGGCACATAGATCTCATCTACCTGCATAGTAACGCTGTTGCTGTTCACATCATTCTCCGTTACACACTCGTAGCTGCTGTTCAGCATCACCTTCACCACATCATTGTCTGCTGGCACATAACTATATCCTGAGCCAGTAACCCCTGCAATGGTGTTGCCGTTCACCACCCATGTGTACATTGCTGCATCCCCGCCGTTCACCGCTGTAGCTGCGAACGTTGCTGTATTACCATCACATAGAGTATCGCCAGTAGTTGCGGTTATGCTTACTGATGGTGTCAGATTAGCAAGTACTTCCATTGTCATTGCGCCATTCACTGTCGCATTCACAGGACAGGCCTCACTGCTGGTGTAAGCTACACTTACTACGTCGCCATCGGCTGGTACATAGTTGTACGTTGGTGTAGCTGCTACTGATGTACCATTTACCTTCCAGTCATATAACGGAGTAGTGCCACCATTTACACCATTGGCAGTATAGGTAACAGATGAGCCATTACATACACGGTCGCCCATGTCTGATGACACAGTAACAGAAACAGTAACCAACGAATTGATGCTCACCGCTGCGCTGCCGTTCATGCTGCGTACACAACCTGCAGGGCTCGTAGCTGTAACCATATAAGTACCGGCTGATGTCTGGCGTGCAAAATCAAATGCAGCACCGCTACCTGTTACAGTCTGCACAGTTGATGTGCCATGTAATAAGCGATATTGTGTTGACAGTTCCGAGCCATCAACACCTACCAATACTCCGGCACCACCCTCACAATAGCTACCACCTCCCGTCACAGTCATTGCCACAGGGAGCGGGTTTACAATTATGCTACGCACCACACGGCATCCGGTAGTAAACTCATAAGTAACAGTAGTGCTCCCGGCTGCTACACCAGTTACCATACCATCACCATCTATTGTAGCTATACTGCCATCTGCACTACTCCACATACCACCAGTGCTACTGTTAGTCAATACTACAGCAGCACCCTCACACACCGCTGCCGGACCACTAATGCCTGCCGGCACGGGATTTACCACAAAACCGGTCTCTGCTTTACAGCCGGTAGGCATCACATATGCTATCGTTACAGTACCTGGCTGTAATCCATTCACAACACCTGCAGCACTCACCGTAGCTATGAATGTATTGCTGCTCACCCATACACCACCGGTTGATGTAGTACCCAGAGTACTTATATCTCCTTTACACACCGTACTTACCCCTGTTACAGGTGATACAGACGGATGTATTGTTATCTGGCGACTACGCACACAGCCCGAAGGAAGTGTGTACGTAATATCAACCATACCATCAGAGCCTGTGGCTGTTACTTCTCCGGTAATACTATTAACAGACACCATGGCACTGTTACTACTGCTCCACACACCGCCGGGAGTGCTATTAACAAGAGTCGTTGTAAGACCCGGACATACTGTAGCACTACCATTAATAAGGCCCGGCAATGCGTTCACCGTTACCACTACCGTTCTTTTACAACCATTGCTGTTTGTGTATGCTACCTGCGCCGTCCCTGCCGCAAGAGCTTTTACAAGCCCCGCCGCGTTCACTGTAACATTAGCGCCATTACTGCTCCATATACCACCAGGAGTAGCACTTTCCAGCAGCGTAGTTCCTCCGGCACATAAACTCAGTACTCCTGTAACAGGATCAGGTAGTGCATTCACAACCACCGTTGCGGTGCGGCCACAGCCGGTAGGCAGTGTGTAACTGATAACACTGATGCCCGCGCTGGTCCCTGTAACATTACCTGAAACATTGACCTGTGCCACAACAGGATTGCTGCTGCTCCACACCCCGCCCGGGGTAACATTTGTAAGCAGTGAACTTCCACCGGCACAAATGCTCATGCCACCACTTATAGTAGCAGGTAATGCATTTACAACTATATTCTTCTCTTTATAACAACCGGTTGCATTCATTGTGTACCTGATAGTAGCGCTGCCGGGCAGCATACCACTCACCACACCTGACGCATCTACAGACGCTACCGACATATCACTACTACTCCACACGCCACCCATCAATGTATTACCAAGAGTAATCTGGCTACCGGCACACAAGGCATCATCACCACTTATCGCAGATGGCACATCATATACATCTATAGCCGTTGTACTCATACACCCTGTAGGCAACGTGTACGATATGTTCACAATACCGGCACCAACACCCGTAATCTCACCATCTCCATTAATAGTAGCAATGGATGTGTTAGCGCTGCTCCAGCTTCCGCCGGGAGTAATGTTTGACAATAAAGCGGTACTGCCTGCACATATACCTATAGGGCCAGTGATAAGCTCTGGCAACGGATTAACTGTCACATTCGCACTACGGGCACAGCCTGTGGGAAGTGTGTAAGTAACCGCAGTAACACCAGCAGCATTGCCCGTTACTTCGCCTGTATTGGTATTGACATCAGCGATTGAGGTATTCGCCACGTTCCATGTACCTCCTATACCGCCACTCACAAGTGTTGTAGTACTTCCCGGGCATATAGTACGCACACCTGTTATAACATCAGGAAGCGTATTTATTGTCACATCTGCCATCACCCGGCAGCTACCCATCAGTGTATATGTTACCTTAGTAACTCCAGCACTTACACCTGTCACTACGCCATCTGCAGATACAGTTGCAACAGATGCACTTCCTGTACTCCACACACCACCTGCAGGCATACTATTCACAGTTGTTGCAGTTCCTGGACATGTGCTTAATACACCAGAGATTGCATCCGGCATATCATTCACTGTTAGTGTGCGACTGCGGCTACACCCTGTAGGCAATGTGTAAACAACATCTACTGTTCCGGCATCCATACCAGTAACTACACCTGTAACAGCATCTATGGTGGCAGTCACGGCAGAGGATGTGGACCATGTTCCGTTCGGTGCAAGATTGCTGAATGTAGTTTGTTGACCTTCGCATACAGACGCTGCTCCTGAGGAGACAGGGGGCAATGCATTTACAACTACAGGGTGTGTTTGCATACAGCCTGTAGGCAGCATATAAGTAATGGTTGCGTTACCATGTACACGTCCTGTTACATTTCCAAAAGTATCAATGGCTGCGATGGCAGGATAACTACTGCTCCATGTACCATCAGGCGTCACATTGCCCAGCGGCATTGTACTTCCTGCACAGATGGCAGTGTTACCAATTATTGCCGCCGGAAGTGGAGAAACAGTTATTGTTTTAGCTGTCGTACATCCTGTAACCTGTGACGTATAAGAGATGGTAACTTCGCCAGAGGGCGCTACAGCTGTAACAAGGCCCTCTGTATCTATTGTTGCCACTGAGCTGTTACTGCTCCCCCACACTCCTATATCACCGGTAGCATTAATCATATGTGTGGATGTTCCCTCACATACAAGATCAGCACCCAGTATTGCCAATGGCAATGGCTTCACAGCTACAGCATGTACACTGATACAGCCGTCTGGCGAAGTATAGCTTATTGTGGCATTACCCGTATTGCTTCCCGACACAGTACCAGCTGCATCCACTGAGGCAACAGCACTGTTTGACGAAGACCATGTACCACCAGCTATATCTGCAGAAAGTGTAATTGTAAATCCTTTACACACACTCGCCTGACCACTGATTACGGCACGCGGACTTACAGTAAGCAGATGCTCTCTGCTACATCCCGTGCTGATATACGTATATCTGATTGCCGCAGTACCACTGGCAGTAGTACTTGCGGTAACTATACCTAATGAATTAACAGCTGCTATTGCCGGGGCAGAACTACTCCATTCACCACCGGCAGATGTAGTGCCTAATGCTGTGACACCACCCTGGCATAGCAATGCAGCACCGGTAACCGGCGCAGGAGCAGGATTTACCTGAATGCTCTTAACAGCATAACAGCCCCCTGTAAGTGTATAGCTGATTATGGTATTTCCTCCGGTAATACCCGTTACTTCGCCCGAAGCACTGTTAACTGCGGCGACCCCAGGGTCTGCGCTGCTCCAGCTACCCGGGATATCAGTATTACCCAATGTTGTCGTTCCGTTCTCACATACAGCAGCAGCCCCGGTTATGGGTCCCGGGAGTGGATTCACCGTTACTTCGCGTAGTGTAAAACAGCCATTGGCATTTGTATAACTAATAGTAGCTACACCCTGCATCACACCATGAACATCACCTGTTGCGCTTACTGTTGCAACGGCTGCATTACTGCTGCTCCATACACCAGGGTCACTGTTTGCCAGTGTCAATACTGACCCAACACAAACCTGCGCTGTGGCAGGGCTTATCTCTGCAGGAGAAGGTAATACTGTAGCTACAGCCGTTGTACTACATCCGGTAGTCAGTAATGTGTAAGTAATATCAGCCGTGCCTGCGGCTACTCCCGTTAGCTCGCCGGTAAGTGAGCTTACGATAGCAATAGCAGGAGTACCACTGCTCCATGTACCACCGGGTGTACTGGCAAGTGTACTATTGGCCTGTGTACATACCACCAGACCTGATGTAACAGGACTGGGCAGAGGGTTTACCGTTACCGTAACCGGCGTATTACGAATACATCCGGCACTGGTTGTTGTAACAACATTATATGCATTGGTAGTAGCTGTAAGTGGTGTTACTGTAGTAGTAGCACAATTAGTACAGGAAAGCTCAGGGCTGGCATCCCATGTAAATGTAGAAGCCGGCATTGTTCCCTTTACGTGCACATTATCCAAAGACCAGTATAATGACTGTGCATTGTACACAAAGCGGATACGAACATCGTTCTGACCAACAGCTGCCGGAGGCAATGACATAGAGAACTCAGGGCTGGCAGCATCCCATGTGCCACCATCATTGATAACAACTGTAGGTCCTGTAACCTGATTTACCAGCTCTGTCCATGCACCACCATTAACTGAGTATTCTACTGACACAGCTATATCCGGGTTAAATGACAGCAATGACTGATTGAAAGACAATGTCACAGATGTAAAGCTACCTGTGGTCTGGAATGAAGGAGATTCAATTGTTGTAGTGGTAAAGCCTGCATATCCCGAAGAACTTGCCTGAAGATACTGACTGCCATCCCCATTTACAGTAAAGCCTGCAGTACCTGGAGGTGCAACCAGCTGCCATTCATTTGCTGCCGGCACTCCACTGCCGGATGTTATTGTCCAGCCGCTCAATGTGCCATTGAAGTCTTCACTAAGAAGATTAATCTCCGGTGCATCGGAGCTGGCGGTAAACGTTGCACTCTCTCCCAGACAAACAGCATCAGATGCCGGTGAGACTGCGACAGCCGGAAGCGGATTTACCGTGAAATGTTTTGTAGTATAACAGTTATTTGTAGCTGTATAGCTGATAGTTGTGTATCCGCTGGTATTACCGCTTACTATACCCGATGAAAGGCCTACTGTGGCAACAGCAGCATTTGAAGAACTCCATGCCCCACTGCCACCATCCGGCTGGTTCAATGTTACATTACCAGACTCACACACCTGTGCAGTGCCTGTTATCGCAGAAGGTGTAGCATTTATTGTTATTGCCTTTGTAACAAAACATGCAGGAGAAGTACGGTAAGAGATATTTGCTGTACCCTGAGACACCCCAGAAACAGTAGCTGCACCAGCTACTCCTGAAACACCCGCTATTGCTGCATTGCTGCTACTCCATGTTCCGGTAGTAGTACTATTGGTAAGGCTGATTGTATTTCCGGTACAAACCTGGGATAATCCGGCAATAGCAGCGGGAGCCTCATCTACTACCACAGCTGCAACTGCAGACGATACCGATACATTACATCCATTTGTTACACGGCAATAGTAGTAAGTAGTACCTGTAGATGCAGTAGATGGACTATAAGATGTGCTTGTAGCCCCCGTTATTGCAGTTCCTCCGGTGTTTGCATTTGTTGTCCCGTTATTCATCCACTGATAGGTATATGAGCCTGCACCTACTGCCAGCGAAAGCACAGGACTGTTACCCACACAGGTGGCCGTAGATGGTGCGGGTTGTGTGGTAATAGGATTGGGCTGTACATTGGTTATTGTACCGGCGAAGCCATCGTATGTAACACTGTAATCTGATATAAACACAAAAGTCAGTGCACCATTGGCTGCTGTAGACGTTACTGCAGGTGGTGTAGAAGACCCGGAATAAGTACCCAGAAGGTTTGCACCACTTACAACATCACCATTGTATATACTAAACTCGTCACAGCACCCTTCCATATCCATCATTGAAAAAGACACCCTTACTTTCCCCTCCGGAGTACCGGGATAAACTTTCAGTGTACTGGTTACATCATCACTGTATTCCCCGGATGGTCCACCATTATCGTAAAATGCACCGCCACATGTAGTCACAGACGATGTTCCTGAAGATGGCATGATAATGCAGGAACTATAAGTAAGAGATACCGGAGCTGTATATGCAGACAATGCACCGCATGACACCATGCATCTGTATTGTACATCGGAGGACACCAGCGTATTGTACATAGTAGAGCTTGCGCCTGCTACATTTGCCCAAACCGCACCATCTGTCGATGACTGCCACTGATAAGAAATACCGGCACTAACGGCTGCTCCGGTGAGTGTAAGAGTAGTGTTATATGGGAAGCAGCTACCTGATGAGGCAGACGCAGAAATGCTACCGGCTGCCGGCGTGCCGGAACACGGAGCTGTGACAGAGCCATTAAGCGATACAGTCTGTGTAGTAGCACCTGTAGCAGAAAAGCTAAGGCTGGCCGGATAACTACCTATTGTAGCAGGCCCAACAAATCTGACTGGTATTGTCGTATTTACATAAGTACCAGACCCTGCTGCCGCAGGGACTATAGACGCCGAAGAAACCCATGCAGAACCATTATACACCTGATAGTTGGCAGGTGCGGTTACCGTAACGTTTCCAGACAGTCCGAATGCCCGTACTGTGACATTCATCCCTATACTGGTCCCTCCGGGTGCTGCAGCAAATGCCAGTGAAGATGGCGATACTGCTAAAAAAGGAGGTGGGGTCCATGTCATACTGGTTCCGTTTCCTGGCCAGCTTGCTACACCTGTTGAGAAACCAGTACCGGCTGTAGTGGCGGTATTGCTGGATAGCGTGAGCCTGTCAGAACTACTGTTGGCAATACCGATTGTAGCTGAATTGCCAGAGAAGTTCCCATTTCCATATGCAAACTCAACCACATTGGAGCTTTCATATAAAATCACCTGAAAGATGCCACGCCCTGAGCCGGTAAGGTTGCCCCATCTCTGTGAGCCGGTACTTCCCCACTGAAAAACAAAAGCCCGGGTAGGCGCAGTACCAAATGTGCCATAGTATGCAGTTGCAGAACCTACAGACCCGTCAAGGTCGTCCCAGAAAGGCATAAAAAAGCCCGGCCCCTGAATATTACCGGAGGTATTAGAGTAATAAGTTTCAGAAGAGTTTGACAGGGACATCCAGCCATTAGAGCAGGCAGACAGGGAAGCGTAAGTGGCACCACAGAATACAAAATTGAATCCGATAGGGATACCTGTGAGTGTCTCATCATCATCACTTATTGCGGTAACAGTTACAGCCCCTGGATCGCCGGCAATATTGGTTGCCGAAGCCGATGTCCGGACAAACGAATATTGCGTTGCTGTTTGTGCTTCAGATTTTATCTGAAAAATTGCAAACAGGGCTATTAAAATTAGCTTTTTCATACAAAGTGGGTTTTTATTCAATGTATCTTCTTAACCAAAAATTAATAATAATACAATAAATATTAAATTTTAATGTTTAACTAACACTAAGTTAGTGCATCTATGCATTTTAAAGCACCGGCAAACAATAATTATCGGTATTCCCAATCCCTGAAATTATCTTTACAGCATGAACAGAACGGCATTAGTCAATAACATATTCGCAAAGAAATCAGTACTATGTGTAGGCCTTGATACAGACCTCACAAAAATCCCTCAACACCTGCTTGGTGAAGAAGATCCGGCGCTTGCTTTTAATAAAGCAATCATTGATGCGACGAAAGACTATGCTGTTTCCTACAAAATAAATACTGCCTTTTATGAAGCTCAGGGACTGAAAGGATGGCAGACCATGGAACGTACACTTGCTTATATACCCGATAATATTTTTACTATAGCCGATGCAAAACGGGGAGACATAGGAAACACTTCTGAGCAATATGCCCGGACATTTTTCCATACATACCCATTTGACAGTGTCACCGTAGCTCCCTATATGGGCTCAGACAGTGTAAAGCCATTCCTGAAGTTTGAGGATAAGTGGAGCATTGTACTAGGTCTTACCTCCAATGCAGGAAGTGCCGACTTTCAGCTACAGCCCAGCGGCGATGAGCTGCTTTATCAGAAAGTATTGAAAACAGTAGCATCATGGGGCACACCAGAAAATATAATGTTTGTAATAGGAGCTACACGCAAAGAGCAGTTGCAGGAAGTACGCACGCTACTCCCCGATCATTTCTTTCTGGTACCCGGCGTGGGCGCACAGGGAGGCGATGTAGCTACCGTATGTACTAATGCCATGAACAAAGATGCCGGTGTACTTATCAACGTATCCCGTGGTATCATATATGCCGGAAATGGCACCGATTTTGCAGAAAGAGCAAATGAGGAAGCCAGAAAATATCAGCAGGAAATGTCGGTATTCCTCTAAGCGGAAAAACCAACTTCAGAGAGTGTATTTTTTATCTGCTGGTGGTGGCGTACCTGATGCGCTACCAGAAAGCGCATAGCATCACCTATGTTAATCCGTATAAACCGGGATAAGGTAACAGGTATTTTGCGCGAACTCATGTCTATGTGTGCCATCTGCTGCAGTATGCCTGATAGCTCCTGCTCACCGGCAATAAACTCTGTAAGCACCGTGGTTGTGTCCAGTCCGGCCGGTGGTGTATAGCTCTTCATTGCACTCATCTGGTTTACCACCTTTCCCGTGGTCTTAACCTGAGAATACATAGACCGGGTAAAATAATCACCAAGCCAGCCCGGCCGGAACGAAACAGCACCCTGCACTTTTTGTGCTGCAGGTAATTGCTGCGCTACAGCCGGCAGGTAATAACGGTTATAAGCATTAAGATGCTCCAGTATCTGCTGCACATTCCACCTGTTATTAGCAGGCTGTAAAGACAAGGCATTTATATCTGTGTCCCGTACAGATAACACATCAGTCAGTAAACTGTTTACCTCAGCCTGCATATCGTTCAGTAATCCGTGAGCATCATAAGTCATATCCTGAAAATTGAAACACCCAAAAGTATCAGTACCACTCTTCAAAAATCATGGTATATACCATGATTTTTATCAAAGACGCACCTTGCCCAGTATTTTACTGAAGTTGGTAGGATCTACCCCAATGTAGGAAGCAAGGTATTTATGGGGTATTAGATTCAGTACATGCGGGCTACGCTTGAGCAGTGTTATGAACTTTTCTTCGGCGGTAAATGACAGGATTTCTATATGCCGGCGCAATGTATCTGAAAGAACCTGAGTAATGCCCATGCGTACCCATGTTTCTATACTACGGTATTCCTGCATTAACCGTTGAATATCGTTGTAATGTATACGCAGACAGCGACCTGCGGTAATAGCCTCCATACAAAACGCTGACGGGCGCTGCAGGAAAAAGCTATCTATTACTCCGGCAAATGAACCGGCATAGGAAAAGATAAGTGTCACCTCTTTCTCACCATGCGTATAGTATGCCCTCTGTACGCCATCCAGCACCAGATACAGATACTTTTCTGTTTCCCCCTGCCGGGTAAGCACCTGTCTGCGTTTTATCTGCACCTCGGTCCATGGCTCAGAAAATGCTAAAAAAGCATCTTCATCCACTTCTCCAAAAGCGTTTACAACATTCCGCAATATGCTAATATCGTCAGGACTCATGAGGCATTACAAATATAACACATGGCAGATAAGCCGGTTAGTAAACGTAACTAAAACCTGTTACATATTATCTGTCTGCGCTTACCTGGCCGGCCAAAGCCGATATAGGTAAATGCCAACTCGCCTGCTATGGGGTAACCACCATCAGAAAACGACAAACCTCTGTCTATGGCAACACTCAGCCGGACTCTGCTTTTAGCTATCCCCCCTGTCAGTGCCAGCACATTCTGCGACCTGTACCATAACCCGGCAAAAACATGCGTACTGGTGGCGTACCGGCCCATGCGCCATACTACATCACTACCAGCCATCATTTCCAGACTTTTATTCACCAGCACATAAGCAGCAGGACGTATGCTGAGCCGCTCCATAGCTTTTATATTGACCCCAATGGTGGTATTATAACTTCTGAACAGTCCTTTATCAGTCGCTGCCTTCTCTATCACTGCATCAGAAGTGCCATTTATAGCGGTAACAGAAAACCCGGCAACATAATTCACCTTCTCACTGAGAATATGTGCAAATGAAACGCCTGCATTAAACATATTATGTGCTACCTGCCCTCCTGTACCTAATGACAGCGGCGGGAAAGGATTATCTGCAAAGTACAATGGGCGGGAATTAAAATCATGAACATAACGCGCTACCTGCACACCCACCCCTATATCACAGCCATATTGTGTATGCATTGTGCCGTCTGTAGCCAGCCTTTTATGCCAGGCAAATGATAATGAGCTGCTCATATTCTCCCGGGAGGTCTTCCATAAGTCGGTATAACCTATATCTACCCCTACCCCCCAATAGTCTTCATTTTTCATATCACGGCTGCGAGCATCCAAAGAAAAATAACCGGTTGCCGCACCTGGCCATACAGGATTATCTGCAAGCCTCCTTCCTATACCATTTACACGAATACTACCGTTGAACATTCCTGTGAAAGCAGGATTTAAGGCGAGCGGCTGTGCATTTATCCCGGAAAACATCTGTACCTGCCCTACCACAGGCAGGGCCGAATTACACAACAATGCCAACAAGAAAACGTAACGCATATGCATACTTTTACTCGGTACAGATAGTACCGGTCAGTCCTATGAATATACGACACATTGTGCCGTTACAGATACTAACGCTTAAACTTACTCTTTAGTGCACTCAGAGCATCGTTCATATTCAGCTCCTTTGATGGTGTTGATGCCGCATGAGGTTTATTGTTGTTCCGCGATGGTGCCGCCCCCCTTGCCTTCTGTGCAGGCGCTTCTTCTGTCTGCTTTATAGACAATGCTATACGCTTACGTGCCGCATCTACCTCCAGCACCTTAACCGTAACTTCCTGATTGAGTTTTAACGCCTCTGAAGGGTCGGAAATATACCGGTGTGCTATCTCTGATACGTGCACAAGACCATCCTGCTTTACGCCTATATCCACAAATGCACCAAAGCGGGTAATATTGGTAACAATGCCCGGCACTATTAGTCCCACCTTTACGTCCTCGATACTATATATATCGGCAAACTCAAACTGACGGACTTCACTACGAGGGTCCAGACCCGGCTTTTTTAACTCCGTTACTATATCGCGCAACGTATGCTCACCAGTAGTCTCAGAGATATACTTGCGTACATTTATCTGTTTCAGCAGCTCATCGCTGCCAATGAGCTTACCTACTTCTGTACCCAGGTCTGCTGCCATCTGCTTTACAATAGCATATGCCTCTGGGTGTACAGCGCTTGCATCCAGCGGATCTTCACCATCCTTTATCCTAAGAAAGCCTGCACATTGTTCGTATGCTTTTGCCCCCAGGCGTGGCACCTTCATCAGCTGGCTGCGGGAATTAAAACGTCCTACCTCATCACGATAAGCTACAATATTGGCCGCAATAGCAGGTCCTATACCACTCACATAACTGAGCAGGTGCCTGCTGGCTGTATTCAGATTTACGCCTACGGCATTAACACAGCTCACTACCGTCTGGTCCAGACGCTCCTTAAGGCGCACCTGATTCACATCGTGCTGGTACTGCCCTACCCCTATACTTTTAGGGTCTATTTTCACCAGCTCTGCCAGCGGGTCCATCAACCTCCTGCCAATGCTCACTGCACCACGTACGGTTATATCCTGATCAGGAAACTCCTCTCTTGCCGTTTCTGATGCTGAATATACAGATGCCCCATCCTCATTTACCAGAAATACCGGCAGTCCCAGCGACAGTTTTTTCACAAACTGCTCTGTTTCCCTGCCTGCAGTACCATCGCCTATGGCTATGGTCTGTATATTATGTTGCTGTACCAGCGTACGCAGCTGATGCTCTGCATCTATCAGATGGCGTGACTCGTGTATGTATATAAGACCTGTCTTTTTCAAAGCTCCGGTCTCATCTATACACACCACCTTGCAGCCGGTTCTGTATCCGGGGTCTATCGCCAGTATGCGCTTGCTGCCCAGAGGGGAACTCAGCAATAACTGACGCAGGTTTTCGGCAAATACATTGATAGCTTCCTCATCAGCTTTTGTTTTCAGCGCCAGGCGAAACTCACTCTCCAGACTCACCTGCAGCAGCCTGCGATAAGCATCCCGCACAGCCCTTTTCACCTGCTCACCAGCCTCATTACTACTGGTTACATAGATACCTTCTATCATAGCCAGCGCATCCTCTTCCAGTGGGGAAATAGTGAGCCGCAGCACACCCTCCATGAAGCCCCTCATTATGGCCAGCATACGGTGAGATGGTATCTTGCTTACAGGCTCAGAAACGTCAAAATAATCTTTGTACTTAACACCTTCGGTTTCCTTATCAGCCAGCACTTTACTCTGCACGGTTGCCTGGTCTTCAAACAGCCTGCGAAGCCCTGCACGTACATTAGCATCTTCATTCACTATTTCAGAAATAATGTCTCTGGCTCCCTGAAGTGCATCTTCTGCACTTGCCACCTTTTCATTCACATAAGCAGCCGCTGCTTCTGATGGGCGTATGTTGTCCTGTGCCAGTATTGCCAGCGCCAGTGGTTCCAGTCCGTTTTCCCGGGCTACCTGTGCTTTGGTTCTGCGCTTAGGCTTATAAGGCAGATATATATCTTCCAGCTCGGCTATGACAGCAGCACTATCAATCTTTGCCTGCAGCTCTTCTGTCATCTTCCCCTGCTCTGTGATGGTCTTTTCTATAAAAGCCTTTCTGTCAGCAAACTCCTGCTGCCGTGTGGCCTCATCCTGTATCTGCTGTATCTGTACCTCGTCCAGCGCTCCTGTCTTATCCTTACGGTAACGTGCTATAAATGGAATAGTAGCACCTTCTCCCAGCAGGTTTAGTACTGCGGTTACATCTACCGTTCTCAGGCTCAGTTTTGCTGCTACACTCTGCGCATAATTGTTCATCTGGTCACATTTTTAGGGATTGCGAAAGTAGCAGGATAGCCCCAATTGAAAAAATGACTTTATTCACATTAAAAAAACCTCACACAACAAAAGAAGAACGGCCCGGAAAAGTCCGGGCCGTGATACAGAAAAGAGAAAAACAAATCTTTACTGTTTTATAAAGCGGGCATGTAGTGTCCTGCTTTCATCAGACATTGTCACTACATATACTCCCGATGACAGATCGGAAATATCCAGAGTAACCATATCGCCATGCAAAGACACATGCTTCACTACCCTGCCATCCATAGCAGTAACTGTGATATATCCGCCACCGCTCAATCCACCGGGTATTTTAATATTAACAAGGGCACTGGCGGGGTCAGGGAATATGAGTGCCGTGGCAGCAGGCGGGGTGCCCGAAACCGTTGTACTTACAGACGTTGAGAACGCCTGCACAGAAGACCAGTCTGAATAACTGCTGCTACCGCATACCGATCTTGTAAAGAAATAGTAATCTGTGCCAGGAAGCAGTCCGGTAACGGATACTGAACTTGTAGCAATACCGATTCCAGCGCCTGCCGGTACCGACGTAGATGTACTCACTACATACTCATACCCCATAACCCCGGTTACCGCAGGCCACGACAGCATGGCAGTTGTAGGTCCCGGCACTACTGATGCTGGTGCAGGAGGCATGCAGGCCGCGCAAGGTGGTGTGGTAACAATCATTGTGGCCCAGGCCGAGTATGTGCCGCCTCCACAGTTGGTACGTACATGTACATAATAAACACTTCCGCCCATTAATCCGCCTACACCCATAGCTGGCCCTGAAGCGGGAGTACCAGCACCGGATGGCGGTACCGGAGACATATCTACCACATATTCCCAATCGGAATACCCACCGGGGAATGGCCACATGAACACAACTGAGTCGCAAGCCCATGCCGCCACACTGAATCCTGTAGGAGCTGTACAGGGGCAAGCTGGCATAGTGACAATAAGGGATGTCCATGCAGAGTAAGTACCGCCACTACATACAGTGCGGATATGTACATAATATACCGTAAGCGGAGATAAGCCTCCCACCGCTGCCGATGAACCGGAAGTGAAAGTACCACTACCGGACGGCGGTACAGGAGAAGTATTAACCACATACTCTATACCCGATGCTCCTGACGGAGTACTCCATACAAAAGCAACGGAATCGCAGGATACGGGACCTACCGTAAACCCGGTAGGCACATCGCAGGTGCAGGAAGGAGTCATGAATGTAAATGGCGGTGTCCACGGAGAAAATACTCCTGGTGCACACTCCGTACGTACATAAAGGAAATAAATAGTAGATGGTGCAAGCCCGGATAGTGAGGCAGAAGCCATAGTAACGGGAGTTCCTGACGCACCGGGGGCAGTGGTTGTCACCACATATTCATATCCTGCAGCACCCGAAAATGGTGACCATGTAGCATTTGCTGTAGAACAGGAAGTAGTGGTTACAGAAATGGAAGAAGGAATTAATGTGCATTGGGCACGTACATTAACAGCGCCGGATAGCGCCATTATCAGCGCCATCAGTAAGTACAGTTGCTTTCTCATGTTTTTTTGTTTTAGTTAGGAAATGAATTACACCAGGCCTGGTGATGTGTAATACAGCTATCATCGCAACAGGGTTGGGTATAGGACATATGTTCTTTGATACAGGCATTCATTTCCTGATAACGGATTTGCTTATACTCCTTACCCCTGGACATTCCCTTCCTCACAGCATGTGCCATTATCAGGAAAACAGGTCCGTTATCAGGAAACAACTATATCCACGCTCCCGTACACTTTATGCTATGCTAACATTGAGTCTGCCTCCTGCGCCATATAAAACGATAAGACTAAATGAATAATGAGTTATACATTTCTGATAGCAGATGATGAACGTCCAGCCAGAAACTACCTGAAAAATCTGATTACAGATGTAACGCCACAGGTTACGATACTGGAAGCCTCATCTGCTGATGATGCACGCACAATACTCAGCAAAAGCCATATTGACATACTGTTTCTGGATGTAAAACTGCCGGGGGAGGATGGCATGCAGCTACTAAGTTCACTGAAACAGCGCAGCTTTGAGCTTATAGTAACAGCCGCCTGCAGCGAATATGCCATACACGCTATAAAGGAGGATGCGGTGGACTATCTGCTGAAACCATTGAAGATTACCGAATTTAATGCGGCTCTTGACAAAGCGCTACACAGGCTCAGATTCCCAAGAATTTCCGAGGTACAGAAAAAGCGGGAAAAAGCATTACGACAGACACTGACCATACACACACATAGCGGAACAAAATTTGCCCCGATAAAACACATCATCTACATACAGGCCGACAATACCTATACCAATCTGCATATGGCCAATGGCGAAAAAATCACAACTACACGACCCATAATAAAGCTGGAAGATACACTGGACAAGATGCTTTTTTTCAGAATCCACAAATCGTACATCATCAACATATCCCACTTCACCGCATTAGCATCGGGCAATGGTGGTGCTGTACATATGGACAATGGAGTACGGCTGCCGGTATCCCGGTACAGACTGAAAGCATTTACAGAGTTCATCAGTGAGAATGCGGCTATGTAATGTCACTAATCATGGCGGCCGGTACAATTATCGCCTTATCGCTTCCCGGCATGCAGGAAAAGACCAAAGCAATATTACCACAGTCGTTATCTTTACTGCGATGAAAAAACAGGTACTTTTCGCAGCGCTGCTGGCACAGGCATTCTGTACAAGGGCAGCAACCGACACTACATTCATTACCCCGTTCGAGCGCTCTCATGGAGTGCAGACTACTACATTTAATGAAGCTATGCGCTTCTACAAGCAGCTGAAAGATAATTTTGAGACCATCACTATGGGCGACATGGGGCCGGCCGATAACGGATACCCACTCCGTTATGTAGGCTATACAAACGATGGCAATTTTGACCGTGACAAGATACATGACGGCAGCAAGCTGGTAATCCTTATTAATAATGGCATACATCCCGGTGAGCCGGATGGCATTGATGCTACTATGATGCTGCTACGAGATGCTGCCACCGGGAAAATTAAAATACCTGACAACGTAGTCCTTATCACCGTTCCTGTTTATAACATAGGTGGCGCGCTGAACCGTGGCAGCTACAGCAGGGCCAATCAGGATGGCCCTGAAAGCTATGGCTTCAGAGGTAATGCACGCAACCTGGACCTGAACCGTGACTTTACGAAATGTGACGCAGCAGAAACACTGGGACTGGAAGACCTGTTCAGTAAAATGAACCCGGATATATTTGTAGACAATCATGTAAGTGATGGCGCCGACTACCAGCACATCATGACCCTCCTGGAAACACAGCACAACAAGCTGGGTGGCGAAACCGGAGCATATATGCACAACACCCTCACACCAGCCATATACAAGGAAATGAAAGCATCGGGATACGACCTTGTACCCTATGTCAATGATTTTAAAAATACGCCTGAAAACGGATGGAAAGCCTTCTTTGAGCCACCCCGCTTTGGCAGTGGATATGCAGCACTCTTCCAGACTATAGCCTATGTACCTGAAACCCACATGCTAAAACCGTTTAAAGACAGAGTACAGGCTACCTATCAGCTCATGCTTACCATTATCAAAACCGGGAGCGAACGGGCCGCAGATATAAAGCAGGCAAGAAAGAATGACAAAAAGAACCTGCTGACTCAGAAAGTATTTCCGCTCACATGGACATTAGATACTACACAAACAGATACCATTGAGTTTAAAGGCTATAAGTCTGGCTATAAAACCAGTAAAGTAAGCGGACAGCCCCGCCTGTGGTATGACCGCTCAAAGCCATATACTAAGAAAGTGCCGTTCTGGAACACTTTCCTGCCGGAAGCAACCGTAAAAGCGCCTAAGGCATATATAATACCCAAAACATGGACACCCGTTATTGTATGTCTCAGAGCAAATGGGGTGCGCATACAACGCTTCAGCTATGATAGTACTATAATGCTTACCGCCTACCACATAGATAGCTTCAATACTTCAAAAGGGCCATATGAGCGCCACTATCTTCACAGCAATATACATGTAACACCACAAAAAGTACCCATACATGTAACACAGGGCGACTATATCGTGTGGACCAACCAACCTGCCCGCAGGTATCTCATAGAGACGCTGGAACCGGCTGCACCTGACGGCTTTCTGGCATGGAACTTTTTTGATGGCATACTCCAGCAGAAAGAATACTTCAGCGATTATGTTTTTGAAGACCTTGCAGCCGAGCTGCTGAAAAAAGACAAGTCACTGAAAGAAAAGCTGGAAGAAAAGCGTAAAAGTGACCCTGAATTTGCAAAGAACGGACGGGCACAACTGGAATTTGTATATCGCAACTCGCCCTATATGGAGCAGGAATACATGCGCCATCCTATATACCGGATGGAGGAATAAGAATGCATAACTATCAGCATAAACCGGGGCGTACCATATGGTACGCCCCGGTCATGTTATAATGAATAGCTGTTGTTATTTCCCGAAGCTTTCGGCAAAGTACTTATGGAAATATGGTATCGTTTCTATTCCTTTGAAGTAGTTGAACACATCATACTTTTCATTGGGTGAATGTATGTTGTCATTGTCCAGCCCAAAGCCAAGCAATACTGTTTTCAGTCCCAGCGTGCGTTCAAACAGAGCAATGATAGGAATACTACCACCGCCTCTGGTTGGGATAGGGTCCTTGCCAAATGTTGTTTTTATCGCCTTTGCAGCAGCCATATATGCAGCAGAATCTGTAGGAGTTACTACCGGCTCTCCGCCATGGTGTGCAGTTACCTTTACTTTTACTGAGGCTGGCGCTATAGCTTCAAAGTGTTTTGTGAAAAGTGAGGATATCTCATCTGATACCTGATGTGGTACAAGGCGCATAGATATCTTGGCATATGCCTTTGATGGCAATACAGTTTTAGCACCCTCGCCTGTATAACCACCCCATATACCATTCACCTCCAGCGTAGGCCTGATGCCTGTACGCTCCAGCGTAGTGTATCCATTTTCTCCCCACACATCCCCCACTTCCAGGTCGTTCTTATACTCATTCAGGTCAAAAGGGGCATCATTGATTGCTTTACGCTCTGCATCGGTAAGCTCCTGCACCTTATCATAAAAGCCGGGTACTGTAATGTGGTTATTGTCATCGTGCAGCGATGCTATCATTTTACACAGTATAGTGGCAGGATTTGCCACAGCGCCACCATACACCCCGCTATGCAGGTCACGGTTAGGCCCGGTTACCTCTACCTCCAGATATGACAACCCTCTTAGTCCACTTTCTATAGATGGGCTTTCCATGCTTATCATTGAGGTGTCAGATACCAACACTATATCGGCCTTAAGACGCTCTTTGTTTTCTTCCAGAAACTGTCCCAGATTCACAGAGCCTACTTCTTCCTCACCTTCTACCATCACTTTTATGTTGCACGGTACATTGCCGGTCTTAACCATTGTTTCCAGCGCCTTTATGTGCATAAACATCTGGCCTTTATCATCACATGCACCACGTGCATATATCTTACCATCCTTTATTACCGGCTCAAAAGGGCCACTGTGCCACAGGTTCAGCGGGTCTGCCGGCTGCACATCGTAGTGGCCATATACCAGCACTGTAGGCAGTGCAGCATCTACTATCTTCTCGCCATACACTATGGGGTGCCCTGCTGTGGCACACACCTCTGCGGTATCGCAGCCTGCGGCCAGCAGATGGTCTTTTACTGCCTCTGCACAGCTGGCTACATCACTCTTATATTTACTGTCTGCACTCACCGATGGTATGCGCAGCAGACCAAGAAGCTCTTCAAGAAAACGATCTTTGTTTGCGGATTGATATTCATTCCAGGATTGCATAATGTATATTTTTTAGGGTGGTAAAGTTAGGTAACTGTGTTAATAAACCTGTCTGGTATGCACAATGACTTGTGATATCCCTTAAATTCGTTCTTTTGCAGCACTATTCAGATGGCAAATACTCAGGGAAAAATAATAGTGGTTACCGCCCCGTCGGGCTCTGGCAAGACCACACTTGTAAAACGACTACTGGCAGCAACCAGCAATATTACCTTCTCTATCTCGGCATGTACACGTAAGCCCAGGGAGGGCGAAGTGCATGGAAAAGATTACTACTTCTTCAGCGAAGATGAATTCAGGAATCTTATAGACCAGGATGCATTCATAGAATGGGAAATGGTATATGCCGGTAAATACTACGGTACACTGAAAACAGAACTGCAACGTATATGGGATAATGGTCAGCTGCCACTGGTAGATATTGATGTAATGGGTGCACTGAACATTATGAACAAGTATCACAACCAATGTCTTACCGTATTCATCCAGGCGCCATCTATTGAAGAGCTGCGTAAGAGGCTCATAAACCGAGGTACCGAAACACCTGAGTCACTGGACGAAAGAGTAAAAAAAGCCGAATTTGAACAATCCTATTCCGGACAGTTCAATAAAGTCATTGTCAATGACGACCTGGACAGGGCAGCGGAAGAACTGAAGAAAATGGTAGCAGAATTTCTGGCAAAATAGGTAACAGTTTTCATTCCCGGATGGGGATATAATTTTGTTAAGCCTGTCCGCGGTCATGTGTGTGGCCTGTATGACTTCGTATCTTTAGGGTCTAAATCAGGTACTATGTCATACATTCTGGTTGCCACCGACTTTTCTGAAACTTCTGCCAATTCCACTACTTATGCCGCAGCACTGGCCAGTGAGCTGAAAATGCAGCTATCGCTCGTGCATTCCTTCATTTTTCCGGCCATGCTCAATGATGTGACCATACCGGCATCTCTCATTGACGACACCCGCGACGATGCAATGGAGAAAATGGGTAAAGAGAAGGGACGCTTATTGGCGCTATATCCTAATCTTCAAATAACCACTTCCGTACATTACGGTATGCTGGCAGATATACTCAACTCAGGAGCTGCTGAAAAAGGTAACCCATTCCTGCTGGTAATGGGCAACTCCAATACTCAGGAAGACACCTCATGGTTTTTCAGCACACTAAAGGGTATCAGTAACGATACAGAATTTGCAGTTCTGGCGGTTCCATATACCAGCACATACAAAACACCAGAGAGGATTTGCTATGCCGATGATGTAGAGCAGGTGCAGAGCGAACAGGCACTAAGAATGTTAACAGAACTTACCAGTCGCTTTAATGCACAGCTGGACGTGGTTAATGTACAGCCTGACGGATCTATGAATGACGACTCCTATGATGTAGGCGACGGCCCCCGAAAGGTGCTGGCAGATGCCAACCCAAAGTACCACTACCTGCACAACGAGGATACCAACGATGCAATCAAAAACTTCTGTACCGCTGAAAAATCTGACTGGCTTGCCATTATGCCCGGCACGTACGGATGGATAGAAGGCATTTTTCATAAAAGCCACACAAAAACACTTGCCCAAACCATGAACATACCACTATTGATTCTGCATTAATGCAGGTTCATGTTCTGCTAATTTCCTTCGGGAAGTAGCCTTGTGGTGAGTTGTTTTTCGTCCCAACCCAGAAGATAGTCTGTACCACCGAAATGCCATACCGGCCTTTTGATAATTGAAGGGCGCGATATCATAATGGATATTGCAGTGTCCTTATCATTCAACTCTTCTTTTTCAGCCAGGGACAATTCTCTGTATGTGGTGCTTTTCCTGTTTATCAGCTTATCGGCCGGAAGGTATTTGAACCATGTATTCAGCAACTTTTTTGTAGGCGGATTTTCACGGTAATTATGAAAAGTATAGTCTATTCCATGTTTATCCATCCACTTCAGCGCCTTTTGCACCGTATCACAGTTGGGGATGCCATAAATGTCAATCATGACTCAAAAATACAGTTTACGATTATTTACTCCAGCTGAAATGAAAACGGCTACCCTCGCCCGGCACAGAATCTACAGTTATTTTCCCGCCCTGCTCTTCTACCAGCATCTTTATGATGTTAAGCCCTACGCCCGTACTATCATCCCCACCATCTTTACTGGCAGCTGTCTCAAAAAGTCTGAATATTCGTGACCGGTCCAGCTCACCTATTCCCGGGCCGTTATCCTGCACATAAAATGCATAATGCTCGTCTTCCTCAGTACAGCCAATAGTTATTTGCCCCTGCGGTTTGTCATTGTATTTGATAGCATTGCTTATCAGATTCTGAAACACCTGCTGCAGTTTAAATTTCCTCGTCACCAATACCGGTAGTCTGCCATCTATTGATATTGTGATATGTGCAGGCGGGAAAAGTAAATGAACCAGCTGTGAGACCATTTCATGTACATCTACCTCTTCATCGGCCTGCTCTACATCCGTTTTTTTGGAATAGTCCAGTATAGAGCTAATCATTTCCCGCAAATGTGATGATGCTTTTGACATCAGTGAGAAATAAGCATTCAACTCATCCATAGCAGCTACGCGTGGGTCTGACTGAATGATTTCCAGCAGCCCTGCTATTCCCACCAGTGGCGACTTCAGGTCATGTGCTACTATGTACATGAAGCGCTCCAGCTGCTTGTTTATCTTGTTTTTCTGATCAATTGTATTGCGCAGCTCCCGCTGATAAAAATGTAACTGCTCAAACACTTTCACCTTTGCCCGGGTCACATTTATATCCAGTGGCTTATGCAGATAATCCACTGCACCATACTCATAACCCTTCAGTACATATGCCTCTTCCTTACTAATAGCTGTGACAAATACAATGGACATGTTTCTGGTCTTTGCATTAGACTTCAGTAAATCGGCTACTTCAAAGCCGTCCATCTCAGGCATCTGCACATCCAGCAATATGAGACCTATATCTTCATTCTTCAACGCAAGTTTCAGCGCCTCATTACCAGAGCGCGCCTTCAGAAACTTCCTATCCGGTTCATCCAGTATTTCCTGCAGCGATATCAGATTTTCTTCTCTGTCGTCTACCAGCAATATTGTAAATACTCTGCTATTCAGTTTTTCCATTTTTATATTCTATGTCAGATTTAATCAATGCGGTTATTATTTCTTCCGGGGCATATACTTCTATGCCATCCAGTTTTTCTATTGCAGCACCCGGCATTATCGCACTCATGGCCGTAGCAGGGTCCTGCACAAGAGCCCTGCCTCCATGACTTATGATTGCTCCAAGCCCTTCTACTCCATCTTTATTGGCTCCGCTCAGCAATACACCCGTTACCCGGGTACCAAAAGCTGTTGCCGCCGACAAAAATGTGGCATCAATTGAGGGTCTGCTATAGTTTATAGTTTCCGCAGTGTCAAGGGCTATTGTACCATCAGGCTCCACCAGCAGGTGGTAATTCTGTGGCGCCAGGTAAAAACCACCTGGCTGCATTATTTCCTTATCATCAGGTTCTTTTAGTCTTCCATCAGGGCACAACATCTGCTCCAGCTGGCTTTTCACATTTTTGGGTCTGTGTACCACTACTATCACAGTGGCACTATACTCCTGTGGCAATGACGCAAACAAAGCTAACAGTACAGGAAAGCTACCCATAGAGCCCCCTATTACCACCAGGTTACGGATATGTGACTGGCCACTCATCCCCGCAACCTGAATATCTTATTCTGCGCATCTACCGTTGCATACTTTGCATAGTGACTGGTAAACTGCAGTGACTCTTTCAGGCCAATGGCCAGAAAGCCCAGAGGAGCAAGACTCTGGGTTAGCAACCCTATCACATTATCCTGCAAAGGCCTGTTGAAGTATATAAGCACATTCCTGCAACATACCAGCTGAAACTCATTGAACACATAATCTGTAACAAGGTTGTGCTGTGAGAAGATTATCTGCTTCCGTATTTCCTGACTGATAATAGCATAATCATAACGTGCACTGTAATACTCAGAAAAGTCTTCTGTACCACCGGCACTGATATAGTTGGCAGTATTGTCTTTCATAGCATGCAGCGGTACGATACCAGCGGCTGCCCGTTCCAGCATTTCCCTGCTTATATCAGTAGCATATATACGGCTCCGGTGCAGCAGCCCGGCCTCTTTAAGCATGATAGCCATAGAAAAAGCCTCCTCTCCGCTGGAGCAGCCCGCATGCCATATCTTGATAACCGGATAAGTAGCCAGAATAGGAAAAACCTTCTCCTTCAATGCCCGGTAAAAGAAAGGGTCCCGGAACATTTCTGTCACATTCACACTCAATGCCTCCAGCAGCTCAGGAAAAAAATCCTGGTTATTGGTAAGCCTGTATTTAAGTTCAAAGAACGATATTCCACACTGACTCAGATACCTGCCCACACGGCGCTTCAATGACGCTGCAGCATAATTTCCCAAGTCGTAGTTATGCTGCGACTTTACAAGCGTCACCAGTTCCCGCAAATCATCATCTGATATCTCCCCCATCATCATTCACTCATTTTTGTGCCATCCACACCCTCATCAGTGAAAACAGTTTTGCTGCCTCCACCGGCTTGGTTATATAATCAGAGGCACCAGCCTCTATACACTTTTCTCTGTCCCCGGTCATTGCTTTTGCAGTAAGCGCTATCACAGGAATATTACGAACAGATGGCATAGACCTGATGCGCCTCGTGGCCTCATAACCATCCATCTCAGGCATCATAATATCCATGAGCACAATATCCATAGCAGGGTCCTGCTCCAGCATTTCTATTGCTTCCTTTCCATGCTCGGCTGCCATCACTTCCATTCCCTGCTCTTCCAGCATTGCCGTCATAGAAAAGACATTGCGCATGTCATCATCAACCAATAGTACCCGCTTACCCTTTAAATCACCAGAGACTACAGGTGCAGATGCCTGCACCGGACCACTGTCCGGTGTTTCCGGCAGTTTTACTTTATGCAGAAACAATGCTACTTCATCCATAAGCCGACCTCCGTACTGTGCCGTTTTACGAATGATACTGTCAGCCCCTGAACGAAGCTTTTTCTCTTCAGTAGTACTGAGATTACCATCTACACATGCTATTATGTAGATATTCCCTGCCGTCATTTCCTTCAGCTTCATCAGTTGTTCACTACCAGCATCAATATCTGCACCTATATCTGCTATGAGGCAGTCAAACCGTCTGCCAGACAACTCTTTCTGAACTGATTTCCAGTCAGGAACAATATCATAAGTAATATCATCGCCCTCCTGTCTGGCAATATTGTCAAACATACCTGCTACGGGCTCACTTTCTCCGGCCAGCATAAGTATGGAGCGGTAGCGGGAAGATATAAAGCCTCCTATGTCTGTAAACGTCTGCTCCAGGTCCTGTGTCTGCAACGGTTTGCGCAGGTAACTTTGCTCACCGGCAATGTTCACATCGGCTCTGTCATTAGCAGAGACTACATGCACGGGGATATGACTTAGTTCCACATCTGCTTTCAAAATCTTCAGTAAACTCTGCCCGTCTATAACAGGCAATCCCAGATCCAGGATAATAGCTGACGGACGATAACGGCGCGCATACAGCAGTCCTTCATCTCCGCTCACAGCTACTATTGTCTTGTACCCTCGTTCATGTGCGAAGTCGCGCACATAAGCGGCAAATATCAAATCGTCCTCTATTATCAGTACTGATTGCTGGCCTTTTCCTATAAAGTTACGGTCGTCACTTACAGAACTCTGCTCTACAGCACCATCGGTAGTATAATCGCCAATATTACTTTCGACACCCGTATCGTTGATCGTGATTTCGCCAGCCACCGCCACGGGGATGATGATGGTAAATGTACTTCCTGCTCCCGGTGTGCTGGTTACACTAAGGGTGCCCTGCAGACGCTTCATCAGCTCCTTGCTGATAGACAGCCCCAGCCCGGTACCCCCAAACTTCCTGCTGGTGGAGCCATCGGCCTGACGGAACGCTTCAAAAATGTGCTGCAGTTTCTCTGCCGGGATACCTATACCCGTATCACTAACAGCAAACTGCACATTATCACCACTCATACTTACAGCAAGCCCTACACGCCCCTCCTCTGATGTAAACTTGAAAGCATTGGATAACAGATTACGCAATACCTGCTCCAGCCGCTGCCGGTCTGTAACAAGAGTGGTGGGGACATCCTTATCTATGCTTACATCAAATAGTATCTTACGGTCGGCAGATACTGAGCCAAAAAGCTGCTGCATATCGCCCACTATTGATGCTGCAGTTACTGCCTCAAAGACAAACTCCATCTTACCTGCCTCTATTTTAGACAGGTCCAGAATATCGTTAATGAGGCTCAGCAGGTCTGAGCCGGACTTGTGTATAATACCTGCATACTCCAGCTGTTTTTCATTCAGTGTGCCGTATTTATCCTGCTTCAGCAGATTGGCCAGAATCAGTATACTATTGAGCGGTGTACGCAACTCGTGCGACATATTGGCCAGAAACTCAGACTTGTACTTTCCGGATATTTCCAGTTCTTCCGCCTTATCGGCCAGTACTGCGCGGGCAGACTCCAGAGATATTGTTTTGGCCTGCAACTCCTCATTGGCATTCCGTAGTTCCTCTTCCTGCGTTCTCAGCTCCTCCTCTGTAGCCATGAGTTCCTCTGTCTGCTGACTCAGCTCCTCATTCGTCTGCCTTAATTCTTCCTGCTGAACCTCCAGCTCTTCCTTACCAGCCTGCAGCAATTCATTGGAGGTACGCAGCTCGCGCTCTGCCTTATCATTCTGGGTTGCGAAAAACAAGAGACAAAGCGCATTGGTAAGTGATACAACCACTACTATACTGGCCCTGATAAATAACTGCACTGCCGGCGTGATAACTACTCTGGGCTCACCATCGCTGAAGCCATATATAAGCAGGCAAACTACAGGCACAATAAGACCTATAACTATTGATGCCCGCTCTCTGAGATCAAAAAGTACCCAGGGAAGACAAGCTCCCGCAAAGAACATGAACTGAATACCGGTAACCCGTCCAAAAATGAATGCATATACCGTAACGGCAGCATTGAGCATAATAATGAACCAATGACGGGCCAGCGTATAACGCCCTGCCTGACTCATGAGCAATGGCGCCGCCAAAACTGCCGCAACACCAGCCATCCCTAAAGCCTCCCATGCAAAACCACAGAAATAGAAGATGAAGATGTAGCAAAACGATATGATACCAAGCGATGCGAATATCTGATTGCCGGTACGCATCCGCTTCTTCAACCACGGAGCGGTAGTATCCTGTATTCCGGTATCGCTTATTCTCTTCCAGGTAGCCAGCATGCAGACAGCAATTATCTATCAAATATATTCAAGCCTTAACAACTGCACAACAATATATCCAATAAATAACAGCAGCCATAAGAAAACCAGATACAACGCCTATTTAGGCTGCGGTGGTGGCAATGCACCTCCGCTCAGCATCTCTGTGGCAGCCTTGACCCCCATCTGAGCCTGCTGATTGCCGGGGGCATACAGCAACGCCTTACGGAATGCAGCAAGTGCCTCTACCGGCTGGCGGCTAGTATAATAGGCCCCCCCCATATTATACCAGAGATCGGCATTGGTAGAGTCAATGGTAAGCCCCTCTTTATAGAGTTCTATTGCCTCGGCATACTTACCGGCCTTACCATACTTATCCCAGGCGGTTTTTAGATAATGATCGCAGAGGAGCTTATACATACCGGGCAATGTGGGATATGTAGGGTACAGCTTACGCACATGATCCATGTTGGCGGCAGCCTTCTTTATATCTCCCAGCTTAAACCATGCAATACCCCTGTTAAGATAAGCGGCCACAAACCGTGGATGTATAGACAATGTATGGTCCAGTATAGCTATGGCATCGTGCAGGTATTTGTCCTTACGCTGTGGTGTTTCGGCATAGTCGGCCAGGGTAATGTAGGAAGCGGCTACATTGGCATTTACCAGCACACTGTTAGGTACGGTTTCTATATCGGTAGTGAATAGCGTACTGTCATTCTTCCACGCCTTGTTACGGTCTATGGTTTTGAATGACATAAGTCCTACCGCTACTACTATTACCGCTGCCAGCGCCTTCATACCTGCCGGGCCCATACGCTCTGCCCCCTTGTACAGGAGCCATGCCAGCGCAGCTGTAAACCCAACGGAAGAATGGAATATAAGACGCTCTCCCAGCGTGGCACCTATATCAAACACAAGGTTATTAATCATAAACAGGTGAATCATATAAAAGGCGATGGAAAAACAGATAACAGCCTTTCCTACCTTATATGCCTCGCCCGATATGCGACGAATGAAATACAACAGCATAAGGCCTATAAGTGATCCATGTACCAGAATAGAAAGCGCTACCGACCAATGCCCCCAGTCCTTGTAGGGTATCTGCGCATAGGAATAATCGGCAGAGAGGGGGTGCGGCCAGAAGAGGAACTTCAGATAGTACAGAGATGATGAAATTTCTGTAGCAATCTTCTGGTCGGGTGTGGCGAAGAGGTAGGGATTGTTCAGCACCTCTTTTCCGGCACTCTCTACTACCTCAGGCAATGCTGCATACTGAATCTTAAGCGACATAGCAGCCAATGCGACGTAAGGAACAAAGAAGAGCGCTTTAGATATGAGTATCTGTGCATCGGACTTTTCCTTACCCGCCGGGCGTATAAACATGTAGATAGCCAGGCCTGCCAGCAGTGTACCTACCGTCTTAAAGCTATTGACCAGCGACAGAGAGGACGCATTGATATCGGCATTATCTTCCAGGGGTGGCGAGATAGCATTAAGCCTTACTGCCAGATAAGTGGCTACTACAATACCCAGCGGTAATGCTGCCGTAATAGCCTTAGGCACCGAATAGCCCCGGAACATACACAACGCCAGCGGCAATAAAGCCAGTACTGTAATAGCATACTCCTTAGAAAGGAATGCCAGGAAATAACTCAACATCATACCGGCCAGCATCCAGTGGCCCTGCCTGGTACCCTTACGCTCCTCATACCTAAACGAGCATATGAACGTAAGACACATAAACAGCAATGACATAATCTCATCTCGGCTTTTCACATTGGCCACCACCTCTGTATGTACCGGGTGTGCAGTAAACAATACTGCCGCAATGAGCGCTACCACCGGATAACTGCCAAACATGATATACCGGAAAAAGTATAGTAACACCACTACCGAGAGCATATACCATAATACATTGAACACATGGCGCACATGCATATTGGATACCAGCTTCTGCTGATTAGGCCCTGAAACCCCATATGATATCTGCTGTTTCAATACACTATCTACCTGATCTTCAGGAACGGGGCCCAGAAACTGCTGCTCCAGCGCAAAGGTGATGATAGACAACGGACGGAAACGGCCTCCCTTCAACTGATTGGTAGTATTGAGCTGGCGGTAATAACTGTGATAGGCATCCTTTGTCATTATGCCGCTGATACCTTTGGTACCCTCCAGTACAAACTCATTCTTGACTATGACAATACCATCGTCATGAGCAAACTCATGCTGAAAGGTGTTACAATATATAAGGAACGCCAGCAGCGCTACAATGATAGCCTGCCCCTTAAACTCATAGAGCCAGAAGCGGTAATCTTTATAACTGTATCCGGTAGCCTGAGCCGTGGGGGTTTCTGCCACGGGTATGCTTTCTTTATTTACAGGGGCGGCCGCAGCTGCCTTTTGTTTCTTAGCCATGGTGCTTATAATCGCTATGTGTGCCAAAAATAGAAATTATATCTTGTCTGTAGGGGTCCTGGTATAATAGTTTACTACCAACCCCTGATATAGCATCTCATCTGTGTCTGCCCACCCGTAATTATTACCTATCTTGCCTGCCGCTGAAATGACTATGCTATGATAGCGGTGGGATATCTGATACTAGGCTTTATACTGGCCGGACTGGGCGGCGAAGCCTTTGTGCGGGGGAGCGTGAGCCTGTCGGGACTGATGCGGATACCACCAGCCATAATAGGCGTAACGGTAGCCGCATTTGCTACCTCCTGCCCTGAACTGTCTGTAGCGATACATGCAGCAGCAGCCGGCAAACCTCAGATAGCACTGGGCGATGCCCTGGGCAGTAATGTGGTGAACATATGCCTGGTGCTGGGCTCAGCACTATGCTTCGGGCCGCTGGCTGCCAGCCGCAGGGCTACCCGGCGCGACTGGGTAATAACCCTGCTGGCACCGTTGCTCATAGGTCTGTTTGCCTGGGACGGGCAGGTATCCCGTACCGATGGCCTGATACTGCTGGTACTCTTTGGTATATGGCTGGCACAGGTGATAACCGAAGCCCGCAAAGAGCGCACCGCCAGTGTGGGGCCCACTGATATAAAAGGGCTGACAATATCTGTAATGTACTGCCTGGCAGGTGCCGGCCTGCTGATGAGCGCCGGGATAGCCATAGTAACCGGCGCCAAACATGTGGGTACCATCTTTGATATCCCCCCGCTGATAGTGGGCGTAACGCTGGTGGCCTTTGGGACATCTATGCCGGAACTGGCCACTACTATAATAGCCCGGATGAAAGGTCATAGCGATATGGGGCTGGCTACCATACTGGGCAGTACTGTATTTAACGTGTTTGTGATTGCTGCTACTGCCGCAGTGATACATCCCATAACCGTACGGTTCAGCAACCTGGCACCGGTGCTTACCGTATGTACCGTCACTACCCTGCTGGCCCGGCCTACACGAGCCAACATTATACCCCGCTACCGTGGATTTCTCCTGGTGCTTATATATGTAGTATATATAGTAGTAACGCTGACCAGGGAACTATAACCTTATGCTCCATAGGGCATAACTACATATATGCCTGCCTTTCCAGTATCTAAACTGACATTACAATATTGCTGGAGGCACAGCCCCATATAGTAATAGTACATAACCCAGGCATCAGCCTAAGCCAGCTGAAAATGCTTTTTCACAAATGCATTCTGCTGATTTGGAGTCATTTTGTCGGCGGGCTGTACGTCTATTGTGATTTTAGAGAAAGCCAGGTCTGACCGTAATATATTATACAGCTCGGTACGGGCATTGGTGGGGCCAAAGAGCAGTACCTCGTCATAACTGACAATCGCATCTGCCAACTGTTTGTAATACGCTGCCTGCTGCTGTTGTTGTTTATTATGCATTACATGCTCACTCCTGCTATGCATTTCCTGTTTTTCTTCATTTAAGAAGGCGGCCTCTACAGATGTGACCACGATATCATCGTTGGTCACATCTATGAGGGAGGCATGTGCATGATCCATAAAGATGCCAATGCGTTTTGTCACTTTCATAGTATCTGAAATTTTAAAAGTTCAGGTAAAGCATGTTTTATGCTTTGTGATGGTCTGTCATCTTGTCCACAATTGTAGTGAGGGAGGCTTTGAGCTTGTCTATAGCCGCATCTACTGCCTGCTGATACGTATCGGCACGGCCATCTACTGCTATAGGCTGGCGGCCTTCCAAACGGGCTTCCAGTACACATCTTTTGTCATTGCCACCGTTTTTATGGCCGTCCTCATCAGTGAGATGGGCCTCAATGCGGGTGATATATTCTGAAAAGCGGTGCAGCTCATCGGCTATAAGTGTTACAAACGGAGCGGTAAGCTTTTCCTTACCATTTACATTACCTGAGGTATTAAACTGAATAATCATAAAATATATTTATGCAACCCTGTTAACAGTCGCTCATTGCAGGCCTTGTGAGTTGCTCTTTAAAGGTAATTCATAAAAATGTTCCGGTTCTGTTAAAACGGGTACCGATAGCTGTTCTGTGTGCAGTAAGCTTTTGTAGTGAGAGTCATAGCAACTACGGCTCAGGTACTAGGGTGCGCAAAACTGCGCAATGTTTTTTTCACTGCGCAAATGGCAGCACAAGTGACACTTACAACACTGAATATCAACACAATAAGCACATCCAACATACCATAAAAGGTTACAAAAAGGTTACAAAAATTGCTCGCGCGTTTTTTGTTATATGTGGGCAATTCAGAGGTGTGAGTGATTGTAACATGACGTTGGGAGTCTATCATAATACCTGCCGGAATGCAGCAATGTTTTAGGTGCGGGTGCTTGTTTGTATTCATAATGACAGCTTGTTTTTACCGTACTTATATATAGCGTACGATGGAGAACCATGCCTTGTATGAGCAGCCATAAAATTGCCACCAGACGGGGAATATAAAAAACTGCGTTTTTATGATATGCACCTATGTGTACATCATATGCCGCGGCCTGCATATGATGTAAAAAAAATAGCAGGCGGAGCAAGGGTTTCAGCTGATATGCTGCAGCAAAATGTGAGTAAATGACGTAGCCTAAAATGTTACTGTGGAGCCGATGGCATTAATGAGTAGCAGACCTGCTCCATTGCCTGTTTTACCCGTGTATTCACCTCCGTTTTTCAGCGAATGGAGATACCATGGACAGTTGGTAACCTTTGTTTTGTCCCGGGCGGTTATCTGCACCGCCATATCGTGAGGGTGAGCAAAATGTAACAGACTGTTTCTGGCATGTATATCTACCCTACCTATGTTACTGCCAAATGTGTGAAAACTGACCCGGCTACAGTCTGTGATAAAGAGATGCGCTGTGTGGACAATGTTGTAAATATTGATACTGGTAGTCATGCGCTCCAGCGAGCCATATAGCTCGCGCACGGAGCCTATGCTCAGATTATTATTATGGCCCGATATGTGAATAGTGCCGGCATCTTCTATGCTGAGACCACGGGAAGTGTTGACAGTAATATGACCGGCTCTATTGAGGGTAAGCCCCTGTGTGCCATTGAGGTAGCCATTATCCAGATAGGTTATGCTGCTTTTTAGTCCCCGGGGAGCATCTATGCTTATATACTTAGCTGCGCCGTATAGCTGCTGCGCTACCAGCCTGCCACTCTCTATAGCCAGATGCAGGGCTCCGGTAAAGTCGTCCTTAAAACAGACATTGCCACCGAATACTGACAGGTCCAGTGACATATCTTCCGGTATATACACTTCATAGTTGGTCATGACCTCTATGCCCGGGTCGTCCTCTGTCTGCTCTGCTACATCGGTAACACCTCCCTCTGTGATCTCTGTGGTAAAGGACAACATCGCTGCACCACCCTCATGAATGGATGCCTTTACCGAGGAACGATTCATAGCAGCCAGCGCCTCTGCCTCAGTAATGCCCCTGCCCAGAATGGTGGTAGTGATACAGGCCTCATCACGGTGCCATGTATGGATGGTAATGTTACCATACAGGTTGTTGATAACTAACCGGTCGTGGCTACCCACGTGTACGTGCTGCTCATGGGTTTTACTATGGGTAATGATATGGCTGGCATATACCTGAAGATGGCTGAACAGCAGCAAGGTGAGTGCGGCAAACATGTACTTTTTCATAACCGGCATATATGGTGTGTGTTATAAATATACTATTAATAACCGGTATCCTATATATGCAGCATATCCATCAGTCCTGCCAGTGTAGCTCCATAGGGGTATGATGGGGCAATGCCTGCCACTGCCCTATGAGTGCATGATAGCGTGCCTGCAGGTGGGTAAGAAATGCCGGGCTGATGTGGGCAGGTAATGGCTGCTGCAATGCCGTAAACATATTTTCCAGTGCGTGCATAAAATCACCTGCCGACATACCCCCACGCAAAAAAGATGTGAGCGGGCCGGTGATACGCTCTGTCTCCATAAGCTCAGCATCGGCAGGGGTAGCGGCATTGAGCGCATCCATACCACTGAGGCTATCTATACGGGTGCCTGCGGCCAGCCTGCCATAAAATGACTGACGGCAGCCCGCCTCTGACTCATACGCAAAGTGAATAAGGTCGTGCGGCATAAAGCTGCGGGTTTCCAGTGAGGCAGACTCCTCTGTGCCATCGCTGCGACGAATGTAAAAGGTATGATGTGTGGGCGTATTCTTTGTGAATCTTATGACCATGATATGTACTGAATGCAGACCGTGCAATATAGTGAAGTGTGTACACCTGGCCGAGAGCCTCTCCCCAACCCGGATACAGGCAATGGCACAGGCGTTGCAAACGCCATACCGTGGCATCGTCGTCACAGACGAGGACGAGTGAGGGAAGCATGAAAATCCGGCTTAAAGAACATATTTTTGATATCTGCAAAAAGAATATTATGGATAATATCACGGTATCGTATTTTGAACCTATTCTACAATCAATAATTGCTGGCTATTTATTATTATTATTTACAAAACTATACTCATATTTTAGGATTATTAATTTCCTAGGCTCATACAGAGAAGTTCCAAAGCCATCTGCTGAAACGCAAAATCTGGAAAAAGTGCGATACACAATTTCTCACAACATATTGAATTTACTTACTCCTGTCTTACATATTACAGTCAAGATAGCCAGAACGAATACCGGAGGAAGAGACCGGATGGATTGGCAAGGCAAATACTATTCAGACATTCTAAATCCATTTCATTTTAAAGGTATATATATAATAACGAATCCGGGTCCAAATGATAGTGACGGTTGGCATGAAATGTTATGTTTTATTCATAAAGAAAGGAACGGAAAGGTAGTTAGAAGAGTTGCAACAAAAATCAACTACCTCAATATATCTACCAGTAAGTGGCAATCCGATGGTGGTTATTTTATCGAAAAAATTGATAAGCAGACGCTGAATTAGTTTCACAACTCGCAGTCGGAGACTACGCCAGTTGGGTACGTCGTTTTTATAAGAAACAAAAAGTATGAGTGAATTCTTTTTTAGTTCTATTTCGGCCTTAGACAATCGCTACTCTATCATGGTAGAAGACGACGAAAGAGTGGCATATGCATATATGCTGAAAAACAACAGCATAGTGGGCGATATATGGCTATACAATAGATTCACTCAAAAAGAAACCCACTGGGATTCGAATAAAATGCCATTTATAAACCCCGATGAGTACGTAAATGACCATATAAAAATTGCCCCACTCAATAACGAAAGCGATTTAAGAATACAGTGGGAATTTATAAAGGAGATTATTGCCGCTAAGATATTCATACATGGCAATCTCATTGCGGTATTGGCAGATGGCGCCAAACCCGGCTGGTCTACATGTGTCAGGAAGGATGGTCCTTTAGCGCAGATATATCCGGGTAAATTTCCAGGCAACGACGAGGAAACATGATATCAGACGAAGATACACTACACATGATAGGTTTGCAGAACATATACCTTTCGGAGACTGTAAATGAAAATACTGGCAATGGCTCTGGCGTTGCAAACGCCGCACCTTGGCATCCTCGTCACAGACGAGGACGAGTGAGCGAGGGATATACAAAATCCACAAAAAATAATCATGAACTATTCTGACCTAAAGAGATTCTTTGATTCTCAAATAGATGCATTGACGTTTGAAAAACTTATACATGATGAAGTTCAGATGTATAAACACAATTTATTAACAAAAAAGTATGCACCAGTAACAGTCAATTATATAGAAAATGAATACATGACTATTAATGCGTTCCATTTAAAGAAAATATGTGACGCTTTCTTAAATGGATATATCAGTGACTATGAAATGTTCTATGTTGCTGATGGCATACAACTGTGTCACCATTTTATATTTGAAAATGATGAAGTAGAAGATATGTTCTATTTAATAACCGATCCTGAAATAAATGGAGAAATAAATAAAGAATATATAACTAATCTTCTCTCTTATATATAAAAGGATGTATACAATTTTTTTCTCTATCGTCATCCATTTATTACCTACGGCTTACCGACAAGTCATGGTGACTTTGTTGAAATGCTAGATTATGAAGGAACTATTCAATCCCGATTTCACTAATTGTATTGGAGATATGGAGACAGTACTTTCTATAGTAATACCTGAGATGATTCTGAATCCCACACCAATTTTACCCAAATGTTGGCCAAGGTATCTCCTCCCCTTACAAAATCCCCCACATTCAGGAACATTTTTTTACATTTGCTGCCTGTAAAACAGAACCATTTATGTCGGAAGCGATAGACCATATAGTAAACGATATGACTGCCAGCATGAAGCGGGCGGTGCAGCATCTGGAATCGGAACTCACGAAAATACGTGCAGGCAAGGCTACACCACAGGTGGTAGACGGTGTATATGTAGAATACTACGGCAACCCTACACCGCTGAATCAGGTGGCGAATGTGACCACGCCTGATGCCCGTACCATATCTATACAGCCATGGGAGCGTAATATGCTGGGGCCTATAGAGAAGGCTATCATTGCATCGAACATAGGTCTGAACCCACAGAATGATGGTAACTTCATTCGCCTGTTTCTGCCACCGCTTACCGAGGAGCGCCGTAAGGAGCTGGTGAAGCGTGCCTATGGCGAGGGCGAAAATGGTAAAATAGCTGTGCGCAATCTGCGCCGCGACAGTATAGAGCAGGTGCGTAAACTACAGAAAGACGGCCTGAGCGAAGATGCGGCCAAGGATGCAGAAACCCACATACAGGGCATTACCGACAAGTATATAGCTATAGTGGAGCAGCACTGCAAGGACAAGGAAAAAGATATCATGACTGTGTAAGTACACTGTTATACAACTATGTCTGATAACTCATGTGCCGTGCAGGTGTATGAGTTATCATTTTTTAAAGCCAACCGGTAAGGCGCATGAATGATTTACAGGAACGAATATGCCTGCTTTTTTCTATCCCTATATATGCGGTACTGATACCGCTGGAGATAGTGCTGAGCAATTTTAGCCGGCTACGGTTCTACACCTGGAAGGAGACGGCGGTAAATGTGTATCTGAATCTGCTGAATGCAGGTATAGACCTGCTGCTGCGCCTGGTGGTGGGACTTACTTTCCTTACGTGGTTTTACCAGTATCATGTAGCCATATCATGGCACCCTGTGGTGTACTGGGGGGCGCTGCTGGTGGGTGAGGATGTACTCTTCTGGCTGGAGCATTTTGCAGATCATCATGTGCGACTCTTCTGGGCGGTGCATGTAACGCACCATTCATCGCCGGAGTATAATCTGTCTACCGGGTTCCGGTCATCGGTATTTATGCCGGTGTACAAGTATCTGTACTTCATACCGCTGGTGCTGCTGGGCTTTAAGCCGGGCGATGTGCTGTTTATGTTCTCCATAACACAGCTATACGGCATACTGGTGCATACACAGTACTTTAAGAAGTTTCCCCGTTGGGTGGAGTATATATTCGTGACGCCATCGCACCACAGGGTGCATCATGCCAGCAATATTCCCTATCTGGATAAGAATATGGGGATGGTGTTCATAATATGGGACCGGCTGTTTGGCACCTTTGCAGAGGAGATGCCGGACGAAAAGCCGCACTATGGCATTACCAAACCTATAGAAAAGCCCTACCACCCGGTGCATATAGTTATGCATGAGTGGCAGGCACTGGCACAGGATATACGCCGCCCTATGCGTATGGCAGACAGGGTGCGCTATCTGCTGAAGCCGCCGGGCTGGAGCCATGACGGCAGTACCAAAACATCGAAAGAGCTACAGCGGGAAATAGCCTCTCCCCGGCCCTCTCCCGGGTGTATAGACCGGATAGATGGGTAACAGTGTACCGGGGACATGGGTAACACTATTTGAGAGTAATTATGTTCTTTATTTTACGATTACAAAAATACACTTCAAATACGTGTTCAATAGGTGTCTGTC
>JAUIBA010000012.1 GCA_030427635.1 Bacteroidia bacterium
GCATGTGAGCAATGGCATGGTGGATGCACAGGTGCTGATGGACGGCAGCCTTGCCAATGGCATGTACATGCTGACCCTGCACCTGAATGAAGGTAAGCAGACGCTGCACTTTGTGATGGAGCAGTAATAAATAAAAATTTTAACTAAACAGGGTTGCCATATGGCAACCCTGTTTAGTTAAATATATGTGTAATGATTTGTCAGTATAACTTTTCTCAGGTCTGCTTTATACTTTTGGCGCCCGGATGTATATTAAGGTAAAGATTGTTAATGACCCGGTTTACGGCTTTATAAGGTTTCCTGAGCCTGAACTGTTGCGTGTTATTGACCATAGATGGTTTCAGAGACTGCGCCGTATCAAACAGATGGGGCTTGCCGATTTTGTTTACCCGGGAGCTGTTCATACGAGATTTGCACACTCCCTGGGGGCTTGCCATCTGGCTGGTAAAGCCATGGATGAGCTGAGGGCCAAAGGGATAAATACCCCAAAAGAGGAATATCTGGCTACGCGTCTGGCGGCGCTGTTGCATGATGTAGGGCATGGGCCATATTCTCATTCGCTGGAGCGTACATTAGTAGGCGGTGTCTCTCACGAAACACTTTCCAGGATAATCATGACCCGGATGAATAATGAGATGGGGGGAATGCTGGATAAGGCAATTGAAATATTCTCCCGTTCTTATCCTGTAAGGTATTTGCATCAGTTAGTAAGCAGCCAGCTTGATGTAGATCGTATGGATTATCTGAATCGTGACAGCTTTTATACGGGTGTTTCAGAAGGTGTTATTGGATATGATCGCATATTACAGATGCTTACAGTGCGGGATAATGAATTGATGGTGGAGGAGAAAGGGGTACAGTCAGTAGAAAAGTTCATTATTGCTCGCAGGTTAATGTATTGGCAGGTATATCTGCATAAGACTGTATTAAGTACGGAGCTGCTACTGATAAATATCCTGCGCCGGGCTAAAGACCTGGTCCAGTCTGGAAAAAATCTGTTTGCTACTCCGCAACTGGATTACTTTCTTAAGAGAAACCTTAATGAGCAGGACTTTATAAACAATGAGGATCATCTGGAAGTTTTTTGCCAGATGGACGATACCGACATAACCTCAGCTATCAAAGTATGGCAAAATGATGATGATAAAATATTATCAGATCTTTGCCAGATGCTGATTCTCAGACGATTATATAAAGTAAGACTCAGTTCTGAATCTTTGGCAAGCTATTTGAGTGAGATGAAGGAACAGGTAATGAAAACAAAGGGGATAAAAGAAGAGGATTTACATTACTATGTATTTGGAGGCGAAACGTCAAGCAGTACCTATAATGTAAACGACGAGCTGATAAAAATTGAAACAAAATCAGGTTTGGTGAAAAACCTCACAGAAGTAAATGACTCATTAGTTAATCCTGCTCTTGCCAAAGCAGTTCATAAAAATTACATTTGCTACGTACAATAAATATGTATAAAAACGGTTTTCACATTTGAGATTGATAGGAATAATATAATATTGTCCGGAAAGCAAGAAAACAACAACCATTGAAATAAATTTTACATGCAGTTTACAGCGCAGCAGATAGCTACACTTATTCAGGGCCGGCTAGAAGGTGATCCCACAACTACAGTAGGCAATGTAGCAAAAATAGAAGAAGCCCGCAGGGGTGATCTTTGCTTTCTGGCAAACCTTAAGTATGAAGAGTATCTTTACACTTCTGATGCTTCAGTAGTTCTTGTCAATGAGTCTTTGCAACTTAATGGACCGGTAAAAGCAACACTAATCCGGGTTAAAGATGCCTATGCCAGTTTTGCACTGCTGTTGGAACATTACAGTAAAATGGTATCAGGTCTGGGCAAAAAGGGAATTGAACAGCCATCGTATATAGCCCAGTCTGCAAAAATTGGCAAAGATGTTTATATAGGCGCTTTTTCATATATAGACGAAGGTGCAGAAATAGGTGACGCGGTGCAGATATATCCTGGTTCATACATTGGCGCAAATGTGAGGGTAGGTGCCGGTACCCGTATAAATGCGGGGGTGAAAATATACCATGGTTGTGTGGTAGGTTGTGGTGTTACACTTCATTCAGGAGCAATAATAGGGGCAGATGGGTTTGGTTTTGCACCATTGGCTGATGGTACCTATAAAAAAGTAGCTCAGATAGGTAATGTAGTTATTGAAGATGATGTGGAAATTGGTTCCAATACTACTATTGACAGGGCTACAATGGGGTCTACAATCATCAGAAAAGGAGTGAAGCTGGATAACCTGATACAGATAGCACATAATGTAGAAATAGGTGCCAACACTGCAATTGCAGCACAAACAGGAGTCTCCGGTAGTACCAAAATAGGACGTAATTGTATCATAGGAGGTCAGGTAGGTATAGTTGGGCATCTGGAGATAGCAGATGGTACGAAGATTAATGCCCAGTCGGGACTTTCGAAATCTATAACCGCGCCCAACATGGCTTTGAACGGCTCCCCGGCATTTGACTATAAAAGTTCGCTGAAAAGTCAGGCAATTTTTAGAAATTTGCCGGAATTGCAGAATCGTCTTCTGAAACTTGAGGAAACTGTGCAGGAACTTACTGCACTATTGAGCACGCAAAACATCGAGTATAAAAAGTGAGCGAAGATATAGCCGTAAAAAACGATAGCAGAAAGAAGTCTGACAATCCCGGAAATGAAAGCAGCAATCAGCATACGCTTCGTAGTGAAGTGACATTGCATGGTGTAGGGCTTCATACCGGAAAGGAAGTAACTATGACCATGAAACCGGCAAATCCGGGGCATGGAATCCGTTTTAAGCGAGTAGACTTACCTGAGCAGCCTGTAGTAAAGGCCGATGTGGATTATGTAGTAGATACATCACGTGGTACTACAATTGAACATCAGGGTGCCAGAGTCAGTACTATAGAGCATACAATGGCTGCTCTTGTGGGGCTTGGTGTAGATAATGTACTTATTGAGCTGGATGGTCCGGAAGTTCCGATAATGGATGGAAGTGCGCGCCAGTTTATGGAAGCAATTGAAAGTGTAGGGGTAGAGGAGCAGGAAGCACGTCGCATAGTATATGCTATAGACAGCAACATACATTACTATGACCCTGTCAAGAATGTAGATATGCTGGCTGTTCCTTCCAATGACTACCAGATCACTGCGCTTATTGATTTCAATTCCCCTGTATTAGGCACTCAGCATGCTGCGCTCAGGCATATTGCCGATTTCAGAGAGGAAATAGGCCCATGCCGCACATTCTGTTTTCTGCATGAACTGGAGTATTTGCTGGATAACAACCTGATAAAAGGTGGTGACCTAAGCAATGCAATAGTTGTGGTAGATAAAGTTGTGGCTTCTGATGAACTGGAACGATTGGCCCGTGTATTCAATAAACAGACAATATCGGTAAAGCAGGAAGGAATTCTTAATAATGTGCAGCTGCACTTCCCTAATGAACCTGCCCGTCATAAATTATTGGATGTCGTTGGTGATCTTGCCCTGGCAGGTCATAATATTAAAGCCCACATTATAGCAAGCCGTCCCGGTCATGCCAGTAATGTAGAGTTTGCTAAAAAGATAAAGCAGTATATACGCAAGAATAAGCATATTGCTGATATACCGCATTACGACCCTTCTCAGCAGGCTATATACGATATAAACCATATTGTAAAAGTACTTCCTCACAAGTTTCCTTTCCTGTTTGTAGATAAGATCATAGAACTCAGTGATAATCATGTGGTGGGAGTAAAGAACGTGACATTCAACGAGCACTTCTTTCAGGGACACTTCCCTGGTAACCCAGTAATGCCTGGTGTATTACAAATAGAAGCGCTGGCACAGACAGGAGGGATATTGGCGCTCAATAATATTAGTGATCCTGAGAATTATGATACTTATTTCCTCAAAATAGATAAGGTTAAGTTCAAAAACGTAGTGCGTCCCGGCGATACGCTGATATTGAAACTGGAGTTATTAAGTCCTATTCGCCGTGGTATAGTAGAAATGAAGGGGACTACATACGTTGGTAACAAGCTGGCTACCGAAGCGGAGCTGGTTGCGCAATTAATCAGAAAAGATAAAAAATGATCCACCCGCTTACCTACGTCCATCCCGACGCCAAAATAGCGCCTAATGTGCGTATAGATCCTTTTACTACCATTCATAGAAATGTGGAGATAGGCGAGGGTACATGGATAGGCTCCAATGTCACCATAATGGAAGGTGCAAGGATTGGCAAAAACTGTCAGATATTTCCTAGTTCCGTAATATCAGCCATACCTCAGGACCTTAAATTTAAAGGAGAGGACACTGTAACCGTAATAGGAGACAATACAACTATACGGGAATGTGTAACGATAAACAGGGGTACTACAGACCGTAATATGACCAGGATTGGCAGCAATTGTCATATCATGGCATATAGTCATATTGCTCATGATTGTGTAGTAGGCGATCATTGCATATTTTCAAATAATACTACACTTGCCGGCCACATAGTAGTAGGAGATCATGTAGTGCTGGCTGGCCTTACTGCAGTACAGCAGTTCGTTCGCATTGGCTCTCATGCATTTGTTACGGGCGGGTCGCTGGTAAGAAAAGATATCCCTCCATATGTAAAAGCAGCGCGAGAACCACTATCTTATGTAGGTGTAAACTCGGTAGGGCTGAAGCGCAAGGGGTATTCTATCGAGAAGATAAATCACATACTGGATATATACCGTATACTGTTTGTACGTGGGTATAATGTATCCAAAGCGTTGAGCATTATTGAAGCAGATATTCCCGTTTCTGATGAGCGTGACGAGATTATCACTTTTGTACGTGACACAGGTAAAGGTATCATGAAGGGGTATATGCGCCGTCATGAAGATATGGCCTGATGAAGTAGTTAATTCTCGTATAGTTTCTCAGATATGATGCTGTGTTTATTACAATGTAAATGATATGGGTAACGTATAAAAAACTGATACCGGTTTATCATCCTGTATGCCGGGTTTCCAGCGGGGCATAGCTTTCAAAACACGTACGGCTTCGGCATCTATATCTTCACGCACACTTCTCATTACTTTGATGTTGCCTATAGTACCATTAGGTTTTACACAGAACCTGAGAATCACTTTACCTTCCTTACCATCATTAGCAGCTGTGGTAGGATAGCTTAAATTTTTCCGGAGAAAATTGGCAATATCCACCGAAGGTTCCGGGTAAATTTCAAAAGGTGTAAATGCTATTTCTTCGCCGGTCTCATTATAGCATTTGCCCGTCTTAACAGAGCCATCCGGGTATTGTTCTTCTTCCCGCTTCAGCACTCCGTTTTCATAATAGCTTTTCAGACTATGGTTGTCATGGTTGTAAGTCCACCATAGTTTTTTACTATTTCCGGAGTAATGTTTCCATTCACCGGTACGCTTTCCTTCTTTATATTGTCCTGTACTATTCTTGTTCCCGTTGGTATAATATGATGTAAAGCTGCCGGTAAATACTATGCTGTCGGAAAAGAGACTATTGCATTTTGCATATAAATGTCCGGTTTCCTGGATCTTAAGTTCGGCAGCATATGTATTATTATTTTGCCGCTTAAGGTGTATGTTGTATACCGCATCTTTTTGATTACAGGTATGAAATGCACCATTTGTATACAAAGTATATTCCTGTGCATGGCATGTGGTAGCTGCCAGTATAAGTAGTATTAATAACCGGGTTCTATTTTTCATATGGTACGTAACACGTCTGAGCAATGTTACAATATTTTCAAACTTTCAATGGATTATTTCACTGGATTATCGAGCAGCATGGTAACTATAAATATTCTCTATTGGGTTGGACGAAAATATCATTTCCATCTATTTTGAAACTTTGGCATGTCATTTGTTTGTAAATTTGCAAGTCAAATACCCAAACAATGGGCCGTATTAAGGGAGCAATGTATCCCACACATATTAATCACTTCTTTCTGCCTTGTTGCCCTGTGGCAACAGCGTTTGAGCCACGTATTCCATACGTGTTGCCAGAGGCAATGGTGAACCATACAAAGATGGTTCATCCACCCAGCTACTGTTTATGATGCTATAGCCCTGCATGCAGCTATAGCTATGCCATGTGCCGTCCTTTCGGAGGATGGTAAAGTCATGCGTATGCATGTTTAAAAAATCAACAAACACCTTCTTACAATATATTTTAAAATGATTACTACTAATAGTTTATTCTGGATAGTTCCTTTGCTTTTATGCATTGTATTTTATAAAGTCATCCTTCGTATTTTCTTTGGCATGGTTATCGTGCCGGAAAACAGGATTGGACTCATTACCAAAAAGTTCGTACTCTTTGGCTCAGATCGCTCTTTGCCCGATGGTCGCATTATAGCCACCCGTGGGGAGGCTGGATTTCAGGCACATACACTGGCTCCCGGTCTGTACTGGGGTATGTGGTTGTGGCAGTATAGTATAGATATGATACCCTTTACCGTAATACCGGAAGGAAAGATAGGTCTGGTACTGGCAAAGGATGGAGCCGGTATTCCTACAGGCCGCATTCTGGCCCGTCAGGTACCATGCGATAACTTTCAGGATGCTTCCCAGTTCCTTAATAATGGCGGGCAGCGTGGCAGGCAGACAGCATATATTACCGCAGGTTCTTACCGTATCAATGCGTATCTGTTTGATGTAACTATTACCGAACAATTGGTAATAGGGGAGGGCCGTGTAGGTATCATCACTACACTGGATGGTGAGCCGCTGGGTACAAATCAGATAGCGGGTCAGTACATTAATGGTCATAACAACTTTCAGGATATTGATACATTTCTCACCAATGGCGGAAACAGGGGTATGCAGCCACAGGTAATACTGGCAGGCTCTTATTACATGAACCCCTGGGCCGTTCAGGTAGAAGAGCGTTATATGACAGAAGTGCCAATAGGTAATGTAGGGGTTGTAATATCTTACGTAGGTGATGAAGGTAAGGATGTGACTGGTGAGCAGTTTCGCCATGGCAACATAGTGGAAAAAGGTTTCCGGGGTGTATGGTCAGAGCCGTTTGGTCCTGGTAAATATCCCATTAATACCTATACTACTAAGGTAGAGATAGTGCCTACCACCAATCTGGTGCTAAACTGGGCCAATGCCCGCAGTGAGTCGCACATGCTGGATAAGAACCTGTCTACAATTACAGTTCGTTCCCGTGATGGTTTCCCTTTCAATCTGGATGTATCTCAGATAATACATGTACCGGCTAATGAGGCACCTAAAGTGATAGCCCGTTTTGGAAGTATGAACAATCTTGTGAGCCAGGTGCTGGAGCCTACTATCGGTAACTATTTCCGCAACTCGGCTCAGGATAGCGATGTTATTACTTTCCTTACTTCACGTAAAGAGCGTCAGGAAGCGGCAAGGGCTCATATACGCCAGGTGCTGGAGGAGTATAACGTAAATGCTGTAGACACGCTGATAGGTGATATAGTACCACCTGAAGAGCTGATGAAAACACTTACTGACCGTAAGATAGCCGAGGAAGAGCAGAAAACTTACCAGACCCAGCGCATGGCACAGGAGCAGCGCCAGGGTATGGAAAAAGAAACTGCTATAGCCGATATGCAGAAGGAAATAGTAAAGGCACAGCAAAGTGTGGAAATTGCACGGCGCACTGCCGATGCTACTGTGAAAAAGGCAGAGGGTGATGCCACCAGCCTGAAGCTGCAGGTGCAGGCAGAAAGTGAGGCTACCAAGATGCGCGCTAATGCGGAGAGTGAAGCTACTAAAATGCGTGCAGGAGCACAGGCTGAAGCTACAAAGCTCAATGCAGGTGCTGAAGCAGAGATGATAGCAAAAACCGGTAATGCAGAGGCTGAAAAAATACTGGCTATTGGTAAGAGTACTGCTGAGGCCTATCAGCTACAGGTGTCTGCTATGGGAGGTGATAATTTCACCCGCTATAAGATTACCGAAGAGATAGGTAAAAACAATATTAAGGTGATACCTGAAGTGCTTATAGGCGGCAGTGCCGGTGGTGCAGATGGCCCTATGAGTGGTTTACTGGGGCTAAAACTGATGGAAATGATGGATGCTGATAAGCCGCAAAAGTCAGAATAGGATTAAACATATAAGGGGTGGTGTTAAGATGATATACCACCCCTTCTTATGGGTATTTATTGTATTGATATTATTCGCAAGTGTTTATATTTTCTTGTTTCACTGTAGCTAATCTTGTGATTCATATGTTAAAAAGGCCCCTTGTTTTTCGTCGTTGCAACATCTTTACACGTATCTGCAACAATTGTGAATGCCTCTAAGCCTTACCTGGCATTACTTTTGCCATCTCATTTCAAAATAAATATTGAGAACTATGAAGAAGTTACAACTTATTGTGGCCCTGCTGGTAATGGGCATTTTCTTTGTCATTGGCTGTAAAAAGAAAGAGGATGACAACAATGGAGGTAATAATGGTGGCTCCGGAGCATCGGTTCTGGTAATTACTACCGGTGCCCGCTCTATCAATCCTGATGAAAAAGTCACATATGAAGCAGTGGTTGTAGATGCCAGCGGCAATGCTACACCTGCTACAGGTGTTACATGGTCGGTAAGTAATTCTCTTGGGGCATTTGCCGGTAATGTTTTCTCTCCATCGGTTTCCGGCAGTGGTGTTATTACGGCATCCGCTACGGTAAATGGTAAGTCGCTTTCTGCAAAAGTACCGGTAGGTATATATCTGCCAGCAGTATTCTCAGTGGTACCATCAGCAATCATCTGGACAACAGATGCCGGCACCATCCCGCTTACAGCAGTATATCTGGGTACGGGCTCTGTGTCAGGCTATAGTTATTCTTCAAGTGATGCATCTGTAGTATCAGTAGATGGTAGTGGAAATGTGAGCTTTCATAAAGAGGGAGAATGTGTGATAACTGTTACTGCAAATGGCATATCAGATAATAACAAAGTATATGTGCCCGTACTGGTGGTGGGTATCCCATCTGAGCCGCTGCCGGTGGTACGTGTAGCGGTAAACCCTGTAGGTGCAGAAATATTCCGGAATGAAACAGCGGCATTTACTGCAAAAGCCTACAACAGTGCAAATGCTGAAGTGGGTGCAACATTCACCTGGTCATCACAAGACCCTGCTATAGCTACAGTAGATGGTAATGGTACCGTTACCGCAGTAGGGCTGGGTAATACCATCATCACAGCTACTGCCAGTGGCATCGTTGGTCAGGCAGAGGTAAATGTGTTACCTGATACCACCATTATCGTTACCCCAACTATGGCAAGCATATCAGCCGGGGCTACCAAACAGTTTACGGCTCAGGCTTATGCAGTGAATCATTCAACAAAGGCTTTGACAGCAATCTCTATGCCTGCAGGTCTTACATGGGAGGTGCCGGTTACCGGTATTTCTGTATTTGATATAGCTACTGTTAATAGTACAGGTCTTGTAACAATGAGTTCTTCGGCCATGCAGGGCATGTCTACAGTGGTAGTAGCGCACGTGAGCTCACCTACCATAGAGCCGGGTGCTGCACTCATCATGGTAAGCGATTGTGATTGTGGTTCCGGTACCGCAGGTGTAGACCATATCAATGTTACCGGTGGTACTACGCTCAACATTAGCCTGATGAGTGGTCCTGTTACTGTTACAGCGGTAGCAGTAGATGCATCTGATACACCGGTGGCGGGTGCTGCATTGAGCATGTGTAGCGATAATATGGCTGTATGTAGTGTAGATGCTACTTCAATGGAGATTATCCCTACTGGTCCGGGTACTGCTGTTATTACTATATGTAATGGCTCTGTATCAACCCAGATTACGGTTAACGTTACACTCTGATTCATTTAATTGATTGACCGCCGGCATTACCCAGGGTAATGCCGGCGGTTATCTTTTTGTTGTAACCGGGATAGGTATATACATTGAATCAGCTTTTATTACTTTTGGCGGAGTATGACACCTACCAGAGGCCGCATGGTTCTGTTACTAACATTGGTTCATCCCGACTTTTTGCCTCCGGTTTATGCTGTGGCTCAGGTATTGAGGGGGGAAGGGTACCATGTTCATATACTGACATTCGATTCATATACGACATCTGATACAGCGCCGGAAAGCGGAATTGTAATAGAATCTGTAGGAAAACATCATGGAATAGGGTTGCTTCAGAGGCTTGCCTTGCGCAAGGCATATCGCCAGCGGGCAGGTATGTTGATGAAAGAAGAGCCGGTTGCTATTGTGGCTTTCTGTGCATTTACCTATTTATGTGGGTTGAAAATAAAAGGCAGCACACCACTGGCATACCATGCGCTGGAGGTTGCAGACTTTTTATGGGCATCTTTGAAACGCTCTCCTCTGTCTCAGATAAATAATCTGCTTGCATTACGGCGTGTTCATCTTGCTGGGGTGCTGGCCACGCCTACTGTGCAGCGGTCTGCCTGGCTGGCTGGCAGGTGTAAGCTACAGCGAATGCCTCATACCATACTTAATACAGCATATGTAAGGCCTGTGCAAGATGAGCAGAATATGGATAATGTATATAAAGAGCTGGTACCAGAGGCATTCTGGGATAAAAAAGTTGTTTTATATACAGGTGCTGTAAATGACAGATTATGCATCCGGGAGATGGTTCAGGCATTTTGTAATGTAAACGACCCCTCAGCTGCATTAATAATTACAGGCATTAAGGACAATGAATATTGCCGGTCAGTAAGTGAGATAGTGAGCAATGCGGCATGCAGGTCACGTATTCTTCTGCTGCCATATGTTACCCGGCAGCAGATGCTGGCATTACAGGCTAGTGCACATATAGGTGTATGCCTGATGAAAACTTACGATACAGATATTGAGTCTGTAATGATTGCTCCCAATAAAGTAGGGGAATATCTTGCGAAAGGGCTATATCTGCTGGTGTGCCAGAGCGAATATATGATGCCCCTGGTTATGAAGGGAATCGCATCGCAGGCATCTACCCCCGATGTACAGGATATAGAGACGGCTCTGAAAACTGCGCTGTCAACAGTGAAAAGCGATGTATATAAGGAGCAGATACGCACCTTCGTACGTGACTTTTACTGTATGCAGGTGCAGGCAGCCCCTCTTGTTTCCTTCATTAAAGGAAATAGCAGGTCATAATGTAGTATGCTCTGACCGTACGGCCTCTCCTCTGAACATGGTAGCATACATGTCAAACTCTGCCGCATCGTCGGTAGTAAAGTATCGGGTTGTGCCATTACGGGTAAGCCTTCCATCAATTTCCGGATGACGGGTCAGGTATTCTGCGAGGCTGTTGGCTACAATATCGCCCTGCGCCACTATCTGTATATGCTCCGGCAGGTACTTTCTTATTTTATCGGTAAGGAGTGGGTAGTGGGTACAGGCCAGTAACAGTGTATCTATGTCAGGTGCACCTCCCATGAGCTCATCGAGGTATTTTTTTACAAAATAATCGGCACCGTCCGATGTATGCTCCCCATTTTCTACCAAAGGCACCCACATAGGGCACATCTGCTGGTGTACTGCAATGTCAGGGTAAAAATGGCCGATTTCTATGCAGTATGAATTGGAAAGGATAGTACCTCTGGTGCCCAGGATACCTACATGGCGTGTTTTAGTATAGTTACCTATTACCTCGGCAGTAGGCCGTATCACACCCAGTACTCTGTTCTTCGGGGCTATTTGGGGCAGGTCTTTCTGCTGAATGGTACGCAGCGCTTTGGCAGATGCTGTATTACATGCCAGTATCACCAGAGGGCAGCCCATTCTGAAAAACCACTCCACGCACTCCAGCGTATACTCATGTACTGTATCAAATGAGCGGTTTCCGTAAGGCGCTCTGCTATTGTCGCCCAGATACAGATAATCATACTGAGGCAGCTGCTCTGCAATAGACCTGAAAACGGTAAGGCCTCCGTAACCTGAATCGAATATTCCTATGGGGCGTGTCAATACACAAAAATAGTAAATAGAGTCAGGAGTTATTTATGTGTCAGTACCGGGGGGCTGATGATGAATCCTCTTTTTATCCACATGTTTCCTGCCTTCTTTTGACTTTCCGTTTATCCACCGTAATTTTGCACAACCGCAACAGCTACTTCCCCTTTTTTATCGTAATATATAGCTGCGTAACCGGTTTGTACTAAACAGGAGCGTTATGACCAAGTATATTTTTGTAACCGGTGGTGTTACATCATCGTTGGGTAAGGGTATTATTGCTGCATCTCTTGCCAAACTGCTTCAGGCACGTGGGTTCAGCACCACTATCCAGAAATTTGACCCTTATATTAATGTGGACCCCGGCACACTGAACCCGTATGAGCATGGCGAGTGCTATGTGACCGAGGACGGGGCCGAAACAGACCTGGATCTGGGGCATTATGAACGATATTTGAATACGTTCACCTCTCAGGCCAATAATGTTACTACCGGCCGTGTTTACCAGCATGTCATTAATCGTGAGCGTGAAGGTGCTTATCTGGGCAAAACGGTGCAGGTAATACCACATATCACTGATGAGATAAAGAGGCGTGTGCTGCTACTGGGCGAAAATGGGAAGTTTGATATTGTGATAACAGAGCTGGGCGGCACTGTAGGAGATATAGAATCTCTCCCGTATATAGAAGCAGTACGTCAGTTAAAGTGGGAAATGGGCCCGGAAAACTGCCTTGTAGTACACCTTACACTTATTCCGTATCTGAAGGCAGCAAAAGAGCTGAAAACAAAGCCTACTCAGCACTCTGTAAAGATGATGAGTGAGCATGGCCTTACGCCCGATGTGCTGGTTTGTCGTACCGAAGAGCCATTATATAAAGACCTGAAAAGAAAAATAGCGCTGTTTTGCAATGTAACGCAGGATGCAGTTATTGAGGCAATGGATGCCGATACTATATACAGTGTGCCGCTGGAAATGATGCGTGAGCGGCTGGATATAATATGTCTTGAAAAGCTGGGAATGCCTATGGGAATAGACCCGGATCTCTCTAAATGGAAGGAGTTTCTGAACAAGCTCCGTTACCCTAAAAGCAAAGTTACCATAGGCCTGATAGGGAAATATGTAGAGCTGCAGGATGCCTATAAGTCTATACTGGAAGCGCTGATACACTCAGGTGCTGTGAATGAATGTAAGGTAGAGGTACGCAATATCCATTCTGAATACCTGACAAGGGAAAACGCTACGGAAAAACTGGCAAATCTTGATGCAGTTCTTGTAGCTCCGGGATTTGGTAGCCGTGGTATAGAGGGTAAGGTGGAAGCTATCAGGTATGTACGTGAGAATGGGATACCATTCTTTGGTATATGCCTGGGTATGCAGATGGCGTGTGTGGAGTTTGCACGTAATGTGCTGGGAATGCCCAGGGCACACTCTACAGAGATGGACCCTGATACGAATGAGGGGGTTATCTGCATGATGGAAGAGCAGAAAACTATTACGCAGATGGGTGGCACTATGCGTTTGGGAAGTTATGAATGTGTATTGCAGGAAGATGCCCGTACCGCAGGTATATATGGTACTACTACTATTCATGAGCGTCACCGTCACCGCTATGAGTTCAACAATGAATTTCTGGATAAGTTTACAGAAGCCGGGCTTGTGCCTGTTGGTCGCAATCCACGCACCAGTCTTGTAGAAGTAGTAGAGTTAAAAGACCATCCGTTTTATATAGGAGTGCAGTTTCATCCGGAGTATAAGAGTACGGTAGAGAATCCACACCCGCTGTTTGTAGCGTTTATAAAGGCGGCAAAAGAAGCACAGGAGAAGCGTAATGGTACTGCAAAGTGGCCTTTTGAGAAAACTGTAGCAGGAAATCAGTAATGAATAACGATAATTATCCGGTAATGAAGTTACGTCTGGTATTTGTGGCGCTTATAGGCATGATGGTAGCTTCCTGCGCTAAGACGCGTATTATAGAGCATAAAGACTGGGGCGCTAAGTATGAGCAGTATGGTATTAAAGATGCCTGTTTCATACTACGCGATAACAATCATGAGGCAGTCCATTACTATAATCTTAACAGATGTTCTGAGCGTTTTTTGCCTGCATCTACTTTCAAGATATTTAACTCACTGGTAGCGCTGGAAACAGGTGTGGCACCCGATGAAAGATTATTTATCAGGTGGGATAGTACAAAAGCTGCCCGTACCGAATGCCAAAAGGATATGGATATGAGTGAGGCTATGAAGCTGAGCTGTGTTTGGTATTATCAGGAGGTGGCACGGCGCATAGGTGCGGGGCGCATGCAGCTGTATCTGGATACGATGAATTATGGCAACCGCAACATGGGGGGGGGTATAGATATGTTCTGGCTTAACGATTCGCTGAAAATATCTGCCGATGAAGAAGCTGGTTTTGTAAAGAGACTTTATTTTGCTGAGTTACCGGTATCTGAGCGTAGTCAGAGAATAGTAAAGAATATCATGCTTCGTGAGGAGGCCCCCGGGTATAAGCTTTATTATAAAACAGGAACCGGTGAGTATAATGGTAAGTACATATACTGGGTTACAGGCTTTGTGGAGCGTATAGAGCATGTGAAAGAACCAAAAGGCTCAATGAACAAAACAGATATTAGAACTTACCCCTACTTCTTTTCTCAGAACTTCGAAATGCCTGTTGGTAACACTTCTGCAAACTGGTATGATGTGCGTATCAATATCACTAAAGAGATATTGAAAGATTACGGTGCGCTCCCCCGTCAGTAGGAAGATGTTATATCTATTCATTCGGGTTTGTATCTTTAAGGTGCAAACCCGTTTTTATGAGATACCTGTTATTCATTCTTGTACTTTCTTCGTTCACCGCATATGCGCAGAAAGACCCATGCCGTAAAGTAAAGCGTACTGTGGAGCGCTCAAAGGGTATGACTACCTACAAAAGCCCTGAGTTTAAATATGCTACAGTTATAAAGCAGATAAAAACGGATACATTTTTTGCCATATTGTTTCATTTTATAGATAATTATGAGCATTATGACAGGTATGGCGCTACTGTGGAGTTTACAGATGGGAGTAAAATTACAGATGATAACATGGCAATAAAATGTACACAGGATATTGCAGTGTTTGTTAGCGGCGCCAGTTCTGTATCATCTTCATCCAATGGTGGGCGTTATGTACTACAAGGCTTTTTCCGCATTACCAATGAGAATATTGAGATGTTATGTAAAAAAAGGATTGCCAGCATAACGTTTCATACAGCCCGGCAGGCAATTTCTCAGAAAGATGGCCTTGAAATAATGAAGTATGTACGTTGTATAAAAGACCGTGGCTGATTACTTCTGTTACAGCAGGCTGTATCCGTATCTCAGTTCTCTACCCAGGGGGTTAGTGCATCGGCTATTTTACGGTCGTTGCTCAGGCGGGGCACTTTATTTTGTCCCCCCAGCTTACCTATAGACCGCATGTAGTCAATGAAAGTATTTTTTTTCATTGGTCGCATTACCAGAGGTCGGAGTATGTTGCCCTTCATCAGGTCGTCATAGTAGATGTTCTTTTCCCGCATGTAGTTATTGGTAGTGGTAGCAAAAGCATCCATATTGTGTGGGGGGACATCAAATTCTACAAACCATTCATGGAAGGGTAGGCCTTCATTTACTTTTATGGCCGGGGCAATTGTAAACTCGGTGATGTGTGCACCATGCTCTTTTGCAGCATTCATTATGGCATATTCTACTTCTTCACCTATTACATGCTCGCCAAAGGCAGATATAAAATGTTTTACTCTGCCAGTTACTACCAGCCTGTAAGGGTCAGTGCTTACAAAGCGTACCATATCACCAATGCTGTATCCCCATAGGCCGGCATCAGTACTTATTACAAGCGCATAGTTCTCACCTGTTTTTACATCGGCCAGCGATAGTCTGGTAGGGTTTTCGCTGTGTACTTCATTGGCAGGAATGAACTCGTAAAAAATGCCGGCATCTGTATTCAGCAGCAATCCTTCACCATCCCGTTTGTCCTGAAAGGCAAAGAAGCCTTCCGATGCCGGAAATGTCTCTATATAATCTACATCACCGCCTATACTATCTATTAGTCTGGCCTTATAGGGCTCAAAGTTTACACCTCCGTGTACTATTACCTGCAGCTGAGGAAATAGCTCCTTTATTTTCTTACCCTCATTGCGCTCGCTCAGCCACTCAAAGTACATCTGCATCCATGGCGGTATGCCGCTTATCAGCGTCATGTTTTCATGCTGCGTTTCCTGTACTATTTTGTCCAGTTTTGTTTCCCAGTCATCTATGCAGTTGGTCTCGTACGATGGTAGCTGATTGCCCCGCAGGTACCTGGGTACATAATGGTTAACAATGCCACTCAGGCGGCCGGTAGGTATGCCTCCTACACGTTCCAGTACCGGCGAGCCGGAAAGAAATATCATTTTACCATCTGCAAATGAGGTATTGCCACTTTCTGCCATGTAGCAAAGCAGCGCATCACGTGCACCAGATATATGGTTAGGTATGGACTCTTTGGTAATAGGAATATATTTTACACCACTTGTAGTGCCAGATGTCTTAGCAAAGTAGATGGGTTTTCCCTTCCACAATATATTGGCTTCCCCTTGTTTTATCCTGTTTATATATGGCGATAACCCTTCGTAATCTCTTACCGGTACGGCAGCTTTGAAATCTTCATAGGTCTTTACCAGATGCAGGTTGTGGTCTTTGCCAAATATAGTCCTGGCGCCATTCTTTATCAGGTACTGCATCACAGCCTGCTGGTCCGGTACCGCAGTTGTCATACCCTTACGTACTTTTGAATGAACTATAGACGCATAAGGCCGTGCAAGGAAAGATTTTAATTTCATCGTTGCCACTTGGGGGGGCAAAGTTAATGATTAATTCAGGGTTCTGCAGGTACTGTTATTTCAGGTGATATTGGCTATATGAAATGTACGAAAAGAATAATGATTTTTTGTTGTTCAAAATAAAAAACTGTATTACCTTTGCGAAAATATTTTAGGATTATCATGTTTGCAATAGTAACTATAGCAGGGCAGCAGTTCAAAGTAAAGCAGAACGACGAGTTGTTTGTACACCGTCTTAGCGGTAATGCCGGAGATTCTGTAGAGTTTTCAGAAGTGCTGATGACTGGTGGCGAAGGTAACGTCACACTGGGCGGTTCAGTAAAAGTACAGGCCGAAATTTTAGATCATCTGAAGGGTGATAAAGTTATTGTATTTAAGAAAAAGCGCAGGAAGGGCTATCAGAAAATGAATGGTCATCGCCAGTCGCTTACTAAAATCAGGATTAACGCTATCGCGTAACATCACTACATTCTTATAAACAACAGTAATTAGTAATTATATACAGAAATGGCACATAAAAAAGGGGAAGGCAGTGTACGGAACGGCCGCGACTCGCATAGTAAAAGACTCGGTGTAAAGATATTCGGTGGGCAGCCGGCTATTTCGGGTAACATTATCCTCCGCCAGCGTGGTACGGTATATCATCCCGGTACTAACGTAGGAATAGGTAAGGATTATACAATTTACGCACTCACTGATGGTATCGTTGAGTATCGTAAGACAAGGACCAAAACATTGGTATCTGTAGCATCAGCAAATTAAGGAAATCGCCGAGGACTAACCCCCTACGGCGATTTTGCCATATAAGACTTTTTGTTTAACCCTTAAATTCACAAGTTATGGCAACAGCAAAAAAAGCTGCCCCTGCAAAGAAGGCAGCCCCAGCAAAAAAAGCAGCGCCGGCAAAAAAAGCGGCCCCTGCAAAGAAAGCAGCTCCTGCAAAGAAGGCAGCACCTGCTAAAAAAGCAGCTCCTGTAAAGAAGGCAGCACCTGCTAAAAAAGCAGCTCCTGCTAAAAAAGCAGCTCCTGCAAAGAAGGCAGCACCTGCTAAAAAAGCAGCTCCTGCAAAGAAGGCAGCACCTGCTAAAAAAGCAGCTCCTGCAAAGAAGGCAGCACCTGCTAAAAAAGCAGCTCCTGCAAAGAAAGCAGCTCCTGCTAAAAAGGCAGCACCTGTCGCAGCTCCAAAGGCCGCCGCAGCTCCTAAAAAGACTGCAGCTCCTAAAAAAGCAGCGTCAAAAAAGAATGCAGGTCCTAAAAAGGCCGCCGCTAAAAAGAAGTAAAATTAGTTTTAGCGTTTTAAAAAAGAGGTTGTCTCAGAAGACAGCCTCTTTTTGTGTTTATACTGCCTCGTCCTAGAAAAGGTTGACACAAAACCATTGTTACCATTATGAGCTAAGAAGTAAATCGGCTCCTCCCGGTTCTTGTTGGAGTTGTTTTATTTGGGGGCTGGGAAAATAGTATTATCGTTTCTTGCTCCGCTTAGTGCTTGCCTGCTTATGCGCAATTGCAGCCGGTTCTGTGTTCACAGGTATAGTATCAGATGGTTCAGGAATGTCTGTTATGGCTTCGCTTTCGCCAGGTTTATAGAATATGAGAAATGCCGGCATAGCAAGACCTAATACATACAATGGGTCCATGTAGCGCAGTGTTACCACAGTGGCAGATATGCTGAATGCCATATAGCCGAAGTAGAAAATGCTCCACCCAAAGAACATACCTTTAACTGAAAGTGCTGTACGCTTCCAGTTACGTATCAGCCGAACGAAGAAAAGCAGGATTGTGCCAATATTCAGAATGTTCAGGATAAAAGAGAGGGCAGGGTAGAACCTCATGACATTTTTCTCAAAACCGGGAAACCGGCAATACAATACATCCGTTTCATAACCAAACCACTCCTTTGCAAACCTGTCCAGTTTTGTATTACCTACATCATACTTTTCCAGCAGCTCATGTTCCGGATAGAAAAAGTTGCGTGTGTTGGGTAGGATAAAGTACTTCAGAAATGCGCCGGGATCTCTTTTTATCAGGTAGGTTGCATATTCATTCAAAGCAACAGAGGTGGCAAACCATTGAGGGAAATAGCGCTGACGGCTCATTCTCATGTATGTATACTGTACTACTTTAAGGGGAGATTTTCTGTCCCACATATATACAGAGCCTATAGAGTCTTTCTTTACTACAGAATCTATATAGAGTTTTACTGTTTTATCTATGTTTTTCAGCTCCAGGGAGGGGAAGGCATTTGTATCAATATCCAGCCTTTTATAGTAGTAAAGTACGTTATTGGCAAGTTGCCAGCCTGAAAAGCCTGAAAATACTCTGACGCCCGTATCATGCTCTACAGCATTTTGCTGTTGGTACACGGCGGTCATTATTACGATAATAGTAAGAAAGGTGCCGGCTATTCGGTAAAATGTTCTGGTAGTGAATAGTGCAAAAACAGTAACGCCTATCGCGGGGTAGAACATTGCTGTATATCTTATGCAGAATGTAACGTACAGTACGGCTATCTGCAGGGCAAGGAATCCCCATTTTTGTGTACGCATTGCCCATAGACAAAGCGAAAACCAGATAACAGTGAGTGAACAGAATATACTGTCGCTCATAATCATATTAGTCTGGAATATCAGTATAGGGTTTACTATCAGCAATACTAATAGTGGCCACTTTACTTTCTTTTTCAGACCAAAGAGATAGTCAATACTGGTAAAACAGAATAAGCCGGCTAAAACGAAAAGAAGATATTGAATAAGTACTACTGCAGAATCAGACTGACTTATATATTCCCGTATAAAACGCAGGAATGTAGAATATCCCGTAGGGCGGTACTGTACAGGTGTATTCAGTCTCGCCCACGATATATAGCTGAGCGAGTCTGCAAAAAAATCTGGCATTGGGAATAGTATCCTCAGAATGGCATAGCAGGCTGTTGCAATACTCAGTGCAACAAGCAGCATTTTTTTATTTGCCTGCAGATACTGTCTAAAACCGGCTTGCATAGTTTCTGGGGTTTATTCCTTATTTATTTTCAGACGTTGTTTCATGGTACTCTTTCTCCATGTTTATGCTCCAGATATTTTTCCTGTCTTTACGGCCATTGATAATGTTATCTACGGCAGTAATAGCAGTAAGCATTGAGTGGTCAGAGTTATTGTATTTATGCATGCCGTTACGGCCTACCAGATACATGTTTTCAAATGTGTCCAGATAATTACGAAGTTCCTCAAAGCGGTCATAGGTGCCAAAATAGGCTGGGTATGCCTTGTCTATATGTAGTACTACGCTGTCCAGTACATCTTCCTTGTCTATAAGGCCTATCTGTACCATTTCGTCTATTGCAAACCTGCGCATTTTATCCTCAGGCATGGTCCATAGTTCATCACCTTCATTACAGAAGTATTCCAGCCCCAGCCACACATGGTTAGGGTCATTGACCATGTACGGACTCCAGTTATTGAATATCTGCAGTCTGCCTATCTTCACTTCTCTTTCCTGAATATATATCCAGTTGTCCTTTACGGTGTTTGCCGGCCCGGCTGCCTGATTCGGGTCTCTCTTTATTTTCATTTTCTTCATAAGCAACCCTACGGTTATGAAGTCTCTATACAGCAGTCCATTGGCTATGGCACGCATGTCGGCAGGTATTTCCCCACCTTTCATATTGTTTACCAGGTCTTTTATAGGCATAGAAGAGAATATGTAGTCACCCTCATATATCTCTTCCTGGTTGGTTTCTTTATTTATTACCGTTACCGATACTACTTTATTACCGTTTACATTTATTTGTTTTACTTCACGGTGCATGAGTACTTCGCCGCCACCTTTGGTTACAGTATTAGCTACCGTTTCCCACATCTGTCCGGGGCCATATTTAGGATACAAAAAATACTCTATCAGGCTTGTTTCTGTCTTCTTTTGTTCCAGATTCTGTTCTTTTTTGCCTGCCATGCTTTTTGCTGCATGGATTATAGCCTTACTTATAGACAGACCTTTTATACGCTGTGCACCCCATTCTGCAGATATTTTATTGCAGGGAATACCCCACACCTTTTCTGTATAGTCTTTGAAAAAAGTATTATATAACTCAAAGCCGAATCTGTTAATGAAGAAGTCTTCCAGAGATTGTTCATTTTTCCGGGGAAACAGTCTTGCTTTTGAGTAGGAGAAAAATATTCTTACCATTCGCAGGAAGCCCAGCTTCATGATAGTATCTACCGTAAGTGAGATGGGATAGTTGAAGAAGCGCTTCAGAAAGTATATGCGGGATATCCTGTTGCGTAGCAACATTACCTGGTCCTTATTGTCCGTATTGGGCCTGACGCTGTTTTGCTCGGCCATTTTAAAGGGGTGCGACTCGTCATTATCCTCTATAGGGAGCACATTCAGCCACCATTCCATTATCCGGCTGGATTTGGAAAAAAAGCGGTGACCGCCTATATCTATCCTGTTTCCCTTATAGTTTACTGTTTTTGAAAGTCCCCCCACCAGGTCTGAGCGTTCCAGTACCACAGGGACAATATCGGTGCGTTTCAAGAGTTCATATGCAGCGGTAAGCCCTGCCGGGCCTCCGCCAATGATGATAGCTTTTTTCATTAAAGTTTATAAATACAGGTTCGGTTATTTTCATACATCTGGTATTGTTTGGTTACGGACAGGTAGGGTATAGTTCTGTATTTATTTATCTGTGCAATGAAAATACCTAATCGTATCAAACCGGATATCCAGTAAACGTATGTTTAAAAGCAAGTCTAACAAAAATAATGATTAAAATAGCATTAAAGTACCGGTTATCTTACATTCTTTTATATTGTTAGTCAAATATCTTATAAATATTAACTTCCGGAAAAAGTAAGCCAGGAATGAGCATTTTGAGTTCAATTGAACTAAAAGAAATGTATTTTTGTAATGTCGGGCATACCATGCAGTAAGGTTGTCTGCAGCGATTAGAATAACAGTTTCAGCGTGTCATCTTAATATCGTTGCAGCGTCTATCTCCTGCACCACTACAATGTACTTTTCCGGCCATGACCCATTTCGTCCGGATGGGTACATCTGCATAGTAGCAGGTGTATGGCTGGTACACATTATTTTATGAATTTGTAGTGATGATAATCGCTTTTATGGAACAACTTTTTACTAACAGCGTCAGGCCGCAGTTCAGGTATTTCCTGGCAGGAATACTATCTCTGCTTTCACTGACCCCCTATGCTCAGTCTGTAACCTGGTACAGAGACCTTGATGGTGATGGATGGGGGAATCCATCTGTTACCACAACGGCTACATCACAGCCTGCAGGATATGTGCTGAATAATCTGGACTGTAACGACAACAATGTCAATACAACTATCTGGGCCACGCTGGGGGCTGGTATTTCTGAATACTCGGCAGGTTATACATTTATACGTGTTGATGGCTCCGGTACTCCTTATGTAGCATTCAATGACAACACCTCCAAAGGAAGTGTGATGAAGTATAGCGGTGGCTCATGGTCTTACGTGGGGGTACAGAAGTTTACCAGCGGTCAGGCAGAGTATATATCAATGGATTTTGACAACTCCGGCAATCCATACATGGCATACCGGGACAACGGCTATAAGGGCTCAGTGATGCGTTTTAATGGCTCGTCATGGGAGTATTTCGGAGGCAGCTACCAGTTTACACCCGGTGGCGCGCAATACATGTCATTGGTAATGGATGCTTCCAATACGCCATATGTTGCCTATCGCGATGAATACTGGATGTATAGTAACAAAGCTACCGTGATGAAATACAATGGTAGCTCATGGGTGCCGGTTGGCTCCCAGGGATTCACTTCCGGCTCTGTCACTTACACATCGTTGGCTATAGATGGTAGCGGTACACTTTATCTTGCTTTCTCTGATGGTTCCAACAGTAACAAGGTTACTGTGATGAAGTACAACGGGAGCAGCTGGGTAAACGTAGGTAGTGCAGGGCTTTCCGCTTCATCCGCTAGTTACATATCCCTTGCATTGGATAATGCAGGTACCCCATATGTAGCATACAGCGACGGGAATGCCAGCAATAAGGTCACCGTACGTAAGTTCAATGGTAGCTCATGGACTAGCGTAGGCTCTTCAGGGTTTTCGGCAGGGGGGGCTAACTATGTATCGCTGGCTATAGATAAGGCAAAAAATCCTGTAGTTGTATACCAGGATGGTGGCAACAGTAACAAGGCTACTGTAATGAAATATAATGGTAGTTCCTGGGTTAGTGTACTCACCGCACCGGTAACATCATCCTCTGCAGCATACAGCACAGTAGCCCTTAGTGAATATGGTGTCCCTTATATAGCTTATCAGGATGCAGGCATCAGTAATAAGTTGTCTGTAATGAATCTGGAGCCTGTGGTAAACTATGCTACAATTCCTTCTGTATCATCTACTGCAAGTACTCTGTGTGCAGCAACTACAGTTACACTCACCGCTACAGGTACACTCAATGATGCTACTTCGTGGAAGTGGTACAGCGGCTCATGTGGGGGAACATATATAGGTACAGGGGCTTCGGTAACTACGTCTGTATCAGGTACCACCACATACTATGTGCGTGGTGAAAATATATGTCCTTCGTCTGATGGAGATTGTGGTTTTGCCACTGTTACACTTACAGCTCCTGCTACATGGTATAAAGATGCCGATGGCGATGGCTGGGGAAACCCCTCTCTTACCACTACATCGTGTACCCGGCCTGCTACATATGTTTCCAATAATATTGATTGTAATGATGCCGTTACTACTTCCACTCTTTACTATAAGCTCAGCAGTGATGCGGTTGCGGTAAATCAGGTTCAGTATACATCGGTAGCTATCGATAAAACAACCAATACGCCTTATGTGGCTTTTTATGAAAGCTACAACAAGGGTTCAGTAATGAAGTACCAGAGTGGAAACTGGAGCTATGTAGGAGGTTCTCAGTTTACAGATGGTCCTACTCAGTTCAATACCCTGGCTATAGATGGCTCCGGTACCCCATACATGGCATACCAGGATAGCTGGAATGGTGCTTCTGTAAGGAAGTTCAATGGTAGTAGCTGGGTACAGGTAGGCTCCAGAAACTTCTCAGATGCAGGGGCTTCATATGTCTCAATGGCGCTGGACCCTTCAGGTACACCCTATGTAGTGTATAAAGATGCCTATTATATGTATGGCAATAAGGCTACTGTGATGAAGTATAACGGTAGCTCATGGGCATATGTGGGTGTGCCGGGATTTTCTTCCGGTAATGCCGACTATACCAGCATTGCTATAGATGGCGGTGGCTCGCCCTATGTGGCGTTTTCTGATGGTAGTAACAGCGGTCGCGTTACGGTGATGCGTTATTTGAGTGGCTCATGGTCGGTAGTTGGTAGTGCCGGTTTCTCTGCGGGTTCTGCCTCCTATATAAATATTGCAGTAAACAGTACCGGCACACCATATGTGGTATACAAGGATGGTGGTAATGGCAGCCGCGCTACAGTTATGCGTTTTAACGGTACCAGTTGGGTGAATGTAGGCAGCGCAGGTTTTACTCCGGGCTCGGTTAACTATACCTCGCTGGCTGTTGATGATGGTGATTATGTATACGTAGCCTTTAGTGATGCTGCTAATAGTAACCGTGCTTCTGTAATGAAGTATAATGGTTCTTCATGGGCTCTTCATGGGCCGGCTGGCTTTTCTACCGGTACCAGCAACTATAACACGATTGCCCTTGATAATTATGGTATTCCTGTTATTGCTTTTCAGGACAATTCAGAAAGCAATAAGTGCTTTGTAATGAAGGCAGGACCTAATGCTACTGCACCTACCACACCTACGGTTGCTGCATCGGCAGGCTCTGTAAGTTGTGGCAGTGCGCTTACACTTACCGCTACCGGTACGCTCAATGGTGCCGGAGCGTGGTATTGGTATAGTGGCAGCTGTGGTGGCACATTTGTAGGTTCTGGTAGCCCTCTTACTATAAACCCTACTGCCAGCGCTACCTATTATGCGGTAGGTGATGGTGGCTGCCTTACTACTCCTGGCAATTGTAGTAGTGGCGTATCTGTATCTGTTACGGCAGCCCCTCCTCCTGTAGCTGACATTGCCGGAGTAACCACCACAGTCTGCGAAGGGCAGACAATTACGCTTACTAATACTACTCCCGGTGGTAGCTGGAGCAGTAGTAATAACTCCAGAGCTACGGTAGATGCGGCAGGTGTTGTAACAGGACTTTCTTCCGCAGGCAATGTTTATATATCATATACAGTTACAAATGCGTGTGGTACTACAAGTAAAAGGGTTGAAGTAGATGTCCTTAATGGCCCCGGCCCCATAACAGGTACTTTCGAAATCTGTGACGGTGAAACATCTAATTTGAATTCAACAGGTAGTGGCGACTGGACCAGTAGCAATACATCGGTAGCAACTGTTGCAAGTTCAGGAAATGTAACGTCTTTATCGGCAGGCACTACTACTATCTCAAAAGCTAATGCTTCAGGTTGTTACCGTACGGCTGTTGTCACTGTCAATCCTCAGCCCGGTGCTATAACAGGAACTCTGGCATTGTGTGGAGGCGCTACCGCTACTCTGGGCAATAGCGTGTCCGGCGGGACATGGACAAGCACTAACACTTCTGTTGCCACCATCAATATGTCATCTGGTGTAGTAACGTCTGGTGCCACCGGTACTACTACTATCAGTTATGTCACTACTGGTGGATGCTTTGTTACTGCAGTACTTACGGTCCTGGCTACCCCTGCCGATATATCAGGTACATTTATTTTATGCTCAGGTGCCTCAGAATTGCTGTCTTCAAGTGGCACAGGTAGCTGGAGTAGCAGCAATGCTGCCATAGCCAGTGTTAGTGGAGCCGATGCCAGTGCTACTGTAAGCGGTGTTGCCGCAGGTACTGCCATCATTACACATACAGTGGATGCTACTGGCTGTTATAAAACGGCAACAGTTACAATAAACGCCGCCCCTCCTGTTATTGGAGGATTCACTGTTATATGCATAGACGCTGCCGGTACGCTCACTAATGCCACCGCCGGCGGTACATGGAGCAGCACCAATACTTCCCGTGCTACTATCAATGCCTCTACTGGTGTTGTATCTCCCGTATCGGCAGGAACTGTCACTATCAGTTATACTATGCCCGGGGGGTGTGCAGCTACTACAGTTCTTACTGTAGCATCTACTCCTGGCAATATTACAGGTACACTCACTACCTGCCCTTCTGCTACTACGCAGCTATACTCATCAGGTGCCGGTACATGGGCCAGTAGTAATACTTCAGTAGCTACCATCAACACTTCAGGTCTGGTGTCAGGCAGTGCAGCCGGTACTACTATCATTACACATACTACATCATCCTCTGGTTGTCGCACTACGCGCGTAGTTACGGTTAACAGTCTCCCGGCAGCAGTCTCCGGCCCGCTGGGGGCATGTGCGGGTGGTACTGCCACGCTTACCAATGCTACAGCCGGTGGTACATGGGTAAGTGCCAATACTTCCCGTGCTACTATAGGTGCTACTTCCGGTGTCGTAACACCTGTTTCAGTTGGTACCGTTACCATCAGTTATGTAGTGTCAGCTACAGGCTGCATGCGCACCGCAGTTTTCTCTGTTAATGCTACTCCTGCACTTTCCTCTGTTTCTAACGGTGGCCCTGTATGTGTAGGTGGTGCACTTACACTCAGCAGCTCTGGTCCCACTAATGTTACATCTTATCTCTGGTCAGGACCCGTAGCTATAACATCGGCTACATCAGCGTCAGCATCAGTTGCGTCAGCTACTGCAGCAGCAGGCGGCACTTATACACTTACGGTTTCTAATGGTTCATTTTCTGGTTGCAGCCGGGCATACACTACTACCGCTACTGTGAAAAGTAAACCTGTAGCAGCACCTTCCAATGATGGCCCGGTATGTGCCGGTGGTACGGTTACACTTACTGCAAACCCTTCTGGTGGTGCCACTACTTATCTATGGAGTGGTCCCGGGCTTGCATCATCTACAGTTGAGAACCCTACTGCTGCACCTTCTGCTACATCTGTTTATTCGCTTACTGTTACAGATGGCAGCGGGCATCCCGGCTGTAGCCCGTCTACGGTATATACTACCTTAGTTACTTATAATGCAGCGCCCACAGCTGCACCATCCAATGACGGGCCTATCTGTTCAGGTGCTACGGTTACACTAAGTGCCAATCCTTCGGGCAGTACCAACAGATATTCGTGGAGTGGGCCTGATCTGTCATCTACTACAGTACAGAATCCTACTGCTACACCTACAGTAACCTCGGTATATTCTCTGGTAGTAAGCTATAATACAGGATTGCCCGGCTGTAGCCCTGCTACTGTTTATACTACAGAGGTTACTGTGACACCGGGCGGTAACAACTGGCTGGGTACTGTAAGTAACGACTGGTTTACTGCAGCCAACTGGTGTAGCGGTGTGCCCACATCTGCCACTGTTGTCACAATACCGGCAGGTACACCATTTCAGCCACTGGTAGCTTCAGGCACTGCATCGGTAAAAGATATAACTATAGCTGCTACAGCTACACTTACTGTAACCGGTGGTACATTCCGTATCAGCGGTGCTGTTTCTACTCCGGTTGCAGGCACATTTGTAGCATCGGGTGGTACTATAGAGATGAATGGCACTGCAGCCCAGACACTTGGCTCCAGCGTTTTTGCAGGCAATACTGTTAATAACTTCACCGTTTCAAATGCTGCTGGTGTTACGCTCACAGGAGCATTGCAGGTAAAGGGTATTGTAAAAGCAGCTACTGGTGATCTCGCCTCGAATGGCAACCTTACACTTCTTTCAGATGCATCACACACAGCGCTTGTAGATGGTAGCGGCACCGGCAATATTACCGGCGATGCTACTATGCAGCGTTACCTGCCTTCTGCTTATGGATACAAATACGTTAGTTCTCCTTTTACCACATTGCCTGTAAGTGCATGGGCTCCATGGGTAGACCTTGGTGCCACTTTTCCACGCTTTTATACATACGATGAGAATTTGGCTACCGCAGGCTGGGTAACCTATACTACACCATCAGGCACTCTGGCTCCATTTAGTGGTTATGCAGCTAATATGGGTACTGCTGCTACTCCTGTTACAGTTAGTCTTACAGGGCAGTTCAATAATGGTACGCAGTCGGCAACACTTTATAACAGGAACCGTACCTATACACTTGGCTTTAATCTGATGGGTAATCCTTATCCATCTCCTGTTAACTGGGACGCCGCATCAGGATGGACACGTACCAATGTTGATAATGCAGTCTATTATTTCAATGCCAGCGATACCAATCAGTACACAGGTATTTACAGTGCTTATGTAGGGGGCGTTTCCAGCGATGGAATAGCAGGTAATATCATAGCACCCATGCAGGGCTTTTTCGTACACGTATCAGACGGTGCATATCCGGTTACAGGCACGCTGGGGATGACCAATCAGGTACGTACTACAGACCTTGCACCGGTATATCATAAAGCAACAGCTACCCGGCCTTTGTTACGCTTAGAGGCTGGATATGCATCTTCGCAGTATCGTACCGACCCTGCCGTTATCTATATGGTGGATGATGCTTCCGGTAACTTTAATCGCGACAGAGATGCCCTGAAGCTGATGAATACGGATTCAACATTCCCGAATCTTTACAGCATATCAGGCGATGAGATGAAGTTGGCTATACAGTCGGTACGTCATATTTCAGACAGTACTACCATCATTCCACTGGGTATTCAGTTACCTGCCGATGGTAGCATGTTTATAGGCATGCGCACCATGGATAATATACCTGATGGTACAAATGTGTATCTGTATGATGCGGGTGCTCATGTTACGCTCGATGTGCGCAGTGAGTTGCCATATTTTGTACAGCTGGGCAAAGGCGTTTATGAAAATCGTTTCTTCCTGATGCTCACCGCTAAGAATAAGAATGAATTGCCGGTGGCAGATGGTGGCGTGAATATTTATGCTTCAGGCACTACCCTGTATCTGTATTCACTCATTGCGTCAGGAGATTTTTCTGTAACTGATCTGCTGGGGCGTGAAGTATTACAAACGCATATATCCGGTGCCGGCTATCATGAGGTAAGAGCATCAGGTATACCTCCGGGTATTTACTTTGCTACTTTCCACTCAGCACTGGGGCGTAAATCGGTCAAAGTATTTCTTGGCAACTAATCACAACATGTGATGTGGTAAAGTATAGTCTGTGATATAAGGTGTGCTGAATGTATATTCAGGTGCTGTGTATTACAGACTATACTGCTCCATCCATTTCGCTTCCTCCCGCAGTCCGGCCATTTCCAGTTGTTTCTTTACATTATACAGCAGGAAGCGGTAATATTTTGTGTCAAAGTGGCCACTTTTTGTCGCATGATATATGCCCGGTATCACCATTTTCCATTGCTCAGCAAAGTAGATGCTACGCATTTTTTGTCCGTTGAAGTGGAGTAATGTCGTGAAGTTAAGCAGCGGCTGTTTCAGGTAGTCAAGGTATAGCCCTACACTATCAGGGTAGGGGAAGCCCTTTCGCATTATCAGTGTCGTAAGCTCGCTCAGGTGCATTGAGTCAGTTGCTGTCATTGCTGTACGCCATGCAGTACTGTCTTTAAAACATGTATGAGGTATTGCCCGTGCAGCAGCATTTGCTTTACTAAGTGCCATGAGTTCCATGTTCCATTCCCAGTCCATACGCATTCTTGTTTCACTTACAAGCCTTTGCTCTTCTTTATATAAGCGTTTCATAGCCTTGCGTATAGGGTCTGATGCAAGTGCGACTCTGTCATTCGTGCCCCATTGTGTCATTACTTTATTTACTCCATACCCGGTATTGGATATCAGTTGCCTGCACGCCAGGTATATCCCATCACCATTACTGGCTGCAGTAGCTATATACAGGAATCTGATAGGGTCTTCTATTTCATATTTGCTGGATAGGTCTACATATATATCGGCTGCCATACGCATATATTCCTGTAGTGTTTGTGGTGCCAGGTCGTTTCGCAGACGTTTTTCGGTAAGGGAATCAATTTTTCTTATTTGCTGAAAGTAGAAGTCATCCGGTCCCTTTTTGCCGGCATAAGAGGCAGTCGTTAGTAATGACAGGCTCCATACCATTATCATCACTGCCCGGTTGTATATCTTCTTCATACCGGCAATATACTGAAACACACGCTAAGCTATTGTAGTCGTCACGGACTTATCCATCTGTTATGTGGCAGCTGATGGTCATTTCGGTTATGATGTCATGCATCATCTTATCAGTGTTACATCTCCTTTCAGTAAGTGCTGTTCGCCCTTTCTTACAAATGATGCCATGTAAAAATACACACCCACTTCCTGTGGTATATTTCTGTATATACCATCCCATCCGTCATTTACATCTTTTGTATAGAATACACACTCACCAAACCGGTTATACACATTCAGCAGGTAGTTGTTATATTCTTCTTTATGGTTCCCTATTATCCTGAATACATCATTATTACCATCTCCGTTGGGCGTGAAGGCCGATGGGAATGTGTATTTTACTGTATCTGTATTTATCGGGATAATGCCGGTTGAGTCGGCTACCTGTATCATCCCAATGTAATAGTATGCGGCAGTATCCCATTGTTGAGACGTAGGTTGGTCATTATACAGGATGTTCAGGTCACTGTTTTCTTTAAAGTTGCCTATTGTAAGATTTGTATATGCCGAGTCGGCAATAAAACTCCCGGTCAGTTGTACCCAGTTGTTTTTATCAGTAACAGGGCCATAACTGCTGAAGTCTATCTGTGGTGTGGCCGGGATTCTTGTGTAGCTGTTACTTTGGTATTTGTATGTGGTAAAGTATATGCCAAGGCCATCACAGGCAGCATTACTGCTGTCAGCAAGGGAAGCATACACTGTTATGTCATATTTTTTGCCTTGGGTTAGCGGAGCAAAAGAAGTGCCTATATATTCTCTGTAGCCACTCACTGATTTCCCGCTTTCGTAACAGAATAGTCCGAGATATGCATTGCTGTTAGCAGTCTGTACTCCAGCAAAATTCACGGGTACTTTTACTTCACTGTATGCATCTGCACATACGTTGAAGTAGTCCGATGTTCCTCCTGTTGGTTGATACCAGCCCATGCAGTTGTCGGTATTGCTGTATGAAGTCGGGCAATCATCATATAATGAGAAGTCGGGATTGGGAATGAAATTCTGTCCGGTGGCTTTTATAGCGCATACTAATATTGTCAGTAGTAGGGTAGTAGGTTTCATAACAGGAATTGTATTGTGTTATTCAAAAACTATGCCGGAATCAACCAGTGTGTGCCCTATACCTTCCTGTTCCCTTGTTTGTCTTCCTGTTTCTCAGTTACAAATTGTGAGGTTGTCGTGTCGCTTTACCCATATCCCATTTCTGGTTGTTTTACGTATTGTTAACCATTATGGCTCTTAACAGTCGTAATGACCTGATTATTGCATGATCTCTTTGCCTACATTTGCGGTCCATATGTCTGATGCAGGATATACTTAACTATTTATATGGTTTTGTAACAACTTTATCAACGCATATGGAATAGTTTTTGCTTACTTATAAAGTGACACATCAGGCCAGGTTGCGCCTCACACTATGTATTTACCATCCGTTATATCTCAGCATTTTATTCGTTTTTCTACTTTTTCATTGCTGCTTATTTCATTTGCAGCGTGCAATGAACCACAAACCCGGCCAGGGCCATCCGGGTTTGCAGATGTTTCTTTCTCTGAAAAGCTGAGAAATGTATTACCGGTACCCGATTCCGTATGTGTAAAGCCCGGTGCCGGCCTCACGCATGAAGATATAAAGGTGGTATATGCCGCAGATGATTATCAGCCGGTATGGGTCAGGGATAACTATTCTCCTGCCAGATATGCTTCCCGCTTTATTGATGAGCTGGAAGATACCCGCTGGGATGGTGCCCCTTCTTATATTTATGACCTGGATAGCATCAGGGCGCTGCATATGCGTCTTGATACCAATAAACATAATAATGTAGCCGATGCTATCCGTTTTGATACGGCACTTACAGGACGTTATCTTGCTGCTGCTAAGTTCCTGTTGTTTGGAGAAATTTTTCCCCGCCGTGCCGATTCTTTATGGTACCTGCCCAATGACTCTGTATGGAAGGCGCCGGCAATGCTTGCTCATTCCGAAGGTGGATATCCCTCTCTTGGCGATTTTCGCAGCCAGTGGCCTACATACCGCCTGCTGAGAAAAACCTACCGGCGTTACTATGAGCTCAGTCAGGACAGCTCATATTTGAATGCAGTGTTCAATATGCAGCCAGGGCAAAAAGATAGCATTCTCATGGCCAGCATGTATTACATCACCGACAAGGAGTTGCCCGGCACCGATTTTGCATTGTATGATTCACTCCCCGTGGTAAAATCCCGCATTTTAGCATATCAGTTTCTGCACTCGTTGTACCCCTCTGGTCGTATGGATAGTACTACGATGGCGTCAATGGGCACCCCGCCACATACGCATATGTTGCGGTTACGTGCCAATATGGAGCGACTCCGCTGGATGAAACGGGTACCGGAGGATACATTACTCTTTGTAAATGTGCCACTGATGGAATTGTTTTTGCATGCCGGCGAGAAAGTTATCATGCACAAGAGGGTGGTAGTAGGCAAGCCCTCAAGGCAAACGCCATCTCTTATGGCTGCCATGACTAATATTGTCATCAATCCACCATGGGGAGTGCCTCCCACTATACTTAAGAAAGATGTACTGCCGGGCATACAGAAAAGTGGTGGCGAGTATCTGGCAAAGAAAGGTTTAAGGGTATATGATTTTAAAGGTAAGCCGGTAAATGCATCTACAATTAATGCCCGTAACTATCGCCGTTATCAATACCGTCAGGCACCAGGCAGCTCGAATGCGCTGGGATGCGTGAAGTTCAATATGCCCAATAAATGGGACATTTATCTGCATGATACACCCCATAGGGAAGATTTTGGCCGGCGCAATCGTGCGCTTAGTTCAGGTTGTGTTCGGGTACACCGTCCTATGGAAATGGCTCATCTCATACTGTCCGGCTTCGAAGGCAGGTCTCAGTTTACTCCCGGACGGCTGGATACCCTTGCCGGTACCCATCGTACTAAGTCAGAGTCTCTCAAACGACGCATACCAGTATATATATCCTATATAACCGCCTTTGAAGATACTACAGGCATAAACATCCGTTTTGCAGGAGATGTATATCATCGTGATGAGAAATTGATGAATCTTTTGCCGGTAGTATTATAAAAATTAACTGAAAGTTATTTTTCTATATTCGTCAGAACGAAAAATATTTTGCGTAGTGTGTATTTCGCACATTATCATAAAAAAATGTAAAAACTGGCACGAATATTGTTATTAGAATATCATGCTCAGCCCTTATGAACCCTTGTTTTTATATTCTTTGTAGCCATTGCCCTTTTACCCCTTTTTGATTTTTTATGGAAAGAAAATGTAACGTATTCACGTTGCTTTTTCATTTTCATTAGTGTACAATCCCCCTCTCTACCAGAAAGAAAAAGCCGACAGAACATAATCCTGTCGGCTGCCTGAAAATGCTGAATTATCTTTTAGTGCGTTGCTGCCATAAACTTTTTTATGCTGGTGTCTACACCCTCACTCACCGGTACCAGTGGCAGTCGTAAATTCTGTTTGCATAACCCCATATGACTAAGCACACATTTTACACCGGCAGGGTTACCATCTGCAAACAGCAAATCTATTCCGGGTAAAATTTTATAGAATATTCTTCTTGCCTTATCAAACTTGCCTACTATAGCCAGGTTTATAATATCGGTCATGTCTTTGGTATAGCAATTGGCGGCAACTGATATAATGCCTTCCATACCTATTGCCATATGAGCCAGTGCCAGGTTATCATCGCCCGATAATACAATGAAGTTATCAGGTTTGTCATGCATCAGCTCCAGGCATTGAGCCATGTTGCCGCTTGCCTCTTTAATGGCTACAATATTATTGAACTTGTTTGCAAGTCTTATTACTGTTGCAGGCAGCAGATTAGATCCTGTACGTGCTGGTACATTATACAGTATTATCGGCTTACTGGTATTTTCAGCTATAGCTGAAAAATGCTGGTACATGCCCTCCTGTGTAGGACGGTTGTAATATGGAGCCACACTAAGTATAGCGTCTACTCCACGTAGGTCCATCTCTTTCAGCATTTCTACCGTTTCGGCAGTATTGTTACCACCTATACCACATACTACCGGCACTTCTCCGTTTGCTACCCGCATTACGGTAGCCAGTACATCTTTTCTTTCCTGAAGTGATAGTGTAGGGGTCTCTGCAGTGGTGCCAAGAGCTACGAGAAAATCCACACCGGCTTTTACGACTTGTGCAGCCAGCTTTTCCAGGGCGTCATGATCTATGCCGCCGTCGTCGGTAAATGGTGTTACAAGCGCTACACCAGTTCCTTTAAGTTGTTGATAAGACATTGTAGTTATTTCTTTTATAGATTAAACCGGTTTTCCGGTATGAACTCCAAAAGAAGTTGATATATGTAAAGGTATTATGTAAGATAAGGTTTACTAATACTTACGGCACAATTTATCTATTTTTTTGCAAATTTCGAAGTATGATAAAAGTATCATTTTTATTAATAATAAACAAATATTATTCAATAAAACAAATATATTGTTTGTTGTTTTTAGTGTAAGTAATTGCTTGTTATTACTTTATATGTAATATTGGTGGTTTATGACTTGCGTAAATGTCTATATTAATTTTGAAGATTAAACAAACATATTTATAGTGCATGTACCACATCTGGTTTGTGGGTATATAAAATCAGGCCGGGATTGTGAAAACCCGGCCTGATTTTATGTGAAGAATATAGAAAATGAAATAGCATGTACTTTACGATGCTGCCTCTTCTGGGGTCAGTTCATCATAAAAGCCCATTTTAGAAAATTTCTCTATGCGATTGGTGATACGCTTTTCCGCTGTTTCAGCAGTAAGTATTGGGAGCGTCTTTTCCAGATATTCTTTCAGCGTAGCTACCATCGCTTCAGGATGGGCATGAGCGCCTCCTAATGGCTCTTTTATCACATCATCTACCAGCCCGAAACTACTCATGTCCTTTGATGTAAGTCGTAGCTGCTCCGCAGCTTTTTCCTTAAAGTTCCAGCTACGCCACAGGATAGATGAGCATGACTCAGGAGAAATAACTGAATACCATGTGTTTTCCAGCATTACTACCTTATCACCTATGCCTATGCCCAGTGCACCGCCAGAAGCGCCTTCACCTATTATTACGCATATTACAGGCACTTTAAGATTTACCATCTCAAACAGGTTACGTGCTATAGCTTCGGCCTGCCCGCGCTCCTCAGCTTCCAGCCCGGGATATGCTCCAGGAGTATCAATAAAGGTAATGATAGGCCTGTTGAACTTTTCAGCCATTTTCATTAACCGCAGTGCTTTCCGATAGCCTTCAGGGTTTGCCATGCCAAAGTTGCGCAGCTGGCGCAGTTTGGTGTTTACTCCCTTCTGCTGTCCCATCACCATTACGGGTTGGCCGTTAAGCTCAGCCATACCGCCCACCATGGCTTTATCATCTTTTACCTGCCTGTCGCCAAAAAGTTCTGTGAAGTTTGTAAAGATGTTCTCTATATAATAAAGAGTGTACGGGCGCTCCGGGTGCCGGCTCAGCTGCACACGCTGCCATGGCGTAAGGTTGGTATATATTTCGCCGCGTGCTGTTTCCATTGCAGCTTCCAGTTCTCTTATGCTGTTAGACACATCTACTTTGTTTCTCGCAGATATATCCTGTAGTTTGGATATCTGGTTATGCAGTTCTTCCAGCGGCTTTTCAAAATCTAAAAACAACATTTCTGACAGTTTTTTGGAGTACAAATGTACTGGATAAACGACATAATATCTCTTTCCCTTCGTTATCTGGTATTGTGGTCTTGTACACCTATCATTCGTTCTTAATATTAAGGTCAGAGTTTTTATAAAAGCCCAGGTCTTCCTCTGTCAGTAATTTGGTATGCACCGCTATTTGGCCGGTATGGTAAGACAAGTGTTCTGCTACGTGTATACATATACCGGTACCGCTTAGTTCAAATCCCTGTACCATGCGTACCCTTAGTAGTTCTGTTTCCGCTGTTTGCTGTATTATTTCAGTAGCTCTGTCTATAGTTTCGCTTATCATAGTTATGAGCTGAGCAACATCATATCCGTTCTCTGTACTGAATTCTGCATCCCTCTTGCGGTTATCAGGTCCCTGCCCAAGTGATGATATTATGTATTGTGTTATGTTGCCGCACAGGTGCAGTACCAGGTTGCCTACACTTGCCAGTTGTTTATTGGGACGTTGCCATACCGTACTATTGTTGTATGACCCAAGGCATTTCACTATCCGTTCTTTACTTTCATTCATCCTTAGTATTATCTGTATTTTCAGGTCTGTAGCCAGTATAGTGTCCATATATGGTATGTTTGGTACAAAGCTAAGAGACCGGCTGCATTTGTCGTTCTTTGGTCTAAATGCTACATTTAGCCAATGAACTGGAAGTTGATTATTCCGCTTTCTTTTATTGGCGTTCTGGTAGGCATGGCTGGTGTATTTGTTATTTCTGCCCGGTTCGAGGCCCTGCTGGCTACTCCTTTATTTTTAGGGTGTGGGTGGGTTATTGGCCGGTATGCAGCACGCCGCCATTTTCTTCATGGTTTTATTACAGGTATTATCAGCACATTCTGGACTACCGGGGTACGGGCACTTATGTCTGCCCAGTATTTGCAGCATCATCCTAAAGATGCCACCCAGTTTGCAAAAATGGCTGCTGAGTCTGGTGGCTCAGTAGTACAGGTCATGATATTGCTGGGCCTGGTTATGTCCTTGTTTTCAGGCGTTATGGTTGGCTCGTTTGCCCTTGTTGCCAATAAGTTTGTCCGGGTATTGGGAGGTGAGCGTTAGATTACCTTTTGCCCGTCAGAATATTTATTAGTTGCTGCACTTCATTTTTTGTCACTATTTCAGGAAATGGCAGGTTGGGGTCAGATATTGCCTGCTGTACTGCATCGGCTATACTGGCTGCATTGTTTTGGTCAAAGACAAGGCTTGGCTTTACTACGTCATACACATAAGGTAGGTCTGATGCAAGTATTTTCATCCCACTGTCAGCCGCTTCTATAAGCGGTAACCCGAAGCTTTCCATCAGTGAGGGGAATATGAGCCATGCACAGTTAAAGTAGAGTTCTTTAGGGTCCAGATATTCGTGGTTTATTATCTGGGCTCCTTTTACATTCAGCTCGGCTACTTTATTCCTCAGTTCAGCTCCGGTTTCATCTATTGTTACATGCAGTCGTGGGGTATATCCCTGGCTTAGCAGCAGCTCCCATGCCTGTAGCAGGGTAGGATAGTTCTTCTGTGGCGACGGGTTGCTGATAAATACAAATTCATCCTGCATCCTTTCAGTAAATGGCTTTCCTCCGCCTGCATATTTCCGGTTGTCATAAAATGGTATTGTCAGGCAGTCCGCTGCTTTTTTAAGTCCCGTTTTCACCAGCATCTCTACCATATGGGGGGTCTGTACAATGTAGCTATCAGTATTGTTGTTGTAGAGCTTCATTACCAGATACTTGATGTACTGCGAGCGAAACATAGGTTCCCATTTCCTGAAAGGAGCTTCCAGTAATTTCTGGTTGTGCATATAGGTATAGGCAGGTACGAGCATCTTAACAGGCGGCGGCGTATTGGCAAAGCAGAATACTGTTGTAAACCTCTTGCGGTTTTGCTTGTAAAACCGAATACGGGCACTCATTTTATTGGGTATCACCTCATAGTTGCCTGTTAGCTCAGCAGGCTTTTCAAATCTTGGGTCCAGCAGAAAAAAGAAATTATTCGCCTCACTCCGTTGCAGTATCTCTGTTATCAGGTATTGCAGTAGTACAGCCCCGCCACCTTTATTTATATACAGTCCGTCTATCAGTATCATAGGTTCCAGTCCTTTTCTTTCGTTTGGTAGGGTATATGTCTTCTGTCGTGCTATAGATGTCAGCTTTTTTATAGGCTATATTAGATACTGCTTGTAGCAGCAACACGACTATTGTTCTGCAAGCCATGGCGCAGTAGGTCTGCTCCCGCTATCATACACATTATCCAGTATCTGCAGGCAATATGCCGCCCCGGCCTCTCCAGTCAGTGCCGCCGATGCCCACATAGCTGTTTTTTCAGCAGGCCAGAATGATTCATTTGCCAGCATCCTCCTTATAGCATTACCACAGCTATGCTCTGAATGCCAGTCAAATGTTACTCCGTTTTCTCCCTCTTTTATAGCCCAGCTTACCCCACATATATTACTGCATATTCCCTTCAGGCCATTCAGCAAACCTTCATTTATTATTACACCCCAGCCATCTTTTTGAGTACTGGGTAGTGCCACCCAGTCATAAGCACAGTATTTCAGTAGCATGTCATCATACTTCTGAAACGGGAATAGATGAATCTGTTCCTCCAGAGAGTTTTCATTCATCAGTTCTTTTATTTTAGCTGCATCCGGCCCGTCACCATATATATCCAGTACGTAATCTTTATTTCCGGTAGCTGCGAGCTCTTTTACAAAGCGATATATCCCCTTTTGTTCGGTTACCCTCCCCGCATATAGTATCCTTACTTTTCCTGCCATATCAGGCACACGCTCCGGCAGTGGTATGGTAACAAAGTATGCCCAGGGAAATACCTTCTCTGTATTGAACCCCAGCCTTGTAAATGCGTTTACACCTTCCTTCCCTATAGTCAGTAAAAAGTCTATGTGTTTTGAATAGCGTATTTTCAGGTATCTGTACTTTATATCACGCAGCATACCTTTTATACCCTCTCTGTCATAGGGCTCTGTCATAATGCCCATTTTTGCTTTTGCAGCTATACCGGCATTGATGGCATTGGTCATCATAGGACTCACACATAGTCCGCCCAGTATGTGTATGGCATTCTTATTGGCGGCAAATATTTCAGTTATCCGCTTTTTGTCCGGTGCTATGATGAGTTGTACATGTTTTATTTCAGGTACATCCCATCCCATATTTTTTCTGTAGTCCGATATGGTTTGCTCCACTACAAGCGTTACACTTTTTACCCGGGGCTCCCAGGCCAGTGCCTCCAGAAATGATTTCTGATGAATGCTGATAATACCTTGCCAGAAAATAAGATTCATTGCCGGAAGAGAAAACTCAAAGATAGCCAGCACAAATGCAATATTCAAATGAATCAGGCCTGCTTCTTTATGGTACAGGTTGTTGATAAAAACGAAGTCGCCTCCCGGCTGGGAGGCGACTTCGTTTGAGATATATGGTATTACTATTAATAGTCCATTCCCATACCGCCTGGCATACCACCTGGAGCCGGAGCCGCAGATTTTGGTTCTGGCTTGTCGGCAATAACGCACTCAGTAGTAAGGAGCATGCTGGCTATAGAAGCTGCATTTTCCAGTGCTACACGGCTCACCTTGGTTGGGTCAATTACACCTGCTGCAAACATATTTTCATATGTTTCAGTGCGGGCGTTGAAGCCGAAGTCACCTTTACCTTCGCGTACTTTCTGTACGATGATAGAACCTTCCAGACCTGCATTGCCTACTATCTGGCGCAGTGGCTCTTCCAGAGCGCGGCGTATGATGTTCACACCTGTTTTTTCATCAGCATTCTCAGCTGAGATATTAGCCAAGGCTTCTATAGAGCGTATGTAAGCTATACCACCACCAGGCACTATACCTTCTTCTACAGCAGCGCGCGTAGCATGCAGGGCATCATCCACACGGTCTTTCTTCTCTTTCATCTCTACCTCAGTAGCAGCGCCTATATACAGTACAGCTACACCACCGCTCAGTTTTGCAAGACGCTCCTGCAGTTTTTCGCGGTCATAATCGCTGGTAGTTGTTTCTATCTGGGTTTTTATCTGGTTTACACGGGCAGAAATTGTTTCTTTCTCTCCTTTACCACCTACGATAGTGGTGTTATCCTTATCTATAGTAATGCTTTCTGCCTGGCCCAGAGATGCGATAGTAGCGTTGTCCAGTTTGTAACCCTGGTCTTCGCTTATCACGGTACCACCTGTAAGTGCAGCAATATCCTGCAGCATTTCTTTGCGGCGGTCGCCAAAACCCGGAGCTTTTACCGCAGCTATTTTCAGTGAGCCGCGCAGCTTGTTTACTACCAGTGTAGCCAGCGCTTCGCCATCTACATCTTCAGCAATAATCAGCAGCGGACGGCCACTCTGTATCACACTTTCCAGTATAGGAAGGATGTCTTTTAGTGTGCTGATTTTCTTTTCATAAATCAGAATGTATGGATTCTGCAGTTCTACCTGCATTTTGTCTGAGTTGGTAACAAAATATGCACTCAGATATCCACGGTCAAACTGCATACCTTCTACTACTTCTACAGTAGTTTCAGTGCCTTTTGCTTCTTCTACAGTGATTACGCCTTCGTTACCCACTTTAGCCATTGCCTGAGCTATGAGGCTACCTATTGCGTTATCATTGTTTGCAGAGATAGAAGCTACCTGCTCTATTTTTTTATTATCGTTGCCTACCTTCTCTGATTGTGATTTCAGGTTTTCCACAACAGTAGCTACGGCTTTATCTATACCGCGCTTCAGGTCCATTGGGTTTGCACCGGCAGCTACGTTTTTCAGGCCGTCGTTGATTATTGCCTGAGCCAGTACTGTAGCAGTAGTAGTACCATCACCTGCTATGTCAGCAGTTTTTGATGCTACTTCTTTCACCATCTGTGCGCCTATGTTTTCGATAGCATCTTCCAGCTCTATTTCTTTTGCTACAGATACGCCATCTTTAGTGATGCCGGGTGCTCCGAATTTTTTCTCGATCACTACGTTACGACCCTTAGGTCCCAGAGTTACTTTCACCGCATCTGCCAGTGTGTCTACACCACGCTTCATTCTGTTGCGTGCGTCAATGTCGAAGAAAAGTTGCTTTGCCATATTGTTTTATGTTGTATTTGTTTTTGTTTGTTGTGTTTCCGGGCTTGTTATGATGCAGCCCTGTTTTCAGATCTGGTTCATTAATCAGATAACAGCCAGAATGTCACTTTCGCGCATTATCAGGTAATCTTCACCTTCAAAGCTTACATCATTACCAGCATATTTACCATAAAGGATAGTATCGCCTGCTTTTACGGTCATTGGCTCATCTTTTTTACCAGGACCCGCAGCTACTACTGTGCCACGCTGTGGTTTTTCCTTTGCTGTATCAGGAATGATGATGCCACCTGCAGTTTTCTCCTCAGCCGGAGCTGGCTTCACGATTACCCGGTCATGCAACGGGGTTATGTTTAAAGTCTTTGCCATGAGCTACAAAATTTAAGTGTTTAACGATTTTTAGATTTACTACTACCCATCAGATTTTGTGCCACTGGCTGTAAAATGCCATTTTCTGTAAAATTTGGCAGTATCTGACGCCTTAATGACCATATTTCTGTAAGTTTTGTCAGTTCAGTCAGTCGCGGAAGCCGTTTTTGGTCGCAATTTGTCAGGTATTACAACCTCTCAGTATCTATTACTTTCGGTTAAATATTTAAAGGGATATAACCAATCTTGTTTTGCGTTTGTTAATTTACAGCTTTTTGGTTAACGTCATGTAAAAGCAGCATTTTTTGAAATATAAAGCGGATATTTGCATGAAATTAGAGGTGATTTTCACCTATGCAATAAAAACAAAGTGCTGAAAAAGCTATCAATAGATATATGTCTAATATTTTAGTTATAGAGGACGATGATATAATGCTCAAGGCTATTCGTAACATTCTGAGAAAAGATGGCCATGAAGTATTAACTGCTAAGGACGGGAAAGAGGCGTTTGAAAAATTGGATAATGAGCAGTACGATGTTGTTATTACTGACCTCATGATGCCTTATGCCAATGGGCTTGAGGTGGTGAGCCGCCTGCGTGCCAATACAGACAAGCGTCACGTTGGTATTATCGTTTGCTCCTCAGTAGGTAATGAAGAAACCATAACAGAAGCATTCAGGTTGGGAGCAGATGATTATCTGAAAAAGCCCATTATGGCCGGTGAGCTGATGATTCGCATCCGTAAGCTGCTTGCTAATCGCAGTGCCAACCTGAAGCTGGTAACCAAGAAAAAATAATGCCGCCTAATGTGGAAAGATCTGGTAGACCTGCTGTTTCAGGCATATGAACAATTTAGCCTGCTTCCTCTTTTCATTGAAATTGCGCTTGCATTTATCATTATTGCAATTGCTGCAACAATATTTGCATACGGCGCCATTCTATATAAGAGGTATCGTACCTATGTTCATGAGAAGAGGGTGGCATTCATCAGCCCAATAATAGAGGAGTTGATTACTGACCAGGTACTTCTTAATGAAAATCTGGGTAAAGATATTCCTACCGAAGAAATTGAGTTTGATAAGGAAGCACTGAGCAATAAGGTATATAAAAAGCCTTTCGTCCGTCAGATTTTAATTGAAACACTGATTCAGTATCGTAAAAACTTCCGTGGTGAGGTAGGGGAGCTGCTGCGTAAACTGTATATAGATATGGACCTGCAGAAGGACTCTTTTGCCAAGATGAAGTCTATGCGGTGGGAGCGGAAGATAAAAGCGGTGGTAGAGCTCACGCAGATGGATATTTCCATATCTGACGTTACCATCCTGCCGCTTACTAACAGTACCAATCCATCATTGCGTGCTGCTGCCCGTAATGCCTACATTCAGCTGAGTAAAAACGAGCCGTTCAAATTCTTTGATATTGCTACAGAACCACTGCTCCCGTGGGACCAGTTGGAAATGTTTAAGATTATCACCACCACTAAGGATATTGCTATTCCTAACTTTTCCCGTTGGGTAAGCTACTCTTCTAATAAAAGTGTGGTGTCTTTTTGTCTGAAACTCATAGCCCACTACGATCAGCAGAGTGCTATCCCTGCGGTAATGGAGCTGCTCAACAATAAAGACCACTACTTCCGTGCCGATGCTATTATCTGTCTCGGTAAGTTGTCAGCAGAAGTGGCAGAGGAAAAGATGGTACGTATCTATAACCACCAGCCGCTCAACTGTCAGGTGGAGATACTGAAGGCGATGGGCGCTATAGCTTCCGGTAAATATCTTGAGTTTCTGAAAACGGAGTTTCTGTACTCTTCCAACTTTGATATTCGTATGAATGCGGCAAGAGCTATCATAAAGCACAATACGCAAAACTCCAGGCTGCTGGTAGAGGAGCTTATGGAAATGACCCACGAAGAAAATCAGCTGATTATTAAGCACTGTTTAAATCCATTGATAAAGTACTGATGGGTACAACATTTATTGAGTATGCTTCCTGGTTCTTTGAAACCACCGTATTTATTTACGGTGTGGGACTGCTGCTCATTTATGCCATCCTTGCCATCCTGTCATTTGTCAATATCCGCCTCTTTCTGCGTAAGGAAAGCTATACCGACTACAAGGTTATCGTAGGCTCGCCACTGGCTCCCGGCATATCTGTGATAGCGCCGGCGTTCAATGAAGGTCTTACCATCATCAGTAATGTACGCTCGCTGCTCACTTTCGATTATCCTAACTATGAGGTAATTATCATCAACGATGGTAGTACAGATGATACGCTGCAGAAGGTTATTGATGAGTTTTCGCTTGTTCAGGTCGATTTTGCCTATGACGTAAAACTGAGTGCAAAGCCGGTACGGGGCGTATATAAATCTACAGACGAAGCCTATGCCAAGCTGCTGGTCGTGGATAAGGAGAACGGTAAAGCAAAGGCCGATGCCACAAACGTAGGTATCAATGTATCTGCATTTCCGTACTTCCTTTGTACCGATGTGGATTGTATCCTGCATACCCAAACCCTGCAGATGCTCATTAAGCCCATCATGGAGGAGGAGAAGAGGCGGGTTATGGCCACCGGGGCTACATTACGCATGGCCAACTCCTGTGAGGTAGATGAAGGTGTGCTTATCACTATTAAAGCTCCCCGTCCGCTTTTGGCAAGGTTTCAGGAGCTGGAGTACATCCGCTCATTCGTTTTGGGTAAGATGGGCTGGAGCTATATCAATGCTGTTCCTAACGTATCGGGTGGTCTCGGTCTGTTCGATAAAGAAATAGCCGTTAAGTCTGGTGGGTATGACCCTGCTTCTTTCGGTGAGGATATGGAGCTGCGTATGCGTATGTCGCGTTACGTGTATGACAATAAGATAGATGCCTCTGTACGGTATATCCCCAATACACTTTGCTGGACAGAGGGACCTACGTCAGTAAAAATATTCATGCGTCAGCGCACCCGCTGGGCGCGTGGGCTGCTACAGTTGATGCTGGCACATAAGAAGATGTTGTTTAATCCCGCATATGGCAGGGTAGGGCTTGTCGTATTCCCCTACAACTTCTTCTTTGAGCTGTTAGCGCCGGTCATTGAGTTTCTGGGTATTATATACTATATATTCCTTATTTACTTTGGATTGGTCAATTGGCCATATGCCATCATCCTGCTCATATTTGTATATACATACTCGGTCATGATATCTACGCTGTCGGTATTATGGGACCAGCTCACATTCCAGTATTACCGTACATGGAAAGACGTAGCAAGGATTGCGGCAATGGTGTTCATTGAAATGCTTATATACCACCCGCTTATCGTGGTATTTTCAATAAGAGGTTACTATTTCCAATTGACTAACAGAAAGCACTCATGGGGCAACATGCAGCGCGCAGGCTTTAAGAAGAAAGCAGACGATAAAGTGCCTAAAAACACTAATCCGGCTGCTACTTAATGTAAATACTAAAAACAACACTGTGCGAATTTGATATGAGGTTCATTGTTGACTTTTTTACTGGTGGTACATTCTGGGAAACGGTAGGCGTATTCTATCAGTCGGCTGTATTTATTTACGGTACGTCGCTGCTGCTTGCCTACGCTCTGCTTGCTATCATGTCGCTGATATCTATTCAGCGCTACATGAAGAAGAATGCCTCGGTCGACTTTCAGGTAATTGTTGAGTCGCCACTCGCGCCTGGTATCTCAGTTGTGGCCCCGGCCTTCAATGAAGGCGTTACCATCATTTCCAATGTGCGCTCACTGCTCACGTTCAACTATCCCCGGTTTGAAGTCATTATTGTCAATGATGGTAGTACCGATGATACGCTGGAGAAACTGATAGATGAGTTTGAACTCGTGCATGTAGAGTACGCATTCAGGGAAAAGCTCAACTGCCAGCCTATAAAGCGTATATTCAAATCTACCAACAGGGCCTATGAAAAGCTGGTAGTGGTAGATAAGGTAAACGGAAAGAGTAAGGCCGATGCCTCTAACGCAGGTATTAATATCTCTGTTTACGATTACTTCCTCTGTACCGATGTGGACTGTATTCTGGACAAGGATACCCTCATAAAGCTCATAAAGCCCTTTATGGATGAGGAAACCACTAAGGTGAAGGAAGTAGGTAAGCCTTGTGAGGAATGTGGTCACGTACATATAGAAGAAGATTACCGCAGGGTTATAGCCTCTGGTGCCACACTGCGCATGGTAAACTCGTGCGATGTGGATGAAGGTCTTATGGTGCGTGTACGCCCTCCTAAACGTCTCATTCCCCGTTTTCAGGAGATGGAGTACATACGGGCCTACATGCTGGGTAAAATGGGGTGGGATCTCATTAATGCCGTGCCAAACGTATCCGGTGGTCTGGGTATGTTCGATAAGGAAATTGCCGTTAAAGCCGGTGGGTATGACTCCAAGTCCTTTGGTGAGGATATGGACATGATTACGCGCATGTGTGGCTTCATGAAAGACAATAAGCGTAAGTATTCCGTACGTTATGTACCGCTCACCCTCTGCTGGACGGAAGGTCCTACTACACTCAAGGTGTTTGGTCGTCAGCGTTCCCGCTGGGGGCGTGGTCTGGCTCAGATCATGAGTATTCACCGCAAGATTATAGGTAATCCCCGTTATGGCAGAATGGGTTTGATCGTATTCCCATACAACTTCCTGTATGAGCTGCTGGCGCCTATTGTAGAGTTTACCGGTATCCTTTTTTACATATACCTTATTGTTACCGGGCAAATCAACTGGCCTTTCGCTATAATCCTTATCGTGTTTGTATATACCTATTCGGTGATGATTACCACTCTGGCACTATTATGGGATCAGCTCACATTTAAGTATTATAAAACATGGGGCGAAACTATTGGTTTGTGTCTTATGGCTTTTCTGGAGCCATTCATATACCACCCGCTTATCATGTTCTTTGCTATTAAAGGATACTTCAACTTTATTACCGGGCGTAAACACGTATGGGGCAACATGCAGCGTCAGGGATTTGGTATGCAGGCCGCAAAAAAGAAAACCGATGCTGCTACAGTGGCCGGCTCAAAATAATTTTGATATTCAATTATAAAGATTGACAAAATGAGGTTTACCCCCGTATTGATACTGATTTTTCTGGCTTCATTTTTTGCCGCTACTCCGGTTCAGGGACAGTGGCTTAAAATGATTGAGTCATCAGACAATCTGTATAATGAGGCCAAGAAGGAGATAGAGCTTAAGCACTATCAGAAGGCGATATATATGTGCAACAAGGCTATAGACATATCTCCTAAAAACCTTGATATACATCTGCTGCTGGGACATGCTTATTCGCTGGCTGGGAAAATTGATAGTGCCCGTATAGAGCTGAATTATGTTATAAACAGGAATCCACGCTACCGGGATGCATACATATATCTGGTAAACATGGAAGACCTTGCCTGTAACTACCTGCAGGCACTGGAATATGCCGATATGGGTTTGAAATACTTTCCCAATGACCGCGATATCCTGTTGAAGAAACTCAACATTTACGTGAAGATGGGCGACTGGATGGAGAGTAACCGGCTGGCCGACTATCTTTTTGACCGATTCTCTGCCGACCCTTACATCCGTAGCGTGTATCTGGATTATAAGCTTGCAGTAGCCCGCCAGTATTCACATCGTGGTTATATAGAAATAGCGAAACGGGCCTATGAAGCAGTGCTGGAGCAGGACCCGCTGAACAAAGAAGCGCTTTCAGCAATCTTCGCGCTTGATGTTCGTTCTGGTAACTATGAGAGCTCCCTTGCCTACACTAACCGTGCCCTTACATCCACTCCTAATTCATATGAATATCTCATGAAAAAGGTGAGTATTCTGGAAGCAATGGCCCGTTATGTAGAGGCAATAATGGTAGTAGATAAGCTCATGAAGCTCTATCCTACAAATAGCGATGTACAGCGGCTGAATACCTATATACACATGGAGGCCGGCCGGTTTTACATGAAAACAGACCCTTACCTGTTGTTTGCAGGTGTCTTGGAGCGTGACCCGGGTAACAGAGACGCACTCACTTATATCATCAATATCTGTTTCAGCCGGGGCAATCATGATCTGGCATTACAGTGGGTAAACTTTGGTCTCAAAACATTCCCTGGCGATTATGACCTGCTTAAGCGTAAGCTCGGTATTTTGGATGATATGAAGCGTTATGGTGCGGCATCTGCTATTGCAGAAACACTGTTTAAAGACAACCCTACCGATGTTAATAAAATGAACTTTCTGGAGCTGAGAACTTTGTCGGCTAAACAGTACATGAATGAGATGGAGTATGACAGTGCCATTGTTGCACTCCGTTCTGTGCTGTTTTATGACCGCTCCAATGTAGCCGCAACTAATTATCTCATTAACATTTATCTGGCACAGAAGCGTTACGATGATGCACTGCGCGCTATTGATGATGCCCTTGTTTACTATCCTGCCGATGAACACCTGATGTTTAAGAAAGCAGTAGTACTGGATGGTTACCAACGCTACTCAGATGCCGCCGCTATATCTAAACAGCTATTGGAAGCGCATCCTGAAAACAGGCAGTATCTGGCCAGTCTTATTGAGTATTCGCTGGCAGCAGGGCGGCAGGCTATGCAGTACGATGATTACTATAATACCCTCAAGGTTCTGCGGGATGTACTGGACCGACAGCCCGATAATGTAGATGCGTTGAATTATATCATCAATATAGAAAGCGCTATCAGAAACTATGACTCAGCATTGTATTATGTAGATCAGGGGCTGCGTTATTATCCCGATTCGAAGGACTTCCTTTTCCGCAAGTCGCTGGTTTATGCAGATGCCAAGCAGTACAAAACAGCCTATGAGATTTCAGGAGATTTGTTTAAGTCCTACCCATATAATATTAAGTACCGCAGTGCATTCATGGAGCAGCATCTGGGTGCCGGACGGGAGTATCTTGAAAATCTGAATAAAGACAGTGCACTGGTGGAGTTCTACCAGGCGCTGGAGGTAGCACCTAAGGACACCATACCATTATATTATACTATCAACCTCCTGTATGACCTGAAGCAGTACGATACGGCACTGGCCCTGTTGGACCGTGGTCGTCGCTTCTATCCGCAGAATCACTTCTTCCTTCATCGCAAGGCGCAGGTACTGGAAGCAATGGAGGAGTTTGAGCTCGCATGGCGCACTGCCGATACACTGGCAAAGATGAGCCTCTATCCTAAGCATATAGACTATGCTGCACTCTTATATGCCCGTCGGCTCCGTAATGAGATTGGTCTGTTTTATCTCCATTCTAAGATTATTCAGAATACAGCATTACCACCATCTATCAATAGTATAGCTACGTTACAGTATGGTCGTTTCTCATCAAAGACTACCCTCTATTTACGTATGAACTATGCCGGTCGTCTTAATGGTACCGGTTATCAGTTCGAAGCCGAGGCGTACCGAAAGCATAATAAAGTCTGGTACTCATGGGGGGCGTTTGCATGGTCGCCTACACCATTGGTTTTTCCTGAGCTGCGTTTAGGTTACTCTATCAATAAAAGCTTTAAAAAAGCATGGGCCGGTGAGCTGGGTGCCCGCTACCTGAAGCTTATGAACAATAGCCGTTCTATCTCACCGCTGGTGGGTATATCTAAGGAAATAAAAGACTTCTGGCTCAATCTGAAAGTCTACTACATGGACCTTAATTATAACGACACTGCCAGCGATAGTACTATTAAAGGAGAGTATCTTTCTGCTATATTGACAGCACGCTACTACCCACGCGATATCCGTACAGAATGGTTTAGTGCATTTGCCGGTTATGGTAATGTGCCTGACGATTTCAGTACCAACTATTTCCTGAGTGGCTTTTCTCAGTATAAGACAGTATCGTGCGGGGTAGGTTACAGGAGGCAGTTTCACTATCGTACTACTTTCGGAATCAATGCATCATGGTATAACATGAAAACAGAGTTGAGGGACCCCACACTGCTGACCAATATTGATGTCTTCCGGAATCAGTATGATATTTATCTTACCTTGCTTCGCAAATTCTGACCTTACGAAGACGTGAATTATGAAGTTGTTATATAGATTGGCATTTCTGCTCATTGCTGTCAGTGCCTGTAGTGGCAATGCTCAGGAACTGATAGTTGTTGATGCCGGCACATCTCAGTATTCAATAGTAGTGCCTGCAAAGCCTTCACGGCTGGAAGAGAAATCAGCAAAAGTATTACAGGACTATATCCACCGTGCTACCGGCAAAACATTGAGTATTGTACCTGAAAGTGCAAAACAGACACCTGCTGCATTTTATATAGGGCATACCCGTAAGGAAGGTACTATCATTCCGGGCCGCCTTCCAGCCGAGGCATACAGGCTTCAGGTGTCGGGAAAAGATATCCTTATTTGTGGCGGTAGTGGCAGAGGGCTTATTTATGGGGTTTATGCTTTTATAGAAAAGTATATTGGAGCGCATAAAGTGGCCGATGTGCCTGCTATCGTTCCCTCGCTTAAAAAGTTATCAGTCCCTGACAACCTGAAGGATGAAAGCCGGCCCTTGTTTACATACAGGGAGGTTTACTACCCCGCATCTGCCGATGCAGAATATCTGGAATGGCACAGGTTACAGCGCTTTGAAGACCTCTGGGGGTTATGGGGGCATTCATATAACAAGCTGGTACCTGCAGGTACATACTTTAAAACTCATCCAGAATATTATGCACTGGTAAAAGGAGTAAGGCAACCCACACAGCTTTGTCTCAGTAACCAGGAGGTATTTAATATCGCTGTAGCAGAGCTGAAGAAAAGAATGGCAGACAAACCCGATGCCATGTACTGGTCTGTAAGTCCTAATGATGATATAGGCTGGTGCGAGTGCGACCAATGTAAAGCGATAGATGATGCCCAGGGCTCACCTTCAGGCTCACTTATCACCTTTGTAAATCGTGTCGCAAACCAGTTCCCCGATAAGTATATAACTACGCTGGCATATGGTTATACACATCGTGCCCCCCGCACTATTACTCCGGCAGGCAATGTGTATATCTTCCTGAGCAATATAGATGCATATCGCAACAAGCCATTGCTGGCAGAGTCATCGGCAGCGCCCTTCCGCAATGATGTGAAACAATGGCACCAGCTTACCGGTAACCTCTTCCTGTGGGATTATGTTACTCAGTTTACCGCTTATCTGGCTCCATTCCCTAATCTGCTCACGCTGCAGCCTAATATGCAGTTTTATAAAGAAAATGGCATAAAAGGACTTTTTGTGCAGGGCAGTGGAGATACATATGGTGAGTGGGCAGAGTTGAGAAGTTATCTGCTGGCTCAGTTGCTGAATGATGAAAAGGCCGATGTAAAGAAAAATACTGAGCTGTTCCTGCAGGAGTTTTATGGCCCGGCAGCAAAGTTTCTGTTACAGTACATAGGGCAAACGCATGGCGATATGGATGAGTCAAAACGCAGGCTGGATATCTATGGCAATCCTGTAAACGAGTGGAATTCATGGCTTACTCCGGAGAAACTGGATGCATACAGCGCTTTGCTGGATGCAGCCGAGGGGGCTGTGGAAACAAAACCTGTTTTCGCTGAGCGTGTAGCTCGGGTAAGGCTGTCTCTGGAATATGTGGTATTGCAGCAGGCCCGGTTTTATGGCATTGAAAAGTTTGGTGTTTTTGAAAAGGATAAGAATAAACAGTGGGTAGTGAAAAGTGGGCTCAGAGAAAGGGTAGCCCGGTTTGTAACTGCCTGCCGTAAAGCTGGGGTAAAAGAGCTGGCAGAAGGTGGCCCTTCGCCCGATGCTTACCTTGCAGAGTGGGAAGAGATATTTGCGGGTGGGGTAGTGCCATCATCAGCCGTAGGTGCCAAAGTCTCACTGCAGCATGCTTTTGCCCCAGAGTATCCGGCAAAGGCTGAGCGTACGCTCACAGATGGGGTTCCGGGATATAAAGACTATAGTTACAACTGGTTGTGCTTTTATGGTACAGACATGGTAGCAACAATAGATATGGGCGCAAAGAAAAGCATCTCTGGTTTAAAGATGCATTTTCTGGACGACCCACGACATTGGATATTTCTCCCCTCAGCCATTAAAGTAGAGGTGTCTGACGATGGTGTTAATTTCAGGCCATATGCGGCAATACCTGTGCCTGCTATGGAAGAGCACTACAACTGTACTGTTACACCATTTGCAGCAGAGGCAGCAGAAAAAGCACGTTATGTAAGGGTATCAGCCACCAGCCCGGGACAGTTGCCGGTATGGCGCTTCCGGGAAAACCGTAAGCCTATGATAGCCTGCGATGAAATCTATGTGCAGTAGGTGTATAGCTACTTTTCTACAATGTAAAGAACAGAACGTTTGTGAATACCACATCGTTCCGTTTCATCGTTGGTGAAAAAGTCCGCTCTTATTTCTTTTACCTTAAATCCCGCTGTCTTCAGGTTTGAGATGAACCCGTTTCTGGAATACATACGCACATGGTCATTCTGTCCGTAATATTTCCAGCGGTCAGCTTCACTTTGTATAGATGCATCTTCCAGGGTGTCCTCTATGGTGAGGCATATGGGCACCATAGCAATGCCCCATCCTCCGGGTTTCAATACTCTGTATAGCTCACGCATAGCTTTGAGGTCATCAGGCACATGTTCCAGTACATGAGAGCAGATAAATACGTCAAATCTTCCCTCTTCGTAGATATGCATGTCGGTAATGTCTACTTTATCATCCACATTGGGGATGTAAAGGTCTGCCGATCGGTAGTTGAATAATGGTGATGCCCGCAGATACTGTTCCAGTGCCGGTGTCGGAGCTATATCCAGGAGATTCAGTCTGTTGCTCACAGATGTCCCAATGCGTTTCTCTATGTATAATGCATAGAGCCGGTCACGGTCAGACGAATAACATTTGGGGCATGAATACCTGAATATATTAAAGGTCTCAAATGAAAAAAGCGGATGTGCCAGCTGGTGCTCGTCCAGCATATCCAGGTATTCCTGATCTGCTGGTTTGAAGTACTTTACTTCGGTTTTACAAACAGGGCAGTAGTGCGCGCCACCCATATATGCCAGTACTGTCGGATCAGTATTTATTTCCCTGAAAAACGCATGCACTGCTTTCTTAAGCCTCAGGACACTTTTATTCATGGCGCTAAGTTAGTAGAAACTATTCGTTAATAGAATGCTCCTTGTTATAGGTGTCGGGAAGTACAGCCTTACGCCATAATTACCAGTGTATAACTGCATTAATCAGCCCTCTGTATTTACTTCTTTTACTATTGGCATATAGCAGTGTCCCGGCGGGCAGGTTGGGTACTTCTTTATTTTGGCTATACTTCATACATTTGAAGCGCAGGCTTACTCCTGCCCCACGTTATTATTAAATGCACTACTTTGGCTAATCAATCTATGTCTCCCGAACAGTTTTTTGATCTTTTGCTCAAAGAACTGGAGGTACATACGGAAATGCAACCGTACTATAAGTTCTTAGGCAAAAAGTCTTCCTGGCATTTTCGTAGAAATTATTTTCTGGAGCGGCTGCGTTATGTGCAGCAGCATATGGTAGAGAAGTACAAACCCGGTATGACTATCTGGGATTGCGGATGTGGTTACGGTACTACTTGCCTTTATCTGGCCATGAATGGCATTCCTGCTCACGGCACCACACTGGAGTTCTACTATGAAACGGTGCAGAAGCGGAAAGAATACTGGAGCCGTTATGGCGATACTGCTCTTTTTACATGCAGTTACGAAAATCTCTTTGATAATAGCCCGGCCCCGGACAGTTACGACTGGATAATAGTGCAGGATACGCTACATCATCTGGAGCCCATAAACGATGCTTTGCGCATTTTTCACTCCAGCCTCAGGCCCGGAGGGCAGGTATTGTCTATAGAGGAGAACGGTAATAATGTTATTCAGCGGGCCAAGCTGTATAAATACAGGGGTAATAACCGCATCATTACCATATGGGACGAAAAACTACAGAAGGATATTCTGATTGGAAACGAAAATATAAGAAGTCTCAAGGGATGGAATAGCCTGTTTATAGATAATGGCTTTGCCATAAGGCAGGATAGTGTACGGTATATCCGGTATTTTTTGCCGGTCCGTTATCGTATTGCCGATGCCGATAAACTGTTGAAAAAGGAACGACATATCCAGTCAAAAAACGGACTACGTCGGGAGTACCTTTTTTTTGGTCTTAATTTTATTGCTGTAAAAAAGTAGCTGCTTTAGGTATCTGCTTCCGGTGGTGCAGGTAGTATTATTGTAAAGGTACTGCCCTTGCCCACAGTGCTGCTTACCGTTATTGTGCCAGCATTGGCATCCACATACTCTTTGCATAGCAGCAGGCCCAGCCCTACGCCTCTTTCACCATCCGTACCATATGTTCTGCCATGCTCGGTAGTGAAAAGCTTGTTTATCTGCTTTTCTGTCATCCCTATACCTGTGTCTGTTATCGATATGGTGGTATGGCCCCCGGCCCGTTTCCCATATATGGTTACACGGCCTCCTGGTTGTGTGAATTTTATAGCATTTGCTATAAGGTTCCTTATCACTACATTTATTTGCTCTTCGTCACCTGCAGCCAGCGTACCCGGGATTACTTTATCAGCTATCTCTATATTTTTTATATCTGCTGCTGCCAGCAGTAGCTCTTTGTTCTTTCTGGCTATATCCTTTATGTCTATTACCGATGAGCTCGTAGCCTCACCGGTTGTAAGTGAGGTAGAGGCCCACCGCAGCAGGTTATCCAGCATTTCATTTACAGCATTCAGCTGTCGCGTTATCTGCTCTTTTACTTCTGTTAACTCTTCCGGCTTAAAGTCTTCTATCATAGGCATCATACCGCTCAGGGATGCCAGTGGCGATCTCAGGTCATGTGCTATTATAGCCAGTAGTCGGGTCTTAAAGTTATTTAATTCATTTACCTGTTCATTCAGTGTTGTCAGTCGGGTTACGTTCGTTCTTGAGTTTCTGTAGTTACGCCATATGAGATATAGTATCACCACTGCCATCAGAGAAAATAGCATTTCCGTTGCCAGGTATATGTTTTTGATACCATTATCTTTTCTCAGGTCCGATATCTCACTTTGTTGTGATAACCGGTTGAATACCTCACTCAGGCTGGTATTGGTAATGTGTTCTGTCGCTGCTTCAAACGAGTCTTTTTTTCGGGTGTATGCAAGGTGGTAACTATATGCCTGTGGTATATTCTTTACTGTGTCATAGTATAGCCACATCGTATAGAGCCATTTTAGTTCACACGCTGCATTATGCAGCGAGTCTATGGCCGTTCTGGTAGTCTTCAGTAATGCCTCAGCTGCGTCAGGTTGCCCGGTTGCAAGATGGTATTGTGCCAGCTTTAGTGCTGTTAGTTGCGCATCTTTTCTGTCATATCGTACCAGGTTATGCAGCCTGTAGCTTTCTGTAAGTGCTGCATATGCAGCATTCATGTCTTTCCCCTGCTTCAGATAGCAGCCTCCCAGGTTGCCCAGTATTACAGCCCGTGCTGTAGCATTCAGTATTTCATGGTCATTATATTTACCCTCATTCCTTTTTATGAATGCAAGTGCCAGCTGGTAGTATTGTATGGCGCTGTCATATGCTGCCAGCCGTTCAAAGCTTAGTCCTATATTGTCCAGATGACTTTGTTTCAGAAAGAATGCATTGGTAAAGTCCAGAGCTCCGCAGTGTGCACTTTCATAAAAAGCATTTCTGAAATAGCTTATTGCTTCATTGTAACGTTGTTGCCTGAAGCTTACCAGCCCCAGATTGTTGTTTAGCTTGGCAAAGGAGCATGTGTCTTCATATTTTTCTGCCAGTTTTTTAGCAGCATAAAAACATTCAAATGCTTCATTGTTACTTCCTTTACTCAGCAGTGCCGAGCCTTTCTGGAACATTGTATTGAAGAGGTATTCATAATCTTCTGTCCTGTCCTCCAGCTGTGCCAGTGTACTGTCTATGAATAGCAGGTTGCTGTCTGCATTCTTTTTACCATAGGTATAGTAGAAACTCAGAAATTCGTAACGCTCTCGTTTTGTTGCCTTATTGGCGTGCGGTATAAGGTGCCATACAGAGTCATTGAGCATTTTGGCGCTCATACTTTGTCCGGCATCAATCATATCTTTTCCTTTATGGCTGGCTTCAGCCATTCGGGTATCAGCCTTTCCATCCATAGGTTCATTGCATGAGCCTGTTACCCATAGTAACACAATACACAGGTATAGTCTGTTTCGGAAAAAAGAATGCAATGATGTCATTTGTTGATTGGCCTCAGACTGCAAAATAATACTCTGTTTAAATATTACTACAGTTACTTAACGCTATCTCATAATGTAAGGTTAGTAAAAGCAAAATTATTACCGTCAAATAGCCCTTTGTCACTCAGTTTTAATGATGGTATTACTAGTAGTGACATGAACGAAAGTGTCATGAATGGTGCTTTTAGCTTTGTTCCCAGCGCTTTGGCGGCAGCATCAGCTTTCGTATATGCTTTTGCCACTTCTGTGCCCCCTTTGTCCGACATCAGTCCCGCTACAGGTAATGGCATTGTCGTTATTTCAGTAGGCGTTTGTGCTACTGCTATACCCCCTTTACATTTTATCAGCGCATTTACAGCTGCACACAGCGATTCGTCATCAGCACCCACCGCTACTATATTATGGCAGTCATGTGCTACTGTAGATGCAATTGCTCCTGATTTCAGGCCAATGTTTTTTATAAATGCAACAGCCACAGGTGCATCGGGTGTATAGCGGTTTACTACTGCCATTTTAAGTAGGTCGCGCCCTGTATCACTTACCAGCTTACCATTATCCACTTTTGCCTCAGCCGTAATTTCTTTGGTTATCAGTTGGCCATCCGTTGCTTCTATCACACGTATCATGGTAGCTCCGTCAGCATTTACACTGAAGTCTTCTGGCTTTTTTTCATTTGTATGGAAGTTATTTATCACGGTCGCTTTCTGGTGTGGTAGTAACGATTCTCCTCCTTCAGCTACCAGCTTCCCGTTTATCCATGTCTCCAGCACTTCCAGCTCTTTCAGGTCATTTACTATGATGAAATCTGCAGCATCACCAGGTCGCAGCAGCCCTACCGGTAGTTTATAATGCATTACAGGATTTACGCATGCAGCGCGTAATACATCATATAGGTTGTGTCCTTTGCGTAATGCTTTTTTTACATGATGGTTTATGTGGTGCAATGCCAGCTCATCAGGGTGTTTATCATCGCAGCAGAACATCACTTTATCAGGATGTCGTCTTATCAGCTCATGCAGCGCATCAAAATTTTTAGCGGCGCTTCCTTCCCGTATCAGTATCTGCATTCCCGCTGCTATCTTGTCCAGCGCCTCATCCAGGGTCACACACTCATGGTCTGTTGTTATACCGGCAGCTGCATATTGCTGCGCAGCTACTCCTTTCAGTCCTGGGGCATGACCATCTATGGGCTTCCCTGTTGCTACTGCTGCTGCAATTTTCTTCATTACTTCCGGGTCGCTGTTCAGTACCCCGGGATAATTCATCATTTCAGACAGGTACCATATATCCGGCGATTCCAGTAGTAGCTGCACGGCATCTGCATCCAGCGTTGCACCACTGGTTTCATACTCCGTTGCCGGCACGCATGATGGCGCGCCGAAAAATATTTTTAATGGGGTATGTCGTGCATTTTCTATCATATACTGTACGCCTGCCACACCACACACATTAGCTATTTCATGTGGGTCTGATACCGTCGCTACGGTTCCGTGTACTACCGCCATCGTGCCAAATGCAGCAGGAGTTAGCATAGAGCTTTCTATATGTATATGAGCATCAGTAAACCCGGGTAATATATAATGGTCAGGGGCTGTTGCTACTTCCTTTACTGCATATATTTTGCCATCTCTTATGTCTATTTCAGCAGGGAATGTCCTGCGTTGAAACAGGTCTGTGTATTGTCCTGATATTATCATTAGCTGGTAGTGTCTCTGTTTGTGCTATCCCGGACTATTCTTTGCATTTTGTACGAGGGTACATGGACGTAATTATCCGGGCGGTGTGAATATATAAAGATACAAACAAAATGAAAGCTAATCTTTTCATGCACATACCATGCGGATGCATACTTACGCTATGGAATTGTTGATATTCCTTTATGCTGTCGCAGGTGTTACAGGTGACGCTACAAATATTAATGTTGCTGATGTATAAGTGCGTTCTATTATTGTAAATTATTGAGGTGCATCGGGTAGCGGTACTGTTAACTTTACACTACGGCCGCCTTAGCATATCCGGCAGGTTCCATGGTAGTATATACAGTTGCTGCTTGCACTACAGCAAATCCCAACTTAAGCATTACGTCTCATGGTTCCACTTATAATGCCCTTAATAATAATGGTGTAGCCATGAGTCCATTGGCTATAGCAACGCTCAACTATTTTGTTCTTGTCACAGATGGGGTAAGCGGATGGTATCGTTTGCTATTTTAATATCAGTATGCTTAGGAGTGTCTGTCAAAGATAGCTGGTGTTATAATAGCATATCGGGTATACAATAGACACTAAATTGCTAAAATCAACTATTTCCTGCTACAGTTATTCATAGTTGCAGTAGGACTTCTTTTCAAAGCAGGTATTTTAAGGACCTGTATTGTATTAGTTCAGCGTTTCAAATCCGTCCCGCGTCATTTCTATTTTCATATGTATAAGGTTGGCCATCAGCGAAGCTTTATTCTTTGCCATATCAGCTATTTCTCCCGCATATATACTGTCCACAGTCTCATTCCATAGCTCCAGCCACCTGTCAAAGTGTGGGCGGTTTATAGGCATCTTTTTATCTAAGTCAGTATGCTTGCGTACAGGACTGCCTGCATATCCGGCGGCACTGAATAATACCATATCCCAGAACTGGTACATAACCGGCAGATGATGACTCCAATCGTCGCCTATGGCCTTATTGAATATCTCGCCCAGCATATCGTCCTTACGTACCTTATCATAAAAACTATCCACCAGTAGCTTTATATCTTCTTTGTTTGCTATGTCCTTCATAATACCGATTATCTACCAAAGTTAATGTATTGCTTCATGTCTTACACGTCAGTCCTGATTACATTCTGTAGTTTTGATGTCTTATATGTGGGCCGCATACATAAAGGGTTATAAAGCATATCTGCAGTTAGAGCGTTCTATGTCAGGAAACACAGTTCAGGCATATGTGCATGATGTAGAGATGTTGCAGCGGCATCTTGAGGCTGAGTTTCCCGGTCTTTCTGCCGATAAGGTAGAGCTGCACCATTTGCAGTCTCTCATAAAGGCTATCAATGATCTGGAGCTGGCAGTTACCACGCAGGCCCGTGTATTAAGTGGTATCAAATCATTTTTCGGTTATCTCCTGCTGGAAGAGGTTATCCGTACAGACCCTACCGACCTTCTCGAAGCGCCAAAGCCGCGACGCACACTACCACATGTATTGAGTATAGAGGAAATTGATACACTTTTTTCTGTCATAGACCATAGCCGGCCCGACGGACAGCGCAATCGTGCTATGCTGGAAGTAATGTACAGTTGTGGCCTGCGCGTTTCTGAGCTTACAGGCCTCCGCATCTCAGGCTTATTTCTGGATGTAGGCTATATCAGGGTTATAGGTAAAGGAGATAAAGAACGCCTTGTACCAGTGGGCGATGAGGCTATAAAACAGATACACCTGTACAAAGACCATGTACGCAGTCATATACAGCACATAAAGAAGGGGAGTGAGGATATACTGTTTCTCAATCGTTTCGGTGCCGGTCTTTCCCGGGTCATGGTATTCATGATTATTAAAGACCTTGCCGCCAAAGCCGGACTGAGCGACGAAATACACCCGCATACGCTGCGCCATTCTTTTGCCACACACCTTGTAGAGGGTGGTGCAGACCTTAGGGCAGTACAGGAAATGATGGGACACAAAAGCATCACTACAACCGAGATATATACACATCTTGACCGCTCATACCTGCGGCAGACACTGGAAAAATATCACCCCAGGTACAGATAGTAGCCGACGGTTTTACAGGTCTTTCAGCATCCATATATTACACCCATAATGCCCCGATGCACCCATTGGTGCCGGCAGGTAACGAAATCCGCAACTTTCGTATAGCCCCACAGCCATGCTTAGTTCTGGCATCGTTTCCAGATACATGTGTGTATATCCTCTGTTCCTGGCTGTATTGATGCAATGATTGATGAGTGCTTTACCTGTTCCATATCCTCTTGCTTCCGGTAGCAGGTATAGCTTTACCAGCTCACAATAGCCAGAGGGTAGTCCTGACGTAGGGAATATGCCACAGCCGCCATTTACTATGCCATCTTGTTCTGCTACTACGTAGCTACTGCCCGGTGTGCCAAAAAGGGAGTACAGGTCATCTGTTGTAGGGTCATAATATACCGTCCCCTCCCGTGCAGCGCCAAACTCTGTAAGTACACTTCTTATGATACCCGCCATAGCAGTATTGTCCTGCTGCGCTATTGCTCTTATTATAGGGGCCTTTGTATGCATTACAGGTCTTTCAGTATTTGGTAAACTGCCATCGTGTTTTCAGTCCTTGTCTCACCACATAGGGGGCATAATACTCCCACGTTATTGCTTCACTATACGTTCTGCTTCCTTTATGTGATACACACTATTTACCTGTGTAAGGCAGGTTACCGTTAGGTCATTGATGCATACATGAGGGGGTAGGGTAGCACAGTACCATGCTATATCTGCTATGTCTTCTGCCTGCAGTGGCCGCACACCCTTATACATATTAGCCGCTCTTTCCTCATCTCCTTTAAATCGTACCAGGGAAAACTCAGTCTCTGCCATGCCCGGGTTAATTGCAGTTACTTTTATGCCATAGGGCAGCATGTCTATCCGGGTTGCCTGTGTAAGTGCATCCACCGCAAATTTTGTAGCACAATACACATTCCCATTCTTATATACTGATTTCCCAGCCGTAGACCCTATGTTTATGATATGCCCATTGGTCTGCTCTCTCATTATCGGAGCTATCTGTCTGGTCATGTACAACAGGCCTTTTACGTTTGTATCTATCATCAGTTCCCAGTCATCTATGTTGCCCTCATCTATTGTTCCCAGGCCCGATGCCAGTCCTGCATTATTTACCAGTATATCTATATGGTTTACCTGCTCTTTCAGCGATGCTACAGCAGCGGTTACCTGTTCTCTGTTGCGCACATCAAACTTCAGTGTTACCACTTTTACACCATAAGTCTTTTCCAGCTCTTCCTTCAGTGCCTGCAGGCGTTCTTCTCTGCGTCCTGTAATACATACGGTATAGCCTTCTTTTGCAAACCGCTCTGCTATTGCCTTCCCAAAACCCGATGTGGCTCCGGTTATTACTATTGTCTTTGCCATGATAACTGTTTATATGCTGTAAATATACGGCTCTGCGTGGCAATTATATCCGCGCAGGCCAGCGTATCATCATTGCTTATGCACGGGCATTTGTTTCTGCCTGTTTCATTTTCAGGTATAGCTCTTTCAGTTGAGGGCGCATCACAGTCAGCTTGTTGTTGATGTTCATTTTCAGAAAGTTCAGTGACTGGTATGCGGCTCTTATTTGTTGCTCCAGCTGATGCTTTATTTTGTTTACTTCTTCAGTAGCTTTCTGCCGGGCCAGCCCCATCTTGTAGTTGTCAGGTATATATACAAATCCACTGGCCATCTGTCTTTGCCATGCATACAGTTTCTGCTCATACACCGGGCCTATACCGGGCACCTTGATGTTCGCCAGTTTCGATATGTGTGCAGCATTCCATATGCCACTTTGTTGCAGTGCCGCCTTGCGGGCAGTACTTATGGATGGTATACTATGCTCCTCTATGTCATACTGTCTCAGATAGTCATCCAGCTGATCCTGATACAATAGTTCTTCCTGCTCTCTTACACGCTTTTTATATTCATCCGGCAGTTGCCTGAACTGGGCTATCAGTTGCAGTAGTTGACTCAACTGTCGTTCATAGCCCTCCATCTCTGCCGGGTGTTCATACACCCGCACCATCCCGTAATATCTGTTTGTAGCCAGTGTCAGTGCTTCTTTACGGCTCTTTCGTTCCCGCTTCTCAGCCTTTCGCCATGCATGCCGGTACACCTGCATCGCGCCCAGCAGCAGCAGTACCCCCACTGGTGTGTAGTATAGTAGCATTATCACACCTGCCAGTGCAGTTGTTGCAGTTATTGTTAGTCGCCATTTATGGGCATTTTGCAGTATTGGCGGCAGTGGCTCAGGTACAAGGTGTGGCATAGCTTCCTCATATTCCCACTTTTCCAGCGCAGGCCTTTCCGGTCTGAAACCGTTTATAAAATGCTCTATATTCCCCAGCGATGCATTGGCCTGTGTGTAGCTGTCATCCAGAAAAAACATGATGCCCCGTTCTTTTCTGAATGTACACCACGGGCAGGTTGCCAGCGTGCCGGGATAGGTATGCAGTCGTGAGTTTACACATGTCTGCATATTGGCCAGCATAGCATCCAGTGCTTTTATCCATTCAGCTGGTTTGGGCCGTTCTTCTGTTTCAAATGCTTTATGAAACAGGTTTACCATATCCTCCGGCAGGTTTGTCAGGGCAAAACTGTCTTTAGGAGGCTCCAGCTTCTTCCTTTCTTTATGCAATGAATAGGCAAAGTGACCCAGCCTTATTGCTGTCTCCTCATCCATATCCCCCGATGTCAGGTTTCTGCCTGCATAGGGATGTCTGCCCAGAAACAGCAGTTGAAACAGTAATACCGCCAGCGAGAAGTTATCTGTATGCTCAGTACGTACTACTTTATCAAAGCTCTTCCGGCGTAGCATTTCCGGAGGGGTGTATCTGGGCACACCTACCTCACAGTAGTAATAGTTATCCCCGTCTTTTATCTGAAAGGAGTCACAGTCTATGAACGCTACCATACCGGCAGTATTCACCAGCATGTTGCCCTCGTTTACATCGCCGGCTATTATTCCTGCTTCATGTATCCGGTGAAAGGCAGTTGCAACATTACGGGCTACGTGTACCAGAAAGTTGTACCCCTTGTCAGGAAACAGTCTTTTCCGGTCCATAGGGCTGAAGGCATGGTGCAGTGCAGTATAGCCGGTCAGCTTTTTCATAATGAAGCCTGCGGGTACGCCTGCCTCATCTTTTACTATATCGGTTGGCCATGCGGCAAATGCCTCCAGTGCAGGAGTGCACATGGCCGTCATCAATTGCAGTTTTACGTACAGCTTACTGTCAGGTGGTTCGTTGTATATTTTCAGTACCTGGCTGGCATGCCCTGTCAGTTCATATACACACCCCTCACCACCCCGGCCCAGTTCTCGTCCGGCTATATATGTTTCGTTATTGCTTCCGTACCACGTCATGTATTAAGCCTTGTGGCCATCACGAGTGTTTTGTCGTCATCCGTCCGTTCATTCACCCGTTCACTCGTCAGGAATTCCGCCAGCTTCCGGTTCAGTATTCCCGTCTTATCTTCATCATCTGCCTTGCGCAGGTAGCGAAACATGTCTCGGAAGAATGGCTGATGCACACTGCGTGTTTCTGTGTTCAGCGCCAGCAGTTGCAGCCCGTCGGTTATCAGTGCTACTTCTGTTACCGGGTCACTTACCAGTTTTACTTTCAGGTTACCAAAGCCGGGGTCGTCCGTCACAAAATTAGTGGTATTATGATACTCTCCGTTTTCCGGCCACCACACCACATGATATCCATCGTTGCCATCATCACATATAATGGCCCCATCTCCTATCTGTAGAAACAGGGTGCTATATGAGGTAATAATGCATCCCACCAGGGTACATGAATATTCTTCTGTTTTCTTATCGCGGGTAGTAGCTTCAGCTTCCAGCCCGTAGTATATATCTTCGGCCAGTGCATATGCATGTGCTTCCGACAGGGTTTCTCCATGGCGTATTATGAGTGCTGCAAAGTCCCGCATCATTTCCGTAGCATATGCCGATGCATATGCCGCTTCCGAAGCGCTCCCTGCACCGTCCGATACGCAGCATACAAGTACTTCCTGCCCATCTGCGTCATTAAGAATAAGGTAACTCAGGGAGTCTTCACATCCCTTTCCGGTAGCCTCGTGCGAGGTGCCTGCTACACTCTGGCCTATAGCTTTCCATGTCATAGTTCACTCCAGCCGCTGGGGGGTAAGAGATTAATGGTGCTTCCGGGACTCTTTGCCGAAACCATCTTCATAGATGCCGATAGCCATATGAAGAACTCGCGGAACATAAGTCCCTTCAGTTTCAGCGGTGTTCTTACAGATATCTGTTTCAGAATGTCTATGCTGGCGCCTTCTACACCTATGGCAAAGAAGGCAAATGATTTATTGTCTTCTCCCTTTCTTACCATTTGCGCAGCCGTCATCCAGTCGTCTGTTGGTGCGCCATCAGTTATCAGTATTATCCACGGTTTGTAATAGGCAATGCCAGCTTCTTTATATTCCTTCTTTCTGCGCGTTACCATATCTATGCCCGTTTCTATCGCAGCTCCCATAGGAGTGTCGGCAGTGGTGTCCAGTTCTCTTGGGTGAAAGTTGGGTACGGTATGGAAATCACTTTCTATAGCTACAGGCCCAAAGGTTACTATAGCTACTTCCACGCGCTTGGTTGCTATCGGGTCCGATAGTAGTTCTTGTCTGAAAGTGCGTACACCTTCGTTCAGCTGGGCTATGGGCATTCCTGCCATTGAGCCGGATGTATCCAGCAGCAGCACGCATGGACAGCGCGGCTCGGGATTATCGGCAAAACTGTCACTGCCGAATGGTATCTGTTCAAATGATATATACTCGTCCATATCTTACTCCTTGTTTTACCTTGTTGCTACTATCACCTCCGGCTGGTGGTGTACCGGAAAGTTGCACGAGTTTGCTATAAAGCATTTTTTATGTGCAGCCTCGTGTAGTTGTATTGCTGTCGTTACCATATCCTCATGGGTTACGGTTATTACAGGCTTCAGTATTACTTCTGTAAATCTGCCACCCTCTGTTCCCCATGAATCCACCATCGTACCTGCTGCATGGTCCTCATAGTTGGTTACTATCACGCCCGCATCTGCACACAGATGCAGGTACCACAGCATATGGCACGACGATAATGCATATACCATCATGTCTTCAGGGTTGTATTTTGAAGCATCTCCTCTGAATGCAGTATCAGATGAGCATTCCAATGGCTCTTTACCATTTACAGTCAGTGTATGACTGCGGGCATAAGCAGCAGCATTACTGGTGCCGGTTCCGGTATTCCCGGTCCATGTTACCGTCAGTGTATAGTGGTGTGTTCTGCTCATATGTGGTTATATGTTTTCCGTCACGTTTCTTGTTAGTGGTCCGTTGGTATTACCGGTATTAAGTGTGCCCGCAGGCTCAAAAAGCATCACTGATACTTCTTCTTTTGCCACAGGTCTGTGCTCCACACCCCTCGGTACTATTATCATTTCACCTGCTTTCAAATGTACCGTTTTATCTCTGAACTCCATATCAAAGTTACCCTCTATTACATAGAACAGTTCATCCTCTGCCTCGTGCTGGTGCCATACAAATTCTCCCTGAAACTTTACCAGTTTTACGTGTTGTCCGTTCAGCTCACCGGCTACTCTTGGGTGCCAGTGGTCATTTATCATACCCAGCTTTTCTTTCAGGTTTATGCGTTCCATATTATTTGTTGTATCTCTATTGCTGAAGTTAGCAAAAATGTATTGGCTGTAGGTTACCCCATAAAAAAATGGCACCTGAAGCAGGTGCCATTTTTTATGTTAACGGAGCTTTTATCGCAGCAGGGTCACATTGCCTGCCTTGGTAAATACTTTCCCATTTTGGGTTATGGCTGTTATCTCGTACACATATACACCCATTGGTTGTGGCACACCTTTATAGGTGCCATCCCATCCTGCGTCTATGTCTGTGCCGTCATATACTACCACACCCCAGCGGTCATATATTCTGAAGTGGTTCAGCTTGGCTATACCACGCTTCTGTATTTTGAATATACTGTTTACGCTTCCTGGCGCAAATGCATTCGGAACACTCAGTATGGCATCTGTAGCCACATTTACATCTATCGAATCTTTGGTGCGGCATCCCCATTCTGTAGTACCTGTTATTACGTACTTGGTACTGATGGCAGGGCTGGCTACAGGATTCGATATGTATTTGCCCGACAGTCCACCCGATGGTGTCCATGAGAATGATGTACAGTTAGACTGTGCATCTATCTGATAGCTTTCACCAGGGAATATTGTCACAGAGTCCTCAAGGAATATCACTGCACCTGGTCTTACGGTTACATTCACGGTAGCCGTATCCGTACATCCGTACATGTTACTGCTTACTACCGTGTATTCCATGTCAGTTTCTGGCCTTGCTGTCACTGAAGGGCCAGTAGTATCATCCAGATACATATCGGGATACCAATGGTAATAAGCCACATCATCGGGGTTGGTTGCTATCATTTCCAGCTCCTCGTGCGGGCATAGTACATATTCTGTAGGTGCTACCGTTACAGTAGGCTTAGGATTCACAATTACTCTTATTGAGTCCAGTGCCGACGGGCACCCTGCTACTGTCTGATTCACATAGTAGAATAAGAATCCGGTTATGTCAGTCTGCGGTTTTGGTGGCAGAGGGCTACCTGTTGCAGTTGGGTCTGATGATGTATACCACATCAGGTTGTCACCCACAGCCTGCAGGTATGGTGCATCATAATACTGACAGTAGGTAAGCCATTTTATCCATGGCGCTGCCGGAGTAGGATTCACCACTACCGGTATGCTGGCAGTATTGGTACATCCTGCCAGTGTTACTGTTGCTGTATAGATGCCGGCATACTCTGCACTTACCGGAGTGCGGAACGGATCCTGCGCACCGGAAGAGAATACATAAGGTCCTGCCCATTCAAATGTTGCTCCTGGGTCACTCACCGCATGCAGTTCCAGTGTGTCATTTGGTCCTGTACATACAGGCGAGTTTGTAGAGAGTGTAAGAGGCGGTGTTGCCGTCACACTTGCATTCAGCACCGCAGCTACAGAGCAGCTACCTACCGATACTACCAGCGTATAGGTGCCGGTAGCCAGTGGTGTTGCTGGCAGTATAAATGGTTCACTCTCTGTAGATGTGAACGCATTAGGGCCGGTCCATGAGTAGCTCACACCCGCAGTTGCACTGAATGCGGTGAAGGTAAGTGTATCGCCCTCACAGATAGATGGGCCTGGAGGGCCTGGACTGTTTGTTTCAAATATACTCAGGTCTGGCGTGGTATCTACAACTACGTTTATGGTAGTTATTGGCGATACACATCCGTTCAGCGTAGCTACCAGCGAGTAAGTGCCAGAGTTAGCTGTAATAGCCGGACTGATAGACGGGTTCTGATTAGTGGAAGCGAAACCATTTGGCCCTGTCCAGTCAAATGTAGTACCACCTGCACCTGATGCACTCAGGTTCAGTGTGTTTCCTGAGCATACCGGTGAGTTACTACCCAGTACCGGAGCCGGAGTAGGTCTTATCTCTACAGTAGTGCTGGCACTGCTGCTACAGGTAGCAATGCTTACCGTAACCGTATAGGTACCACTGGCCGTAAGTGGAGGGTTAGGTATTATCGGGTTCTGTTCCGTAGAGGTAAAGCCCGATGGTCCTACCCAACTGTAGTTTACGCCGGCAGTAGCGGTAGATGAGGTTAGGAAGAGTGTGTCATTGTCACACACCGGTGTATTACTGCCCACTATAGGCGTTTCAGGCGTGGAATCTATCACCACATTTACGGTAGCGCTGTCTACACACCCTCGGAATGTTGCCACTACCGTGTATACGCCAGAGTAAGAAGTAGGTGCACTGGGGCGGGTAGGGTCACTTAGTATTGAAGTAAAGCCATCTGGTCCGCGCCATTCCCATGTCTCACCCACAGAGTCTGGATTGGAAAATAATGTTAGCATATTGCCCGAGCATACAGGCGGGTTATATGTTGCTGCAATAATGGGTTTGGGGGTAAATAATACATGTGTCCTTGTGGTGTCGCTTGCAGTGCCTATGGTGCGTATTACATAATACCAGCCGGTATCTGCCATGGTCACATGCGGTACCTTTATGTACTGTGTCAGTCCTCTCAATGGTCCTGTAAGGGTAGGGCCATACCACCGGTATGTAGCGCCCAGTGAGTCACCATGTGCATAAAGTCTCAGCGTATCGTCTTCACATATACGCATATCATCCGGACTGTTGCTCGTAGCGTTAAAGCATGGGATTACAGTCAGGTAAAATACTCTGCTTGCACAGGTATTCATGCCGGTAGCGCTGTCGGTACCTGTAATGGTGTAGGTTGTAGGTCCTGAAAGAGCAGCTACTGATATGGTATTACTAAGCCCGTTGGTAGTAGCCAGTCCGGTAGCCGGTGCCCAGCTCCAGCTGCTCCAGCTCCAGTTCTTTTCGCCGCCATATTTTATATATACCGGTACATCTGTAACACCCGGGTGCTCACAGGCCGAGAAGGTATCATAGGTAGGAGCAGGTGCAGGGCCCGATGGCGTTGCTGCCTCACAATTCACTACCAGCGTTGGCTCTTTGAATACACTGTCTATATGCAGTGAATCTTTCATGATGTAGGCATAGCATATCATAGAGCTGTCACCAGGTGCCAGATTCCCTATATTATATACGAGACCTATCGCGATGTCCTGATTCACAGTTGTCTGTCCCACTCCATAATAAGTGCTGCCCATACCTGTAGGGGCGCCTGCCCATATCAGGTCCAGGTTATTACCGGTACCAGCGGCCGGGGGCCATGACTGGTATATGAGACATTTTGCACGGCAGTCTTTTGTTCCCAGCGACAAATACGCGTCGTGGTACATAGAATAGCCGTAAGAACCTACCTGCACTCTGTGGTTTGCATCATTCTGATGCGTTACAACATTTATCGTAGAGTAGCTGCCAGAGTAGGTTACATCATTATCCGGGTCACATGTTCTGTGATAATAAAGGTCATTCAGTGGTGTTGCTCCCGCATTGGTAAATACAGTTGTAACCAGCACCCATGAGCCATTGGTATCTACTGTGGTTGTCTGGCGTATACGCAGGCCACCACCTCCCGATGTCATACTGCCCTGCCATACACCCGATACAGATGCCGGGTCGGCAGGCATGCCGCACGTACTGCTGGCAGGTGTGTGATAGTAGGAAAAGTTATTGCCGGTAAGCCCACCCGGGCCACCGAATGATGCCGCGCCTGATGAATAGAACGCATCACTTCTGTTACCTGCTACCTGTACCGACCATCCTTCGAAGGGTGTGCCAGGATAAATATAGTCACCATAGTAGCCGGGAGTGCCTGTTGTCCAGCCATCATGCCCGAAATCATATACAATGGCAATGTTACTGCCACCGCCACCGCCAGTTGCCCGGGGATGATAGGTGCCGGGTACCGGACCCGCACCGAATGAGCCGTTTTGTGCCACACCTACTTCTACAAATGAACCCTGCAGAAATACGCTGGGTGCTATCAGCTGTGCATTTGCCGCAGATGACAATAGTAGTGTGCCACCAAATAAAGATTTGAGTATAGAATTTAGTTTCATGGACCCGGTTGTGAGTATTTTAAGTCGTTTAATGGAATTAAAACAATCTATGACTTCACCTGCTACCTTTTCAGGTAGCAAGACGATGTCACAATAAAAATAGCAATAATTTCTGATTCAGCTTATCTGAATACAGGAAATCATATACCACTCCTGTTAACATAGACAGGTTTTTCAGGCATTTCGATAGTTTTTTTCGCAAAAAAACTAACATTTAATAAAAGACGAGGTATACTGTCCTGCTATATAGTGATATCTGCATAAAATGAATAAGAGGCGTGTAGTATACAACGCCTCTTATATTTAGTGATGTTTAATGGGATTTTAATACACCATTGTCATTTTATAGTTTTATCGAAGCAGTGTTACATTGCCGGCTTTGTTGAATATTCTGCCGGCAGCAGTGGATACAGTTATTTCATATACATATACTCCGGTAGGTTGAGGTACGCCTTTGTAGGTGCCATCCCATCCGGCATCTATATCATTGCCTTCATATATTACTACCCCCCAGCGGTCAAATATCCGGAATTTCAGAAGTTTGGCATCTCCGCGGCGCACGGGCTTAAATATATTGTTCACACTACCAGGGCTAAATGCATTGGGTATTGATATCAGCCCGTCAGCAGCCACGTTGATATTAATGGAGTCTTTGGTCACACATCCCCATTCTGTTCTGCCGGTCAGTACGTATTTGGTACTTATTACAGGCGATGCGGTAGGGTTAGACAAGTACTTGCCAGACAATCCTCCCGATGGAGTCCAGTTAAAAGATGTACAGTTGGTCTGAGGATTAATCTGGTATGTTTCTCCCGGATACAGTGTTACGGAGTCATCCAGATGTACAACGGCACCTGGTTTTACATTAATACGTATTTCCGCTGTGTCAGTACAGTCATACATGTTAGATGTTACTACCATATAGTTCATGTTCGTTTCAGGGCGTACTACTACACTCGGCCCACTGTTTTTGTCCAGGTACATGGTAGGATACCAGGAGAAATAGGCAATGTCATCAGTATTTATTGCGGTCAGCATTACAGAATCATGGGGGCATACTGTAGAGTCAACGGGGGTTACTGTAACCGTAGGTTTTGGGTTTACGATTACCCTTATTGAGTCAATAGCACTGGGACATCCTGCCACTGTCTGGTTTACGTAGTAGAATGAAAAGCCTACAAAATCTGTCTGAGGTTTCGGGGGTACCGTACTGCCTGTAGCTGTAGGGTCAGATGATGTGAACCATTTTACGTCAGTACCCATTGCCTGCAGATGTGGGGCATCATAGTACTGGCAGTAAGTAAGCCATTTTATCCAGGGTGGTGTAGGTGTCTCATTGATGGTTACCCAGTGGCTTGTATGATTGGTACATCCGTTATATTGTACTGTAAGGTGATATTCACCACCATATTCCGCCACAACCGGTGTCCTGAATGGGTTTTGTGCATTGGATATAAATGTATACGGGCCAGCCCATGTGAATATTGTACCCGGGGCTCCTGTACCAGATAGCTGAAGCGTGTCTCCGGTACATACCGGGTCATTACTTGTAATGGTTACAGAGGGCAGGGGTGTTACGGCTACTGCTACTATGGCTGTAGAAGAGCATCCTCCCAGTGTGGCAGTTACAGTATAAAAGCCGTCTGCAGCAAGTGTTACCGGATATAAAAAGGTATTGGCATCCGTTGCGGCAAATGTATTTGGCCCCAGCCATACCCATGATACAGCAGCCGTGGCCGATGATGCATTAAGGTACAGCGTGTCGCCCTCACACACAGGGCTGTTGGCCCATACGGCAGGGGTTTCGGGTGTGCTGTCTACGGTAACAGGCAGTGCGGCACTGTCGCTCACACATCCGCTCACAGTTTGTGTTACATAATAGGTAGTGGTTCCGGTTAGTGCAGTAGAAGGTACTGGTGCTACCGGAGAGCCGGGTGTTACGCCTGGTCCATACCATGTAAGAGCTGTGCCTCCCGCTATAAGAGGTGCGGCAGCTGCATACTGGCAATAAGATATAGGACTCACTGTAGGAGCTGGTGGCTCTGCATTTACCACCACAGGCAGATGCAGACGATCGCTTTCGCATCCATGTACATCCGTTTGTGATACATAGAGGTCTGTAGTCCCGGCTACTGTAGTGTTTACAGTAGGTGCAGTAGCCAGTGGTACACCACCGGTTGCTGTCGTATACCATTTAATGCTGGTGCCTGCTATCACAAAAGGTACAAAATCCTCATATTGGCAGTATGTCAGTTGCCCGGCAGTCATTGTTGGTGTCGCCGGGGTAGGGTACACGGTTACTTCTGCCGAGTCTCTGAAACTTTCACAGCCCAGCACCGTCTGCGATACATAATATTTGTAGGTGCCAGGTGTGGCTGTTGGTACTGTAGGTGCAGTAGCGCTACCTGTACCCCCCGTAGTGGTAGTGTACCAAAGCAGGCTGCTGCCCGTTACAGTAAACGGTACAAATGGCTCATTCTGGCAGTATTCCGTTACTGCGCTTACTTCAGGCGGGTCTGGTCTTGGATTTACAACTACAGTTACCGAGTCTGGCGGGCTTACGCAGGTACCGGCAAACTGGCGCACATACCATTTATAGGTACCTGGTACACTTGTGCTGGGAGTAGGGGCACCCGGCAGTGACACTACTGTTGCTGTATCAGTAGTAAACCATCTTACTGTAGCGCCGGGGTCGCCGGTTGCAATAAGCGGTACCGCCACATCATCCTGGCAATAGGTTACCGGAGAGGTTACCGTAGGTACAGGAAGTGATACCAGAGCTGTAATATGAACGTTTTTTACACTTTGCGTACTGTAAGATGCACCGGTACTGGAGCTGAAACCAAAATATCCGGTTATGGAAAGTGGGTACGTTCCCGTCAGGGTTGGAGTAGCACTGTAATTGAAATACACATTTATTGTACCTACATTATAGGTGATTTTACAATGTCGCCAGGTGCCATCTGTGATAAAGGTAAGTAGTGGGGCTACAGGTGCCAGCAGTCCGGCTGTAGACCCTTCAGTATAGCCCGATATGGTTCCGTTATAACCCAGCAATGTTGCCAGAGGTACGTCAGCCGGTGCCACATTGTTATACGTATCCATAATCATAATGAGCCCGTTGGCAAATGTGGGTAAGCCGATACCTCCTCCTGATACAAAACCACTGGGAGGGTTACTGATATACCAGAATGCAATGCCATCTGCTACTGTGGATGATGGTGATGCCTGTATACGATAGTCAAAATCTACTGTAAACTGTCCGCACCCGGTCAGGTTTACCGGTGTGGCATAATATACGTATCCAGCCTGTGTGGTAGTGGGTGCTGTCAGTTGTACAAAGCTGTCCACTACAGTAGACAAACCGCCAACATTCCAACCTGTTGTAACAAGCGGATAGCCTGCAAGGTCAGCCACAAATTGTGAATACCCGCTGGTACTGCATAGCAGGGATAGGATAAGGGGTAATAATATTCTCCTCATGGGCGTGGTCTTTTCGTGTATATATGTGCAGGTAGATGTATAAAATTAATCATTTAAGTTTACGGCATCAATAATATAGACGTGTTTTTTTGCTGAAGTGTTGGTAATGTTGTTATTGGTATTTTCCTTCATGTATTAACGGAAAATGGGTGTAACGTATAGTTACACCCATTTATATTAAATATCAATTAGTATTATCAGTAATTACGCTTCCGCTTTCAGCATCTTCTGATATTTCTTACGGTCTTCCTCATCCAGCATTATTTTACGCAGGCGTATGTTCTGTGGCGTTACCTCTATACACTCGTCCTGCTGTATGTATTCCATACACTCCTCAAGAGTCATCTGAATCTTGGGAGCTATACGGGTAGCATCATCACTACCGCTTGCACGCATGTTGGTCAGTTTTTTACCTTCTACCACATTCACCACCAGGTCTCCTGGTTTTATATGCTCACCTATTATCTGGCCGCCATACAGCTCTTCTCCCGGGTCTATAAAGAACGATCCGCGATCCTGCAGCTTGTCCAGGGAATAGCCGGTAGAGCTACCTGCCTGCTTGGCCAGCAGTACGCCATTGTTACGGCCAGGTATATGCCCCTTCCATGGTTTGTACTCATTAAAGCGGTGTGCCATAACAGCCTCACCTGTAGTAGCCGTAAGCATCTGCGAGCGCAGACCTATCAGGCCGCGTGATGGTACGTCAAACTCCAGGTGCTGCATTTCACCTTTTGTTTCCATAATCATCATTTCGCCTTTACGCTGTGTTACCAGGTCTATCACCTTACCGCTGAACTCTGATGGTACATCTACTACCAGCAGCTCATATGGCTCACACTTCTTGCCGTCTATTTCTTTAACTATTACCTGTGGCTGTCCTACGGTCAGTTCATAACCTTCACGGCGCATGGTTTCTACCAGTACGCTCAGGTGCAGGATACCACGGCCATATACAAGGAACTTATCTGCATCATCTGTTTCTACCACGCGCAGCGCCAGATTCTTTTCCAGCTCTTTCATGAGCCTGTCGCGTATGTGGCGGCTGGTTACAAACTTACCTTCCTTACCAAAGAACGGTGAGTTGTTGATGCTGAACTGCATGTTCATTGTTGGTTCATCAATTGGTATCACTGGCACTGCTTCCGGGTTGTCAGCATCAGCTATTGTTTCACCTATCTGGAAGCCTTCTATACCCACTACAGCGCATATGTCACCGCAGTTTACCTCGGCTACGCGCTTTTTGCCCATGTCCACAAATACATACAGCTCTTTAATTCTGTTGCGCTGCATAGTGCCGTCAGCTTTGCATAGCATTACGCTCTGGCCTTCTTTCAGTGTGCCGCGTGTTACTTTGCCTATCGCTATACGTCCCAGGAACGATGAATAGTCCAGAGATGTTACCTGCATCTGTACAGGACCCTCTACCACACTCGGGGCAGGAACCTTTTCCAGTATCGTATCCAGCAGTACAGTTATATCTTCTGTTGGTTTCAGAGAGGTATTGAACCAGCCCTGTTTTGATGAACCATATATAGTAGGGAAGTTCAGCTGCTCTTCTGTAGCATCCAGCTGGAAGAACAGTTCAAATACCGCATCATGAACTTCATCAGGGCGGCAGTTAGGCTTATCCACCTTATTGATTACTACTATCGGGTGCAGATTCAGGTTCAGCGCCTTCTGCAGTACAAAGCGTGTCTGTGGCATTGGACCTTCAAAGGCATCTACCAGCAGCAGCACACCATCTGCCATTTTAAGTACGCGCTCCACCTCACCGCCAAAGTCGGCGTGACCTGGAGTGTCTATCACATTTATCTTTACTCCTTTATAGGTAACCGACACATTCTTTGCCAGAATGGTGATGCCACGCTCACGTTCCAGGTCGTTACTATCCATAATGAGTTCTCCCGTTTCCTGGTTGTCACGGAATACATTGGTAGAGTGCAGTATCTTATCTACCAGTGTTGTCTTACCGTGGTCAACGTGCGCAATAATGGCAATGTTACGTATATCCATATCTGTCTGTTATGCTTGTTTTCAGCTTAAAAAAATACCCCTCCTGCTTTTGGAAAATGAGGAAGGGCCATTTTTCAGCGTGCAAAAGTACGGAATATATCTATGCAAAAGCCATTTATGCGTTAAGTAAGGGTAAAGATTTGTTAATTGAAGTATAGTTGTAATCATCACAATTACCCCCTGCGCTACTTATACCCCCATTCTATATACTGATGCACATCATTTGGAAGCCCCCGCCATACATCGTAATTTTGCTCTAAATACATTGATTATAGTATGGAAACAACAGTAAGTACAGAAGCACCCGTGAAGTTGAGCAGCAATGCAGTGGCAGAGATTAAAAGACTAATGAGTGAGCCCGGTTTTGATGCCAGCCAGTATCTGCGCATAGGCGTGAAGGGTGGCGGTTGCTCAGGTCTTAGCTATATACTGGGTTTCGATGTTATAGAGCCAGACGATAAAACCTATGAAATAGAGGGCATTCCCGTAGTAATGAAAGATGCACACGGCATTTACCTCTTTGGTATGAATGTAGACTATTCCGATGGTCTTAACGCCCGTGGCTTCGTATTCAGTAACCCTAATGCCAGCAGCACCTGTGGCTGCGGCACCTCATTCTCTGTATAGCAGCCAGCCGCATTTATGGAGTTCACCCCCTTTTCTCACGCTGAGGCAGTTGAGATATGCGACGATTTTCAGGACCTCACCGATACGGAGTTCTCTCTTTCGGGAGATATCTATATAGTAGAGGCTGTAATTGTTTGTCCGTTCTCACAGCCGGCCAGAGACACTTTTCTGGAAGCATTCATACCCGGCAGCAATACCACCGTTGCTGGTGATATAGAAGATGGCTATGATGTAGTACTGATAGTGAGCCTGGCCGATGCGCCCGATAACGTATCCTTTATGGCTATCCGTCATTTTGTGGCAGAGAAAGGTATCCGCTACAACTTTCCTGTTGCCTGACCTTATATGCAGGTAATGCTACTACAGCACTTCCTTTTCCTTACGCTGCTCTACCGCAGTGTATAGCTTATAGTACTCACCCTGTGCTGCTATCAGTGATGCATGGTCGCCTCTTTCTTTTACTTCGCCCTTATCCAGTACCAGTATTTCATCTGCTTTGCGGATGGTAGAAAGCCGGTGAGCTATTACTATCGATGTTCTGCCTTTTATCAGTTTGTCTATAGCCTGCTGTATCAGTACTTCTGTCTCACTGTCCACAGAAGCCGTAGCCTCATCCAGTATCAGTATGGCAGGGTCATACAGCAGTGCCCGTGCAAATGACAGCAGTTGCCGCTGCCCCTGCGACAGGGTGCTGCCCCGCTCCATTACATTAAAGTCATAGCCACCCGGCAGCCGCTCTATAAAGTCATGTATGCCCAGCATCCTGCACACATCTATTACCCGCTCCTGCGTTATGCTCTCATCTCTCAGCGTTATGTTATCCGTTATCGTTCCGCTGAAGAGGAATACATCCTGCAGCACAATGCCTATTCTGCTGCGCAGGCTGTAGATGTCATAGGTTTTCAGGTTGCGGCCATCTATCAGTATTTCCCCGGCCTCAGTTTCATACTGCCGGTTCAGTATACTTATCAGTGATGTTTTGCCTGCCCCGGTATGGCCTACCACAGCCAGAGTTTTGCCCGCTTTCAGGTGAAAGGAAACACCCCGCAGCACTGGCGCTTCGGGCTTGTAGCGAAAGTGTATGTCTTTGAATATTACCTCGCCCTTTATACCTTCTGCGCTTTCGCTGCCATTATCTTTAAGGTACTCTTCACTATCCAGCACCGTAAATACCCTGTCTGCCGCTATCACACCCATCTGCAGTACATTGAACTTATCGGCCATCATACGCAGCGGACGGAACAGCAGGTTCAGGTACAGTACAAATGAGATGATAATACCCGGCGTAGCCCCATAGTTCAGTATGCGCGATGCGCCATACCATACCAGCAACCCCAGCGATAGCGCCAGTATTATCTCCACTATCGGGAAGAATACCGAATAGGCAAATATCCCCTTTATGTTGGCATCCCGGTGTTCCCTGTTAATGGTATCAAATTTACCCAGCTCCCGCTCCTCGGCCGCAAATGCCTGTACTATGTACATGCCGGTAAGATGTTCCTGCACAAAGGCATTCAGTGCAGCCACCGCATTACGCACCCGCTGGTACGATTTGTTTACTGCTTCCTTAAACCACCACGTAGCCAGTATCAGCAGCGGAAAGGTAGCCAGGCACACCAGCGTAAGCCGCCAGTCTGTCACAGCCATTACCGTAATGATGGCAATGATGGTAAGCGTATCCGCTACTATAGATATGATACCTTCAGAAAAGATATCATTAATAGCCTCCATATCATTGATGGTGCGGGTAGTGAGCGTACCTATAGCCGTATTGTCGTAATAGGATATGTTCTGGTGCAGTATTTTCCTGAATACGGTATTCCGCATATCATTTACCACAGTCTGCCCCAGCCAGTTGCTCCTGTAGGTAAACCAGAAGCGCAGCATACTTTCCACCAGCAGCAGCCCCAGCTGCACCAGACTTATCTGTATGAGTCCCTGCAGCAGGTTATGGCTTATATACTTATCTACCGATACTTTTATGAGGTATGGACGCAGGGGCGATATCGTAGCCAGTACTATAGCCAGCATAGCCACGGTATACAGCGTGCGCCGGTAAGGCCCTGCAAAAGCAAATACTCTTCGCAGGGCACTCAGGTTAAACTTTTGGTCCTTTTTCTTTTTGCTCATGGCCCGGTACTGTATACTTTTCAGCTGGTGGGTATCCCGTCCTGGGCAGCCTTTGGTTACTGTTCGTCTTTCGCTGTCATCAGGTAGGCTTTTATGAAGCCATCCAGCTCACCATCCATTACCGGTTGTACATTACCTACTTCATAGTCGGTACGGTGGTCTTTGATCATTTTATACGGATGGAACACATAGCTGCGTATCTGTGAGCCCCATTCTATTTTCTTCTTATTGGCGTTAGCGGCATTTTTCATTTCCTCGCGTTTACGCATTTCCTCTTCGTGCAGGCGGCTTTTCAGCATGGTCAGCGCCTTCTCCCTGTTTTCTCCCTGGGTACGTGCCTGCTGACATTCTACTATGATGCCGGTAGGTATGTGTTTCAGGCGCACAGCCGTCTCCACTTTGTTCACGTTCTGTCCGCCTGAACCTCCAGAGCGGAAGAACGCCCATTCCAGGTCAGAAGGGTTTACCTGTATATCTATCGTATCATCTATGAGCGGATATACGAATACTGATGCAAAGGAAGTATGTCTTCTGGCATTGGAGTCAAAAGGCGATATACGCACCAGACGGTGTACGCCGCTTTCTGCCTTCATCAGTCCGTAGGAAAACTCACCGTCAAACTCCAGCGTAGCCTGCTTAATGCCTGCACCGTCGCCATACTGCACATCTATCTCACTTACCTTCCAGCCTTGCTTTTCGCCATACATGCGGTACATGCGCAGCAGCATTTCTGCCCAGTCCTGGCTTTCTGTACCACCGGCGCCACTGTTTATTACTATCATGGCCGGCATTTCATCTTCCGGCTCGTTCAGTGTACTCTTGAACTCCAGCTCCTCCACATCTTCCGATGCCTTGTTCCAGGCCTCTTTTACTTCATCTTCTGTAGCCTCGCCCTCTTTCCAGAAGTCGAACAGAACAGCAAAATCCTCTACAGAGGCCTTCACTCTGTCATAGAATTCTGTCCAGAACTTGGCTATTTTCATCTCTTTGAGAATGCCGGTAGCCCGGGTATTATCGTCCCAGAAGCCCGGTGCCAGCGTCAGCTGACGGTCATTCTCCAGTTTGGCAAGTTTATCCTCTATACGCAGAAAGCGATGCAGGTGCGTTACCCTGTCGCGCATCTCTTTCAGGTTCTCCTGTGTCATAAGGCTGCAAAGGTAAGCGGAAAACGCTCATTCCCGTTTAGGTGCTACTCTTTCACTGCCGGGTATTAACGGCCCAGTATTTTTTCTGTCTCATGCAGCAGCTCTATGGCAGCATCTATTTCGTCTTTCCGGTTCGATACACTTTCTATATTAAACCCTATTGGTATTTGTTTTGCGTGGGCAAACTCAGCTATTTCTGAGGCAATATTTACTGCCACGTGTACCGATGTTTTTAATATGTCCTTTGAGTGTTTCAGGTCATTATACAGCCACTGGGGTACTTCTATACCCAGCCATTTCATAAACTGCAGGGTACGCATAGAGCCGCAGGGACTCAGTGTGAGTATTATAGGGCGTAGTTCATAGCTGTTGTCCAGCGAGTCGTAATAGTAGTCAGAAAGCAGATTTTTGGTGTCGTGTATATTATATACACACTGCGATACGAAGAAGCGGCAGCCATTCTGTTTCTTTTCCAGTATTCTGTTATGCTCATCGCCTTTTTTGCTGTGGCGTTCCGGTATGGTTACGCCTCCCAGTATTATATGATCGTGATGCTCCTGGCGCAGGTTGTAGGCATCTGTCAGTGTAAATTTTGTTTCTTCTATCTGCGCTTTGGACGATGCGCCTACAAATACCGCATATTCCAGCTCTTTGTTATTGCGCAGCCATTCATCAAACATCTCTCTGGTATGATTGGCTATGCTCTTATAGATGATTTTGGGTACCTGCAGGCTGTGCAGATAATCTTTGGCATACAGCTCCGGCGATATAGTGGGTACATAGGGGAATGTACGCTCCTCATTGGTTCTGTGGCTTTCGTCCTGTATGTCATAAAGGATTACACCATCTATATGCAGGCCCTCCATGCGCGCCAGCTGTATGCGTGCTATTTCCTTACGCCTTTCTTCTGTAGTGTCAATTTTGGGTGGGGCAAAGCTGTATAGCAGCAGATTACTTTCGTTATTGAGAATCTTGTCTTTTAGTCCTGACATCTTTCTTAAATCCGGTTCTGGTATGGTTAGTATACTCCGGCCGGTTTCCCGGCTTCGGCGCGCAAAAATATCAAAACCTTTAATAAGGTCATAGCACAGATGTCACATAGTCTGGCATTATAGTGGTTTTCTTCCCACAAATCTTATTACAGAGCCCTCACCTACATGGTAGGCACCCTCTTCCAGCATCACTACTTCCTCTGTAAGCAGTATGGTATCAAACCCCGCAAAGTCTGTCGCCACCTCTTCTGCCGAGAACAGCATATCTATGTTTTTGGGACCGCCTACTTTGGGGTTGGCCGTCACATAAGGAATGTGATTTTTGCTGAATGCTTCAAACAGTACTATGCCTCCCGGTTGCAGCAATGTTATCAACTTGTGGTGCAGTTTACTTTTTACATCGGCGGGGAAGTGGGCATATATCAGCCCTATAGCATCAAAGTGCCCTTCGGGAAAGTCCAGGTCCATAAGGTCGCCCACCACATAGTTGATGCTCACGCCACACTCACCGGCCAGCTCCAGCGCTTTTGTTTTTCCTTCTGCACTCAGGTCGCAGGCAGTTACATCCCATCCTTTGGTAGCAGCATATACACCATTGCGGCCCTCACCATCGGCAGGCATCAGTATGCGGCCTGCCGGTAGTTTTTCCAGCTGTGCAGCAAAAAAGGCATTGGGTTGCTTGCCATATGCATATTCCTCATTGCCATACCGGTTGTCCCATACCTGCCTGTACTCGTTTATATCTGATTGGTTCATGGTTTCTTTTTGTGTGAAGTTAGGCCACTTTTTATAGTTGTGCAGCAGGCAGGGTGGGGTATTGGCACCAGACAGGAAACGTCCCGTACCTGATAGTACGGGACGTTCTTAACTGTAAGCTGTTCTTTTATTAGAAATAGAAATGCAGATTGATGCCTGCATTTACATTATCCAGACCTATACCCATAGAGCGCAGCCCGCCCGATGTATAGTTGTCACTATTAATGGTAACCGTTTTTGCTTCTGCTGCAGACCATGTTTCCAGCGTAGTGAAGCCTTTACCTGCAGTAGAGAAGCCCAGCGTATAGCCTATTTCGCCACCCAGAGACATTTTAGGCGCTATGAAATATTCTACACCACATATACCACGCACCCCTGCCAGAAATGAAGCACCTGTAGAGGATGCATGATTTCTTATATCCATCATAGTGGAAGAACCGTTTATAAAGTCGGTAGTAGTAGCTACACTGGTAAATTCGTCAGAGAATTTATTGCCGTATGTGTACGACCTGTTCATGCCCGCTACACCTACCAGTGCCTCAGCGCCATAAAAGCCCTGCACGCGGCCAGTGCCACGGCGTTTTTCAAAGCCACCGCTCAGTAATACCACATAGGAATTGCTGGTCATGTTATCTTCCACCGCTTCCGGATTAAGAGGGTCTGGCGTGGGCAGAGATTTCAGCACCATGTTTCTGTAGGTATTCTGACCGGCGTTTACCTGAAAGCGTCCCCGGTAAGCAAATGTTGCCGTCTTCATGTATTTACCTGACAGTGCCACACCACTTATGTTGCCTATAGCAAAAGCATCGGGTCCGTTGGCATTGCCAAATACGGGGGTACTATTCATTGTATTGCCATTCATAGCATTGCCTATCCACGACAGGAAGCCGGTAGCAGAGATGCCCAGCGCCCAGTCTTTGGCCTGTGGCAGTACTTCATGATTGTTCTTTGACACATAGCTGTGTGCAGCGCCCTGCTCTGCAGGCTGCATATCGGTAGTCTGTGCCATGGATACAGTACCTGCCATCAGCATAGCAGTGCACAGTATAGTGGTACGTTTCATATTTGTGTACGTTTTTTAGTTATGTAAATCTGATGTAAGAGGCGCATCCCGGCTTAGAAGTACTGGATATCCAGTATTTCATTCTCGCCATTATTCACGGTTATAGTGCCGCCATTTGTTTTGAAAATTTTGCGCACATAAATAATGCCCTTGCTGTCTTTCATCAGTACATCATGCTCAAAGGTGGCAGAGTCTATGTACACAGTAGCGCTCTTGTATTTAGATACATCTATGCCCAGGTTGTAGTAGCCATTCTCGTCTACCTTGCCTGTGAAGTAGCGGCGGGCATAATACAAGCCAGATGTATTGCCTGTTACCAGGTCGCGGCTGTCTATCCATCCTGTTACTACCGTACCTGCGGGTGCATTCTGCGTAAGTGCAGCGCCAGAAGTATCTACCGTACGGGCATGTACCTTGCCCGATACCAGAGCTTTACCCAGGGTAGATAGCTGGTCAGTATTGTCTTTGCTTTTAGAGCAGGAAAAAAGGAGGACTACAGAGGAAAGCAGACCTGCTGCTTTCAGAATTGGTTGTTTTTTCATCGGTTTTTTAGATTGGGCGGCAAATGTAAGTACATTATTCATTGCCCGCACCCGATTTTTATATCTGTGCAGTATTGGTACATATCCTCTCATTTTCAGTGAGATATACTGATTGGCACCCGGTATGTTTTATCCGGTTTGAGGTGAAATGTAGTTTGCGTAAAATAGGTGTGTTGTGATTTTAGTAGGATACTATATCCCCAACTTTTAGTGTGAGGGGGGGATATATTTCTACAGCGGCCAGGGGGTGTCTTCGTTTGAGTGGGAAGTTTTATTTTTTTGCTGCTGCTCTTTTTCTTTCAATATGCGTAAGTGCTTGTTCAGCATTTCTTTAAATGGTAAATCGTCGTCGGGGACGGGGATATTACTTCCCGAAAAGTTCGCAAAAATTGCTCGCGATATTTTTTTAATGTCTGGCTTCTTTGTGGCGGGTTCCGGTGTGGTTTCTTTGTCTGTATCCGGGGCTGGTGATGGGAACGGTGGTGCTGAGGGTTGTTCTTTCGCTTCATCCTGAACGGGTGGCGGCGGGGTGTCCGGCTTCGGTTCTTTTGTTTCAGCAATGGGGTCATCAGGCGGGGCGGGGTTACGGGCTTCCTCTTCATCTTTCCAGCCTTCTTTTACTTCATCGAAGGGGTAAGGGATGAGGCCATTTTTATCGAACTCGGAGGTGAGGAAGCTGTGCTGATGATAGGGCTGGTAGTCGTAAACCATATCATCTACTATAGACCGTGCCTCATCGGCCAGATGGGGAGCGCGATGGGTGAGCTGCTCCATGAATGAATTGGCTAACTGCATGTATTCACTGCCGGAGCAGCGCTTGCTAAGTCTGCTGATAGAAGTGGTGAGCTGATGGATAACCTGTGTCTGGTCTTTAGTGATGCTGATGGCAGAGTAATAATCGCCGAGACGTTCGCTTACGTACAGATTGAGGAGATGGTAACATTTATCCATAATAAGGATGGGCATGTTGCGTACGGAACGGCGTAGCTGGTCCCAGTTGCCCTGCTGTGCCCATGAGGTGATGGTGCGGCGGCTAACGCCTACTTCATTGGCAATGGCGGTCTTGGTGAGTGAGGACTGGAAGTATAGTTCTTCGGCCTGCTGGCGTTGGTTTGTTTTCATGTTCAGTGGGTTTAGGTTTATGTTTTTTGGTGTAAAGTTGGGGTGCTGGTGCGGAATGGGGAAATTGGGCTACTGTGGTGTGCAATTATATGCATGTGTTATGCGTTTTTGTGCATATGCTATAAAATAGTTTGCAGTGTGGGTGCGGGTTTTGGTGTATTTTGTTTTTCAAAACACAAGGGGCACAAGGGATTCACAAAGGGTGCTGTGTAGGTTTGTGGGGAGATAGGGCACAAGGGTGTGTTGTGATATGCCCGTAGGCTGGTTGCAAGCGGGGACGCCTGCAACGGCGGAATGTAGGCTGTGTGTGGGAGAGAGAACGGGCACAAAGGTGTGGTGTTGCGTCAGTTATAAACTGACGAGATTAAGTGAGGCACGAGCAGGCTATGCTTTATGCCTACGCCCCATGCTCGCGCCAGCGGGGAGCCAAATGAGATTAGTGATTATGAAAAACTTTGACACTATGCAGATATCTGTTGTGGAAGTTTTTTTAGTTCATCAATAATGTACTCTCGTTCTTTTGCTAATCTTAAGAAACAGTGAAGTAAATCCCTGTCATAGGGAAACAGTGAGCGTAACTCCTGAACCTCACCAACTTCATTAGCATTCCTTGCTATTGCATTCTGTAAATCGTAAAATCTCTGATAGTGTGTCATAATTGCAATTAGAAATTATGCTGAATGTTATATATAGTTCTATTACGCCTAATGCGCTTACGCTCAATCTCTAGTGCCTTTTCCCTAGACTTTGCTTCATCATAAACACAATTGTCAAAGATTTTACCATCACACTCATGCTCATAAATTCGGGCATCTAATCTGTCCTCATAACATACGCCATGGTAAACTGTTTGTCCCCGATATCTCAGTTTATAATTCACCGTGTCCTTAGGGCTGAATAATTTATCTAATATATTTGCTATGGCTATTGTTGCACCAACAGCTGCTGCAATATGTAATAACACCTTAGCACTGCTCATTTGTTGACTGTTGTTATTCTGATAGGTAGTGTAATCCATAAGTTCCATTTTAGTAAAAATAAAACCAATTTACTACATATAAAACATCATTAACAAATATTGTGCGTATAATACTGGGTTGCTTTAGTGTATGTTTAAAACTACTGTCATCCCGAATAAGAAGAGTGAGAATGGCTTCATACCAGATGGACCTTCGCTATTGGATAACAACAAAAGTCAATTATACTGCCATGGTATAACTATAAAAAATGAAAAAAAATATTCTTTTCGGTTTATGTATATTATGCATGTCATGTAAAGTTACTCTGGTAAAAGTAGTTCATTATGAAATATATAATAAAAGTCAATTAAAGGTAAAATCCTGCATGTTTATACCTAAAGGATATAAATTAAAAAGAACTTTTTCAGAAAATATGGAATTGTTTCTATATACTTATAGGTATAGAGATTCTTCCTGTATGTATATCGGCCGATATGTGGTGGGGCCAAACGAGGAAAATATTAGAAATTACAATTTGTCGGATAAAAAGGCCATATTCATTATGGGATTTGACACAAGTTCAAGCATTATTTTGGCTGGTATTGATATGCATGGTCTATATTGGAAAGAAGTTATTATGAACGACAAAATATGCATTGGTTATTCTCATGTGGATGAGTACAAATTACAAGATTATGAATCTGCACTAAAAACATATGTAGTAAAATTAAACTCTTGTGTAGAATAGTATAAAAGAGACTTAGATTGGCGTAGACTCTGTCCATTGCTGTTCAGGGTGAAAGCTTCCCAAAAACCGAAGTATATAAGAAGGTGCCAGATTTAAGGAGGGAGATCAAATAAAAAAGAGCAAGGGTTGTTAGTCCGCAAACAAGGCCCTAAAAGGTGGAATGGTGCAGAATAGCGACGACCCTAATACGCAAATCAGGAGATTTGCTACCACTACGACGTAGTCGGAGACGTACGCCGAGCTCATGTATATGACTGCGAGGAAGACTACTACCAGCGGGGAAGCAGGTAATGAAAACAGTGATGACTATGAATATAATATTGTCAGGTAAGTGGACATTTTTTTTGATATTGTTAATTACACTTGGTGGTTGTTCATTCTCGAATAAACAAAGACCAGTTGGATGTGCTGATACGTGTTTCTTATCATTGAGCACAATTGAATTGAATGCCATTAAAAATTTCACCATTGTCAGAAGGGGGGATAGGCCGATAGCAATAGTTCAATTTGAAGTTGACACTTTAGTATTTGTATTACCTACAAAAGAATCTGGTTATGCAGACTCTGTAAGGATAACCCGACCAAACTTTCACATGATGCGTTTTGCCAAATGGAGGGGTAAATCTTTTGACACATCCCAGGCAATAACCTATGTTGACAGCTTAGTAAACGAAGCGTTGTCTGTTTTTAGAAAAAGCAAGGTTGTTTCAGTTAATGCCCGTCCATTGCATGGCGATTTTAGCATCTTTGAGCCTTTGGATGGTTATGAATATGTGTATAGATATAGTAAATATCTGGACGACGATATCTGGAAAACATTTTTTGATACAGCCGAGATGGTAAAGCAAAACTGGTACAGAGGTTCCCCTGTGGATAAACGTCGGCGCGAGCGCTGAATATTCTGTCGCCTTGCTCAACTACCATGCGCCAGTGGAGTGTTATACCAGTGGGTTGGTTGCAGGCGGGGACGCCTACAACGGCGGAACTGCCAGCAGGGTGTGGTGTGGCGACCACCCCAGGCGGCAAAAAGGACACGCCTTTTTGTGCCTACCTACGGCAGGCAGGCCGCTCCTTCCTCGCGGCGAGACAAGTGCCAGGAGGGGAGTTTCCTCTTGCTGTGTATGTGGTGAAGCCGGATTCTGATTTTTCTTGCGATAGTTTTTAGTCCTTACCGGTAGAAGACTCTTATCTGAGCGGTATCGTGCAGGAGGTCAATGCTGGTAATGTGAATGCGGTGAATGTTCAGCCCGGTGCGGGTACGCAGGTCGGCTATCAGCTCGGTATGTTTGTGGGGCGGTATGAGTGCTATGCGCTCATAGGTTATGTCTTTATGTTGCTTCCATCTGGCAATGTTGCTCAGTATGTAACTTACTGTCAGTATTGCTACATTGGTTGGGGCTGGTATGAGGTAGTAGGGTGCATTACGGTACCGCAGAATAGAAAGGTTGCAAGACAAGGGGCAGCGAGTCAGAGACTTAAGTATAGCAAGATTGTGGCCCATCGCCTCGTTTATCGTTCACAAACCAGGAGCAAGGTTGTTGCGAGGCCGTCATCGCCATTGAAACGGCATATGTAGGGGCCGGCTGCAAGGTGAGATGGCAATGATAGTTTTGTAGTTGTGTTACTTATTGCATAATCCTGTATTTCCCTGCCATCTGTCGTAAATATCGTGAGTTTGCCACTTACTGTAGTTGCAACCGTAATATCTGTATGAGCAGGGTTGGGACTGACGCTTACCCTTGCGTCGGTACCGAAAGATAACTGCGATACAGAGGTGCCAATAATGTTTTTTCTTAACAACACCCCGCTATCCCCTGCCACATAACAGGCATTGTAATTGGGGCAATGGACAGAATGCAGGTTCGCTGCTGTTCCTGAGCTTTCTGTAACCCAATTGCTACCTCCATCTTCGGTTTTAAGTATGGTGCCATATTTGCCGACGGCATAACATGTATTAGTATTTATACAACTTATAGAAGAGAAGAAGAAAATGTCGGGAGCAGCAACTGTATGTACCTCACTCCATGAATTACCCCAATCAGTTGTTTTGATAATAACAGGTATGTTCATCAGATTTTCCCCGACGGCATACCCAACCTTTGACGACGGGAAGTGAATAGCATGTATATTGTAGTCTGTTGTTATATCCGTCCAGTCGTCGCCTCCATTGATTGTTTTGGCTAACTTGCTCACATACCATCCACCAATGTAACCTGTGTCCTTGTCTATAAAAAATATAGCATCAAGTACCGATACACCAATGTTTTTATTCACCCATGTAATACCGCCGTCAACAGTCTTTGATACCTCATTTGCCTGACATGCAAAACCAATATTTTCATTGACAAAAAAGAGGTGTTCTCCCGGAAGCGTACTATTTATAAAACTCCAGGTATTACCGCCATCGGTTGTTTTATTGACACCGGCACTTCCTGTTGCACTTCCGTTGGTTAGGAAATATCCTACGTCATTATTTGGGAAGTACACCGAAGGGGCACATAACTCTGAGGAAACAGGGGCTGTCCATGAGGCACCGTTATCGGTTGTTCTAAACAGCCAATTGGATGACCAGGAAGATTGTACCGGGTCACACCCGATAGCATAGCCGTTGTATGAATCCCGGAAAAAGACCGTCTTAAAATTAAGTATAGTATCCGGGCTGATATCTATCCATTGTGCAATAGCTGATGAAAAAAGAAGCTGACTTGCAATAACTATGAATATTATCTTGTTTTTCATTTTCTGAAGAGTTTAGTATAACAGGTACAAATGTTAGTTGCAAAATATCACGCTATTATAAAGCCATTGCCTTATGGCTTTATACAAAGCTATATAAGACATAAGCAGATAAGCAGTAAGATAGACGGTTAATAGAGTATAATACTTACCTGGTGTGCTCCCTATACACTGTGGGTGTGTACTTCGTTATCCGTTTGAAGTATTTGGAGAAATTTGAAGGCTCTTCAAACCCTAATTTATAAGCTATTTCTTTTACCGTCAATGTTGTGTATTGGAGTAGCCTTTTGGCCTCGGCAATAAGATGCTGCTCTATGTAGCGAAGCGGGGTCTTTCCCATGTGAGATTTACATTCGGCAATGAGATGCTTTACTGATATGTTTAAGTTTTGCGCGTACTGTTCTACAGAAAGATGCAGCATATAATTTTTGTGCACTAACCTGATAAACCTACTCACAAAGTCTGGTGCTGTTTTATCTGATTTTTTCTGAGGGTCTTCTAAAGCAAGTTCCCGCAAAAAGAGTAGCATGAGCGACTCCATAAGCTTATGAATTACACCATTGTAGCCGGGTTTTTTATTCGTATATTCATACTTGATGCAGCTTAGCAGGTTTTGGACATAAGGGAAAGTTTGCGTGTCGAATTGAATAACCGGACCTGTTTTGTAAGCAGATAACTGCTGAAGCAGATCATCGGTGAAATAGTCGTAGTGAAATAGCAAACTACAGCCTGAGGAGCCCTTTTTTCGGACTACCATGTGTACGTTTTCCGGCCAAACAAAATGCATCGAGCGATTGCGAATTTTATAGGTGGTAAAGTCTATGTCATGAGTACCTCCTCCAACATCGAAAATCAGCATTTCGCAAAAGCCGTGACGATGAGGCTCTTCGAAAAAATATTCATGATCTGCCTCGTCCCAAAATAACATCCTGAACCCCATCAGAGAATCGTCTGACAGCGTTTGTAAATTATGCTGGGGTATAGCTGGCCTGGAAATCATGGCATAAATTGGATTTGATAGAGATTGTATGTTAACTAAGTTAGTGATTTTGCCATTATGACTATACAGGCAACGTAGACAGGTGCCGCTTTTGCGGGAAGAAGAAGAACAGAATAAGGCAATAATATTAGTGCTTACCGGTAGAAGACTCTTATCTGAGCGGTATCGTGCAGGAGGTCTATGCTGGTAATGTGAATGCGGTGAATGTTCAGCCCGGTGCGGTTGCGCAGGTCGGCTATCAGCTCGGTATGTTTGTGGGGCGGTATGAGTGCTATGCGCTCATAGGTTATGTCTTTATGCTGCTCTCTGCCGGCAAAGCTGCTGAGTATATAGCTGGCTGCAAGTATTACCACATTGGCAGCGGCAGGTATGAGATAGTCAGGAGCATTATTGGCCAGTGCATTAATGATGCCTATGCTTATTGCGGTAAAGAGCAGCGCCATTTCCTTTATAGGCAACATTACCGTACGGTACCGCAGAATAGAGAATACAGCAAACAACCCGAATGCAAATCCCAGATTTATCTGTGCGCTGCCCAGCAGCAGGCAGGTGATAAATATGACAATGTTGAACAGCGCAAACGTAAAAGCATAATCGCGCTCTCCACCCCGGGTCATGTATATAAGACGCACAAGTATGAAAATGGCAGCGACATCGGAAGCGGTACGTATGAGGAGGTCTGTGAGTAGCATAGGTTCTGTGTTGGTTATATAACAGTTTGGGTGTGTGTTTTGTTCAGTGACATCAGTGTGGGTTTCATGGCATTGTACCGTGCATGGGGATGTGTGAGGGCTATCCCTGTAGCATATTTACTCATAGGGCCGGCATGTAGTCCGGCATCCCGCAGCACACGCAGTGCTTTGCTGTTTCTCTCGGCCCGTGCCTGTTTTATTTCTATTACGGCTACATCGGGGTATTGCTGTATGGTTTGTTCGTGCTGTAGTGTCATATCTGTATCAATGGTCAGCCGCTCCGGGTGGCTGTGGTGGCAGAGGGTAATGCGGGTAAATGTGCAGTGCAGCTGTGGTAGCCATACCTGCTGCCTGGAAGGGGCGGGGAGTAACAATAGCTCGGCCTCAGATAGCTGGTCGTGCAGCTGTGTAATGGGCGTTCTTACTTTTTCTGTGTGCAGGAAGCCATGCTTTTGTTTTACCTCAAAGTAGCACCGGCCGGTATCGGCATATAACCGCTGCCGTACTTTCATGCGGCGTTTATTGCCTGTGGTGTGCATACGGTATAGCGTGAGGTCTTCCGTATCAAAGTAGCGGGAGTGATACTGAAATGCGCGTATGCCGTTTATATCCAGTATCTGGTATTCACCTGAAAGCTGCTGCAGGAGACCGGGCAGCATTTCCCGGTCTGGCATAAACTTCAGTTCGGCCCGGCTCATGAGTGCCGCCCGCTCATCCAGCCCGCTGAGTGTTACTGATGGCAGTGTATGTAATATGGATAGCTCTGTCATCGGTATGGTCTTACTTGCTTCAGGTATAGTTTGCCATTGCGGTCGAACTTGAATTCTATATCCAGTGCATCGCCGGGGTGCGGCCCACCGGATACCTGATAGTAGTAGTGTCCCTGTACTGACTCCAGCGCGGCATAGAGCATGGCATATTGCTTTTTTGTAAGCAGGGGTTTATTGCTGTTCAGGTTGCTGGTGCAGAGATAGTCGGCCACTACATTAAAGTTGGTAGGGTCTACATCCCGGCCCCTCATCAGTATCACCTGCTCGCAGGTTACAGAGTCGGGCGGCGATACTACGGGTACATCTCCCAGCTGCATATTGATGGTGAACCCGGGGAAGTTGTTCCGGTAAATGTTGCGGGTAATAGCCACGCCATTTACTGCTTCGTCGGGGAAGGAGCGGTGAACGAGTATGCCCATCATCATAGTGGCATCATCTATGTTGTATGCCCGGCGTTCATGATAGGCATCTTCGCTCCATGCGCTGGCCCATACTTTTTTTATGGCGGCATCTACAGGTTTATCCCGGCTGCCTGCTATCCCGGTTTTGCTGGTGTACAGGCCTGCACCGCTGAAGCCTGCTGCATCCTCGGCATTGCTGCTGCTGCGAAAGCGGTATGCGGTCCATGTGCCATTGGCCGCTATCTGCTGGTTCACGCTTTGTAACAGTGCGGGGCTTACCTGTTGGCTCTTAATAGCGCTGCGCACGGTTTTCAGTTGCTCATTAATGGCCTGTATGCCGGCATGTTGTTTTTCCAGCTGGTGCAGCCTGCTGAGCGCAGCCTGTATGGTGGGCTGCTGCAGGTGCTGGTGATAGTAGAAGAACGGTATAGCAAAAGCCCCCTCTGGCACGCTGAATTTTGTGGTCCATTTGCCTGCCACCTTTGCCAGCTCGCCCATGCCGGCAGCTTTGTTGCCCACGCTGGTGCTGCTGCGCACACTGAGCTTACGCACAGGTATCAGCTCTCTGACAGTGATGTTGTAAACAAGTGTCAGTTTTTCGCGCGGCTTTACGGTAGTGGTGTGCGTTACCGTATCTGGTACAATACTCAGGGAGTCATTGGTAACGGTAAGCCTTACCCGCCTGCCTATGTAGCTCATAGTGGCTGCATTGCTGTATATGTGGGTGCTGGCAGCCGATGGTATGTTTCTGTTATGGCACAGGACATTTATGTGTGACAGGGGCGTTTGCATAGCATCTGTAACAATACCGGCGCATATGGGTACATGTACCGGAGTGCCTTTCATAAGTACGATGCATGAGCGGGTATCGGTAGTGTCGGTGAGCATATCGGCCGTGAGCAGCAGCCCGCTGGCGGTGCCGGTATTTAATGGCTGATAGGTTTGGGCGCCATGCAGCTCTGATGGTAGTATGGTGGCACATTGGAGCCTGCCTGAGTTTTTCAGCTCCAGCAGGTGGTCAGAGTTTACCAGCAGCTGCACAGAGTCGCCCATGCTGGTATGCTCCTTAATATGCGCCATCAGTGTGTGGAGCATCTTTGCAGATACTCTGTCTTCGCTGGAAACCTCGGCAGTATATGTTCTGCTTTGTGCATAGTAGTTGAGGCTGGCCAGTATATACCTGCGCTGCATATCGGTACCATAGTTCATGGCATTATATACCTCTATTGATACATCATCGCCCAGTACTTTGGTGCAGAAGTCGTAATGATACCTGAACTTATTTGAGTTGATAAACAGCAGCCGTGCCCTGCCAATATCATAAATCAGCTTTACAGACTGTACAGCGCTGTGCTTGTCGGCAAGTGGTGCCCCCTGCAGGGACTGGTAGGTGCTATAGTTCTCTATAGATAGCAGGTAGTTGCTGGCAGAGGGTGGGAGTGCCTCCCTGGGATGGCCGTATGTGCCGGAATGAGAAAAGTAGAGTGCCGCCGCGCCGGGAATAAGTACGCAGGTGGCTATAAGTATCCATATTTTTATTCCGGAGGGTTTCATTCCGTATTCGCTGGTGGATTTTCTTTTCTGATACTACCTGCTATAAGCATACCCTGTATCATAATTATTACAAGATAAATGATTACAAACTCCCGTGCAAAGTATATGGATATATATGTGCATGCCATTGTTATGACCAGTATGATGATACTTATAACCCTGAGCCATGTACGCTTTGCCGAGATATTGATGGCGCCTATGATAAGCGATACAATTATAAGAGCGGCGCTGGCACCCCAAAGGACCAATAACGACCCAAGTGCATTTAGTCCCTGATTTGCACTGGCCGCCAGTGGGGTGCAGGAGAGTAATACAGTGGCGGCATACGACCGGTATCTATTCATGGGTGTCAGGGGTGTTTTGTGATTTGTTTGCAACTATAATTGTGTTGCTTTTATGTATCATGAACAGATGCGCAGCTGCCAGTGCCAGCAACAGCATTGTGGGGCCATATGAATCATCTCTATCGCCGTTCTTTAGGCTGTATATGGCCATGAAAGTGCATATAGCCAGCAGGAGTGCAGATAGTACAATCACTGTTATGGCGCGGCCTGTTTTCTTCTTGCTCAGGTTAACTACGAATATTGCGAGGTTAACAATTATGAGAATACCTGTAGCTAAAAAGAATATCAAAGCATAAATCAGCCCGTCCAGATTTGCCCCGTTCATGTTGGCCGAGGCAGTATGTGGCATGGCCGTGGTAATGCCGGCTATGAGACAGATGAGCGATATGTGTTTTAGTTTCATGAATGCTAAGATATTCTGCAACGTAATGCTATGATTGTGTTATTATTTCTTTTGTGGATATATTAACATTGGAGATATGTAACTGTGAAGTTCTTTAACATAAAAGGGTGTGGCAGCGGTTAAAGACTATCGCTATGTGCAGTGCTGGTATAAAAACAGGCCGTGACATCTGGAATGAGTCACGGCCTGTGTGTAATCAGTTTGCTTCAAATATTAGCGGGCAATCATAACCCGTACAGTTGCCGTCTGGCTACCATTGGTCATGTGTGCCATGTACATACCTGCAGGCAGGTTGCCATCCAGTGCTATTGGCTCATTGATGTTGCCATCATTAAGTGTAGCGCTCTGGTGGTGAACTGACTGACCCAGCATGTTTACTATCTCAATATCTACGTTGTTTGTATGCGTATTGGTGAAGCTGCCTGAGATGATAAATGCGCCATTGTTGGGGTTAGGTATCACTTTTACAGATGCAGTACCTGCGCTTACGCTTTCAATGCCTGTTGTAACCATCATCCTTACAGAGTTAAACGACCAGTAAGAGCAAAGGCCTGTGCCGTAAACCACGCAGGTAACAGAGTCGCCGTTTGCGATGGCGCTGGTGGTATAGGTAGCTGACACCTCACCTGCCAGTGGCATGTTGTTTTTAATCCACTGGTAGGATGGTGACATACCTGCACTGGCTACACTGGCTGTAAATGTAACCGTATCTCCTGCCGATATGGTTAAACCTGTATTAGTAGTAATAGTAACAGCAGGGATGAATACGGTATCTACCTGCATTGTAATGTTGTTACTGCTTACATTGTTTACAACCGGGCAGCGGTAGTTACTGTTGAGCTTTGCAGAAACTATATCATTGTCATGAGGCTCATAGCTGTATGTATCTCCTGTAATGCCGGTAGCAATACCATTGATATACCATGTATAAACAGGTGCATCTCCGCCAAAGAGTGAAGTAGCTGCATATACTGCGGTTGTACCCTGACACAGCGTATCATTGGGCCCCACAAAAATGGTGGCAACAGGAGTTTCATTATCTACTACTACAAGCGTTTTGCTGTCGGTAGCTGTTGCCGGTGAGGGGCATGTTTCGCTGCTGGTAAGTGTTACGGTTACCACATCGCCATCGGCTGGTGTATAGCTGTGTGTGGCAGATGTGCCTGTAGATACTACCATACTGTTTACCTCCCATGTGTAGGTGGGGGTAGCACCTTCATTTACAGGGCTGGCGGTAAATGTGATGCTGGTGCCGTCACAAACTGTATCGCCAGGAGCGGTAGACAGTGTAACTGCCGGTGTAACCAATGGTATAATGGTTACGGTAGCGCTGCCTGCCATATTGCTTACACAGGTAGCAGGATTGGTAGCCATAACGGTATAAGTGCCTGCACCGGTTATGAGGCCGAAGTCGGCAGCGCCGGTAGTGCCTGTAACTGTAGTGATGGTGCTGGCGCCGTTCATCAGGGTGTATACAACACCGGTTTCCGTATTATCTGTGCCGATGTGTACACCCGCAGCTCCAAAGCAATATGAGCCGCCACCTGTTACATTAAATATAGCAGGCAGGGCATTAACCGTAATATCGTGCGTGATGGCACATGTGGTGGGCAGGGTGTAGGTAATAGTAGTGACACCCGGGCCTGCACCTGTTACCACACCATCGGTGCCGATAGTAGCGGCAGCTGTAACGCTGCTGCTCCATGTACCTCCTGCATCACTGTTAGTGAGGGCGGTGGTAGCCATAACACATACTTCATCAGCACCGGTGATAGCTGCCGGTATGGGATTTACTGTAAACTCAACAGTTCTGGCGCAGCCGGTAGCTGTGATTGTATAGTGTATGTCAGCGTTGCCGTCAGATACGGTTGTAACCTCGCCGGTAGTAGCATTAATGGTAGCTGCTGCCGCATTGTCACTGCTCCATGTACCGGGGCCTGATGTATTGCCTAGTGTTACCATTACGCCACCTTCACATGCCTGCAGGGTGCCGGTAATAGCATCGGGGAGGGGATTAACTGTTACTGCTACTGTAGCGGTAGTTGTGTAGGTGCCATTGGTGACAAATACCACGAATGTATCTGCGCCTGAATAGCCTGCAGCAGGTGTATAGCCCAGACCTGTGGGGGTGATGCTGCCACCGTTTACCGCCTGAATGAACGGAAAACCTGAGAGGGTACCGTGGGATGGGCCACTCTGTACATCTATAGTATCAGTACCAAAGCCTACAGGGGTAGCATCAGTAATACCCAGCTGGCTGTTCAGTGAAAGTGTGGCTGCGTCTTCACATACTGCAATTGTCTGGTCTGTGCCGTTGTCGAATGTTGGTGTTACAACCGGGTCTATCAGTTGTACATTATCTACTATCCAATACCATGACCAGTCTCCATTCCACCTGAAGCGAACCTGAACCCCGGCGCGGTTAGCCGCATGGGCAGATACATTTATTTGCTGTGTGTTTGGATTGCTTGTTGTGGTAGAGTTATTGAAGTATACACTTTGCCATGTAGTGCCGTCAAATATTTCTACGTTGGCTGTGCCTCCAAACCCACTCTGGAAATACTGGTCCCACTTCAATAACACTTTTTGATGGCCGATGGTAGAAACCGCAGAAGATTCGAGCGTTGCTTCTTCCGCACCGCCGCCGGTGGAATAATTATCACTGTCAAATATGCCTGCAGGGGCAGAGATGGGGCTATTGAGTGTTCTTCCTGCGGGATTGTCAAAACGCCACTTATCAAAGCCAGGATCACCAGCTACCGTATTATTGCTCCAGCCTGACGGAGGGGTGGAACCAGAAGCTGAGGCGAAGTCCTCATTGAGGAAAACAGTCTGAGCATTGCTATGGAATGCTGCTGTCAGGGCCAACCCCATGCATGCTACCAGTCGTAGTCCACGGGATACGATTCTGTTAGTGTAGTGTTTTGTACTCATATAATTTATTGTAGTTATTAAATTTAATGAACGTATAATGCAAAAGTAACAGATTAATAGCATCATTACAGAAAATTGTCAGCTTTCTGTTTGCAAAAATGTAGGCACTTTTTTGCCGTTTGGCTGCCCCCCATCAGTGTTTGGGCGTACTTTTTTTACCTGCTTTGAGGTTCAGCATTTCTACAAGTACTGAAAATGCCATGGCAAAGTATATGTAACCTTTAGGGATTCCATTCTCAAATGCCTCTGCTATCAGGCTTATGCCTATGAGCAGCAGGAATGAGAGCGCCAGCATTTTTACGGTAGGGTGTTTATTGACAAAGTCGCTTACAGCGCCGGATGCAAAGAGCATAATGCCTACGGCTACTATTACCGCAGCTATCATAACACCTACGTGGTTTGCCATACCTACGGCAGTGATAACAGAGTCCAGCGAGAATATGATATCCAGCAGCAGTATCTGTGTAATGATGCCGGAAAAGGTGTGCACTTTCACTTTTTTATCATCGGAGTGGTTGTCACCTTCCAGCTTTTCGTGTATCTCGGTAGTGCTTTTGTATATGAGGAAGAGGCCACCTACAATGAGTATCAGGTCCCGGCCGGAGATGGACAGCTTTTCCATGAGCTCATGGCTGGTTATTCCCATCCATATGCCGGGATTGAAAAGTTCTCCTTTCAGCTTCATTACCCAATTGATAGACAGGAGCAGCAATATACGGGTAATCATAGCAAGCGCAAGGCCGGTTTTTCGTGCTTTGTTTTGCTGATGATCGGGGAGCTTACCTGTAAGTATAGAGATAAATACAATATTGTCAATTCCCAGTACTATTTCCAGTACGGTGAGGGTGATGAGAGATATCCATATCTCGGGATTAAAAAGCCATTCCATTTTGCCAGCTGTTGCCTGTATAAGGCGGCGCAAAAATACATAAGTATCTCTTAAATGTAGATGGCGGTTAATTGCAGCTATCTTTACAGGATAATGACTATTGGCCAGGCTTTTTATGATACCAGGGATGCATTACTGTCTTTGTATGACGACAGGGAGGCGGTAGCTATTGCACATGCACTTTTGGAGCATGTAACCAGTATGAGCAAGCTGGACCGTCTTATGTATAAAGATGATGTGCTGGAAGGTGAACGGCTGGAGGCCTGGAAGGAGGTGCTGAACAAGGCTGTTTCCGGAATGCCGTTACAGTATATAGTGGGTAAGGCATGGTTTATGGACAGGGAGTATATGGTTAATGAGCATGTACTTATACCCCGTCCTGAGACGGAAGAGCTGGTACACTGGGTAAGGAATGACAGAAGTGATGCTAACCAGCTGCGCATACTGGATGTGGGTACGGGTAGTGGCTGTATTCCCATTTCACTGAAAAAGGAGTTTCCTGATGCTATAGTGGCATCGTGCGATATAAGCGTAGCTGCACTGGATGTAGCCCGGCACAATGCAGCAATGCATCATGTGGATATTACGTTTATACAGATGGACTTTCTGGACAGCAGCATATGGCAGTGGCTGGAGGAGTATGACATCATTATATCCAACCCACCGTATATACCAGTGGCGGAGCGGGTGAATATGCACCGGAATGTGAAGGATTTTGAGCCGGAGCTGGCCTTGTTTGTGCCTGATAATGATGCATTGGTCTTTTATCGTGCGCTGGCGGAGTTTGGGAAACGGCATCTGGTGCCGGGTGGCAGTATTTATTGTGAGACGGAGAGCCGGTATGGACATGAGACGAGGGGGCTGTTTGCAACAGCGGGGTACTGTGATGTGATACTCCGGCAGGATATGCACGACAATGACAGGATGGTAAAGGCTACGCGCCCTCTTTAGTATTTATATTTGAACTATGAACAAACAGCACCTGCAGCAAAAGCCATATATACCATTTGTGGTGACATCCCTGCTCATGTGGGTGGCACTTTATTTCATTTTTCCTTTTTATCAATATTATGTGGACCCTGATGGTACGGCATATCTTACCATATCGCAGCGGTATGCAGATGGCGACTGGCTTACGGCTATCAACGGACTGTGGAGCCCCTGGGGGTGCTGGCTTACTGCACTGCTTATAAAAACAGGGATGCAGCCCATACCCGCAGGGGTGGTAGTGAATGCCATAGGGGCTATGGGGTTTCATTATATATCTGAGTCATTGTTTCTGAGGTTTGGTCTTACACTGGTGCAGCGATGGTGGGCCAATGCTGCTATGGTGTTTTTCCTGTGTTTTGCGGTGTTCTGGCAGTCATTTGACGATTTGTGGGGATGTTTTTTTATGCTGTGCGTGCTGCGCATTATGCTGGCAGAGGGTTATATACGGCGGCCAGGACTATGGGTGGCGACCGGTATGTGTGGAGCGCTGGCATTCTTTGCCAAGGCATATTCCCTGCCTTACTTCATCCTGGCCGTGGGGGCTGGGAGCTTTGCTTTGGCACGTGGTGATAAGCGCCAATGGCTGAAGATAATGTTTGTAGCTGCACCCGTAATGATAGCATGCAGCTTTCCGTGGCTGTTTGCACTGAGGATGAAGTATGGTATATGGACATCGTCTACTGCCGGGCCGCTGAATATGTCGTGGTATCTGGTGGGGCATCCTACCTGGAAGGAGGGGATAGATATACTGGTGCCACCTATATACCCTGATAGTGTTAACTTCTGGGAAGACCCGTGGTATGTAAATGGTGCACTTTCCCACTACTGGGATTCATGGTATCTGGTGCGCAGGCAGGTGCTGAAACTGTGCTATAATACACTGATACTGATACAGTGTATGATAGAAATATCGCCGGTGCTGCCATTGATGGGTATAATGGTACTATGGCAGATGAGGCGTTTCCGGAGTGTGCCGGGAGAGCTGCTGGCCGTATATATGTTCATGATTACTTTGCCATTGGGTTATGTGATGGTGCATCTGGAGTCGCGCTATCTGTGGCTGATGCTGCCACTGGCCATCATAGTAAGTACGAGAGAGCTGCCATCGGTGGGGATGCCCCGCCTTCGGGCACGGATGTTTCCTCTTTTTATAGCAGGTATGCTTTGGTTCCCGGCATGGAAGCTGGTAGCTATGCATAACATAGGAAAGGCGGAGTATATGCTGGCACAACGGCTGAAGGCTGAAGGATTTACCGGTGTGGATTTTGCAAGTAATATTCACTCCCGCCTGCTATCTCGTATCATGTACTTTTCCGGTAACCGTTTTTTTGTTGTGAACCGTCAGAAAGCTGGATTTAAGGGTGAACCGAGGATTGCCAATACCGGGCAACTGGTGCGGGATATGAAGCGACACGGAATAGCCTATTATCTCTATGCACCTGCAGGCAGCAGTATGATACACGGGCCTGACTTTGATGCGATATTTCTGGATAACCTGCGTGATGGCAAGGAGCCAATAACAATGACCCCGGTGCTGGAAGATACCGCATCCGGGGCCATTGTGTACAGAGTTATGTATGAGTAGCTGTTACAGACCTGCTATGAGGTCTGCTACGATAGCTGCCATTTTGGGCGCTGCGGTCTGTGCCGCTTCCAGTACCTCTTCATGTGTAATAGTAACCGGAACATCGCTGATGCCTATATCTGTAATGACGCTCATGGCAAATACGCGCATGCCACCATGGCGAGCCACAATTACCTCAGGTACGGTACTCATACCTACAGCATCGCCACCTATTATATGCAGCCACCTGTATTCGGCAGGAGTCTCGAATGTAGGACCCTGGAGGCCGGTGTAAACACCTTCTTTTAGTTCTATGCCCCGGCTGGCTGCTATTTCCTTTGCTTTGTTACGTAATGCTTCGTCATAAGTATGACTCATGTCGGGGAATCTGGTTCCGAGCCTTTCGTCATTAGGGCCACGCAGCGGGTGCTCAGGGAACAGATTGATATGGTCTGTAATAATCATGAGGTCGCCAATGGTAAAAGTCTTATTCATGCCTCCGGCAGCGTTAGATACCACAAGTGTTTCTACCCCCAGGGCTTTCATGACCCGAACCGGGAAAGTGACCATCTGCATATCATAGCCTTCATAGTAATGAAACCGGCCAGACATCAATACCACAGACTTGCCACCTATCTTACCAAACACCATTTTCCCGCTATGGCCTATAACTGTAGAAACGGGGAAGTGTGGTATTTCGGAGTAGGGGATTTCAAGTTCTTTTTCGGTCATATCGGTAAGGTCGCCCAGGCCACTACCGAGGATGATACCCACAAGCGGGGTAGCAGAGGTGCGGGATTTGATATAGGCGGCTGTCTCCTGAATGCGGTCGTAAAGTGTCATTCTCTTTTATTCTTGGTTTTTATGTGTGCAATGTAATGTGTGCAACTCCACACTTTCTGCGGCGAAAGTTAATTCAATATTATTGTTCCTTCTGCACCGGCATATTTGCTGAGCAGGGAAATGGCATTGCGCAGCTTATTTTTCCACTGGGCATTGATAGCTGTAATGGGTGCATTATTGGCAGTAATGGCACCGGTTTGACGGTCAAACTCCAGTTGCATTTCGTTCAGTTCATTATATATTTTCTCAAAGCCCGGCGCCAGATCGTCTGTAATAGATTCGTAGGTTCCTTTACTTATGTTACGTTTTATTGTTTCTACAAGGTGTTTCCGCATTTTACGGGCATGTAGCTCAAATATGTCAAAATGAATCTGTTCATGTTCCAGAATATCCTTTGATTTTATAATCATCCAGGAGTCTGTTTTGCTGAAAAGAGGACTAATATTATAATAGTATTTATTGTTTCCAATGGGGTAAGTAATGGGTTGCAGCTGGATGACAGATGCAGCCGGAGAGTCTATAGATATGTTTGTGATATGAGCAGAGTCTATACTTTCTTCCAGCTCCTCGTAAATATTCCTGCTCATCCTTTCTCTGATGATGGCCTCTACCTTACTGCGCCATAGGCTATCTTCTTTCATCTGCTCGGTTTGTCTTCTTTGTGCCAGTATGCGGTAAAAGTCTCTGTAATCAGGATATATGACACGTGTAAGGTCTGTATCTCTTACCGTAACGAACTTGTTATACAGGTTTCTGTTGTACAGAAAGTCGTAATATTTTAAAGGGTGCTCAGCAGACCATTTTATATAGTACCTGCTATCGTGCGTATCTGATTGTTTTTTAGCATTGGAAGGAATAATTGTTATTTCAGATACAGGTTGTGGCTTCTTTTGGCGAACTGTTTTTTCTTTTGGCAGCTTTTTGTCCCGTTTTTTTTCAAACCTGTGCTTATGGGGCCGTTTTACCCGCACCTGACAGGTGGCACCAGTAGTTATGGCGCACAAACAGATCATGAGTATGATGCAGACAAAGGGTATTCGCATACGTGGGCAGGTTGCAGTATTGTTACTGGCAGGATGCAGCTAAATTAGCAGTAATGTCTGAATTCTTTCATTAAACAGGAGCGTAATGAGGACTTTAGCACTTCTATTGGCTGGATTTATTGCCGTTTTTCATTTTTAGTGCAAAAATGTCTTATGTGTTTTGTTTTATATTTAATGCAGTTAAAATCGAGTTAAACTACATTTACATATTTTGCTACCATCCCCTGTAAGCTATTTTTGTACCTTTGCGCACTTTTCGTATAACTGATGAGTATTCCTGAATCTATAGACAGCAGCAGGCTGCCAAGACATATTGCCATCATTATGGATGGTAATGGTCGCTGGGCTAAAGAGCGTGGTGAGGACAGGGTGTATGGCCACTATGAAGGGGTGGTGAGCGTGCGCGAAATAGTGGACGCATGTGGCGCAATTGGCATTGGCTACCTTACTCTGTATGCATTTTCGGCAGAGAACTGGAACAGACCCAAGGCCGAAGTGGATGCACTTATGGAGCTGCTGGTAAATACTATCCGCAAGGAAGTAGATGATCTTAAAAAGAACAACGTGCGTATGCACGTAATAGGTGACTTTGAAAGTCTGCCGGAAATATGCCAGAAAGAGCTGAATGAGGCAATAGAGATAACAGCCGGTAATACGGGCTTAAATCTGATACTGGCCCTCAGTTACAGCTCACGGGACGAGATAGCCCGTGCTGCCCGCGTACTGGCTGCAAAGGCCGTGGAGGGTACCATAGATATAAAAGATATCAATGACGAGGCAATAGCACAAAATTTATACACGCATAACTTTCCTGATCCTGAATTGATGATACGTACCAGCGGGGAATGTCGCATCAGTAACTTTCTTCTGTATCAGCTGGCTTATGCGGAATTATATTTTACCAATGTTCACTGGCCCGACTTTCGCAAGCCACATTTATATGAGGCATTGCTTAACTATCAGCAACGCGAGCGCAGATTTGGCAAGACCAGTGAACAGATAAACATGACTAACCCCACCCAGTCTTAGGGAAATGACCATACAGATAATGCCTTTCAATAAAAGTATAGCAGATACAATAGCCCGAACGTGCAATAACGTAGCCATACGTGTATGTTCGCTGCTATTATGTATTTCGTTTACACTACCAGCACATGCACAGACAGGAGGCTCTGGTCTCAGCGGCTATATGCAGCAACAGGCCAATGACCCCAACAAGCCGAAAGAGTATGAGCTGGCGGGTATTACTGTTTCCGGTGCGCAGTATCTGGATCAGGACCTGCTTATATCTGTAAGTAATCTGGTAGTAGGGCAGAAAATACACCTCCCGCACGACGAGGCAATATCAAAAGCGATACACGGATTATGGAAACAGGACTTGTTTTCTGACATAAGTATTACCGTATCGAAGGTTATAGACGATAAGCTATTTATAGATATACATGTAGAGGAAAGGCCCCGCCTGAGTAAGTATAACTTCAAGAATATAAAAACATCGGAGGCCAAGGAGTTAAAGAATAAGATGCCGCTGGTATCGAACAAGGTAGTGACTGATGCCACGCTGAAGGATGCTGTGGAGCGTATAAGGAAGCACTATGTAGATAAGGGGTATGGCAGGGTATCGGTAGATGTGAGAGAGCGAAAAGATACTAATGCTGTAAATAAGGTAATGCTCACCTTTTATATAGAAAAGGGAGTAAAAACACACATAAATCAGGTAAATATAGCCGGCATACATAATGCTACAGAGCAAAGGCTGAAGCGTACACTGAAAGGAACAAAGGAAATGAGCCATATAACACTGCACCCTGCAAAAGAGGTAAGTGTTTATGGCAGCACAGAGCGTTCCTTTCGCAAGTATGTAAAACAATTCGGCTTTCTGTCTCTTTCAAAAACACTGGATGCGCTGGACCCTTATTTCCGCTTCAAATTCTTTGCATCATCAAAATTCAACCAGAGCAAGTTTGAAGAAGACAAGCAATCATTGGTAGCTTACTATAATACTCTGGGTTTCAGGGATGCGATAGTAGTGGCAGATACGGTATACCCTGTTCGTAACGGTAACCTGAATGTAGATATCAAAGTAAGCGAGGGGCATAAGTATTACTTCGGTGATGTAGCATGGAAGGGTAATACGAAGTATTCTTCAGAAGTGTTATCGAAAGTGCTGGGTATCAAAAAAGGTGATGTATACAACCAGCAGTTGCTGGACACCCGTCTGGGCCGTCAGCTGAACCCAGAGGGTGGTGAGGATGTGAGCAGCCTGTATATGGATGATGGTTATCTGTTCTTCAACATAGAGCCGGTAGAAGTATCTGTAATAAATGATACTATCAATTATGAGATGCATGTAACAGAGGGCGCACAGGCTACGATACGAGACATAGGCATATCTGGTAACGACCGCACGAATGAGCATGTAATACGCCGAGAGCTGTATACCAGACCGGGACAGAAATTCAGCCGTACCAATCTAATCCGTTCTCAGCGTGAGATAGCTAACCTGGGCTTCTTTGACCAGGAGAAAATAGGTATACAGCCTAAGCCGCACCCTGAGGATGGTACTGTGGATATAGACTATACGGTAGTAGAAAAGTCGAGCGATCAGCTGCAGCTTTCTGCAGGTTTTGGTGGCGGTGTGAGCTTTTATGGCAATGTGGGCATCACGTTCAACAACTTCTCTGCCCGGAACATATTCAAGCCAAAGTTCTGGGACCCGCTTCCGGTGGGTGATGGCCAGAAGTTTTCTATTACCTATGCCTCAAACGGTAAATACTATAATGCACTTACCGCATCATTTACCGAGCCGTGGCTGGGTGGCCGCAGGCCTAATGCCCTTACCGGAAGTATGACATTCAACCGCTTTTCCAGCACGGGTAATAATTCTACTTACCTGCAGGTGCTGGGTGGTGGCCTGTCTATGGGTAAGCGTCTTACATGGCCTGATAACTTCTTCATATTTAACTACGGAGTTTACTTCAATAACTATAAGCTGAAGAACTATACGCTGATACCGGATGCTAATTTTAATAATGGTATCAGTAATGACTTCAACTTTAAGCTGGTACTGGCCCGTAACTCACTGGACGGACCACTGTATCCTCGTAGTGGTTCCAATGTGTCTTTCACATTCCAGTTTACGCCACCTTACAGCATGTTTACCGGTAAGGACTATACGGCACTTACAGACCAGGAGAAATATAAATGGATAGAGTATCATAAATACCGTTTTCAGGCCGACTGGTACCATAAGATACAGGGTAACCTGGTGCTGAAAATGAGTGTGAAGTATGGCTTTCTGGGGTACTACAACCAGGGACTTGGATACTCACCATTTGGCCGCTACCAGCTGGGTGGCGATGGTATGACTATGGGCCAGTTCTTTATTGGTCGTGAAATCATCAGTCAGCGTGGCTATGACGTATATCAGAGTGCCGGGACACTATTTAATAAATACGTAACAGAGCTGCGCTACCCATTCTCTCTGAGCCCTACGGCTACTATTTATGGACTGGCATTTGTGGATGCGGCCAATGCGTGGAGCTCGTTTAAAGATTATAACCCGCTGAAGCTGAACCGTGATGCAGGTATTGGTATCAGGGTATTCCTGCCTATGTTTGGCCTGCTGGGACTTGATTATGGTATAGGTGTAGACAAGTATGATGGCACCAATGGTGGTATCAAAGGACTTGGTAAGTTTACATTTATGCTGGGTATGGAACCGGATTAACAGAGGGGGAGCTATATGGTTGCATATTTTTATCAGGATTACAATTATTTTTACATCTAAACCACGACATAATGAAAAAGGTAATTTTCGGTTTGTTGTTTGTACTGCTGGCAGCAGGCGCACAAGCGCAGCAGCGTTACTGCTTTATTGATTCCAAGTTTATCCTGGATAAAATAACGGATTATAAGGATGCGCAGACGAAACTGGACAATCTGGCCAAAGTATGGCAGGATGAGATAGACGCTAAAATGGCTGATGTAGAGAAAATGTATAAGGGCTATCAGGCTGAAAAGCCTATGCTCTCTGATGAAATGCGCATGCGCAGGCAGGATGAGATAGTAGAGCGTGAGAAAGAGGCTAAAGACCTTCAGAAACAACGCTTCGGCTATGAGGGAGATTTGTTCAAAAAGCGCCAGGAACTGGTGAAACCGATACAGGACCGTGTATTTAACGCAGTACAGAAAATGGCTTCGCAGAAGGGCTATGATATGGTACTGGATAAGGCCGGAGGCGTAACGCTGTTTTATGCTGACCCCCGCCTGGATAAGAGCGATGAAGTGTTAAAAGTTCTTGGAATAAACAAATAATGGCATTTAATTTGCACCGTTAAGTGCATATACTTTTTAATTAATCAGCATACAAATAAACAAGTAAAACAACCAGATGAAAAAGTTGATAGTGATCCTTGCCTGCGGGATAATGCTGGGCACCGTGGCCCGCGCGCAGACTGGTATGAAGATAGCTTATATCAATTCTGCTCTACTGCTGCAGAACATGCCGGAGCGTATAAATGCAGACTCTTCACTGGCAAAGTACACACGCACTTTTCAGGATCAGATAGAAATGATGACCCGTGAGTTTCAGACAAAGCTGCAGGTTTTTCAGAAAGAAGAAAAGACCATGAGCGAAGCGATGAAAGAAGTGAAAACAAAGGAACTTCAGGATCTTCAGGCACGTATAGAGAGCACGCAGCAGAGTGCACAGGAAAAAATTCAGCAGAAGAAGCAGGACCTCTACACTCCTATACTGGAGAAAGCTGATAAAGCTATCAAGGATGTAGCTAAGGAGAAAAACTACGATTACATATTTGATGTGAACAGTCAGGGTGGTGGTATTGTGTACAGCAAAGAAGACCATGATGTTACCAACCTTGTAAAGGCTAAAATGGGTATCAAGTAACAGCGGTACCACAAAAAATATCATTGACAGCCCCACCATCAGGTGGGGCTTTTTTTGTGCTGTTATATCTATGCCAGGCATAACCGTCTGCAAGATTATTTGGAAATATTCTGCATTATGAAATCCGTACATCTTATTGCTGCGTATAAATAGTTGTAACGTTCATTAAAAGTATGTTTTCCTATGCAGCAGATAAGAATCAGAAAAGTTATGAAGGTTGTTGCGGCAACTATAGCAGTGTTGAGCATTACGCTTGTGGCACACATATATGTAGTCACCCACAAGCCGGTAGATAAGCACATGGTAGCTATGGCACGTATAGATATCCGGCAGGATATAGATGCCCATGATGCCGATGTAATCAGTGAGTGGCTGTACCAGCAGGAAGGGGTAGACCATGTTCTGTGTAACCCGGCTACCAATATTGCTGTATTTACTTTTTATCCTGCCAGGGTAAAAGCTGATGATATTGTAGGGCGTTTTTGTAATAGCAGCGGATATACAGGCGTGCGTTATATGCCTGATGCAAAAGAGATGATGAAAGGATGCCCGGTATCTGCCGGTAAGGCAGAAAGCTGGTTATCTGCAATATATAAACGAGTATCATTTTTACACTAAACAATCAAACAGGTGCTGATGAAAAAGACAATTTCCATTTTGGCTGCAGTTGCTATTGCTTCAGGCATAGCTGCAACATCGTCTTGCAAGAAGAAGAGCGATGATAGTATGACACCAGTTGCAACTCAAACATTGTATGACTCTCTGGGGGGAACTACAATGGTTGCTGATCCGTCCAATAGCGGGCAAATGATAGAGCAGGGGCGATTAGGTATCCGCTCGGTAGTAGACAGTACCATTTTTGTGATAGCGGCAGATACAGCGCTGAACAAGTTTTTTCCTGTGCTGCTATCGGAAGTGACAGCGGGAAATCTGAGTGGCTTTGCAGCACTGAGTAAAAACCTGACGGACTTCTTTTGTGTAGCTACAGGAGCACAGAACTTCACGTATGCCGGGATGGATATGGTAAAGGCTCACGACCCTGCACAGAATCCCAGAATGAATGGTAAAGCCGGAACGGCAGACTTTGACCAGTTTGTAGCAGATCTGGTAGTAGGGGCAAAGAAAGTGGGGCTTTCAGATCAGTTAATAGGCCAGGTAGGAGCTGTAGTTAATACAACACGTACACAGGTAGTTCAAAAATAAATCCGCTGATATCCGTTTCTTTACGGATGGGTTCCCTGTTTCTCAGGGAGCCCTTTTTTATTGCATTATACGAATGTGGAAATGCCTGTTGTTTTTCCTGAGAATTAAGAGAGGGCTATCAGACCTTTGTAACATGGGATGTCTGTACCCAGCCGGTTCTGCTGTCGGGGAGTCTGACCTCCAGCCAGTCGCCGGCTTCATTGATGATGTGTACGGTAGTGCCTTCAGGTAGCAGGGCCGCTGGTTTTCCACCACCTTTCTGTGCGTCAAGTAGTGGGGCATCATTCTCAAATATTACTGCCTTGCCGGCATCCTTAGCATTAGATGCTGCTATAAAGCCTAGTAATAAGGCACATACAGTGACAAAGCCAAGTATACCGGGTAGCTGGAATGGTAGCCGGCTACCTTGTGTTGTGTATCTTCTGGCCCACCATGTGGCGAGGGCAAGCAGGAAGGCAACAAGAGCCACAATGGCCCATGTGGTGGCCTGTGTCTGGCTGGTAATACTGCGCCACCACTTAACGAAAAATATATTGTCGGCAGGGGTAATCAGGTGACTGATACGCGCCTGGGTAATGGCAAGATTGTCCTGAGCATCGCGATGACCAGGGTCTGTCTGCAGCGCTCTTTCATAGTTGAGTACTGCGGGTGCTATACGGTTTAGCCGGTAGTAGGTATTGCCCAGATTGTAATACACCTCGGCGTTGTGAGGGTGGGTAGTTGCAATTTGCTCATAGTAGCGTGCGGCACTATCGTACTTCTTCTGTATGTAAAAGTTGGTAGCTTTTTTCCAGTCAGCTTTCCAGTCGCCTGCTATACATTGCAGCGACAGTAGTGTGAGGAGCCATATAAGCGTTGTCCTTATCATGCTTTGAATACGTCTTCCAGGTTGCTGATTACATTTACGGCATCGTCGAAAGTATCTTTCATAGTACGGGCGCCACCACTGGCGTAGAGTGATGTTTCACATTCACTGATTACATCATTCAGCTTCTTCTGTACATCGGCAGGAACATTACGGTTGCTCATAGCCTCTGTAGCTGTATCTCTGGATAATGCTGACAGTGGTATGGACAGTTTGTCTGAAAGGTATAACCAGATTGCTTTGGATACTTCTTCGTAGAACGGTTTTTTGTCAGACTTCTGGAGGTATGTGCGGGCTGTAGCCAGGCGTTGCAGTGCAATTTTGTTGGCACGCCTGCGACGTAGCAGTACTGTGTCCCGTGAGAGCTCTTCATCGCGTCTGCGCCAGAATACATAACCTGCCAAAGCTATAATGGGCAGGGCGTACATAGACCAGTATCCTGCGGTATGCAGCAATGGCGTTTCTCCGTAGGATAGTGTAGGTGGTGCCTGCTTAATAATCTCATGAATGTCTTTATAACTGGTAGCCGTATTGTCTGGCTTGCGGGTCATGTAGTTTTTTCCGGGTGTAACATGCAGTTTAACAGGCTGTGTATTTACTGTTACGTACTCACCACTTTGCGGGTCGAAATAAGAAAAAGGTATTGACGGTACTTCATAGTCGCCGGGGGTGTGTGGCGTGATGACGTATGTGATGATTTTAGAGCCGGTAATGGTAGTACTTCTCCCTGTGATTGTATCTATTACCACGGGGTCAAAAGTATTGAGTCCATTGGGTAGTTTCAGTGCCGGAGGGTCTATCAACTTCAGATTGCCACTGCCGGAAATGGTAAGGGTAAAGGTGGCAACATCATCGGTAGATATATTGTGCTTATCAATTTTACTGCTAACGGAGAAGTTACCTACCGCACCGCCAAAGTCATCTGGCTGTCCTTTTTCTGGTAAGGGGCTGACATTTATTTTCAGTGGTGCGCTCTGCAGGTGAGCCGGCACGTCCTGATACTCAACTGAATTGTAGTATGTGTTGTTAAAGTATGGGTCACTCATCATGAGTGTACCTGCGCCAAAGGGGTCGAACAGGTCGGACATACGGCGGCGTACCTGCCGTACGATTCTTGCCGCACCGTCTGCTTCGGCAGGGTCCAGCTCCAGCGTGCCGGTTTGTGTAGGGAATAGCGCTGACTTTTTCAGTAAGAATACCTGATACTTTTTTCCGTCAATTACTTCCTCGGTTGGCTTTGCCTGACGGGGGATATCAAAGTCCTGTGTCCAGAAACCGTTAAGGGTGGGCAGCTTGGATATGGACATCTGCATAGGGATACGGGAGTATAACTTATAGCTTATTGTTATCTGCTCGCCCTGACGCACTTTGTTTTTATCGGCAGTAACTTTTATAAAGAGGTTTTTCTTTAGCTCGGCTTCACTTATAGCGGGATCTTCAGTTGGCTGATTGGCCTGAGGTGCCTGCCCCTGCTGTGTCTGCTGCTGCCTGTAAGCGCGCGCACGCTGCTGGAACTGCTGCATCTGTGCCTGCTGCATGGCCTGCATCTGGCGCAGCATAGCAGCGGCATCATCGGCAAACGGGTCATATGCTCTTGCTTGAGGGCGTTGCTGTGCCAATGAGCCGGGGACTACCTGAATGGTGACCGGATTTGACTGATAGCTATGCCCTGCACCATCCTTTATTTCTATGGGCGGTATGGTAAAGGTGCCTTCTTTGCGTGGCTGCAGTACATAGGTGAGGGTGAGGCTCTGGGATGTTGTCATCCGGTTGCCATTAAAAGAAGTATTGGAGCTGTGTGCTGTGTAAGGACCGCCGACAATTACGAAGTCTGCATCCGACGGGTTGGTATGCGTACGAAGGTCTTCAGCATCACGTATCGTGTATTGTACACTTACCTGGTCGCGTACGCCAATTTTTTCAGCTTCTGCAACGGCGGTAAAAACAACATTCTGGGCATAATTAATGCTGTAGCTACCGATAAGCAACAGCGACACGAGAACGGAACGCCACATATTATGCTTAATGCGTTTCATTTTTTGGATAAACACAAAAATAAACTCATTGGCAAAGTGTCTGAAAATATGGGGGTTAAAGCTACGTTAAAACTAATTTGTTGATAATGAGCTATTGTGAACGTAGCTGTGCCGGAATAACAGGTTTATGGCACAACAACGTACATGATTGTGTATTCCTGTTGCTGCATATACAGGCGAAGTCGTGGTGTGAAAAATAATATACGTATAGTTGTTTGAATTTTCGGAAACGGCTTCTATCTTTGCAATCCCAAAACAGGGAGGTGTGGTAGCTCAGTTGGTAGAGCAAAGGACTGAAAATCCTTGTGTCGGGGGTTCAATTCCCTCCCACACCACAAAAGCCGGAAGCACATTGCTTCCGGCTTTTTTCATGCTGTGCGGAAACAGTTTCCTGCCTGACCGCTATCAGTAGCCTCCCTTCCCAGGCCTGATAACTTTGCATCCGGACAAAGAACTGATAATTTGTATGCAGCAGTTACTGGAAAAGTATAATGTGCCTGTACCCCGCTATACCAGCTACCCTACGGTGCCATTCTGGAAGGAGGGGTTTGCAGCCAATGAGTGGGCTGATGTTTTTTACAGTGATTTTCAGAAGAGTAACAGGGCTGGTATCAGTCTTTATATTCATCTGCCATTTTGCGAGTCGCTTTGTACTTACTGTGGTTGTAATAAAAAAATTACTACAGACCACTCGGTAGAGGAGGTGTACGCGAGGGCTATAATGGCAGAGTGGGATACCTATCTGAGCTTAATGGGCACTGCGCCTGTAATACGGGAGCTGCACCTGGGAGGAGGAACACCTACATTCTTTTCGCCAGAGAGCTTACAGCAGCTGGTGATGCAGCTACTGGAAAAGGCAATTGTGCCGGATGAGCATGAGTTCAGCTTTGAAGGTCACCCCAATAATACAACAAGAGCGCATCTGCAGGCTCTTTATGATATAGGCTTTCGCCGGGTGAGCTATGGTGTGCAGGACAATGATGCTGAGGTGCAGCGGATCATTAACAGGATACAGCCACTGGCACATGTGCAACGTGCGACGGATGAAGCCCGCGAGATTGGGTATGAATCGGTAAACTATGACCTGATATATGGGCTGCCCCGGCAAACAATAGATAGTATAGAGCGTACCATTAACGAAGTAGCCAGCTTAAGACCGGACAGGATTGCTTTTTACAGTTATGCGCATGTGCCATGGACCAGCAGGGCGCAACGCCTGTTTGATGAACAAGACCTGCCGTCTTCGGCCGATAAAATGGCTATGTATGTGAAGGGTAGAGAACTGCTCATGGCTCATGGCTATACAGATATAGGTATGGATCATTTTGCATTGCCAGGAGACGCCCTGTATCATGCGGCTATGGACGGAACGCTACACCGGAACTTTATGGGGTACACTGTACAGCAGACGGATTTTCTGCTGGGGTTAGGTGTGTCGGCTATTAGTGGAATACCCGGGGCCTATGCTCAGAATACCAAAAAGCTACATGACTATTATCATGCTGTGGGTGAGGGAGCGTTGCCTGTTGTAAAAGGTATTATGGTTACTGAGGCAGATGCGCGGTTTCGCAGGTATATATTGGATATAAGCTGTAAAGGCCATACGGAAGTAGCAGCAAAAGATCTACCATTGATATTAGCGCAGTCCGGTCAGCTATTGCATCAGTTGATTGTGGATGACCTGGTAGTACATTCAGGCTGTTCTTTTACTGTGACTTCTCACGGGCGTAATTTCATACGTAACATCTGCTCTGTGTTTGATATGCGTCTGGCTGATGGCCGGGGAATAGGTGAAAGCAGTAAGCCTGTTTTCAGTAAATCAATATAAAACAGGTTATCGTAAAACTAATTTACGATAACCTGTTTCGTTAAATACGCTATCTGATTTGTGACAACTATCGTTTCACAACAAACCGGATGGTATGTCTGCTGTCCGGAGTCTGCACGGTGAGCAGGTAAGTGCCATCGGCGATAGAGCCTGTCATCTGTATCTGCTGTGTGTTGTTTCCGTTGAGCTGTGCTTCATATACTCTGCGTCCCAGCATGTCCGTTACCGTTATGGCGCTGGCAGTGGCGGGTATTCCCTGCAGGGAGAAGCTGCCCTGATTAGGGTTTGGCAATAACTGCAGGGATACGCCTGTTGTTTCAGATACAAAGCCGGGAGCTACTACCTGTACAGTTACACTTTTGTTGGTCATCTCGCCACCACAGGTGCCACCGCTGGTTACTGCGCAGCTTACGGTAGCGCCATTGCTCAGCGTATTGCTGGAGAAGGTGCTGTTGGTAGCGCCGCTTACCGGAGTTCCGTTCACCGACCACTGATAGGACGGTATAGGGCCACCGTTGGTAACATTTGCTGTCAGTACGATTGTCTGACCTGTGGTAATGGTCAGTCCCGGCTCAGCCGATATGGTTACTACAGGTACCAGCAGGGGTAATACCTCCATTACCTTTTCAGCGCTATGTGCAGTGTCTGCGGTGCGGCATTCATAGTTGCTCGTAATGATGCATTTAATACGGTCATTGTCTGTAGGGGTGTATGTGTAGTTGTTGCTGCTGCCCATTATTACACCATTGACGCTCCATGCATACAGAGGGGCCGTGCCACCTGCGGATATGGAAGCGGAGTAGGTGACCGGAGTGCCATTACATACGGTATCGCCGGGGAAGCTGACTACAGCAACTGCGGGATGAAGTGATGGCAGTACAGAGCGGGTCGTGCTGCCATATACAGTGTCGGCCGAGCGGCACACCGCATTGCTGATCATGCGAACGGTTACCACATCTCCGTCAGCAGGGGTATATCCGTATATGTTACCTGTAGCTACCTGAGCACTGTTTACAAACCATGTATAGACCGGAGCGGTACCGCCATTAACAGCAACCGGAGTGAAGGTAACCGGTATGCCGGAGCATGTAGTAGTGGTGACAGAAGCATCAACTGCTACAGCAGGAGCTACAGTAGGCTGGATTGCTATAGCCGCACTGCCGGACATGTCCCGGATACAGGATGATACTGCACCTACCGCCTGTACGGTATAGACCCCTGTAGTTGTCTGCAGGCCAAAGTTCAGGGCGCTGCCGGTGCCGGCAACGGTAGTTGTAGCAGATGCGGGACCATAAAGTGTGTAGTTGGTACCTGACTGTGAGTTACTCACGCCAATGGTTACCCCTGTTCCACCCTCACAATAAGTGCCGCCACCGGTTACTGTATAAGTGGCAGGCATGTTATGCACTGTTACGGGAAGTGTAGCTGCACAGCCGCTTGCAAAGGTGTAGGATACTACTGCGGAGCCGGGAGTGCTGCCGAAAGCGGCACCGAGGTAGGATACATTTACTATGCCGGGAACACTGCTGCTCCAGCCGCCGCCCGTGCTGGTGGTAGCCATAGCATTTGTCATGCCGAGGCATATGTGTGGGTTGCCGGTTATGGCAGCCGGTGTTTCATTGACGGTAATGGTGGCATAGG
>JAUIBA010000001.1 GCA_030427635.1 Bacteroidia bacterium
GCTTTTTTTTGAAGTAACCATAAAGCAAAGAAGTTTATTGAAACTAATTTCAATAAACTTCTTCCAAAATCAATGCAGTAAAGGATTACAGCAGATTTTACCAACCATTTTTGGCCTATATATCTGTTTTCTTGATATATTTTCTTTGTTAACAGGCTGGGTATTGACGGTGATAATTAATTTTACTGATAAATTATATGCACTCTTCACAACAGCAGGAATATTGGAACAGGGTTGCTACGCAAAAGACATTTACGCATCCGGTAGATATAACTATGCTGCAGCGCCATTTACAACCGCATTCCCGCATTGTTGATTATGGCTGTGGTTATGGTAGGGTAGTAAAGGAGTTGCAGGATAGCGGGTTTACTGATGTCTCAGGATTTGATACTTCAGCAGGGCTGGTAGCACGTGCTCATCAGAGCGGTATAGCAGGTGTTACTGCGGTGTCAGATATTACTGCGCTTCCCGTTGCTGATAATTCTGTTGATTGTTTTCTTCTCTTTGCTGTGCTTACCTGTATTCCCTCCAATGCTGAACAGGAAAAAGTTATTTCTGTACTCCACAGTAAACTGCGCTCCAGAGGCATGCTTTATATCAGTGACTATTACCTGCAGAAAGACAGAACAGAAGTAGGCGATTACAAAGCTCTGGATGGCAATATGGAGAACTATGGTGTTTTTACATTGCCGGAGGGTGCTACCTTCAGGCATCATACACCCCAGTGGATAGCGCACTTACTGACGCAGTTTACTATCGTAAATGAGTCTGTAGTACCTGTGCGCACTATGAATGGTCACTTTAGTGATGCTTTCCAGATTCAGGCAGTAAAGCCCGGCTGACATCAGGCAAACTTTTTAGCCAGCCGCTCCAGGTCTTCAGGAGTATCCACACAATGGCTTTCATATTTTGTGGGTACGCATTTTATCCGGTATCCGTTTTCCAGCCAGCGTAGCTGCTCCAGCGACTCTGCTTTTTCCAGTGCCGATACAGGTAGCTGTGTGAGCGCTCGTAGTATGTCAGTTCTGTACGCATACATGCCCACATGGCGGTAATATGTATGGTGCAGGTGCCATTCTTTTTCATCCACACCCTTTATGTAGGGAATGGTCATACGGCTGAAGTATAGCGCCTCACTCTGTGTATTGAGTGTAATCTTTACCTCACCCATATCGGCCAGCTCCTCATAGCTGGTCACAGCTATCATCTGTGTGGCTATTTCGGTAGTGCCGTCATGCAGCACGGCTGCCAGCTCGTTTATCTGCTCCGGGTCTATGAACGGCTCATCGCCCTGTATATTGATGACATAGGTATAATTTCCGTCCAGCTGTGTTACCGCCTCATAGCATCTGTCTGTCCCGCTGGGGTGGTGTGCGGCTGTCATTACCACGTTACCGCCAAAGCTGCGCACATGTGCCGCTATCCGCTCATCATCAGTAGCCACAGCTACAGTAGCCAGTGCGGGGCTCTGCATGGCACGTTCATACACGCGCTGTATCATGCTTTTGCCGTTTATTTCAGCCAGCGGCTTACCGGGAAACCGGGTAGACGCATATCGTGCGGGTATGATGCCTGCTATCATCTGGGATTATGTTCTGTTATTTTACCGTCTATGGTTGTGTAGAAGGCTGGTCGCGGTATATTCCGGCTGTTCAGGTAGTCGCGGTAGTGTTCTGTATATTCTGCCCGCTGCATGATGGTGTCCTCATAGCGCCCACTCAGTGCTTTCAGCAGCTCTGTGGCCTCTCTTATGGCATTGCTGCCACCATCATTGGCAGTGATATAGTCTGCCAGCCTGCGCTCCTGTGCCAGCTTATGCAGCATAGGAGTACCCGCCCGGCCTATCATTATCCGCAGCCCACACATAGAGGCTACCTGAAGGTCTGTTATATCATCAAAAAAATAGGCTACTTCCGAGGGCTGTATGTCATGAGCCTCGCAAAGGTGCATCAGTGCATCTATTTTGTTTTTGATGCCGTAGTACACCCCATGCAGGTGCTCCCGCTGTGCAAAGGTGAATGCCACCGGGTTTTTTTCTCCTGTTATAATACCTGCTATAGGATTACTGCCGTGGCGCATATAGTGGTTATACCGCAGCATATTAATGCCCATGGAGTCCACTTCGTTGAATGGGCTGGAGCCATCAGCCCCCTTGGAGCCATTGTTAAATACTCCGTCCCAGTCAAATATATACGCACCGATAGCCGGCAGTGTACCGGCTATCGTGTGTGCATCAGTGACAAATGTGCCGCTGAATACACCGGATATTATTGCTGTCTCCTCTGTATTCATGTGTCGTTTGTCTGCGCTGCTGTATTAGTATCCTTTCAGGTCCTGGATATCCAGCATACCTACCGGCTTATTGTTTTCAGTAGCCATCAGTGTATCCACACTGGTTTTCTTAAACAGTACAGCCGCATCATTCAGCAGTGCATTTACATCAATGCTGATAGGTGTTTTGAACTCCAGTCCGCCTATTTTCTTATCCAGTATATGCTCTCCGTCTTTCTGCAGCAGTCTGCGCAGGTCACTGTCTGTGAATACACCTACAGCATCACCGCCATCATTTACTACAGTCACACAGCCAAAGCCGTATTCTGTCATTTTTACAATAGCATCTTTAATGTTAGTACCCTCATGCACCAGCGGGTTGATGTTGTTCATAGCGTCTTTTACGCGTACGGTCATCAGGCGGGTATCAGTGAGGAACTGCTCAGTACCCAGTGCAGTGAAGTTATTTTCAGTAAGGGACTTCAGTATTTTCAGCGGTACGGTTATTGTATGCGCTCCGGCAGTGAGGGCGTTGCGTATGTGCTCTGAGTTACGCACCGAGCTGAACATGATTTTTGTATCATACTTATAGCGCTCCACAGCTTTTACACACTGTTCTACCAGTGCCACTGCATCATGACCCTGATCCTGCAGGCGGCCCACCAGCGGACATACATAGGTAGCGCCCGCCTGCATAGCCATATATGCCTGCTGCAGGGTGTATACCAGATGCACATTTACCAGTAGTCCTTTGTCGCGCAGCATGCGGCAGGCACGCAGCCCTTCCAGCGATACCGGTATTTTAAAAACGGTTTTTTTCGGGTCCAGTCCCAGTTCCAGCTGGCGCACGGCTTCAGCCACCACGTCTTCGGCAGTGTTGCCCAGTGCTTCTATCTGTAGTACAGGTACTATTTTAGACAGCTTTACTATTGTGCCATCTATATCGGTAATGCCCTCACGCTGCATAAAGGTGGGGGTAGTAGTGAGTCCTGTCAGGAATCCGAGTTTAAAGCCTTCTTCTATCTCTTTGAGGTTGGCTGAGTCAAGATACAGTTCCATTTTATATACTGTGTTGTGTTTTTCTGTTTATCGGCGAAAGATACTGCATTTTAGTTTGCCCTGTATTTTACTTCTATAGCGTGCAGCTCCAGCAGGGGCTTCAGGAACTCTTCCAGGTCATATACGCACAGCTGGCTCGCTGCATCGCACAGTGCTTTCTCCGGCTCAGGATGCGTTTCTATAAATACGCCATCCACACCGGCAGCTACACCCGCACGGCTCAGTACCGGCAGAAACTCTCTGGCGCCACCTTTTGCATCAGCGCTCGGTATGCCATACTTGCGTATAGAGTGGGTAATGTCAAATACTACCGGATAGCCCAGCGCTGCCATATGGTAGAATGCTCTGGGGTCTACTATCAGGTCATTATACCCCATAGTATAGCCACGCTCTGTAAGTATTATCTGGTCATTACCGGCATCTACACATTTGCCCACCGGGTGCTTCATGTTGTCCGGCGCCAGAAACTGACCGTGTTTTATATTAATAACCCTTCCTGTCTTTGCTGCGGCTGTCAGCAGGCCCGATTGCATACACAGGTATGCCGGTATCTGCAGCACATCGCACACCTCGCCGGCAGCAGCTGCCTGGTCGGGGTAGTGAATATCTGTAAGTATAGGAAAGCCAAACTGCTCCTTTACTTTAGCCAGCATAGCCACACCCTTTGCAAGGCCCGGCCCGTCATAATAGCTCAGATTGCTGCGGTTATCTTTCAGGAAGGAAGACTTGTAAATGACAGGGATATTCATCCTTTCACTTACTTCTTTCAGCTTTTCGGCCGTCTTCATCATTACCACCTCATCCTCTATCACACAAGGCCCTGATATCAGAAATAACTGATCATCGCCGCAGTTTATATTGCCAACTTTTATCTTTTTTACGCTCATTTTATTTTATTTAAACACAAGGGTCACAAAGAAATATTTTCACAAGGAGTCACAAAGTTAATTTATACAATCGGGCACAAAGCTCATTTTACGAGAGGTCATTTACAATTTGATAATCGCTTATTAATTACCTAGGCAACACCCTTTCGTAATATTATGTATATGCAGTGATTCCTTTGTGGCCTTTGTGGTTAGGTTTACACATGCAGGCGCATACACAGCACGTACTTACATTCTCCTGTATAGCTCCTCTATTGTTTCTATTGTTATCTTCTCCTTCCAGTCAGGGCCTATGGCATGGTTCCACATGTGGGGCAGGTTATACGCCACATGTGCCATTGCGGTTATCTGCTCATCAGTCCAGCCTGCGGCCAGTCCTGTTGGCAGTGTCACATTATGGCGGGTCAGCATCTGCTTCAGCTCACGCACTCCCTCACCGTAGTAGTCCTCCAGATGCTGGAATGCCAGGCAGTTGGCATAGCAATGTTTTTCTCCCAGTATTTTAGACAGGCCATAAGACAGGGCGTGGCATACACCTACTTCAGAGTAGGTAAGACTCAGGCCACCCATCATACTGGCTACCATCAGCTTATCGTCATTTTCTGCATTCTGTCCGGCATTGTCACCCAGGTATATTTCGCGGCACAGTTTCAGTGCCTGCTCGGCATAGGCATGGCTGTAGGCATTGTTCAGGGTGCCGTTTTCCGACTCTATACAGTGGATATAAGTATCCATACCTGTGTACAGCCATTTATCTGTAGGTACGGTAGCGGTAAGTTCGGCATCCAGTATCACCTGATTAAACACGGTCCAGTCGCACTTCAGTCCCAGTTTCTTTTCTGGTCCGGTCAGTACTGCCGTCATAGATACTTCTGCACCCGTGCCTGATATAGTAGGAATGCCCAGGTGATATATGCCCGGCTTTTTTATCAGGTTCAGTCCCTGGTAAAGGGTAGAAGAGCCCTCATTGGTAAACATTAGTGATACTGCCTTGGCTATATCCATAATGCTGCCGCCACCTATGCCTATCACACCGGCCGGTAGCCCGTGGTGCTGTAGTACTTCGTCTCTCAGGTTGTCTATCTGGTCGGTGGTAGGCTCATGAGGGTCCACATCTATAAAGCGTACCACGTCTTTGGCCTTAGCCGGCAGGCGGCTTTCCAGCTCCTTGCCTTTGAAAAAGTTATCCACTACATACAGGAAGAAATTATCGTTCTCGTTACGCTTTCCTTCCAGGATACTTTCCAGCATGGAGAAACTCCCCCTGCCAAAGACCACTTTGTCTATATTCTTGAAATTCTTGTGCATTGTGTTACAATCTATCTCAGTGAGCAGGAATATTATCAGGCTACGGTAGCTGTTGCCATCGCTTTACGCACACATGCCGATATTTTCTCAGCAAGCGCTCTTACCTCATCCTCTGTCCATGTGCAGCGTACGCCAAACGATATCAGTCTGCCTATTACCTCCTGGCTTTTTGGCAGCGCTATGTTTGCATAGTCCTGTGGTAGTCCCAGTACCTGTGCAGGCAGTTTTGATGCAGTGCGCATTTCCTTTATATGGTCCCACTGATTGATGAAGTGATACATATTCACATACCAGTAGTTAAATCCTCCTACTCCGGCTGCATTCATTTCTGCTACCACACGTCCTGCAGTTTCTGTGTCAGGCAGTAGTATGTTCAGGAATGTAGCAGAGTCTCCATCCGGGTCTGCCAGGCGGGCAAAGGATATACCTTCTGTCTGCGATAATATTGAAGTAAGCAGTTGCTTGTTTTTTCTGTTATCAGCCACTATCTGTGGCACACGGCGGGTCTGTGCTACGCCTACTGCAGCATGCAGTTCACTTATGCGGTAGTTAAAGCCCAGTATGGGGTGCTGCTCCATACCGCGGTTGCTGCCTATATGGTCATGACCATGGTCAGAGTATGAGTCGGCCAGTTTATATACCGCTTCATCATTCGTTACCAGTACACCACCTTCTCCGGCAGTTGCAATCTTGAAAAAGTCGAACGAGTAACTGCCCGCCTTACCAAACAGACCTGTATAAGTGCCTTTGTAAGATGCTCCGAATGCCTGTCCTGCATCCTCCACCAGTACCAGGTTGTGCTCGTTTACTACCTCCATTATGGCATCCATATCAGCCATGCCGCCACACATGTGCACCAGGCACACCCCTTTGGTATTGGGGGTAATCGCTTTTCTGATACCCTCTGCACTCAGACACAGGGTTTCATCTATTTCTGCAAATACCGGTTTGGCACCTACAAAGAATACCGCCTCTACAGTAGCTATATAGGTAAATGGTGGTACAATTACCTCATCACCTGTACCTATACCTGATGCTGCCAGTGCAGTAGCAATAGCTGTAGAGCCGCTGCTCATAGCGTGTGCATACTTTGCATGGGTTATCTTACGCACCTCAGCTTCAAAGTCGCGCGCCTTCCATATACTATTGCGCTGTTGGTCGTGGTTATAGCGGAATAATATGCCGGTTTCCAGCACATCATTTATTTCTTTGCGTTCTTCGTTACCGAACAGTTCAGTTCCCGGCATAATACTATAGTTTTTGGTTTGCAAAGATAGTAACGGCAAAGCACAAACTATTGTTATAACTACCCTCTGCAGCTACAAAAAATCATGCCCGATATTGAGGTATGGCATCAGGATATGGTGGGTATCATTTTACTACAGGCTTTTGCAGGAATATCAGAGCCGCCCATCATCAGAAATACCCCAGATACAGCCTTGAGTGCGTGGTATATTGCAGGCTCACCTCATCGCCCACCTTCATAAACTGGTAGTACTCTTCCGATACCTCTATGCTCAGGGTTGTCTGTGAGTCTGTATAGAAGTGAAAGCTGTTTTTTGTAGGTATGTATATCTTTTTGGTGATGCGGTTGGTTTCTGTGGTTTTTGTTTTCTCATTAAGGTCCATTATCAGCCCTTTATGATAGTATCTGTAGCTGCCATATGTGGCCGCAGTAACCATACTCAGCAGTATGGCGGCAGTAACAAAAAAACGCAGATAGGAAAATGCATTGGGTGCGCCCTCATAGGCCCGGTACCACGAGGTAATAAAAGGCACTACAAAGGCCAGCACCATCAGTAACTTATACACATTATAGTATTGTGTACGCTGCTGAGCTTCTTTTACTGTCAGAAAACTCACCTCATCCTCAGAAAGCGGCTCCCGGTATGTCTTTATCTGAAATGTCACCTTTGCGGGATATACACAGCTAAGTTACTTTATATTTTTCTCCTTTATTTAACGGTACCATATACTGCCGTAGTATGCGGCTGGACTGATACTATAGTTTGACGCAGAAACAGATAACAGGAATAGCATTAAAACAGAAAAGGCGACATGGAAATGCCGCCTTTCAATCATCACACACCTAATTCACACTATATGAATCATTCTACCTTATTAGTTCACTGATATCTCCATTGTTGCTGGTTCGCTCACTTCTTTTTTAGGAAGGTTCACCACCAGTACACCATCGGCATACTTTGCAGATATTTTTGAGGTATCTATTTTCTCATTGAGCGTGAAGCTCCTTTTGAAAGACCTCATTTTGTACTCACTTCTCAGCCATTTGCCGTCTTCCGCAGTTTCTTTCTGCTCTTCTTTGTGGTCAAAAGATACCGTAAGGTTGTTCTTATCCACATTGATACGGAAGTCTTCTTTCTTCAGGCCGGGGGCTATCGCATGCACTTCAAATGCATCTGTAGTTTCTTTAATGTTCACGGGTACCTGTGCATAACCGGGTTCTTCACTCATACGGTTCAGACCGTTGAAAAAGATGTCTTCCATAAGACCATTCACTGTGCGGGGCATCATGCCGAAATTTCTTTTTGTGTACATAGCTCTTAGTTTTTTTTGTTTTCGTGTTTGCTTGTGTATGTACAAATGCCCTGCCAATACATTTTTAGTGACAAAATGGCATTTTTGATAAAAATTTAATGACATAATTTCCGATTTCTATATTTTACACACACAAAATGTCATTTCACAATCGGTTTTATGGTTATTGAGTATCAGAACTATTTTACTACGCCCGTCTTATAGCGCTATGTTATAAGATTGTTTGATGAGATGAAGGCAGGTTTTTTTCCTGTAGCATCATATTTTATACGACCTTTGCTATACATTTTAACCCTTCGGCCCTATGAATCTTATAATACGTACGTTCCGCTATCATTTCTTAATGCACCACAGCAATATATTAATAAAACCACGCGAGTAATTTTCGGTAACTTTTTGTGAACTTTTGCTTGCTTACTGTGCGTTTGTTTTTCTCTTTATTTGTTGATTATCATTTGTTTGTGTTTGTTTGATTTGGCGTTTGGTACTACGCAAAAAATAAACTGCTCACTGCGCAGATTGCTTTTGCTTATCAACCGGCATAACTACTTTAATTCGTCCAATAACCGGCATCTCATTATCGTATTTTCGTTTTAACTTCGCATCCCTGTTTATACAGGTTGCAGCCATATTTCCAGGCTGTATTATTGTACAAAATCTAATTCTCAGGTAGCATGTTTGAAAACCTTAGTGACCGGCTCGAGTCGGCCTTTAAACAACTGAAAGGCGAAGGCCGTATCAACGAGATAAATATTGCCTCTACGGTAAAGGAGATTCGTCGCGCCCTTGTGGATGCGGATGTAAACTATAAGATAGCGAAAGAGTTTACTGACCGGGTAAAGGAAAAAGCAATAGGGGAGAAAGTTATTACATCTGTCAGCCCCGGTCAGCTGATGGTGAAGATTGTTAAGGATGAGCTTGCCGCTCTGATGGGGGGCAAAGAGGTAGAATTATCGCTATCTTCCAAACCTACTGTTATACTCATAGCCGGCCTGCAGGGTTCTGGTAAAACTACCTTTTCAGGAAAGCTGGCAAACTTCCTGAAAACTAAGAAAGGTCGTAATCCGCTGCTGGTAGCTGCAGATATTTATCGCCCGGCGGCCATGGAGCAGCTTCGTGTACTGGCAGAGCAGATAAATGTTCCTGTACATATAGAGCCGGATAACCGCGATGCCGTAGCTATTGCTCAGAATGCTATAAAACTGGCCAAAGAGCAGGGCAATGGAGTAGTGATAATAGATACTGCCGGCCGTCTGGCCATAGACGAGGCCATGATGACCGAGGTGGCCAATATCCGCTCTGCAGTTAACCCCGACGAAATACTGTTCGTTGTTGACTCCATGACAGGGCAGGATGCAGTAAATACAGCCAAGGCATTTAACGACCGTCTGGACTTTACCGGTGTTGTACTTACTAAACTGGATGGTGATACCCGTGGTGGTGCGGCACTTACCATCAGCTATACGGTAGAGAAGCCTATCAAGTTTGTAAGTATGGGCGAAAAGATGGAAGCGCTCGACGTTTTCTATCCTGAGCGTATGGCACAGCGTATCCTCGGCATGGGTGATATAACTACCCTTGTAGAGCGTGCCCAGGCTCAGTTCGATGAGGTGCAGGCTAAAAAACTGGAGAAGAAAATCAAAGCAAACAAATTTGACTTTGATGACTTCAAAGAGCAGCTCAACCAGATAAAGAAGATGGGTAATGTGAAGGACCTCCTGGCTATGATACCAGGTGTAGGTAAGGCCATCAAGGATATTGACATTTCAGACGATGCATTCAAAGGTATAGAGGCCATGATTAACTCTATGACCCCTTATGAGCGTGCCAACCCTGATGTAATAGATGGTAGCCGCCGTAAGCGTATAGCCAAAGGTGCGGGTAAGGATGTAAATGAAGTTAATGCCTTTATGAAGCAGTTTGAGCAGATGAAGCAGATGATGGGTATGATGAATAAAATGAAGGGTGGGGGAATGATGCCCGGTATGTTCCCCGGTCGCCGCTAAGCAAGCAAATCACGACATAAGCATATACAAATAAAGGCTGTCAGTTATTACCTGACAGCCTTTATTCCCTCTTATGGTCCGGGTCTCTTCTGAGACCTACCTTGTCATCATATTTTTTGCTTCTATGCTCAGTGTAGCATGAGGCACAGCACGCAGGCGCGCTTTGTCTATGAGCTTACCGGTTACACGGCACACACCATAGGTCTTGTTCTCAATGCGTACAAGCGCCTTTTCCAGGTGGTTCATAAACTGTATCTGCCGGCTGGCCAGCTGTGCCAGTTGCTCACGCTCCATAGCGCCGCTGCCGTCTTCCATATTCATGAAGCGGTTTTCAGTATCTTCAGTGCCTGCTTCATCCTTATGAGTGATAAGCCCCTGCAGGTAATGCAGTTCTTTACGTGCAGCATCCAGTCTTGACTGTATCAGCTGTTTAAACTCGTTCAGTTCATCATCGCTGTAGCGGTACACCGTTGCTGGTACTTCCTGTACAGGCTCATCAAGTATAGAGCGGTATGCTTCTGTATGGTATGATGCAGGTGGTTCTGTATTTACTGTTTTTGCCTTCTTCGATTTGTTCTCCAGTTTACGGTGAGCAATAATCACCTGAGGCTTTTTCTCCAGTGGTCTTGCTGCCGGCGTTGCTGTAGGCTTGGGCTGAGCTGGTGCGCTTTTCAGTACCGGGAGGTTTTTAGCAGCAGCTGCTTTAGCTGCACTTGCCTTAGCTGCTTCAGCCGCTTTTCCTTTTGCCGCCGTTTTAGGTGCCGGAGTTGCTTTTACAGGAGCTTCTTTTTTGGTTGTTTTAGCAGTAGCTTTTGCAGCAGCCTGTTTTTTAGGTGCTTCTTTAGGCGCAGGAGCTGCTTTTTTAGCAGTAGCTTTTTTTACCGGTGCTGCAGGAGCTGCTTTTTTTACCGGTGCCGCTTTCTTAGTCGCTGTCGTTTTTGCCGTGGCCGTTGGTGCCGGTTTAGTATTCTTTTTCGTCACAGTCTTTTGATTGTTTGTTTTTGCTATAGATTTTTTTACCAGTGCTTTAGGTGCAACGGTCGTCTTTGGGGTTGGGCTAGCTTTTGCAGCAGCTTTTTTCACTGTTTTTTTAGGAGCGGGAGCCTTCGGTGCAGCTTTTGTAGCAGGCTTGGGAGCAGCTTTCTTAGCTGCTGGTTTAGGGGTTGCTACTTTTTTGGCCGGTGCCGTTTTTTTCTTTCCTGCGTCAGATGCTTTTACGCTTTTTACAGCTTTTGCTGCTACTTTTTTACTGATAGCCATACCTTTAAGGCGTTTTTGATATGAGTATTTGTATTGTTACCTCATTAATCTCTATTGGTTTTCCTCCCTCTGCTATCGGTGCAAATTCTATCCTGTCTGCCAAAATTTCCGCGCAAATATAATTACTAAAATTAATTATGGCACTTTTTATCATTTCGTGGTCCTCTATTGTCAGATTTATGCGGTCTGTTACGTCCAGTCCGTTGTCCTTTCTTTCCTTCTGCACCCTGTTCACAAGTTCACGCGCTATGCCTTCCTCCAGTAGCTCCGGGGTGATAGCAATATCAAGGGCTACGGTAAGCATATCTTTATTAGCTACAGACCATCCTGGGATGTCTTCTGCTATAATGTCCACATCGCCGGGTCCTATGGTTACTGTTTCACCATTCACAGCCAGTTCGTAGCTCTTATCTCTTTCCAGCTGTGCTATCTCTGCCTGGCTCATAGCGCTTATTGCTGCAGCAGTGGCCTTCATCAGGGCACCCATGCGTGTTCCTAACGCTTTAAAGTTGGGTTTGATTTTCTTCTTTATCAGTCCTTCTGTTTCTGTTATATATTCTATAGACTTGATATTTACTTCACTCTTAATGAGCTCTTCAACTTTTGAAAGTTGCTCCTTCATGGAGCTGTTCAGCACAGGTATCAGTATCCTGCTTAGTGGCTGGCGTACTTTTATATTTACTTTTTTACGCAGTGAAAGTACCAGTGAGGAGGTATTCTGAGCCAGTTCCATACGCTCTTCCAGCATGTTGTCTATCAGCTCGCTATTGCTTACAGGGAAGTCTGAAAGGTGTACACTTTCAGCGGATAACCTGCCTGACACACTATTCAGGTTACTGTACAGCCAGTCGGCAAAGAAAGGAGCAACAGGTGCTATAAGCTGTGCCAGTGTTTCCAGACATTCATACAGTGTCTGGTAGGCGCATATCTTGTCATGCTCATACTCTCCTTTCCAGAAACGACGGCGGCACAGGCGCACATACCAGTTACTCAGCTGCTCATCTACAAAGTTTTCTATTGCCCGCCCTGCCAGTGTTGGCTCATAGTCATTGAGGTAGTTGGTTACATCTTTTATAAGACTATGCAGAGAGGATAGTATCCATCGGTCAATTTCAGGTCTTTCACCGGCAGGTATATACTTTTCGCTGAATGTAAAGCCATCAACATTGGCATACAGGGCAAAGAACTGATAGGTATTAAACAGTGTACCGAAAAACTTTCGCTGAACCTCTTTGATGCCTTCCATGTCAAACTTCAGGCTATCCCATGGCGAGGCATTGGTAATGAGATACCAGCGTGTGGCATCGGCGCTGTACTCATTGATGGTAGTGAATGGGTCCACGACATTACCCAGTCGTTTACTCATTTTATTGCCATTCTTATCCAGTACCAGTCCATTACTTACCACTGTCTTGTATGCTACGCTGTCAAAGAGCATTACTGCTAATGCATGCAGTGTATAAAACCATCCGCGTGTCTGGTCTACTCCTTCGGCTATAAAGTCGGCGGGGAAGTTGTTCTTCAGTTCTTTGAGTGGGTTATTCTCAAAAGGGTAGTGAAGCTGTGCATATGGCATAGCGCCGCTGTCAAACCATACATCTACCAGGTCAGGCTCACGCTTCATGGGCTGCCCGCTATCAGATACCAGTATTATCTGGTCAACGAATGGCTTATGCAGGTCCAGATTTTCGTCTGTTATAAACTGATTGGTATTCAGTTTATCATTGGCTTTTGCCACTTCAGCTTTCAGCTCGGCAATACTGCCTATGCATTTGAATTCATTTCTGTCTTCTGTGACCCATACCGGTAATGGTGTGCCCCAGAAACGGCTTCTGCTCAGGTTCCAGTCTACCATGTTTTCAAGCCAGTTGCCAAAACGACCTTCTCCGGTGGCTTTCGGTTTCCAGTTGATGGTTTTGTTCAGCTCCACCATGCGGTCTTTCATTGCTGTAGTGCGTATGAACCATGCATCCAGTGGGTAATAGATAACAGGTTTGTCGGTACGCCAGCAGTGGGGATAGGTATGTTCGTACTTCTCTACTTTAAATGCATGGCCGCTCAGCTTTAGTTTTACCGCTATATCTACATCTACATCTTTGTAGTCAGGATCATTTTTATAGTTTTTTACATAGCGTCCGCTGAACTCTCCGGTATAGTCTGTAAACTTACCTTCTCTGTCCACCATCACCAGTATTCCTATATCGTTTTTCCTCCCTACACGGTAGTCATCTGCACCAAATGCCGGGGCTGTATGTACGATACCGGTACCATCTTCAGTAGTAACAAAGTCGCCCGTTATAACTCGCCACGGATCTCCACCTGCTATTTCGCGGGTATTTCCCTCAAATGGCAGCAGCTGGTCGTAGCGCAGTCCTTCAAGGTCACTGCCTTTATATTCACCTATTATTTTCCATGGTATCACTTTGCCATCTTTGTTATACAAGGACATGTCTGAGTTTTCGGTCTCAGCCTTAAAGTGCTTGTACATCAGTGCCTTGGCTAGTATTACATTGCATGGCTCATGTGTGTACGGGTTAAATGTCTGCACCAGTACATAGTCAATGTTAGCACCTACCGTAAGGCCGCAGTTACTGGGGAGTGTCCATGGGGTGGTGGTCCATGCTATAAAAGAAACGGTATGAGCTGATTGTGCTGACATTTCAGCTGTCAGATATGGTGCCCAAGCATTTTTTACAGTTTCTGTCAGTGCCAGTTGTAATGGATGCACCTCCTGCTGTATAGAGCCTGCGTCAGATAGGCTGAACATGGCTACAACCGTTGTGTCTTTTACATCTTTGTAGGTGCCTGGCTGATTGAGCTCATGACTGCTGAGGCCGGTGCCTGCAGCAGGGGAGAAGGGCTGTATGCTTACGCTTTTATACAGAAGTCCCTTATCAAACAGTTGTTTCAGTGCCCACCACAGTGTTTCTATATATTCATTATCAAAGGTTACATAAGGGTGCTGCATGTCCACCCAGTAGCCCATTTTTTCTGTTATTTCTTCCCACTTGTCTTTGTAGCGCATTACTACTTCCCGGCATTTACGGTTATAGTCATCTACGCTTATTTTGGTACCGATGTCTTCTTTGGTTATTCCCAGTTCTTTTTCTACTCCCAGCTCTACCGGTAGTCCATGAGTATCCCATCCGGCTTTACGCTGTACCTGATATCCCTGCATGGTTTTGAACCGGCACACCAGATCTTTCAGTGTACGGGATATTACATGATGAATACCCGGCATGCCATTGGCACTGGGAGGCCCTTCATAAAATACAAATGGCTCAGCTCCCTCTCTTTGTCCTATGCTTTTTTCAAAACTATTCTCTGCTTTCCATGCAGCAAGTATCTCCTGCTCTATAGCGGGCATGTTAAGCCCTCTTGATTCTTTATATCTGGACATTATTATATGCTGTTTATTGTTGTAGTGAGGTGCTGCCTAAACAATTCAGGACCACAAAAATAAGGCGCAAAGGTAGCTGGTTTTCCTGTCTTTTTCCTTCATATAGTTGATAGGGTGCTGATGCAATACTCGCATTAAGGGTGTATTGCCCGTCAATAGATGTATCTTCGGATATCGCTTTTATGAGGTATTTAGTAACATTTGTTTTGTTTTTGTCGCTTTTCTGTGTGCATTTTGCTGTAGCACAGCCGGTTTTGCCTACAGGCACAGAAAAATTTGAACATATGCGTATCTCATATGTGATGTGCTATCCAGGAATGGAAACATGGGAAACATTCGGGCACTCCTGTATTCGTATAGTAGATAGTACGGCAGAGGGGGCAGAAAGAGATAAAATATATAACTACGGCTTTTTTGAGGTAAGTGAGGGTAATAGTATATGGAAGCAGGTGTTTACAGGCAGGGTTATTGATCTGTTGGATACCATAACCTATGAAGAGCTTATGGCAGAATATACATTCAAAGGGCGTGGGCTGGAAGAGCTGGAGCTGAACCTGAATGCATCGCAGAAAGAAAAGGTCTATCATTATTTACGTGACAATCTCAGGCGCGAGCGGAGATATTATGAATTCGATTCATTTTATGATAACTGTACAACCCGCATTGCCGACCTTTTTTATGACCTTTTCGGTGAGCATTTTGTGCCCGGTAAAATATTGCCGGAGGGGAAATACATTACTTACAGAGCACTCACCGTAGGGCCGTTGTGTAGCAGGCAGCGTAAATACTGGACCGGACTAGCTACCAATCTTATATATGGAAGCCCTGCCGATAAAGTAATAAATGAGCGGGAAGCCCTTCATTTTCCACCTTTCCTGTTTGAAGCATTGCAAGGCGCATCCATAGATGGTAACCCTGTAGGGGGAGACGTGACATGGATACAGAAAGATAAAGTACAGTGGGACAATGGGGTAAACTGGCCACTGATATTATTTAATATAACAGCTCTGCTGCTTTTGTTATCCATTGTGTATGTACGGAATCTAAGACCACTATATTTTGTTTTAAGTAACCTAATTCTGATACTATCAGGAATAATCGGCTGCATATTGCTGTACACATCTACTTTCGACGGCGACCCTGCATGGAAGTATAACTACAACATACTGTGGGCGCTTCCTACCAATATCATTGTTCCCTTTTTGATAGCTCCTTTAAAAAAGTGGTACTGCCTCATTGCCTTGTGTGCAATTTTTATTGTTACAGGAGTCAATCTTGCCCGTATTCAAATTATGCCTCTTGATACTATAGGTCCCCTTTTATTTTCCCTTCTTCTTGTTTATTCGTTTGAATATAAAAAGTAGTACTTATTTTTCTTTTAGTTAAATATTTACTTTTCATTACTTACATTATATTATTTCATACATAAAATATGGAATAATTCGTTTGTTGGCTTGACTTTTCGTTTTTATTCTTTTTTCATTTTCTTCACATTTATTTCATAACTTACGTTTTAATATTTATTATTTCATAAATAACATTTTCTATTTTATTGAAAATCAATAATTTGTGAATTGAAAATAATAATATCTTCTATAGTTAACTTTAATTCAGTGTCTAATAAGTTATGCTATAAATTAATTTGTTGTTTAATAAAATATCATTGGTCACATTTTCTAAAACAGTCAGCATGAGAACAAAAAAAACACATTATTGTGCGTACTTAAAAGGATGGCGTCCTATGAAAAATACCCCAATTATCAGAGCGTTTTTTATTCTTGCCCTTTTAACGCTGTTCAGTGTACGTGGTTACTGCACTTCTACCCGATGGCAGGTAACAGCACCTTCATCGGCACCCACTGGTGCCACCAGTTTTTGTCAGGGATCGGCAGGGTCTTATACCAACGAAGCCAATGAGACATCCTGCAGTGGTAGCGGAACTTCCAATATTATCACCTGGCAATGGCTATATGATGGCAGTAATGTAATTTCCGGTGCCACCGGTTCATGGGATGAACAGTCAGTGTCTCCCCCAATGGTAACGTTAACCGCGGCACAGGCAAATACAATACCTGTGGGTGTACATACATTACGGGTCCGGTACTCCAAATCTCAAAGCTGGTGTACAAATGGTAGTGCTGTATATAGTCCCAATCTTACGATAACCGTCAATGCTTCACCCACTGCAGTATCTGTCTCAGGAGGTGGCACTGCATGCGGCAGCACTACGCTTAATGCATCAGGAGGTAGTGGCGGTACTATTTATTATCAGGGTACTACGAGTAATGGTACCTCTACGGGTACTGCATCATCGTCGCAGGTTATTTCTTCTTCCGGTACATATTATTTCAGGGCACGTTCATCGGCAGGATGCTGGGGAAGTCAGGGTAGTGCCGGTGTAACCATAAATTCACTCCCGGGTAGCGTATCTGTTACAGGAGGTGGAACATTTTGTGGCAGCACTACTATCACTGCATCAGGAGGTAGTGGTGGTACTATTTATTTTCAGGGTACTACGAGTAATGGTACCTCTACTGGTACTGCATCATCGTCGCAGGTTATTACCTCTTCCGGCACATACTATTTCAGGGCGCGTACCTCTGCCGGGTGCTGGGGGCCACAGGGTAGCGTTTCTGTAACCATCAACCCCTTACCGGGAGCTATATCGGGAGCTTCATCTATCTGTTCCGGCACCAGCACTACACTTACCAGCACCGGGCCATCAGGGTCGTGGTCTGTAAGTGCACCTTCGGTAACAGGAATTGGTATTGTATCCGGTGTAGTGAACGGGCTTTCTGCTGGTACTACCATGGTTACATTTACCACCAGTGGTGGCTGTACTGATACTATGCCTCTTGTAGTATATCCTACTCCGGGCGTGACGATTGCACCATCTGCTGATGCTGCGGTTTGCCTGGGATCAGGAACTACATTTACGGTGACTCCCACTAATACAGAAATGAATCTGTTATCGCAGGATTTCAGCTCGGGTCTGGGTAGCTGGGCAACAAACACTACTGCCGGGGCTCCGGCCAATGGTTTTCAGGTAACAAGCTCACCAGGTGCGGCAGGTACAGTAGGTGATGGGTCTGATTTTGTACTGGCAAATGGCTTTTCCGCAACCGTGACCAGTACACTTACATCTCCTTCTTTCTCAACGGTAGGGTTTCCTGTTGTAAGACTGACGTTTAATCAGTTCCTGTTATCAGCAACTCCCGATGCTGCAGTTAATGTGGAATATTCAGTAAATGGCAGCAGTACATGGACTGCGGTTTCACCATCTACGGTACTGCTGAATACGACGGTAGGGGATGGTACATGGGACCAGGCAACACCTCAATATAATGTGCTGCTGCCTGCCGGTGCATTGGGGCAGCCCGATGTTCGCCTGCGCTGGTCATACAGTGGTAACTATATATGGGCTTTGGATAATATCAGGGTAAGTGTGGAAATGGCCGCGCCTACGTTTGCATGGACTTCATCGTCAGACCTGTCATGTACCGGATGTGCATCGCCGGTTTTCACTCCTGCAGCAACAGGAGAAAATACTTATACAGTATCCGCAACACAGGCATCATGTACATCGGCCACAGCAACAATTACCGTGACAGCCAATCCGCTACCTGCAGCTATAACAGGTTTTCTTGACCCATGTGTAGGTACGTCGACTATGTTAAATTCCCTTACGACAAGTGGTACATGGGGTACTGCCAGTAGCGCTATAGCAACTATTAATACGACCACCGGAATGCTTACGGCTGTGGCTACAGGTACCACACATGTTACTTACACGGCATCATCCGGCTGTTATGTTACTGCTATAGTTTCTGTACAGCCGGCACCGGCAGCCATAAGTGGTATCGCATCTGTATGTGATGGATTTACTACTACCTTGTCACATACCTCACCGGGAGGAAACTGGGTAAGCGGCACTACTGCTGTAGCCACAATAGATGGTTCAGGCAGTGTGTCTGCCATAGCGACCGGTATATCAGAGATTACTTATACGCTTACTTCGGGATGTACCGTATTCAGAGAAGTAACTGTTAATGTACAGCCTGCTGCAATAACCGGCACCTCAGTAGTATGTGAGCATGCCGATGTAGTAATGACATCAGCTACACCGGGAGGTACATGGAGTACTGCCAATACAATGATTGCGACTGCGGCATCGGGTACTGTACATGGTGAGGGTATGGGAACAACAACTGTTTCCTACATAATGCCGGAGGGGTGTTATGTAACAACCCCGGTAACTGTAGATCCTGTGCCGGCAGATATTACCGGTACACCGGAGGTTTGTCTGGGGCTTACAACCACGCTTTCCAATACAACCATGAGTGGTACCTGGAGCACCTCTTCTGTGCCTATAGCGGCAGTAAGTGCTACGGGTGTAGTTACCGGTGCCACTGCCGGAGAGGCGACGATATCTTATACAATAGCAAACGGCTGCTTTGTAACATCGCAGGTAACGGTACATCCGCTTCCTGCCAACATTGCCGGTCCTGATAATGTATGTGTGAACAGCGATGTGACTTTAACCTGCAGTGATGGAGGTGGTGCATGGACCAGCAGTAATACATCTGTTGCCACTGTAAACATGTTTGGTACCGTAACGGGTGTTGATGCCGGTACTGTAGCTATCACATATACACTGCCTACGGGTTGTATTACTATACATGAAATGACAGTTAACCAACTACCAGCAGCTATAATAGGTACTCCCCGTGTGTGTGAAGGTAGCACTGTGCAGCTGTTTAACAGCGGTGCCGGGGGCAACTGGACCACGGGTGCAGTAGCTACAGCTACAGTGAGTACAGGCGGGCTGGTATCGGGAGTGGCACAGGGTACTACTGATGTAACCTATACAAACCCTGTTACAGGGTGCTATCGCACAGTGAATGCAACAGTGGACCCAACACCGGCAGCAATAACCGGTGATGCCTATGTATGTGCGGGAAGTGTTACCGATATGATGAATGCCGATGGCGGCGGCTCATGGACAGTAAGTAATTCCTCTGTAGCAGGTATTGATGTTTCAGGACATCTTACCGGGCTGATGAGTGGTGCGGTTACTGTAAGCTATACATTGCCTGAAGGCTGTTATGCATTGCACGATGTTACGGTCAATCCGTTGCCGGCAGCTATTACCGGTGCCAATCAGTTGTGTGCAGGCGCTGTAACTACGCTGGAAAATATTTCAGCTACGGGTACATGGTCATCAGGAGATATTACTAAGGCTACAATAGACCCGGCTACGGGCATAGTTACCGGTATAGCTGATGGGGAAGTAAATATCAGCTACACACTTGCCACCGGTTGTAGTGTGTCTTATGTGATAACGGTAAATCCTTTACCGGCCGACATTACAGGTATAACAGAAGTATGTAAGGGTCTTACTACCGTACTTTCTTCAGCATCGCCATCAGGAACATGGAGCAGCAGTGCCACAGGAACTGCTACTATAAATGCTTCCGGCACTATGATTGGTATAAATGCAGGTATCACAAATATCAGCTACACATTGTCTACAGGTTGTTTTAAAGCAACACAGGCAACAGTTAACCCACTGCCGGCAGCTGTTACCGGGGTTCCGGTAGTATGTGAGGGTAGTACTACAGCACTTGCCAGCGCTTCTCCTTTGGGAGTATGGGGTGTAAGTAATCCTGGTGTCATTTCGGTTGATGCATCAGGTATGGTATCCGGTATTACCGCTGGTACCGCCGATGTTACTTACACACTGCCTACCGGATGTATAGCTACCAAAACGGTTACTGTTAATCAGTCTCCGGCTGCATTCTCTGGCAATAATGAAATCTGCCCGGGAGCTACATCTGTACTCAGCAATGTAGTGTCCGGCGGTGGATGGTCAGGTGGTTCTGCCGCGGTGGCTACCGTAGCAGGAGATGGTACTGTTTCTGCTATATCGGCAGGTACCGTTATGCTTACCTATACTTTGCCAACAGGCTGTAAGGCTACCACACAGGTATCTGTTCATCCTACACCTGCTTTACTGAGCGGTACCGCTCAGGCATGCGAGGGCTTTACATCGGTGTTGTCTTCTACAGATGCTGCAGGCTCCTGGACATCTGCCAATACGGCTGTTGCGCAGGTGGATGCTTCAGGTACTGTCTCCGCCATACTGGCCGGAAGTACCCGTATTACCTACACGCTGCCAACAGGATGTTATACCTCCAGAAACTATACGGTAAAACCATCACCGGGCACTGTTACCGGAAATATGGCTGTATGTGAGGGGCAGAGCTTCCCGCTGGGTAATACTGTAGCCGGAGGTACCTGGACAGGTGGCAGCAGCAGCATTGCTACTGTATCATCGTCCGGCGATGTATCCACCGTAGCTGATGGTAGTACTACGGTAACCTATACACTGCCCGGAGGCTGTAATGTGACGGCCGATGTAACAGTTAATATGCTGCCGGAAGTAATAACCGGTGTTACACAGGTGTGTGCTGGTAGTACTACTATGCTTTCTTCTGCTACACCTTTAGGTGTATGGAGTATAAGTGGCAGTGCCGCCAGTGTTGATGGTAGTGGTAATGTATCCGGCATCTCGGCAGGTACGGGTTCTGTAACTTATACACTGGCTACCGGCTGTAATGTTATGACTACAGTTACTGTTATGCCATTGCCTGCTTCTATTACCGGCAATGCAGGTTTATGTGTAGGAGCGCAAACAACCCTCGGAAATATATCCGGTGGGGGTACGTGGTCCAGTAGCAATCCTATAGCGGCAGTTATCAGCTCACTGGGGCAGGTAAGTGGTGTCAGTGCCGGATTTACAAACATTTCCTACACACTGCCTACCGGTTGCTATAATGTATTTCCTATGAACATTATGCCGCTGCCTGCGCCTATAACAGGTACGTTTGAGGCTTGTGCAGGTGCTACATCTGATCTGGAAACAATATCTACTGGTGGCACATGGTCTACATCATCTATGGTGGCTACGGTAAATGGTGGCGGTCTTGTATCTGCACTGGGAGCAGGTACTACAAGGGTCTCTTATACCGCTGCCAGTGGCTGTGCTACATCGGTTGTCTTTACGGTACATCCGCTGCCTGCGCTGGTGCTGGGTGCTACTGGTGTATGCGAAGGAGATATAGCTACCGTTCATAACAGTACCGGAACAGGTACCTGGTCATCTGCAGATGCAGGTATTCTTACTGTAGATGCATCTGGTATGATAAGTGGTATTACCCCGGGCACAGCAGCTGTTGCATACACATTGCCTACAGGTTGTGCAAGGTCCAGAGTGATTACTGTATATGATGCATTACCAGCCATTACGGGTAATGATCATCTGTGTGCCACAGCGCAGACAACTATTGCCAACAGTGTGGGAAGTGGTGTGTGGACTTCGGACAATACAACAGTGGCCACAGTAGGCGCTATCAGTGGTATTGTGTCAGGTATAGGTGCAGGAAATACAACGCTTACTTACACTGTGCCTGCTACGGGCTGTAAAGCAGTACATCACATCACTGTCAACCCTATGCCTGCACACGTAAGTTCACAGGCTATCTGTATGGATCAGACAGCTACTTTCTCCAGCCTTAGTGGCGGCGGTACCTGGACCATATCAGACCCCGCAGTGGCTACGGTTGATGCCGTGACTGGTGTTGTGACACCGGTAGCAGCAGGTGCTGCGGTGGTTTCCTATACATTGCCTACCGGCTGTGAAGTGGGCGCGGCCCTTGTGGTGAATGACCTTCCGGTAGTGCAGACGGTATCAGGTGCAGGTACTTATTGTGCTGGTACTCCGGGGGCAGAGATTACTATGGCGTCTTCTGAGCCATCAGTGTTATACCGCCTTTACAGAGGTGCAGTAAATATTGGAAGCTTATCGGGCACAGGATCGCCTGCCGGTTTTGGCAGCTATGCGGTTTCTGGTATTTATAGTGTGGTAGCTACTACTACTGCAGGGTGTATGGCAGCAATGTCGGCACCGCAGGATGTAATTATACAGCCACTGGTAACACCAGTAGTAACAATTACATCAGACATTGCCGATACTGTATGTCAGGGTACCACAGGTACATTTACCGCAGTGCCGGTGAATGGTGGCGCTACACCTGCATATAAATGGCTGGTAAACGGCAGCGAAGTAGCGGCTACTACCACTCATAGTTATGAGCCGGTAAATGGAGATGTGATAACGGTTATTATGCATACCAGTGAGCTTTGCCCTTCAGACACGGAAGTGTCAGCATCGGCATCGGTAACGGTAATGGAGCGTCTTACACCGGGAGTATCGGTAGTGGCACATCCCGGTGATACCGTTTGTGCCGGTGATGGTGTTTCCTATGTAGCAACACTGGTTAATGAAGGCGATAGTCCTGTTATTACCTGGTTAGTAAACGGTAGCGTTGTATCAGGGGCATCAGACGTTACATTCAGTAATTTCCCTGCCGATGGAGATGTGGTAGTATGTCGTCTCAACAGCAGTTACAGATGCCCTGATGTTAATGATGTGCCCAGCATGCCGGTGAATATGAAAGTTTATGAGCTGGCAGTACCACATGTTACTATAAATGCAGACCTGGGCACTACAATAGCCAAAGGACAGTTGGTGACATTTACAGCTACTGTTACTCATGCAGGCACAGCGCCGGTTTATCAGTGGCAGCTCAATGATATAGACATACCCGGAGCTACCAGCACTGTATATGCTACAGCTGCCCTTGAGGATGGTGATGTGGTGAAGTGCAATGTTCAGGCAGAAGGTATCTGTGGTAAGCAGTCTTTCAATTCAGTAACGATGCGTGTAAACGGGGAGTCTTCTGTGAGCACGATTACAGATGTTACGGATATACGCCTGCTGCCAAACCCTAACAATGGTGTGTTCACCGTAAGAGGCGATATGTCTTCTGCTGCCGGAAACGTTATTGTTGAGGTTGTGAATATAATGGGGCGGACCATTTATAAATCTACAGAAGCATTACGCTCAGGAAAGCTGGATGCCCATGTAGCGCTGGGTAGTGAACATGCCAATGGTATGTATATGCTACGTATCAGCAGTGATAGTGGGGCACATACTATTCACTTTGTACTTAACAGATAGTATTGTCGTTCATTTTTACAAAAGCGGGGGTGCCGGACGGGCATCCCCGCTTTTGTTGTATAGTATGGTGCCGGCAGGTCTGGTTAAAAAAACGTTTATGGTTTATATCCAGCCACAGGAATGCCGTATAGTAGTGCCGGAGATATAGCAGGTGCACATTCTGTACCAGCAGGGACTATTTCCTGGCACTATGTTAATTGTTGCCAGAGATTGGTTATTGTTGCTAATGGTGAAATATAAAGAAAGATTTTAGTATTATTTTTCATACCTTTGCGCCCGCATTGCCATTTGTGCATATGCATTTACAATACAAACGTTCTTTTAATGACTTCATTTTCATCGTTCTCCCTCAGGGAAGAACTGACGCAGGCTATTTCTGACCTTGGTTTTGAAACTCCTACTCCTATCCAGCAGAAAGTAATTCCTACTCTTCTCACAGATCCCAAAGACATAATAGGGCTTGCGCAAACCGGAACCGGCAAAACAGCCGCATTCGGACTGCCCTTACTTCATCATGTTGATGTATCGGTAAAACATGTACAATGTCTGGTACTTAGCCCCACAAGGGAACTATGTATGCAGATACAGGAAGAAATGAGCAAATATGGCTCATGTATGCGCGGACTCCGTATCACAGCGGTGTATGGTGGTGTGTCTATTGGTGGACAGATAAGGGACCTGAAGTCTCATCCTCAGGTGGTTGTAGCCACTCCCGGACGTCTTATAGACCTTCTGGAGCGTAAAGCTATTAACCTTGATGAGGTAGAGTATGTGGTACTTGATGAGGCCGATGAGATGCTCAACATGGGCTTCCGTGAGGATATAGACCTGATACTTAAGAATACACCTGCCCGGGAATTTACCTGGCTTTTCAGTGCTACTATGAGTAATGAAGTGAGAGGCATAGCCAAACGCTTCATGAAAGACTGGCAGGAGTTTTCTGTAGCTACAGCCAATACCACTAACGAAAATATAGATCATCAGTACTACATCACCCAGCATCACAATCGTTTTGAGGCACTTCGCCGACTGCTCGATTTTACGCCGGGTATATATGGTATCATCTTTACCCGCACCAAGCAGGACTGCCAGGAAATATCAGAGAAGCTCATGAAGATGGGCTATCATGTAAGTCCGCTGCATGGCGATATGGACCAGAAGATGCGTAGCAAGGTACTGGAGCGCTTCAAGAATAAAACCCTGCAGTGTATCGTGGCTACAGACGTAGCCGCACGTGGTATTGACGTAAATGATATAACACACGTTATCAATTACGAATTGCCGGACGACCCCGAAGTATATACACACCGTAGCGGCCGTACTGCACGTGCCGGTAAGAGTGGTATCTGTATGAGTATTGTTTCTCCGCGCCAGATATCAAACATCCGGCAGATAGAAAAGCTGGTTAAACAGCGTTTCCATAAGAGCGATATACCAGATGGTGCAGAGGTGATTCGTAAGCGTCTCTTTTTCTATATGGAGCAGATAGCTCATGCGGAGCCCCGTGCCGATTTTGGCCGTCTGTATAAAGACAGCATGATGGAGCAGTTTGCCGAGGTTGATAAAGATGAACTGATACGTAAGTTGATATGGTTACAGCTGAAGGATACTATTGATGCATATCAGGAAGCAGAAGACCTTAATGCCGGCTATGAAGGGAAGGCAAAAGGTGCTAAATCTTCCAAATGGGTACGCATGTTCATCAATCTGGGAGAGAAGGATGGCTTAAATCCCCAGAAGCTGGCTCAGTTCATAGCTGACTCTACCGATTTGGATGCCAACATCATTGAGCGTGTTACGGTAAAGGACATGAGCAGTTTCTTCAATGTGCCCGGCGATGCTGCTGAGTATATTAAAGAACACATGGCATCGAAGAAGTTCAAAGGACGCAAGGTGCGTCTTGATGAAGCAGAGCAGCGCCGCGGTGGTGACAATAGTGGTGGCGGCAGAGAGTTCAGAAGCCGTCCGGCATCAGGTAGCAGATATAGTAGTGAGTTCCGTGGTTCTGGTCACCGTGGAGAGGGTGGTGGATATAAAGGAAGAAAGAGATATTAATATACTTGTTTCATATACCCGTCAGGGTAATATAGGAATACTTTTTACAAACAGCCTGCTTGCAGGCTGTTTGTGTATACAATAGAATTATGGTAGCTTTATAATCTATAAAAGCTACATATGCCATCGGAAAAGAAAATATTCATAGTAGATGACAATGAAATGTTATCTATGGCTCTTGAGGATTACCTCACACGCAGGGTAGATCATGAAGTGGCTACTTTCACTACCGGTGAGGAGTGCCTGGAGCAGATAGCTGATATGCCCGATGTGGTAGTTCTGGATTATAATCTGGATTCAGAAGATAAAAACGCAAAAAACGGCGCTCAGATATTAGCAGACATAAAGGCGTTCAATGCTGCTATTAAAGTAATCATGTTGTCCAGTAAAGATGCTCATGGTACATCATTGCAAACGCTGGCCGGCGATGCAGATTTTCATGTATTCAAAAGCGAAGAGGCTTTTGAAGAAATAGCAACTATTGTCAATGGGTTGCCATAAGCCATACTCTTTACTTCCTTTAAGGTAACTTTGCAGCCAAATGCAGAAAAGACCTTTGCCCGCTGAATTGAAAAAAGGGGGCGTATTATTGTTGGATAAGCCGTATAAGTGGACCTCTTTTGATGCCATCAATCAGATTAAATACACATTAAGAGCCAAAATAGGCCATTGTGGTACTCTTGACCCCCTTGCTACGGGACTTCTTATCTGCTGTACCGGAGAGATGACCAAAAGCATTTCGGCATACCAGAGGTTACCTAAGGAATATACAGGTATCATAAGGCTTGGGGCTGTTACTGATACCTATGATCTGGAAAGTGAACCTCATTCCGAAAAAAGTACGGAGCATATCACAGAGCAGGATATCAACGATGCTATAAGTAAATTTACCGGCGATATTATGCAGGTACCTCCTATACATTCTGCTATTAAAAAGGATGGGAAGAGAGCCTATGACCTGGCCAGAGCCGGTAAGGATATTGTACTTGAGGCCCGTCCGGTAACAATTGGTGAATTTGAAGTAACAAAAATCACAATGCCGGATATTCACTTCAGGGTTTTGTGCAGTACAGGGACATACATACGTTCCCTGGCCAATGATGTGGGTGAGGCGCTGGGATGTGGGGGCTATCTGGCAGAACTGTGCCGTACTAAAATTGGTAATTTCAGTGTTGACGACGCGCTTACTCCTGCCGACTGGAAAAAATTCTGGAATGAGTCTGCACCGCTTCACAAGGATAAAGAGGAAGCATAAATTATTCGTTCATTTTATTGAGTAATCTATTACGTCCCGTGTATACAGAGCTGCCTGAAAAATGGGAAATGAAAATATTGAAGAATGGAAGACTTTATTTTTTCTGATAAAAAGCTCATTGCAGAGATAGAGCAGTATTCCCGTGTGAAATCACTGGATGGTGGAAGTACACTGATACAGCCTGGAGATGAAATAGTATTTGTGCCTCTGGTGCGCAAAGGTGTATTGCGCATCGTACGTCAGAATGATGAAGGAAAAGAAATATTCCTGTATCACCTGTATCCTGGCCAGACCTGTGCCATGGCTATTAACTGCTGTCAGGGACGAAAGAAAAGCAGTGTGAAGGCTATAGCTGAAGAAGATACAGAAGTGCTGCAGATACCGGTAGCAAAGGTGGAAGATTGGTTCCGGTTTGATGAGTGGAAGGCATATGTAAACAGTACATACAGCCAGCGTTTTGCCGAGCTGCTGGATGTCATAGACCTTATTGCATTCAGCAATATGGACAAGCAGGTATTGCATTACCTGCAGGAGCGGTGCAAGGCTACGGGGAGTAATGCGCTCTTTATCACCCATCAGGCAATAGCCGACGAACTGCATACCCATCGCGAGGCTATAAGCAGACTATTACGTACTATGGAGCAGAAGCATATTCTGAAGCTGGGGCGTAACACCATAGAGCTGCTTTAGGCTTATGTAACAAATGTTCCGATATATAAACTTGCGGTAACGGACCTTTATGACTGTAAAACAAAAAACACACAGTCTATGAAAAAGAACGTAGGTACTACCGATCGCATTTTGCGCATTTTACTGGCAGCCGTAATTGCTGGCCTGTTCTTTACCAATGTAATTACGGGTACACCGGGTATAGTGCTTATGGTACTGGCCGGTATCTTTCTGGTTACAGGCTTTATTAGCTTTTGCCCGCTCTATGCAATATTCGGAATAAGCACCTGCCCCGTAAAAAAGCATTAACAAAACATTTCATTACACTGGCCGTGTTATCCAACAAATGTTCCCGAATACACTCTGTAAACGATAGACCTTTGTTGTAACAAATAAGAGATGCAGATGTTGCTGAAGTATAAACTGGAGTTGATAGGAATAGCTGCCGGTGCGCTGGCAGGGTGGAGTTACTGGTATTTTGTAGGCTGTGCCTCTGGTACCTGTGCCATTACTTCCAGCCCGGTAAACAGTTCAGTATATGGGGCACTCATGGGAGGGCTGCTGCTGAGCACATTCAGAAAGGATGATAAAAAACAAAACAAGTAAAAAACAAAATAAAAGATAGAAAAATGATAGGAATGCTGAAAAGCCTTTTTGGTGGTGGTCCAAAGGTAGATATGGGACAGCTGATAGCTGATGGTGCTGTAATAGTTGATGTGCGTACTCCTGCCGAATATGCAGGAGGCCATATTCGTGGCTCGGTAAATATACCATTGCAGAGCCTGCAGGCAGGGATGAGCAAGCTAAAGAAAGAAAAGGCGGTGATAACATGCTGCGCATCAGGTATGCGTAGTGCTTCTGCCAGAGCTATGCTGCAGTCCAATGGCTTCAAAGAAGTACATAATGGGGGTAGCTGGGTGAACCTGAAAAAATATGAAAAATGAGTGATTTGAAAATGAAGTTAACCACCAACTGGCATGCTATGCGCATACTGCGGCTGGGCATAGGGCTACTGCTGGTAGCATCTGCGGTTCAGAGCAAAGACTGGGTTATGGGGATGTTCGGCGCATTTTTTCTGTATCAGGGAATAGCTGATGTTGGTTGTTGCGGTGCTGCGGGCTGTGCCCCACGCACAGGGAAAAATACAGAAAGTGTACAAGCCACAGATATGGTGGATTATGAAGAGGTAAAATAAACAAGATACTATGCAAACAAAACCATTTGCACAATTGATAGCCGATGACAAGCCGGTGCTTGTAGACTTTTCGGCAGAGTGGTGCGGACCATGTAAAATGATGGCACCGGTATTGAAACAGCTGAAAGAGAGTATAGGTGATGGTGCTACGATACTGAAAATAGATGTAGACAGAAATCCTGCACTGGCTAATGCTTACCATATTTCAGGCGTGCCTACATTGATACTGTTCAAAAAGGGGCAGGTATTATGGAGGCAGTCGGGTGTAGTGCCTGCCAATCATCTGAAAAGTGTAATAGAGCAGCACGCAGGCTGATATTGACAGATGTAATATCTGTACCGGAAAAGGAATTATCAATAAGAAGAATAAAGCGGAATGAAGTATATAATAGTAGGTGGCGTAGCCGGCGGTGCAACCGCAGCAGCAAGACTAAGGCGTATGGATGAACATGCAGAAATTGTGCTGATAGAGCGGGGAGAGCACATTTCATATGCCAATTGCGGGTTGCCCTATTATATAGGTGATGTTATTACAGACAGGAGCAGATTGCTGGTGCAGACACCAGAAGGATTCAGGGGCAGGTTTAATGTAGATGTAAGGGTACATGCAGAGGTAGTAGCAATAGATGCAGAAGAGCATGTGGTGGAGGTAAGGGATATGCGTACCGGGGATATATATAAAGAGCCATATAGCAAACTGATATTATCTCCGGGCGCAGAACCCTTTAGGCCGGCACTGCCCGGTATTGATATAGCCGGAATCTTTACACTGCGTAATGTGAATGATTCGGACCGTATAAAGGCATATCTGAAGCAGGTAAATGCAACACGTGCAGTTGTGGTAGGTGGTGGCTTCATTGGTCTGGAAATGGCTGAAAACCTTCATCATGCAGGACTCAATGTAACCATTGTAGAGCTGGGTGACCAGTTGATGGCGCCACTCGATAAGCCTATGGCAGCTATAGTGCAGCAGCATGTAAGGGAGAAGGGTGTTTCCCTGCGACTACAGAGTGCAGTAACTGAGTTTGCCCATTCTGAAGATGGCAGTATATCTGTTCTACTACAAGATGGAGATATGCTGAGTGCAGACGTTGTGATACTTTCCATAGGAGTGCGGCCTGATACCCGCCTTGCAAAGGCTGCTGGTTTAAGCATAGGAAAAGCCGGAGGTATTGTTATTAATGAATATCTGCAGACATCCCATCCTGATATATATGCTGTAGGGGATGCAGTAGAGTTTGCTAACCCTGTTACCGGAAGAAGTATGTGCACCTATCTGGCTGGCCCGGCTAATAAACAGGCCCGGATATGTGCCGATAATATTGTCCTGGGGAATAAGCATGTCTATAATGGCTCGGTAAATACCGCTATTGTCAGAGTCTTTGACCTTACAGTAGCTACAACCGGTGTAGCCTTTAAGCATCTTTCTGCGGCGGGTATGCCACACATAGTCTCTACTACACACAGCGGTTCTCATGCAGGCTATTATCCCGGGGCACAGGATATGAGTATTCAGCTGGCTTTTTCGCCGGACAGTGGCCGCCTGCTGGGTGCGCAGATCGTAGGGCATGAGGGGGTAGATAAGCGGATAGATGTTATTTCAGCTCTTATGCAGCATAGTGGTACAGTTTATGACCTTGTTGCTTACGAGCATGCCTATGCCCCGCCATATTCTTCTGCTAAAGACCCTGTAAATATAGCAGGTGCTGTAGCAGAAAATATACTTGCAGGACGGCACTGGATAGTTCATGTTAGTGATATGATGGATGATGAGCGCATGACCATTGTCGATGTTCGCACTCCGGAAGAGTACGCAGCAGGAAGTATCCCCGGTGCTGTGAATATTCCTATCGATGACCTACGCACATCTATAGCACAGATACCGGTACAGGGTAGGGTGGTTGTATTTTGCCATGTGGGGCAGCGTGGCTACCTTGCGCAGCGAATACTGTTGCAGCATGGCTACGAAAATGTATTCAATCTGTCTGGCGGGTATAAATTATGGCAGTCGTACCATAAAGAAAATGTCCGTATAAACGCTGTAAAAACTATATAGATCTCATATTTATGAAACAATTGATAACCATTGCTTCGGTTCTTGTATTGTCTGTAAACATGGCTTCATGCCAGGATGCCGGAAATAGTGGCACAGCAAGCAGCACTGCTGCAAGTGCAGGAACTAATAAAACAATATCAGGTGATGAATTTGCCTCAGCTATAAATGCCGGAGGAAACATACAGCTTATAGATGTAAGGACACCGGGCGAGTATGCCGGCGGGCATATAGGCAATGCAGCGAACATTGATATTAACTCTGATGACTTTGCTCAGAAGGTGGGCGCACTGGACAAGAGCAAGCCAGTATATGTTTATTGCCTGTCTGGTGGCAGGAGCGCATCTGCAGCCAGTGCATTGCAGCAGATGGGTTTTCAGGAAATATATAACCTTGCCGGAGGTGTAATGAAGTGGAAGGCTGAAGGGAAGCCACTGGGCAATGCTGTAGCAGCTACCGGTAACGGTATGAGTATGGATGATTTCAGCAAGGCCACATCTGAGAGTGAGTATGTATTGGTTGACTTTCATGCTACCTGGTGTGCCCCTTGTAAAAAACTTGCTCCCATTGTAGATGAAGTAATACGCACCTCAAAAACCGGAGTGAAACTGCTGAAGGTGGATGCTGACGAAAACAAAGCTGTTGTAGAAGCTAAGCGCATAGATGGCATTCCGCTGCTGGAATTGTACCATAATGGCAAGCTGGTTTGGTCTCATGCAGGTTTAATAGACAAAGATGACCTGATGAAAGAGGCTGGACTCTAGTTTATTGCTGTGTTCCGGTAAACTTTTCCATAGTGGCCGATGTGGCAGAATTGATTCCTTCTGATTTTACTACGTTGCGGATAGTCATGAAAATGATACGGATATCCAGCAGGAAGCTTATGTTGTCTACATACCATACATCATAGTCAAACTTCTGCTCCCAGCTTATGGTGTTGCGGCCGTTTACCTGTGCCCATCCCGTTATACCCGGTTTTACTTCATGCCTTCTTTTTTGGGTGGCATTATATAACGGCAGGTATTCAGGAAGCAGTGGGCGTGGTCCTACAATGCTCATGTCGCCTTTTATCACATTCAGCAGCTGCGGTATTTCATCCAAAGATGTTTTACGTACAAATTTACCGATAGGGGTAAGACGTATTGCGTCAGGTAACAATTCTCCGTCTTTATCGCGACGGTCGTTCATGGTCTTGAACTTGATAACGCGGAATATCTTTCCACCCCTTCCCGGCCGTAGCTGGGTAAAGAAGGGTTTCCCTGAATTGGCAATGGCAAGAAAGATAACCACCAGTACGAATATGGGAGATAGCAGGGCAAATGCAATAAATGCTACCAGAAAGTCTCCTGCCGGTTTCATCAGGTCCCTGTACATATTTAAACTAGCTTTCCTGTTCGTCTGTGAGCTGTATGCCCGTTTGTGTAAATGCAATAAGACGCTTCTTATACAAGGCCCCCAAAGCTACCTTGAATGAGCGTTTACTGATACCAAAGCGTGAATAGATTTCGTCAGGGTCCGACTTGTCATTAAAGGGCAGGTAGCCGCTATTGTTTCTGAGCATTTCCAGAATGCGCTCCTCCTCATTCTGCACACGGGCATATCCACGTGTGCCCGGCGATACATCCAGTTTGTTTCCGGGGCGTATGGTTTTAATAAATCCCCGCAGTTTTTCCCCGGGCTCCATATCGCGAAACACTTCATTGTAGTGTATTACCCCTATATGACGGTTATTGACAATCACCTTGTACCCAATGTCCGTAAGCTGAAACACAGTAATATCTACTTCCTCATTTTCCTTTACGCTCAGGTCATAGTTACTGAGGTATTTATCTATTTTTTCTGTTGCAGTAACTCTTCCGGTTCTTTCGTCTGTAAACAATCTTACCAGCCGTTTTTCTCCCGGGCGCATGCGACGGTCCTGTAGTGCTATGGGTATAAATACATCTTTCATGATGCCCCACTTCAGAAATGCACCCTGAGCCGTTACGTCTGCCACTTCCATCATGGCTATTTCGCCTACTGTTGCCACAGGCTTATCGGTAGTAGCTATGAGTCGACCTTCATTATCATGATACACGAATACTTTTATTTCATCCCCCTCTTGAATACCCGCGGGCATATAGCGTTTGGGGAGCAGGATTTCGTCGCCGTCACCTGTGAGGTATGCACCAAAGTCTACAATGCGGGCAACCGGAAGTATATGATAATAGCCTGAAGATGTCATGACGGGCGAAAGATACGTTTCAGATGTTGAAATCTAATGCTGTTGTGGTTGTTTTGATTTTCCGGAATGCTGTATAGACTCTGTAAGTGCCTTATAAACACGCTGCCATTGCGGATGTTTGGACAGTAGTTCTATCTGCTCATCTATTGTTTTTTTATCACCACGCTGTGCAGGTCCTGTCTGTACGGTTGATGGTGATGACTGTCGGAATCTGGTATAGGTCTGTTCTATGACCGGCACCAGGGCAGAGAATGGCAGTTTGTTGTCTATACATATGCGCTCACATATAGCCATCAGGTGGTTAGTGAAGTTGTTGCATATCACAGCCGACAGATGCAGCCATTTACGCTGGTCATATTTTGCTTCAAAGAAAGTATCGGTAATGGCATGTGCCAGCGATAAAGTATATTTCTCTGCTTTGGGCGATGAGGCTTCCCATGCCATAGGTATATTTCTGTGAGATGGCAGATTGCCACCAGATATAGAATATACCGGCCACAGTACCGCATAGTCTGGCGCTGAGGCATTAAGTACATCAATCTCTACAGCTCCGGCAGTATGTACCAGTACGGTTTTTTTATAGGAAAGCTGTGCCGCTACTTCTGGTATAGCATCGTCAGATACAGCAATGAAGCAAACGTCAGCTTCTGTCTCTCTGGCCAGTGAAAGGTCTCCATGACAGTTACATAGTAAAGCTTCAGAAAGGCGTAATACTTCTGCTTCATTGCGGCCGAAAACACCTTTACAGAAGTGCCTGGCAGCAACCAGTCTGTTGCCTATAAACCAGGCTATGTTTCCCGTTCCTATAATGGTAAATGTCATGACAAGAGGTTTTTATTAGTGACAAAGTATGATTTCATTAAGTCGTGTACTTTCTGTTTCAGTTCCGGTACATCCTGCAGGGTAAGTCCTTCTGTAGGTATAGGTTCCAGAAAGTGTATATGTACAGGCTTGGGTCTGGCCCATCCTTTACTGTTGTGAGGCAATACCTTACCGGTATTAAATATTAGTCCCGGCATCACTGGCTTTTGAGTACGTACGGCAGTAGAGAATGCACCATCATAGAATGGCTGCAGCGGTTCGCTGGTCTTGTTTCTTGTGCCTTCGGGGTAGAGACAAAGATGAATACCCATATTGAGCGTATCCTGCATGAGTGAAAAGCTTTCACGACGGCTTGCTTCTTTTTTTCTGTCAACAAGGATGGAGCCGGCTCTGTAAATTACACCAAATAATGGGATACGGGACATTTCTATTTTTGCCAGTGTTTTATTAGGGCCGGGTATCCATGGCGAAGAAACAGGGATATCCATAAATGAGTTATGGTTCAGCACTACCACATAGTTTTCATTTTTCTTAAAATGTTCTTTCCCTTTACGGCGCACCGGGCATAGGATGAGCGGCATGTATACTCCCATCCACAGCCGGAAGACTTTGTGCAGCATATGTGCGCGCATAGGCTCTTTCAATACTGAAATAATCCATACGGGAATCAGTACCACCAGCATAGTAGCAATAAACACCAGTAGTGCATATAGTGCGTATATATAACCGGCAATAGTTTTAAGTGCTTTCATCATTTACTGGCAAAAGTAAAACGCGACAGGGAGAAATATTGGTATAGTACAGCATAAACAAAAATGACCGCTCTTTTCAGAACGGTCATTTTTATAAAGCAACTGAATATCATTAGTTGCGGATAAGATTTCCTGTATAAACATTGTTGCCACTTACTACACGGTAGAAATACATGCCGGTAGCCAGTTCAGAAGCATTTACAGTGTTTACTGCACCTGCTCTGAGCTGCTTTATCATTGCCACACGGCCATCTGCTGTGTAAAGCGTAAATGTAGCAATTGTGCCCAGGTCTTCATTAAGTGCTATTACCCATTCAGAAGTAGTTGGGTTTGGATAAATTTCCAGAGCGCCATTTGATTTTACATCATCAATGCCGCTTACACCATAAGCATAGAATGCGCCGCCGCCATATGGAGTTGTAGTCTGGAATGTAGCCAGCATAGTTGTTGCACTTCCTGAGCCCAGTGTAGTCCACTTGGTTGTAGATGCAGCAGTACTCTTTGTATATACATTTATGTTTGATGCAGTAGCACCAGTAAGGCCTGCCGATGGGTCAGGATTGATACTGGTGGTCTTTACTGTATACATTCTGAAGTTGGTAAATGGTGCAGTAGGACCAGGTACACTTCCGTTTACATCTGTAGTATCTGCTGCCAGCATAGGGAAGCTGATTTCTACCGGTGATGTCAGTGCAGTAGTGTTTGTTGGTGTTATCTTCCAGAACCTTCTGATGGCCCAGTTATTGGCGCCTGTAGCTACACCTGATGTGCCTGTAGGGAATGTGATGGACTGAGCGGTACCGCCGCCATAACCGCTAAGGGTAGTAGCAGATACTGAGAACGCACTCTGGTTAAGGTTACCGATGTTATTTCCGTTTTTCTTCACCATCAGTACCAGGGTGTCATCGGCATTCTGTACGTTATTACCACTTTTCCAGTAATAAGTAACACCCGATGTGGGGTCTGTACACTCTCTGTCTGCTGTAATGGTTCTTCCGGCTTTAGCAAGTGCTACATTGGGTTTATATACCTCACCGCAGAAACTGCTTGCAGTAGAAACATAATGACGGATAGTATCACCAGGCTGCTGACCGAAACCGTTGGCAAAGCTGATACCAATACCAGATACCAGATGGCAATAGCTCATAATAGTACCTTTTACAGTAGGGGAGGGATTGCCGGGATTAGGGCAGCTGCCTTCTATGGTATAGCAGCCGTCAATAGCGGTAGTACGTGTAGGGCCCCATTTGCATGCGTGTGTATGTGGAGAACCCAGATTGTGCCCCATTTCATGGGTTGTGGCCGATATGTCCCAGCTATATGAAGGATATACAGGCGATATAACAGCACTTGTAGAGTTATTGATCTTACAGAATGCATATGGTCCGTAATGCTGCGGAGCACCGGCATATCCATCACAAAGCGCATTCAGCCATGCTACACCACCCATGCTGGATGATACAGTGGTAAGAAGAATAGCAAGGTCACAGCCATGCATGGTATTCTGTGTTACCTGACCAAACTTACTGAGCCACTGGCCGGTAGAGCTGGCGCTGGTAGGCAGAGATTGGTATGCATCTGGTGCAGTATTGATCTGAACGTATTTTGATACAATAGCAAGACCTTCATTCATGTAAAGAGCGCCATTGCCATTTACCAGGGCAGTGATATAGTTGGTACAGTTTGTAGACCCTTTCTTCTGATACATGAAATAGTCACAGTTGTGGAACCAGCGTATCTGCCTGCATTGTGGGCTGCCATATACCTTATTGTTTGGCGTGGTTGTGGTTTTGCCGGCTACATCTCTTTTGTCATCCCAGTCATCAGTAAAGCAGTCGGGCATCAGCTCTTTATGAATGATGTCCATATCATTATAAAGCAGATAGTGCTCATTATAGTTTTCTCCTCCCAGTGCCACATGTGGCTCTATAACATAGTTACCTACACCTGGTATGGAGAAGAAGCCATATATCTGATTATTAAAAAACGAGAAAGCTGCAATAGAGCCTTCAATCCCATTTACTACACCACGGTAGTAAAGACCGGGAGTGTAATCAATTTTAGTATCTGTGTTGTAAGCCCCCATTTCATGTACTTCAAAATCATTGGAAAGTACCTGATGCTGTGCGAGATCTAATGTGTAAGTACTGCCATCTTCTGTGGGTATTACCAGCGAGATAGCAAAATTCTTTGCGTCCATAAAGGATGCCAGTTGAGCATTACTAAGGGTAAGAGGTTGAACCTTTGTATACACCTTGTTCAGTTCTGTCTTGTCCAGATTTTTGTCGGCAGACCAGATTTCACTGACTGTTACCAGCTTACTGTTTTTCTTCACATTGTATATGAAGGTCTCGATATGCGTACGATCTTTTGCATACCCGACAGAAGCGCCTAATAGCAATGAGGCGGCAATACCGTTAAGTAGAATTTTCCTTAACATTTTAAAAATTCGTGGTTTTTAAATATTAGCAGATAATCAAAAATATGATTTTCAACACAATAAAGTATCAAGTACCCATAAAAATAGAGTTAGAATTTTTTATTGATATTATATAGGGTGTTATAACGCACTTTGCATTAACAAATCGTTTTTTATATCTTTACCCGATATCAGGAGGTATAATTTAGTGTCTTTGGTATATGGAGTATAGTCATAGTAAATTTTCGAATTTTGTTGTCTGGATATAAAATACTGGTGGCAGAGGATAATCCACTTAATCAGAAAATAGCGGTATTCCTGCTCACCAAGCATGGGGCTGATGTTACAACCGTTACTAATGGCCAGGAGGCTGTTAAGTGTGTGGAGAATGAGGACTTTGATATTGTGTTGATGGATCTGCAGATGCCGGAAATGGATGGATTTGAAGCAGCCGGCGTTATCCGCAACACTTTGAAAAAAGATATGCCGATTCTTGCTTTATCAGCTGCCAGCTATGAAGATGAAATTGAAAAGTGTACTTTGGTAGGGATGAACGGATGTATTACAAAGCCATTGGATGCAGACCGTCTCTACGCCATTATAGTTGAGTTAGCAAATCAGAAACGAGCTTCTGCATAAACTTCAATAATGATTATGCCCATTCTGGATCTTGAATATCTACAGGATATTTCCGGCGGTGACCCGAAATATGTTTATGAGGTTTTGACATTGTTTGTCGAAACATTTCCTGTCGGATTGTCTAACCTGGAAAAGCTGATAAAAAATACAGATGACTATGATGCAATACACAAGCAGGCGCATACATTAAAGTCCAGTGCCGGTGTAGTGCGCATTAAGAATACTTTTGATGATCTCTCCAGGATAGATATGCTGGCCAGAAATAAGGTTGGCAAAGAAGAAATTGTCAGCAGACTAGATAATATCCTGTTTAACTTCGGCAAGGCGTTACCATTTATCCAGGCCGAACGCCAGCGCTGTAGCGCGGCAGATACAAATATTTAACTGCTCATCACAGGATTTGTGTATGAGTCCTATGCTATCCTCATCGGTTATTAGCACCCTAAACACTATATTCGCTTTCAGAATTGACTTGGTATGGCATTGGGAAAAGACACAAAACACATTGCTGTAGCCGGAAATATCGGCTCAGGTAAAACAACGCTTACAAGTATGCTGGCGCGCCATTATAAATGGCAGCCTCATTATGAGGATGTTGAGCACAATCCTTATCTGGTTGATTTCTATGAAGATATGCACCGGTGGTCATTCAACCTTCAGATATACTTTCTCAATAATCGTATAAAACACCTAATAGAAATTCATCAGGGTAAGGAAACTGTTATACAGGATCGCACCGTATTTGAGGATGCATACATTTTTGCTCCCAATCTTTTTGATATGGGCCTGATGACAAAACGCGACTTTGAAAACTACAGCTCCTTTTTTCAGAATCTGAAAACACTTATCCAGCCACCAGACCTCCTTATTTATCTCAAGGCCTCAATACCTACATTGGTAGACCAGATTCAGAAACGGGGCCGTGGCTATGAGGAGAATATCCGTCTCGACTATCTTAAAAGGCTGAATGGCTTTTACAACAAGTGGATAGATAGCTATACTGATGGTCCCCTGCTGGTAATAGATGTAGACAACTGCAACTTTGCTGAAAAGGAGGAGGATTTTGCCGATGTTGTAAGGCGTATTGACGCTCAGATACACGGGCTCTTCAGTGAGAAATAGTATTTATGTCAGCATTGTAACTTTTCTGCTCCTTGTGCCATATAGTAGTGTAATAAATGGTTAACAGGAATTCAATGCTTAATGTGAAATATATTTACCTGCTGCTTGTTTGTTTTTTTAACTACTCCATAGTATACGGTGGTACCCTGAAAGGACGCGTTACAGAGGATGGTGGGGCACCATTACCATATGCTACCATATACATAGAGGGTACTACAGTAGGTACCACTACTAATGGAGACGGCTATTATGAACTGTCAACGGGCAATGGGACTTTTACGGTCGTATGTCAATACGTGGGCTATAAGCAAAGCTCCGCATCCGTTACGTTAGGTGCCGGTGAGACAAAGAGTCTGGACTTTCAGTTAAGTGCAGAAGCACTGGAAATGAAAGAAGTGGTTATTAGGGCCAGTGATGAAGACCCGGCATATCGTATCATAAGGAGTACTATAGCCCGTAGAAAACATCATCTGGAGCAGGTACGGTCATTTCAGTCATCTATTTACTTTAAAGGGGTGATGCGCTCACGGAAAATGCCTGGAAAATTTATGGGGCAGGATCTGGGACTGGCCGACCTCGGAGTGGATAGTCAGGGCAAGGGTGTATTATACCTTACAGAAGAAGAAGCAGACTATTACTCAGATGGTGAGCGGGAAAAAACTGTTATCCATTCTGTACATGAAAGCGGTGACCGCAGCGGCCTGGGGTTTTCTCAGTTCCCTTCTGTAATATCCTTCTATGAGAATAATGTTTCTGTTTTCGGGAGAACATCGCGTGGGTTTATTTCTCCCATAAGCGATAATGCACTTTTCTATTACCGCTATAAGCTACTTGGAGAGTTTCAGGAGCATGGTCATACTGTATATAAGATTAAGGTAACTCAGAAGCGAAATTATGAACCCTGTTTTAATGGCACTATATATATAACTGATACTGATTTTGCTATTCATAGCCTGGATATGATGCTCATAAAGCAGTCTGGTATGGATATGGTAGATACATTGACCCTTTCTCAGGTGTTTGTTCCCATAAGCAGTGATAACTGGGTCATTAAAAGTCAGGTGCTGTACTTTACCATTAAGTTTATGATGTTTGATGTAACAGCTACCGGTGTAGCTGTATATAACGGTCAGAAAGTAAATGAACAAATACCGGATAGTGTGTTTTCAGGGAAGGTGACAAGCCTTTATGATAAAACAGCCAATAAAAAAGATAGTACACACTGGGATGCGCGCCCGGTACCATTAGAGGCAGACGAGCGTCGCGACTTTGTGGTAAAGGATAGCATCAGTAAGGTTATAAACAGTCCCCGTTACCGGGATTCTGTAAGGAGGGCAGGGAATAAAGTGAAACCGATGGCAATATTATTGGGAGAGCCGTCTTTTACTTCCCGGGAAAACCGGCATACCTACTCATTTAATTCCCTGCTATTGGGGCTGGCAAATGATAATATACTCAACTATAATACTGTAGAAGGGCTGAATGTGGCGCCGAAAGTAAGCATCCGTCATAAGCTGGATTCATCACACACCCTGCATACCAATGGTGCCGTACGGTATGGGTTCAGTAATAACCACTTTAATGCAATGACAGGCATTTACGTTGTTTCGCGTAACAGGGAATGGCTGGGCCGAAACTGGACATACGGGGTCGAAGGCGGTAGGTATGTATTTCAGTTCAGTCCTGAAAACCCGGTGATACCTATGTTCAATACATGGCGTACACTACTGGTGAGGGAGAATGATATGAAGCTGTATGAGCGGTGGGAACTGGCAGCTTTTCTGCGTCGCAATTATGGCAACGGACTGGAGTGGATGCTGAAAACATCATGGCAGCGGCGGCTGCCTCTGGAGAATAGTACAGACTATACTTTAGCTGCAGAAGGTAAAGGCAGTTTTACCGAAAATAATCCTGCTTACCTTATCAATGAAGCAACCGCATGGGAGCAGCACGATGCTGCTATCGTGAATATTCATATTTCATGGAAGCCGGGATATACCTATACGCAGTACCCCGATTATAAGGTGGCCAATGGCAGCTCATGGCCGCGCATTGCTATTGATTATCAGAAAGGCATTCCGGGAATTGCCGGCAGTAAAACGGATTTTGATAAATGGCGGTTTGGAATACGGGACGATGTTAATCTTCATCTTCTGGGGCGGCTCAGATACCACCTTGCAGCGGGTGGCTTTCTGAATACCAATTACGTATCAGTACCCGACCTGAAGCATTTAAGAGGTATGCGTGGTATAGGCTATGCAGCGCCATATCTTACAGGGTTTCAGTTTGCACCATTCTATACGTTCAGTAATAAAGACCGGCTATATGGTGAGGCGCATATTGAGTATCACCTTAACGGATTACTCAGTAACAAGATTCCATTGTTGCGCCAGGCTCGTTTTTATCTGCTGGTGGGGGGTAATGCTTTTTATACATCTTCCGGTAATTATTATTCTGAGGCTTTCGTCGGACTGGATAACCTGGGCTGGAAATTGCTGAGGATACTTCGTGTAGATTTTGTGCAGTCGTGGGATAGTTATATGGGGCGTAATTCAGGTATCCGGTTCGGACTGAATATGCGTGGTGTATCTGTTGTGCGCAATAATCTGTCTGAAAGTGAATGGTAATACCTGTTATTTACACGAGTGATGTCATAAAAAAGTGCCCTGTAGTTTTTACTGCAGGACACTTTTTATACATGATTATCAGCTTGATTTTTTTCTGCTTGTTTTCTTTGGAGGATTGGCTTTAGCTTCTTCTATTATTGCTTTTACTTCTTCAATAGTAAGTGAAGCCGGGTTTTCCATTTTCTCCTTAGGCAGCTTATAATTACGCAGTCCTTGTTTTATGTAGGGGCCATAAGGGCCTTTCAGAATGCGTATTTTCTCCTTTTCAAATACTTTTATCTCACTCTCGGCTTTTGCTTTCCGTTTTTCTTCTATCAGGGGCGCTACCTCATCCAGCCCTACGGTGTAGGGGTCCATCTCTTTCTTCAGTGAGTAAAACTGTCCTGAATGCTGAGCATAGGGGCCAAAGCGTCCTATGTTCACAACCACATCAGTATCTTCAAAAATACCCAGATTACGTGGTAGCCTGAATAGTTCCAATGCCTCTTCCAGCGATATGGTTTCTATGCTCTGGTTTTGTCTCAGCTTGGCAAAGCGTGGTTTTTCTTCCTCATCGGCATTGCCTATCTGTACCATAGGGCCAAATCGTCCCAGCCTGGCTACAACCTGTTTGCCGCTTTCAGGGTCAGTACCCAGTATATGTTCTCCTTTTGCCCTTTCCGCTGTTTCTATAGTATGTGCTACATTGTCATGAAACGGATGATAAAATTCATCTATCATAGCATTCCACTCCTTACCTCCGGTTGCTATCCTGTCAAACTCTGCCTCAATGTTTGCGGTGAAGTCATAGTCCATCACGTTGGCAAAGTGCTCTCTCAGAAAGTCGGTGACAACCATGCCCAGATCTGTTGGGAATAGTTTTGACTTTTCCGCTCCGGCATTTTCTGATGCTGTTCTGGATGATACTTTATCCTTTTCCAGCGTCAGTATTTTGTATTCACGTTTTACGCCCTCTTTATCACGACGCTCTACATATCCACGCTGCTGTACGGTACTTATTGTAGGTGCGTAGGTAGATGGACGACCAATACCCAGTTCCTCCAGCTTTTTTACCAGCGATGCCTCTGTATAGCGCGGCAGGGGCCTTGTATAGCGTTCTGTTGCCAGCATCTTCTGCAGCTCAGGCTGTTGCCCCGGCGTAAGTGGTGGTAGCATGCCCTCTGCTTCATCTTCACCATCTTCCTCATCACGCCCCTCGGTATATACTTTAAGAAACCCGTCAAAACGTATTACCTCACCTGTGGCTGTAAGCAGCTCAGATGTAGTGGAAATAGATATTTTGGCTATAGTACGTTCTATCTGTGCATCAGCCATCTGGCTGGCCATAGTACGCTTCCATATGAGCTCATACAGGCGCGATGTGTCAGCATCTCCTGCGCTCATTATGTTCATATCGGTAGGGCGTATGGCTTCGTGCGCCTCCTGTGCCGATTCATTCTTTGTTTTATAGATACGCTGCTGGTGGTATTTAGCGCCATAATGGCTCTCTATTGCTTCACGAGCACTTTCCAGCGCCGTCTCTGACAGGTTTACAGAGTCGGTACGCATATAGGTTATATGCCCGTTCTCATATAGCTTCTGTGCCAGCAGCATTGTTTTTGAAACAGAATATCCCAGCTTTCTGCTGGCTTCCTGCTGCAGGGTAGAGGTAGTGAACGGTGCCGAAGGCGACTTCTTGCCCGGTTTTACCTGTACATCTTCTACCTTATAAGTAGCGCCTGCACATTTTTCCAGAAATGCCTGTGCGCCATTTTCATCCTTTATTTTATCCGGGCCATCCGCCTTGAAGGATACCTTACGTTTATTGATGTCGTCGGCGCTGAATGTAGCCTCTACTTTAAAACTGCTCGTAGTATTAAAGCGGATAATTTCCCGCTCACGCTCCACTATCAGCCGCACCGCTACCGACTGTACACGACCTGCAGACAGGTTATTGCGCATGCTCATTTTGCGCCACAGCACAGGCGATAATTCAAAACCCACTATCCTGTCCAGTACTCGCCTTGCCTGCTGCGCATTGACAAGGTCCATGTTTACAAATCTGGGGTTTTTTACCGCTTTCTGTATAGCTGGCTTGGTAATCTCATGAAATACAATACGCTTTGTCTTATATGGGTCCAGTCCCAGTACCTCACACAAATGCCATGATATGGCTTCACCCTCACGGTCCTCATCGGTAGCGAGCCATACATCTTCCGATTTTTTTGCCAGTGACTTTAGCTCTTTTACTACTTTCTGTTTATCGTCAGACACTACATATCTGGGCTTGTATCCATTTTTAATATCAATGCCCATGTCCTCACGCTCCAAGTCGCGGATATGTCCGTAGCACGACTTTACTTCAAAATCACTACCCAGTATTTTTTCTATGGTCTTGGCTTTCGCCGGAGACTCCACTATCAACAGGTTTTTTGCCATCCCTACATTCAGTTTAGCTGCTTTTATACCAGCAAGAGTGTGCAATAATAGAATATTGTTTTGAAAAACAAAAAATAGGGTAGACTCATGAGGGTTTTGAAAACCAGATACTTTTATGACTTGTCTTACCTTAAAAAATAGGATATTTATACACAAATACCTGGAGACCTGATGTGTATAAACCGCCGGATAATAAGGGCAGCTGCCGGATTTATTGTGTTGCTGACATTTATATTATATGTCCATTCCTCATACGGGCAAACCGCAAAACACACTATACGAATTCAGAATAACGCTATGTCTGTTGCCAAAGCAACGGATTGGATAAGTAAGGCTAATAGTAATAGTTTACCCGCTCAGGTTATCATCAGCTTTGAGAAACTGCCCAATGCTGCAGAACGGCAGGCACTGGCCGATAACGGGATTGTTCTACTGGATTATCTTCCTGAAAACTCATTTACTGCTGTTATTTCCCAAAAGCTGGAGCAAAGTCGTATGGCTGCTACCGGCAACATATGGAATGTTGTTGACATCCGCCCTGAGTGGAAAGCAGATAACTACTTATGGAGCCGGGCACAAGCTGCACAAAACAAGCCGGTACAGGTTATCGTATCTCTTTGTGCCGGTGCTACATCTCAGGATTTAAAAACACTGGTTGCGGCTATGGAAGGCAGTGTAACCACCTCACCGGCTACAGGACACTTACTGGTTACTATAGCCGGAAGCCATATGAAAGACCTTGCCGGGTGGTATGGCACACGCTTCATTACCCCATATTTTGAGCCGGTAGCGCTGGACCGGCAATCTGTACCTGCGGTACATGGCAACTCAGCCATAGCCCACCCGCTGTGGGCTGGCTATGGCCTTGATGGCGACAGTGTTACTGTGGGTGTAGGCGATAATACCTCTGGTGTTTTTCATCATGACCTTGTAGACCGTATAGTGAACTTTAATCCCGCATCGGTAACTAATCATGGCATACATATAAATGGTATAACAGGAGGCGCAGCCATTATTAATCCACTGGCGCAGAGCATGTCACCTAAAGTAAAGCTCCTGGATTTCTTCTTCAGTACGGTACTGTCTGCTACAGGTGCTATGCACGAACAGTATAATATGACCATTACCAACAACTCTTATACGGTTGTAGCCGGTGACTGTGATTATTTTGGCACTTATGACCTTTACTCGCGCTATCTTGATACGCTGGCTTTAATGTACCCGACTGTGCAGCATGTTTTTGCCGCGGGCAATGATGGTAAAATGACCTGTGGTCCATATCCTGCGGGTTATGCTACTATGGGCGGTGGTTACCAGCCGTCAAAGAACACCCTGGTCGTTGGTAGTACTACACACAACCTGATACAGGCCGATGACCAGTCGCGCGGGCCGGTACGGGATGGCCGTATCCGCCCTGATATTGTAGCCGTAGGTGCCAGCGTATTTTCCTGCCTGCGCTTCGATACTTATGGATGGGCAGGTGGCACCAGTATGGCATCGCCTCAGGTAGCCAGTGGGCTGGCCGTACTCACACAGCATTATAAACGAGTGAACTCAGAACAGCCACGTGCCGACCTGTTGAAAACAATACTTATCGGTACCGCTACCGATATGGGTAATCCAGGCCCGGACTTCAGTTTTGGTTTCGGTATGATGGATGTAGGCCGTGCACTAAGGGTTGTCTCAGACAGCAGATACTTTACAGGCGATGTAACTTCCGGCGATTCTGTTTCATTTACTATCAATATCCCTGATGGAATTGCCGCAGCAAAGGTTACACTCTGTTGGAACGACCAGCCTGCCAGCCCTGCCGCAGCCACGCAACTTGTAAATGATCTGAACCTTACTGTAAAGGGGCCGGATGGTACTAGAAGGTTACCACTGGTGCCAGACCCCGCTATTGCTAACGTATTGGTCCCTGCTACAGAGCGGGAAGACCATCTTAATAATGTAGAGCAGATTTCTGTAAGCAGTCCGGCTGCAGGCACCTATACAATAACGGTACGTGGGCATTCAGTTCCGTTTGGTCCACAACATTTTGTAGTGGTGTACGACCTGTTGCCCCGCGATGTAGAACTCACTTTTCCCCTGGGAGGGGAGCAACTGTCCAATGTTGACAGTGTCAGGATATTCTGGAGTGCGGTTACAGATGGAAACACTTTCAAAGCGGAGTTTTCATTTGACGGGGTAAACTGGAGTGTGATAAAAGATAATATTCCTGCTGATGTCAGGTATTGCAGCTTCATGCCGTCGGGCTTTAACTCCGGCAATTGCAGAGTGCGTATCAGCCGTAATGGTACTGCTCAGTCTGTGGCTTCACAAAGATTTGCTGTGTCTGATACTGTTCATGTGTCCTTGTCAGCCCATCAGTGTCCGGGATATATGAATATCCACTGGCATCCGGTACCTTTTGCCACAGCGTATGAGGTGTTGAAGAAAACAGGTGCAGTAATGAACATTGTGGACACAGTTACAGATACTACTTACGCTTTTGCAGGCCTGCAGGTTACAGAGCGGGCTTTCGTTGCGGTGCAGCCCATTCTGAATGGTCTCTCCGGATACCGGAGTCTGGCAGTGTCCCGTACTCCCTCCGATGGAGACTGTATGGATGCCGTATCTGTAGGCGATCTGATGATTGAAAAAGTATTATCACCGGTTGATGGACGTTTATATACATCTTCTGCCCCGGGTGTTACATACGACCTCAGAGTACGTGTGAGGAACCTGTACAGTGTCGTATGTGGCAGTTACAGGTTCTCTTATAACATAGATGGCGCCGGGTGGCAGCAGCTCACAACACCTGCAGGCATTCTCCCGGCGGGAGCGACGCGGGATATTGTGGTGCCTGGTCGTCCTACCGGTACCCCGGGAATGCATCATATTGTTGTTGCTTTGCATAATGATGCCGTAGCGGATCCCCGTACCGATAACGATACGCTGCACCACTACTATTCAATCATAGCAAATGACCCTCTTGATTTATCAATGCCATATGTAAGTGGTTTTGAAGATATGGATGAGGCTGAGATAAGGCACGATACACTTGGTTTCACTCCCGATGGGCATTGGGACTTTTCCGACAATGATGATTCGGGTCGTATCCGCTCCTTTGTATATGACAATGTAGTAATCACCGGTAGCCGCTCTATGAGTATGGACCAGTTTATGCCCTGTGCCAATGGTAGCGACAACTTTATGACAGGGACTTTCAACCTGGCTGCATATGATACTGCTGCCGATGAGGTAAGGCTGGATTTTGACTATCTCTTACACAGCATCCCTAACCATACAGATGGTAATATAGTGCAGGCCCGGGGTAACGAGAGTGCATCATGGTCTCATTTGTTCGGTTATGACTTTGATGCATATCCCGGATTCGTTCGTCAGGCCCGTTCATTGTCCGTTACAGATGCTGTGCGTAGGGGAGGATATAACTTTTCTGCAGCCACGCAGATAGCTTTCGGGCAGAATGACACTACCCTTATTGCCGGGCGCGATTATGGTAATGGTATCACCATTGATAATGTCAGATTATATACCGTACAGAATGATGCTGTCCTGGCGGGTATTGTATCTCCTGCTACTGATAATTGTGGCCTGCCGGGAGAGGTGCCACTTACTGTAAGGGTGCGTAATGGCGTAAATAAAACGCTTCATAACATTCAGATAAGCTATGCATTGGACGACGGTGCCGTACATACTGCTACTATAGACTCAGTTACTGCCAAAGACTCTGTTGACTTTTCTTTCCAGCAGCTGCTGGATATTTCGGTGGGTACAATGCATAAACTGAATGTGTGGCTGTCTGCCACCGGTGACAGCTATAATGAAAATGATAGTGTCATGGGGTACCGCTTTCTTAATAGTCCGGTCATTACACAGTATCCATATCTGGAAGATTTTGAAACCGGCATGGGGGGCTTTCATGCCACTGGGTACCTGAGTAGCTGGGAGTATGGCACACCTGGAGGGAAGCGTATCAGAGGGGCTGCCAGCGGCTCTCATGCATGGAAAACCAACCTTAATGGCGTTTATAACAGTCTTGAGCGCTCATATCTCTACTCTCCGTGTTACGATATTTCCTCCTTATCGGTACCCATGCTCAGTTTCAGCATGGCGCAGGAGCTGGAAAACTGTGGCAATATCCTGTGCGATGGTGCATATATAGAATACTCTTTCGATGGGCTGGAGTGGGAGCGGCTGGGAAAGGCCGATGCCGGTACTAACTGGTATGGCAATACTTTTAACCTGTGGAATGCACAAGCCCCCTCAAGATGGCGGGTAGCTACAATACCATTGCCGCATCCACCGGCTAATAAAGTACTGCATCTCAGGTTTGTACTTTTCGCCGACCCTGCCGTTACTTTTGAAGGAGTGGCTGTCGATGATATTCATATTTACGATATGGGACATCCCATTCTGCCGGTTAATGAAGACCTCTACAGGATTACTATTGACCCAACCGGTGGCATATGGAAAGATGTAACCGTATCGGGGCAGATAGCTGCTTCCGTTCTGTCTCCTGCATCTATCGGCACAGTTGATGTCTCGGTGTACCGGCACGATACATTATATGACCCTGATATGCAGCAGCACATTCTGCCTCGTAGTTATAACATTACTACAGCAACTTCACTGACCGATAGCGTAAGCCTCCGGTTGTATGTAGAAGAGAAGGATATAGAAGCCGTAATAAATGATACTTCCTGCCGTTCATGCCCTGTGCTGCGGGATGCGTATAGTTTAGGTGTTACGCAGTATATTAATATCAACAACAAAGCTGCCGAAAACGGCTGGCTGGCAGATGATACCGGAGGGGTATTTAATTACTACAGAGCCTCGGATATTCAATGGGTGCCTTATGCCAATGGCTACTACGCCAGCCTTAAAGTTCATCCTCTGTCAGAGTTGTGGCTCAATGATGGTGGCCCCACAGGTACTTTTCCCGCAGGCGTCAGCTATTTGCGGTTCCTGGCATATCGCTCTTCCGGAGGCAGCCCTGTAGTTTACTGGCATTCATTCATAGATACTGTCGTGTCTGATTATATACTGGAGCGTTCGTATGATGGCGTCACTTTTGCTGATGTAGCACATATCACCTCCCGGCATCAGTCTGCTGCTGCCTATCAGTATAACGATACTTCTCTTTCATCTTTACATATTACTTACTACAGACTCAGGTGGCAGGTAGATGGTGCTGATGCTATATCAAGGTCTGCTGTAAGAAAGCTGGGGGAAACGGATACACCTGAAGGTCTTGTCCACTTCACTGCGGGTATGACGGGTGCGGGAAAAGTACAGCTAGGGTGGACATCATGGATAGACGGCATGGTACAGCACTATGTGCTGGAAAGAGCTATTGGTAATGGTAGCTTTGTTCATATCAGCTCATTTACCGCCAGTGGACGATATGGGCAGGAATATGCATATACCGATATGCCCGGTGATATCTCTGCGGGTGTAAACATAAAATACAGACTTACTGCCATTATGCACGATGGTAGCAGTGTCGTGATGCCGGAAAGGACTGTTATATGGATAGACGGTGCCGCTGTAACTGGCATATATCCTAACCCTACAGCCGATGGGTTGTTTTACATACACTGGAATGCCGATGCCGGCGAGCGCATGCAGATAGTAATATCAGACCTTTCTGGTCGTAACATAGAGCAGCATGAGGTTATAGCTACCGGCTGGCAGAATATAAGCCCTGTAAAGATGAGGGACACCGCCCCCGGCATCTATATTGTCAGGATGTCAGTAGGCTCATGGTCTGGTGTAAGGCGACTGGTACGTTATTAGGATACATTCCGGGACTCGTTCTGGCCTTCATATACCTTACCGGTACTGTCTGTAGCAGCAGTTAGTTGTATTATATGTGCTGTAATGTTATTCCATGTACTGATGCCTGAGCTGACCTCCATTGCAGATACCGTCCCGTCATAGCGCTTCATAGCCCATGTTTCACCTGCAGATACCGGCTCTTCATACCACTTATGTATAGCAGGTATGCGCTGCATCATGTTATCCGGCCATAGTTCCGGAAGCCTCATTTCAGAAAAAGAGCTTTTGGGGTATCCCAGCATGGTAATAGCAGCATTATTTACAGCCAGCAGCTGCAGTGTGTCTGCAGCTACAATGAGTGTTGGTTGGGGTAGGTTGTCAAACAGTGTTCGGTAGTTGTCTGTAGCCTCAGTGCTCCTGTCTTTATTCGGTGCGTCTGCTATAATTCTTATAAACCCGGTAAGGCCCATGATATTAGTATCCGTATCGCGTCTTATCACAAGCTCTGCACCTATATGTCTTATATCGCCTTGTGGAGTAATAATCCGGCATTCATATTTAAGCCGGTTCAGATTGGCAAATGCATGCTCGTGAACATCTTTTACATAGGTTACGTCTTCCGGGTGTACCCGCGACATAAAGTTGTCAAATGAGGGGGACACTTCGCCTGTTGTATAGCCCAGTATCCTGTATTTCTCGTCCGACCATGTACTTATTCCATTCACAAGGTCTGTCTGCCAGCTACCGAAGCTTGCCAGCCGTTCGGCCTCTTTCATTAACGATTCCCGGGCTATAATATCTGTCATATGCTGCCTGCGGTCCACTGTTGCCTGGTAGCGCTCCAGCGCGCTTGTTACCGCACTGGGCAGGCGTTGTAGTCTGTCCTTTAGTATGTAGTCCCAGGCTCCTTCCTTCATCGCATTTACAGAATACTCTTCCGATACGGTACCCGTCACCAGTATCAGTGGTATGTCTATGTTTTTTTCTCTCAGTATTTTCAGCGCGTCCATTGCTGTAAATTGTGGCATAGAATGGTCTGCAAGAATGATATCGAAACTATTCATCAGTATTGCATCCATAAATGCGCCTTTGTCAGCAACAACAGTTATGTGAAATTTCAGCATTGCACGGTCAAGTACTTTTCTGACCAGATAGGCGTCCATAGACTCATCTTCCAGGTGTAATATATTGATCGTTTTTGTTGACATTTTACTGTTAATATTTGGTATTAGAACATGGGGGCTGGTTGTCAGTTTTACCTTGCCGGCGGCCATTGGTTAAGTAACAGCCAGTATACTTTAAGATCTGACATTGCAGACACAAACGATTCGAAATTAACTGGTTTTACGATATAACTGTTCACTCCCAGCTTATAACTCTCTATAATATCGCGCTCTTCCTTTGATGAGGTAAGCACTATGATAGGTGTCATGGCTCTTTTTTCATCGCGTTTCATCTGCTTTAATATTTCCAGTCCGTCTATTCTTGGCAGGTTCAGGTCCAGTAGTATCAGGTGCCTTTTCCCATGTGCTATGAAGTCGTCATGCATAAGATATTCAAGGGCATCGGCGCCATCATCTATATGAATGATGGAATTACCCAGATTGCTGCTTTGCAGGCTTCGCATGGCCAGCTCTGCCTCATATGGGTTGTCTTCTATCAATACAATATTTATTACGTGATTTTCCATGTGATTGTCATTGGTCTGTTACCGGTAATGAAAAGTAAAAGGTTGCTCCCATGCCCGTGCCTGCTTCTGCCCATATATTCCCGCCATGTTTCATTACTATCCGCTTCACAGTGGCAAGGCCAGCCCCCTGTCCGGGATAAGCTGTGCGCTTATGTAATCTCTGAAATATGCCAAACAGCTTTTCGGCATACTGCATATCAAACCCTATACCATTGTCTTTTATATAATATACCACCTTATCCCCTTTTCTTTCAGAACCTATTGTTATGTGGGGAGTTGCTTCCTGTGCGGTAAACTTTAGCGCATTTGATATCAGGTGTTTCCATACACATTTTATGAGCACGCTATCGCAGCGTGTAGATATGATGTTCCCGGTCTCAATATTTATTTTATCGCTGTTATCTACTGCTGACAATTGCTCATCTGTTACAGCTTTCACAAGCGCAGGCATATCTGTATCCGTTATGAACAACTCTTTCTGGCTAATGCGGGATAGGCCAAGAACGGCTTCTATCATTTGATTCATTTGTCCGGTATTGGTCAGGATAATGTCAAATAAGCGTCTGCATTCTTCGCCCATATCGGCGCAGTAGTCTGTTTCCAGTATGTGTGCATAGCCGTTTATGATGCGTATAGGTGCCCGCATGTCATGCGATACTGAGTATGAAAAAGCTTCAAGCTCTTTATTCACGGCCTCCAGCTGGCGGGTAAGGTCTGCTGCTTTCTGCTCCAGAGTAGCAATACTCTTTTTTTGTGTTATATAGCTACGGTATAGCTCATCTGTATTACTTATATACAGTGCTCTATGTATATTTTTATTCCCTTGTCGGATGGTGATGTTACTCCATGCATAGCTACAGTCTTTTAATTTAAGCCTTGCCATTATGCTGCCATCATGTGTTTGTGCAGATAACGTTTCAGTTAATATGGGCCTGTCATCCGGATGAAACAAGGATGTAACGGGCAATGATGCTGCACCTGAGGTGTCAGGTATCATGTTTATGATACCGGGACTCATATACATAACATTGTACGCCGTATCTGATAACAGAAACGGGCCGCATATTTCTAACAGGTCAGATGTCTCAAATTCTTTTTCTGTAAACATTTGCATGATTGCATCTGTATCATTGTCATGTAAGCTGCGGGATGTTTCCCGCACCACTTGGTCACTGCCATGTCGTAATTCAGACTCACTGACGTATTCAGAATCAGGAACAATTTCATCGGCATCAGATAGCCGTCTTGTCAGACCGGATTGGCTGGTCATAGAAATAATTAGTTTTATAGTAAAGGAGGTAATGCAATTTACTTAAGTCCGGGCAAGCATACAAGTAAAAGAACATATAATTAATCAATCAAATTTTATAGCTCGTTAACAAGTATTAAAAAGTAAATTTGTTTTTACTGAACATAGATAGCCTGTCGTAACATAGCAGGAATCTCACATACTGCATATAATTCTTATTTTTACTGATTATAATATCTCTTTATGAAATGGATACAGACATTTTTATGCTGCATATTGGGGTATGTGGCTATTGCACAGTCGGGAATGACAAGTACTGATACTACCGCGGCAATAGTAATGATGGGAAATTATTCACCGGCAGCATACATGCCGGTTGCACCTGTCAGTGATCCATACGCCATTGCTGCCGGTGTCCGGGACCGTATTTCTGCCGACTCACTGCATGAGTGGCTTAATGTGTTGCGCACATTCAGAAACAGGAATACAGGGTCTGACACCTCATCGGCTGAAATCGGTATAGGCGCTGCCAGGCGGTGGATATACTCAAAGTTTCAGCAGTTCAGTGCAGAAAATGAGGGAAGGTTTATACCGTCATACCTTCAGTTCAATAAGATAATATGTAGCATGGCACAGCACCGCAACGTATTTGCTGTATTGCCCGGTACTGATACGTCAGACAAGTCAGTCATTATTATCGAAGCACATATGGATAGTCGCTGTGCAGACCTTTGTGATACTGCCTGTATTGCCGAAGGTATGGAAGATAATGGCAGTGGTACAGCACTGGTAATAGAGCTGGCCCGTGTCATGAGCCGTTATGCATATCGGCATACCATCGTATTTATGGCTACTACCGGCGAGGAGCAGGGATTGGATGGGGCGCAGGCATTTGCCATGTATTGCCAGCAGCATGGTATTAAAATAAGGGGTGTAATGAACAATGATGTTATAGGTGGCATCATTTGCGGGCATACTTCTTCGGCCCCAGGCTGCCCTTACTTCAAGCATATAGACAGTACACAGGTTCGGCTGTTTTCAATAGGCGGGTTTAATTCTCCCCACAAGGGATTGTGCAGGTTTCTGAAGCTGGAATACAAAGAAATGCAGTTACCGTTTGCTGCAGTGCCTATGACAGTGAGCATTATGACCCCGGAAGATCGCACCGGCAGGGGAGGGGATCACATCCCATTCAGGGTGTTGGGCTATACTGCTATGAGATTTACTGCTGCCAATGAGGCGGGCAATGCAGATGTTGCAACAGGCACTTATGAAGACAGACAGCATACATCTGCCGATAGTCTGGGAATAGACACAGATGGCGACGGGATTATTAATGATTACTTCGTTGATTTTAATTACCTGGCCCGTAATACACTTATTAATGCTAACGGAGCTGCGATGATGGCTTTAGGGCCCCGCACTCCCGATTTTACCCTTACTACATCCGGCGGCAGTCTTGTTGTTACATTAACTGCAGAGACCGGTTACCCGCAGTATAGGGTGGGTGTGCGTACCACCACATTCGACTGGGATTCTGTATATACGTTTTCCGGTGGCGCTACTGCGTTCAATATTCCTTTGTCCGCTTCGGGCAACTATATCGTTAGCATTGCATCGGTAGATGATGACGGTGTGGAAAGCCTTTTTTCCAGAGAGTTGCAGGTATCGGTTGTTGTGGGGTTAAATGAAGTAGTGGCAATTACCCGCCCTGTTGCCCTGTTACAGAATAAGCCCAACCCTGCCGATGAGTCTACCATGATTAGTGTACTGGTAAATGCGGGGCTGCATTATAAAGATGCGTTTATCACTATCAGGGATATGTCAGGCAGGGAAGTCTACCGGCAGCCACTGGAGTTAAGCGAAGGCATGAATGAGATTATATACGACCATGGATATAATATGAGCGGTACTTATTCTTACAGTCTTATTTTGGATGGCGCCATTGTAGAAACCCGGCAGATGGTATTTTCAAACTGATCGTATTGTTACAGCTATTCTTAAAGTATTCCCAAATTCGCCTTTTGGCGTTTTTCGGATTGCTTTTGGCATTTAGCTTTAGCAGATAATATGCGTCACTGGTACCTTTCTTTTATTGTATTGTTTTTTATACTGTCTCATGCATCTGCACAGTCAGTACAGGGAATAGTATCTGATGCTGTTACGCATAAGCCGGTATTTCCTGCCACAGTAGTTAATGTACGCACACAGCAGGCTACTTATACCGATGCCAATGGATTTTATACTATTCCTGCCGCCATGGGCGATGTTATAGCATTTACCTGTATTGGGTATAATAGCCTGGAGCGCATAAAGCCGGTATCTGTTATTGTAGCTACGATGAATGTGCGTATGGAACATATAGAGTATCAGCTGGATGAGGTTATCCTTCGTCCCGGAGTACTCACGCCTTATCAGGTAGACTCTATAGAGCGCAGAAAAGTGTATAAGCTGCCGCTGCAGCGCACACATCCATCTGCAGTTATGAATCCGGCATCGGCTATTGCAGAATTATTTTCTAAAAAGGCAAAACGCACATATCAGTTTCAGAAAGATTTTGCCCGGGAAGAGTTACAGAAGTTCATTGATACACGTTATTCACAGGAGCTGGTAGAAGAGCTTACAGGGCTGGAGGGCGACAGTGTTGGTTTCTTTATGTATGCATATCCCATGCCTTACGATTTTGCCCGTGCCGCTACCGATCTGGAGCTGCGCATGTGGATACGTGATAGTTATAAAACGTGGCGTAGAAAGCAAGCGCTGGATAGTGCTAAAGGCACCTCGTCAGAATAATAATGGCGCCCATACAAGGCGCCATTATTATTGTATACCAGTTATCAGGTCTTATATCAGACTTACACTTCTGTTTACAAACTCTGTCAGGTCAGCACCGGTTAGCATACCCTGCGATAGCATTGCCAGGTCAAAAGCCTGTTTTGCAAGACGGGACTGCTCATCGCCACTGGTATTCAGTATACGGCTTATGAGTTTATGGTTGCTGTTGATGCTTACATTGTAGCTATCAGGCAGTGAGCCGTAGAAGTTAGGTCCGCCACTCATTGCCGACATGTCTTTCATTCTGCGCATAAACTCATCCATGGTTACGGTAACAGGCAGCTCATCAGGGCTGAGTGCTTCTACCTTCACAGTCATGTTTGGTTTATTGATAGCGCTTTCAAAAACGGTCTTTACAGTATTGCTCTGATCTTCGGTGAGTATAGATTCCGTTTTTTCATCTTTAGCTATCAGCTTGTCTGTAACATCAGCATCCACACGCTTCATACTGGTTTTCTCCAGTTTACGCTCCAGTGTATGTACAAAGTGGTTGTCTATGGGTGAGTTCATCAGCAATACGTCGTAGCCTTTTTTATTGGCACTCTGTATAAAGGAGTCCTGCCTGGCTGGGTCTGTGGTATAGATATATACCAGTGTTCCGTCCTTGTCTTTTTGCAGGGCTTCTGTCTTTTCCTTGTATTCAGTCAGGGTATAGTGCTCTTCTTTGGTATTGGTAAGCAGTGCAAAGTCTTTGGCCCTGTCATAGAATTTCTCATCACTTATCATGCCGTACTTAACAAACAGGCCTATGTCACTCCATTTGGTTTCATATGTGGCTCTGTCGTTTTTAAATAACTCAGCCAGTTTATCTGCAACCTTTTTGCTGATGTGGCTGTTTATCTTTTTTACATTACCGTCTGCCTGCAGGAAGCTGCGCGATACATTCAGCGGAATGTCTGGTGAGTCTATAACACCATGCAGCAGCATCAGATATTCAGGTACTATATCCTTTACCTCGTCTGTGATAAATACCTGACGGGAGAATAGTTTTATTTTATTGCGCTGAAAGTCAATGTCATTCTTCACCTTAGGGAAGTAAAGGACGCCGGTAAGTGTAAACGGATAATCTACATTCAGATGTATCCAGAACAGAGGCTCCTCACTCATTGGGTACAAATCCCTGTAAAACTTCAGGTAATCCTCGTCTTTCAGGTCCGATGGTGACTTTGTCCATATAGGGGTAGTATCATTAATGATATTGTCTACCTCACGCTCTACCGGCTTGCTGTCTTTCTGTTCTTCTTCACCTTCGGCAGTTGTTTCAGGATAGTCATATTCCTTTTTGGTGCCAAATTTTATGGGCACAGGGAGGAATCTGCAGTATTTGTCCAGTATGCCCTGCAGTTTATGCTGGTCCAGAAACTCTTCTGAATCTCCATTTACGTGAAGTATTATAGATGTACCTCGTTCAGTTCTGTCACCTTCTGATATTTCAAACTCAGTACTGCCATCACATATCCATCTGGCAGGTTGTGCACCTTCCTGATAGCTGAGCGACTGAATTTCTACTTTATCCGACACCATAAATGCAGAGTAGAAACCCAGGCCAAACTTACCAATGAGCTCATTGGCGTCTTTTGCGTCTTTGAATTTCTCTACAAACTCTTCTGCTCCGGAAAATGCAATCTGGTTGATGTATTTTTTTATTTCTTCACCAGTCATACCAATACCGTTATCCGATATGGTTATCGTTTTTGCATCTGCATCAAAAGCTACTGCTACAAGCGGTTCGCCTATAGCGCCCTGATACTGCCCCAGTGATGACAGACGCTTCAGCTTCTGCACTGCATCCACTGCATTCGATACCAGCTCACGCAGAAATATTTCGTTGTCAGAATAAAGAAATTTTTTAATGATGGGGAATATGTTCTCCGTATGTATGGAGATGTTACCTTTTTCCTGCATAATATGATGATTTTTCTTTTTGTAGTAGTCACTCAATTTGCGTTCCAGTTTGGTTTTCGGTGACATAATGTCAGTGAAAAGACATTAACGGGGTACACTGTTTATAGCCGTATTTTGTATATTTTATCTATTTTTGTAACATGGGAAATTTGTACCATGTCCGGATAGTTATTCTTTCCCGGCTGGTAAAGGTTTGGCATTAAGCAGGAGTGAATGAAGGAAACTGTGTTACGCTTTTTGTACAGTCTTGCCGGCAGGGTGGCTGACAATAGATTTTGGGGACTAATGACGCTGTTGTTGTGTAGTGTATACACAGCAGAGGCTGTTGTTTCGGTAATGCCTGCATCCGGCGGTACGGGCATATGTTCCAATAAAGCTGTTACCGGTACCGCACCGGCATTTACGGCACTGGGTCCTATTGTTATTACAGAGGGGCTTAACAGTGATTTCAGTGTAGGTACCAATACGCTGGTACTATATCCGCCGGCGGGGTGGCAGTTCAGTACCACACTCCCCACACTTACTTATATTACCGGGTCTAATATTACGGGAGTATCAGGCGCTGTCACATCATCGGCACTTACTGTCAATGTTACAGTGTCTGCTATTACCGGTGCCGATCAGTTCACTATCAATGGACTGCAGGTACAGCCACTTACTACAGGTGCGGCAAGTGGTGTTATACGTGCATCTTCTGTATCCGGTATTGCCGGTATCGTTACCGGAGTTGCCGGTACTGCTTTTGCCACATTGTCTGTCAGCGCTCCTGCTACTGCCTCTGTTTCCATAGCAGCCAGCCCTTCGGGAGCATTCTGCCCGGGTACTAATGTTGTATTTACACCCACAGCTACAAATGGAGGTACTCCTACGTTTACATGGGCGCTCAATGGTGTAGATGTTTCTATCGGTGCCACTTATTCCAATAATAGCCTCACTTCCGGCAATACGGTCTCATGCCGCATGAATAGCAGTATTGGCTGTCTCACGGCTAATCCTGTTTTTTCAAACACAATCACAGCATCTGTGCTTCCTGCACCTGGTGCCATAACAGGCAGCAGTGCCGTATGCCCGGGCAATACAATTGCACTGGGCAATAGTACCGGTGGCGGCATATGGATTAGTTCCAACCCTGCAAAAGGTGCCATCAGCAGCAGTGGGGTAGTGACAGGCATTGCAGCAGGTACTACAACCGTATCTTATATTGTAGGCGGCTGTGCTGCTACAAAGACAATATTTGTAAATGACCATCCCTTCCCTCCGGCAGTATCACCGGTCAGTGCTACTATTTGTGATGGTACCACGCTGACTGTATCTGTTTCTGGAACGCCTGCATCACCCAACATACTTTCGCAGAACTTCAACTCTGGCCTGGGAGCATGGGTTGTTGATACCGCAGGCAGTATCAATATTTTGCCTGGTGCCGAGTGGAAGGCCTGTGCCGACAGCTACCTGAATGAGCAGGGCTGGTACCGCAGTCCCGACCATAGTACATTTATTATGGCAAATGCCGACACCTCAGGCTCATTGTCTACACTGGTAACAAAACTTACGTCACCATCCTTTTCCCTTGCCGATTACAGCTCTGCTATGCTAAGTTTTCAGCATGCATATGATTACTGGCCATCCGGAGATGTATATGTAAATCTTGAGATTTCTACCGACGGCGGAGCTACCTGGAATACAATTAATAACTACAGGGGGGGCAATATTGGCACAAAGATGGGGTTCGTTAGTCAGTCGGTATCGCTCAATGCCTACCTGGGCAACCCCAATGTAAAGATTCGCTTTTACTATCATTCTGCATTTGGCTATTATTGGGCGCTGGATAATATTGTCATTACCGGTACACCGGGATACGTAGTTCCGGTATGGTCGCCGGTTACCTGGCTCTATATGGATGCCTCTCATACCATACCATATGTGGCAGGCACACAAGCCAGTACTGTATATGTGCATCCCTCATCAGTGTCAGTGCCTACGCCAGTTACCTATACGGTCACAGCAGCCAGTGGTACCTGTGCCGGTGTGGCACATAGCACCGTTACTGTCAACCCATTACCCGGGGCTATGTCAGGAACGCTCAATCTATGTGTTGGCACTACTACCACACTCAGCAACACCGCTGCAGGCGGCACGTGGTTAAGCGGTAATACCGCTATTGCTACGGTAGATGCCTCTGGTGTTGTAAGTGGTGTTGCGGCAGGCACCGCCAATATATCATATGTGCTGGGCTCATCCTGTTCATCTGTAGTTACGGTAACGGTCAATATTACACCAGCACCTATCGATGGCAACCGTAATGTATGTCTGGGATATACTTCTGCCCTGTCCGATGTTACTACAGGCGGTGTATGGTCCAGTGATAACAGTGCTGTAGCGCCGGTCAATATTACTACCGGTGAGGTTTCCGGTCTCTCATTGGGCACTGCCAATATTACCTATTCTCTGGGCGCGGGCTGCTCTGCCACGGCTACCGTCACGGTACAGCCACTGCCTGCACCTGTTACCGGGTCTTCAGTGGTGTGCGCCACTCAGTCCATTACATTGAGTAACATTTCCGGTGGTGGTACCTGGGTAAGCGGTAATGCAGCTATAGCTACAGTGAGTCCTTCCACGGGAGTTGTAGCAGGTGTAGCCGCAGGTACTACCGGAGTTTCATATGTATTTACAACTACAGGCTGTTTTTCATTCCACCTTGTTACCGTAAACGCACTGGCACCCATAGATGGCCCCGGCAATGTATGTGTAGGGCATGATGTTACATTACTCAACAGTGTAGCCGGGGGAACATGGTCCAGCGCCAATCCGGGTATAGCTACTATCAATGCATCTTCAGGGTTGCTCTCTGGCATAGCGCCTGGTGTTACGGCTATTGCATACGTTTTGCCCAGCGGCTGCACCGCCAATAGCAATATGACAGTAAATCCGGTACCTACTGACATAGCCGGCCCCACATCTGTCTGCGCTGGTAGTACCATCACTCTTTCCAATACCGTTCCCGGCGGCACATGGACCAGCAGTAATGCTAATGCTTCAGTAAGTTCCGGTGGTGTTGTATCGGGCCTGCTGGCAGGTAGTGCTACCATTACCTACACCGTTGCCGAGGGCTGTTATAAAACGCATAATATTACCATCCAGCCACTACCGGCAACCATTACGGGTGGTGCTGCCGTATGTGTATCCGGTGCTACATCCCTGTCCTGCGTTTCTGCAGGTGGGGTATGGAGCAGTAGCAATACATCCATAGCCACAGTGGCAGGTGGTGCAGTAAGTGGCATAGCCGCAGGCACTGCCATCATTAGCTATACAGTACTCAGCACTGGGTGTAGCTCCGTAAGGGAAGTCACGGTCAACCCGTTGCCATCTGCCATTCTTGGTACTTTAAGTCTGTGTCATGGTGCTACATCAGTGCTTACCTGCGCGGCTCCTGGCGGCTCCTGGCTTAGCAGTAATAGTGCTGTAGCTACTATCGGTAGCACATCTGGCATCGTTAACGGTGTAGCGGTAGGTACTGCGTTTGTCACTTACACCCTTCCTACAGGATGCCGTACCACATCTGTAGTTACGGTGAATACATTACCCGGTACGCTATCGGGGCCATCTATCGCATGTACGGGTGCTTCTGTTACATTGTCATCAGGAGTGGCAGGCGGTACTTGGTCCAGCAGCAACGCTACGGTAGCTACGGTAGCTGCTGGTGTTGTTTCCGGCCATACAGTTGGCCTTGTAAACATTACTTATACATTATCTACAGGCTGCTTATCAGTAAAGACAATGACGGTGTATCCGTCTCCCGCATCTGTTACCGGTGTTACAGATGTTTGCGATGGGCTTTCCACCACTTTGTCCAGTCTCACATCGGGTGGGGGATGGACATCGGGCAATACATCCATAGCTACAGTTACACCCTCTTCCGGTATCGTAACCGGCATTACACCCGGCACTACTATTATTACCTACATGGTAGCTTCAGGCTGTACGTCTCTTGCTACTGTAAACGTAATGCCACTGCCTGCACCGGTAACGGGTGATTTCAGCATCTGTCCCGGCACCTCATCCACACTTGCCAGCGCATCTTCCGGTGGTACATGGAGTAGTAGTTTGTCTCTGGTAGCTACGGTTGGTAGCTCGTCTGGTATTGTTACCGGAGCGCTCACAGGTACTGCCACTATAAGCTATACGCTCCCTACAGGATGCTATAGCACTGCCACCATTCTGGTCAATCCGCCACCTTCATCTGTTATAGGTGCATCGTCAGTTTGTGTTGGCTCAGTAACCACATTTACCAGTGCCACATCAGGTGGTACGTGGGTTAGCGTCAATCCGTCAGTAGCTACCGTAGGCAGTACCACAGGACAGGCTACCGGCATCTCAGACGGTACAGTTACTATCAGTTATGTACTTCCCACAGGTTGTGCCTCATCTAAAAACATTACTGTTAATCCATTGCCATCGCCGGTATCAGGTCCGGCTAATATTTGCCAGAGCAGTGCGTATACATACACAGCTACACCTGCCGGTGGCACATGGAACAGTAGCACCCCGGGCATAGCATATATAGGCACCGGTACCGGAATACTTACGGGTGCTTCTGCAGGTGCTGTAGCAGTTTCATATACTTTAGGCACAGGTTGCCGTACTACTATGCTGGTTTCTGTTACAGCGCTGCCTGCGGCACTTACAGGCTCATCTGCTGTATGTGTCGGTGGTAGTATTTTACACACCAGTACCACAGGTGGTGGCACGTGGTCATCTGAGAATCCGGGTATTGCATCCGTTTCAGCATCGGGTGTGGTTTCCGGTCTTACGGCTGGCACCTCTGTTATCACATATACAATCCCTCCCGGCTGCTATACGGTTAAGGCAGTAACGGTCAACCCATTACCATCGCCGCTTACCGGCAATACCAGCTTATGCATTGGTACCCCATCTCCATTATCCAGTGCCCCATCGGGCGGCGGCTGGATCAGCAGTAATGCTACAATAGCATCAGTTACATCCGCAGGTGTGGTTACCGGACATGTGCAGAATACGGCACGTATCAGTTATATATTACCTACGGGCTGCATTGCCAGTACTACTGTTACGGTCAATCTTACACCTTCGGCTATCGTTGGCGCGGGCAACCTTTGTGTGGGTGTGCCCGCTACATTTTCTAACACGGTGACAGGCGGTACATGGTCGTCTTCCCAGCCATCGGTTGCTTCCGTCTCTCTTTCTGGTGGGGTAGTATCTCCGGTCTCTGCCGGTACTGCTCATATCACATACACATTATCTACCGGTTGCTATGTTACAAAGCTGGTTACCGTATATCCTTTACCGGCAGCAGTGTCGGGTGTTCCTGCATTATGTGCAGGCTCCACCGCTACATTTACCGATGCCACTACCGGTGGCACCTGGAGCAGTAGTAATGGCGCTGTAGCATCTGCCGGTAGTACTACCGGCATTGTTGCTGGTTTGTCGGCGGGCACTGCATATATTTCATATACTTTGCCTTCAGGCTGTGCTACTACATATCTGGTTACTGTGCATCCGCTACCTTCTGGTATCACAGGCTCAGGTACGGTATGTCTTGGTAGTACATCTGTGCTGTCATCTGCATCCCCGGGTGGTACATGGTCATCTTCTGTACCGGCAGTTGCCTCAGTAGGGCCGGGAGGTTTGGTTTCAGGCATATCACTGGGTACTACCAGAATTACTTATACACTAGCCGCAGGCTGTTATGTTACCCGTTTGGTTACTGTAAGTCCTTTGCCTGCTGCCATTACAGGACCATTGACCAGCTGCCCCGGAGTAGGTTTTACATTATCCTGTGCTACAGCGGGTGGTGCGTGGAGCAGTGGGGCGCCCGGTATCATTACTATTAATGCCACTACGGGTGCCGTTACCTCTATTGCCGCAGGTACCGCACTGGTCACATATACTATGCCTACCGGCTGTAGTGTATCTGAGACAGTTACTATTAATGCTGTACCTGATATTGCCGGGCCTTCCGGCATATGTGCCGGAGCCGCTACATCATTTACACACGCCACCCCGGGAGGCACATGGAGCAGTAGCAGTTCTTTGATAGCTGGCATCAATCCGTCTTCAGGTATTGCTGTGGGTTTTGCTGCCGGTACAGCTACTATTTCTTACACAATGCCGGGAGGGTGCATCGCATCAAAAACAATAACAGTTGCACCTGCCCCATCAGCCATTACCGGTACTGCATCTGTATGCCCCGGAGCATCCGTAACACTTCTTTCGGCTACCCCTGGGGGTAGTTGGAGTTCAGGAAACGTATCTGTTGTTACAATAGGCGCATCGTCAGGCATCATGACCGGAGTAGCTCCGGGCATTGCTTCCGTATATTATACACTTCCGTCAGGTTGCGCAGTGTCGCGCACTATTACGGTGAATGCTATCCCTGCTACTATTAGTGGTAGTACATCTCTGTGTGCAGGAACTACAACTACATATACCATTGCTGCTACAGGTGGCACCTGGTACTCATCAGCTACCGGCATTGCTACCATAGGTGCCACTACTGGTATTCTTACAGCATCAGCTGCCGGTACTACCACTGTTTCGTACAGTGTAGGCTCAGGCTGTCCTTCTGTAATGACGGTAACAGTCAATACGGTTCCTCCTGCTATTACAGGTGCAGGCTCTGTTTGTAATGGGTTTGATGTAACACTATCCAACTCACTGTCCGGAGGACTATGGAGTAGTACGGCCACCAGCGTAGCTACCATTGACGCTTCTTCCGGGCTTTTAACATCTTTAAGCCCCGGTACTACAGTTATTTCATACACTACAGCCGCAGGCTGTGCTGCTACACGCATTTTCAGCGTTAATGTTCAGCCTGCGCCTATAGATGGGGCCCCTTCTGTATGTGTAGGTTATACTACTGCATTAAGTAGCTCACCTACAGGCGGTACATGGTATTCCGGCAGTGTAGGCACAGCATCAGTAACAGCTGCCGGCGGACTTGTTTCCGGCATATCATCAGGCACTGCTGTTATCTCTTACAGAATGGCTTCAGGTTGTCAGTCTGCAGCTACGGTCACGGTCAGCCCGGTTCCGTCGGCTGTTAGTGGTCCATCCTTATTGTGCGTAGGTAGCACTGCAGTATTTTCAGATCCGGCTCTTGGTGGTGGTACCTGGAGCAGTTCTAATGCAGTTGTTGCATCTGTGGATGTTGCTTCCGGCTCCGTTACAGCCGTATCAGCAGGTACCTGTACTATCACATATATGATTGGCTCCGGCTGCTTTATTACTGTGCCACTCAGTGTTATGCCGGTACCGGCTCCCATTACCGGCACTGCCAGTGTTTGTACGGGAATGACCACCACGCTCAATAGCATTACTCCCGGAGGTACCTGGGTGAGCGCTGTAATGATGCATGCTACAGTAGGTAGTACTACTGGTTTGGTTACTGGTAGTCTTCCCGGCAGTACAGAGGTCTCCTATGTGTTATCTTCCGGCTGTAGCGCATCTGTCACCGTTACCGTTAATCCGCTCCCCGGTCCTGTATCCGGAGTCTCAGGGGTCTGTCAGGAGTCTGTCGCATTGATGGGCAACTCTGTTAGCGGAGGTACATGGGCAAGTAGCGTTCCGTCTGTAGGTACTATCGATGCCTTATCAGGTATGTTTACAGGTGTTAGCGCGGGCATTACTGATATTACATACACGGTAGGAGCAGGTTGTTATGCTACCCGTTCTTTATCTGTACACCCGCTTCCCGTATCCATTGCAGGTAGTAGCACGGTATGTGAGGGGCAAAGCATATCGCTGTCCTCCGCTACGTCCGGAGGCATATGGACAGCTTCAGGTACCGCAGCTATCAGTAGCTCAGGTGTGCTTACAGGCATTGCCTCAGGTACAGCATCAGTGAGCTATACATTACCGGGCACCGGCTGCACTACTATAAAGGTTGTTACCGTACATCCGTTAGCGGCCAATGCAGGTAGCCCTGTTACATGTCCCGGATTCAGTGTTACCCTTACAAACCCTAATCCGGGCGGTACATGGTCCAGTGGTAGCACCGCAGTTGCAACGGTTTCAGGCAGTGGGGTAGTTACAGGTGTTATACCAGGTACTGCCACTATCAGTTATACACTACCTTCCGGCTGTGTTGCTGCTACAGTTGTTACGGTTAATGGGCTATCTGCCAATACTGGTACTGCCGCGGCATGTATTGGGGAGGCTGTTACATATACTAATGCTGCTCCTGGCGGTACCTGGACATCATCCGATATATCGGTAGCCACTATTGATGCTACAGGTAACGTTGCTGCACTTAATGCGGGTACTTCTGTTATTTCCTACACTTATGGTACAGGCTGTGTCGCTACGTCTCTGGTCACAGTACACCCTGTATCTCCGGTAGGTGGTAGTAGTGCTGTTTGTGTTGGCCTGTCTGCTTCCTTATCTACTCCCATATCCGGCGGGTCATGGTCATCCCCATCTCCTTTGGTTGCTGTCCATGCCGTAACGGGTAGCATTACCGGGCTTTCAGCAGGTACTGCCGTTGTGTCTTATACACTTCCCACAGGATGTGTCACCACTGCTACGGTTACGGTGCATCCGCTTGCCGATATCACCGGCACGGCTTCGGTTTGTGGCACATCATCTGTTACACTTTCCAATGCTGTTGCAGGTGGTACATGGTCTTCCGCTACACCATCCGTTGCATCTGTCAATATGCTTTCGGGCGTTGTTACAGGTGTTACTACTGGTACTGCCGCTATATCGTATCACTTACCTACAGGTTGCAGCGCAGGTAGGGTTGTAACAGTTTTTGCAACGCCAGCTCCGGTTACGGGTACCCTCCGTTTTTGTCAGGGGCAGTCCGTAACACTTGCCAGCGCTACTCCCGGAGGTTCCTGGTCCGTATCTCACCCTGCCACAGCTGGTATTGACCCGCTTACCGGTACCGTCACAGGTCTTGCAGCAGGTACAGCTACAGTATCCTATATCATGCCGTCGGGCTGTAGCGCAGTAGCTATAGTTACGGTAGATGCTGCACCACCTGCCATTACCGGTACTACCGCCGTTTGTCAGGGTGCGGGTACCATACTTACCAATACTATGCCATCCGGTAGCTGGAGTAGCTCTGACATATCGGTTGCTACTATCGGCACATCATCAGGTGCAGTCACTGCGCTCATTCCGGGCACCTCTGTTATCAGCTATACATTGCCATCTGGCTGTGCTACAGGTGTTGTACTCACGGTCAACTCGTTACCCACGCCTGTTTCAGGTAGCTCCCTGTTATGTGTAGGATATTCACTTACACTCAGCAGTAGCCCTTCAGGCGGTTCGTGGAGTTCTTCCAGTGCAGTAGCTGGTGTTAGTCCGGGCTTTGGCATCGTTACCGGGCTTTCTGCAGGTACTGCCGTAATAACGTACACACTTGGTACAGGTTGCCGGCAAACTAAAATTGTAACAGTACAGGCACCGCCTGCTACTATTTCCGGTCCGTCGCAGGTATGTGTTGGCAGCTCGGCTATGTTTTCTTCTGCTACATCCGGCGGCGTTTGGGTAAGCTCTGCTACTACTATAGCATCAGTAGATGCAATCTCCGGACTGGTTACAGGCATTGCTCCCGGTACAGCTGTTATCTCCTATTCTCTTTCTTCGGGTTGTAATGCATTGTTTACGGTCTCAGTAGCGCCGCTTCCTGCTGCCATTTCCGGTGCGTCTGTAGTATGTGAGGGTAGCACTGTCTCGCTTACTAATACTACCAGTGGTGGCTCATGGTCTTCTGCTGCTACTACTGTTGCTACTGTTTCTGCATCCGGGGTGATATCCGGTATCTCAGCAGGCACCGCTGTCATTTCTTATATATTACCTACAGGCTGTGCCACTACTGCCACGGTTACAGTACATCCATTGCCTGCATCGCTTTCAGGCTCCTTTGCCCTCTGTGCAGGTACCAGCACTACTATGGTTTCATCTCCTGCATCAGGTACATGGAGCAGCGATATGCCTTCAGTAGCATCTGTCGATGCGGCTACTGGTTTGGTATCGGCAGTCACACCAGGCACTGCAGGTATCACTTATACATTATCTACAGGCTGCGCTGTGAGGCGTATTGTTACGGTACATCTTACCCCGGCTCCGGTGTCCGGTCCTTCGGTGGTGTGTGCAGGAAGTACCATCCTCCTTTCTGATATGACTGCCGGCGGTGTATGGACATCACTTGCTGCACCCATAGCCACCGTATCGTCCTCCGGGCTGGTGTCTGGTATTGCAGCAGGTAGTACAACTGTATCATATACACTGCCATCAACCGGCTGTGGCGTTGCGTTCCACCTTACAGTAAATCCGGTGCCGGCATCCATATCAGGTATTGTACCGCTTTGCCCAGGCTCAGCTACCACATTATCCAGTGCCGATGCCGGTGGCTCATGGTCTCTTTCTGCCCCTGTGGCTGTTATTGATGCCACCACAGGTATAACTACAGGTGTGTCATCCGGCACTGCTACTGTTTCATACATGCTCACCACCGGTTGCTATACTACAGGTGCTTTGATAGTTAACCCTTTACCCGGTGCAATAGTCGGCTCATCAGCCATTTGTCAGGGAGCATCAGCTATATATAGTTGCGCCCCGTCTGGCGGCTCATGGTCATCATCTGTTCCGGGCATTGCTGCTATTCATCCGTCTTCAGGCGTGGTTACCGGCATTTCCTCCGGTTCTGTGTCTGTGAGTTACACACTCCCTACCGGCTGCCGTACTATACGGGCTGTAACTGTTAACCCCTTACCAGATGTTATCTCCGGCGACACTGTTGCCTGTATCGGTTTGCCTATGCATCTGCTCAACGCTGTTTCAGGCGGTATTTGGTCAGGTTCGTCAGCCTCTGTAGCTACGGTCGGCTCTTCCAGCGGTATAGTTACGGGTGTGTCAGCAGGTACGGTTACAGTATCATACACATTACCTACGGGGTGTGGAGTTGCCACTGCATTAACCGTTCATCCTGTACCGGCCCCTGTTACAGGTCCTTCTGTACTGTGTCAGGGTAGTTCTGTAATACTTTCATGTGCTACCGTAGGTGGCAGCTGGCAGAGCGGTACCCCTCTTGTAGGCACTATCAGCACTAGCGGTACCTTTACTGGTATTGATGCCGGTGTTGCCGCAGTTTCCTATATATTGCCCACAGGTTGCAGCGCTATAAGCTATCTCACCGTCCATCCTTCTTTACCTGTTACTGGTCCATCATCAGTTTGTGCCGGCGATTCGGTCAATTTGTATAATGGCATACCCGGGGGTACATGGTCATCTTCTGCCCCTGCTGTCGCTGCCATTTCATCTACAGGACGGTTATATGGTAATATTTCCGGCACAGCGGTTATTACATATGCATTGCCATCCGGTTGTTACAGCACACACCCAGTAAACGTCAATCCCTGGCCAATTGCATATTATGTTACCGGTGGTGGTATTTTCTGTGAGGGTGGGGCAGGCGTGCCTATAGGGCTCACAGGTTCTATGTCTGGGTTTGTATATAAACTGTATAATGGCACCACAGAGGTATTATCAGTACCCGGTACAGGTACTGCATTCAGTTTTGGCATTTATTCCGTAGCGGGTACTTATACCGCAATTTCTATAAATCCCGTTACCGGTTGTCGTCGTGCTATGGCTTTAGATGCCACAGTATCACCTACGCCTTATGGGCCACCTTCAGTATCAGTTACACCTGATGCCGATACGGTATGTGCCGGTACCTCGGTACACTTCTCTCCCATTCCGGTAGGTGGTGGTGCGGCACCTGCATATCTGTGGTTTGTCAATGGTAGTCTGGCAGGACTGGATACCTCATATACATATATCCCTTCACCCGGAGATGTGGTTACATGCCGTCTCTCCAGCAGCTCCCCATGTGCTGTTCCTGCCACTGCAGAAGCTTCTGCTTCAGTAGCAGTACTTCCCGTTGTCAATCCATCTGTTTCAATAGTGGCTACACCCGGCACCGTCTTATGTGCTGGTGTACCAGTGTCATTTATGACCACTCCCGTGTATGGTGGCTCTGCGCCGGCATACCTGTGGCAGGTTAATGGTACTGTTATTGGTTCGGGTGTGTCTTACAGCTACACACCAGCCGATAATGATATGATAGTCTGCCGTATGGTATCTGATGAGCGTTGTCCGGTTAGTGACACTGTTATCAGTAATACTATCACAATGGACGTAAACCCACAGCTCATTCCGGCTGTTACAGTCAGCGCTACTCCTGGCTTTAATGTTGTACCGGGTACCAGTATTACTTTTTCTGCAACTGCAGTTAATGCCGGGTCTGCTCCTTCATATCAATGGAAGATTAACGGTACTGCCATTACTGGTGCTACAAGTGCTGTTTTTGTATGGAGTGTATTTGCCGGTGGGGAAGAGGTTAGTTGCGAGGTCACCAGTCATGGCGACTGCGGTGGCTACACCACATCAGATGCCGGTATTGTCTCATTTGGCACAGGTATATCTGTTACCGGTGGACATTCTGATGTCTGGTCTATGTTCCCTAATCCCTCTAATGGAACATTTACTGTTTCAGGAGATGCAGGCAATACAGGTTTTGTACATATCACAGTTACTGATGTGCCCGGCAGGCAGGTATACCATACTCAGGTGTCTGCCGTTAATAATCATGTACGGCAAACTATATCTCTTGGTAGTGAGCTGGCCAATGGTATTTATCTGGTAACAGTAAAAGGTGCAGATGGAAATATTGCCGTATTCCATCTCATGCTGGAGCGGTAAGTGCGTACGTGCTCCTTACCGGTAGCTAAAAGGGACGCACGCTATTTCAGGAAACGTTTCATTTCACGTTCCGCATCCCGCGATTTTATGCTTTCCCGTTTGTCGTGGAGTTTTTTGCCGCGTCCCAGTCCCAGCTCTACTTTCGCATATCCGTTATCCGATATAAATACGGCAAGCGGCACTATCGTAAGGCCTTTCTCTTTTATTTTCAGATGCCATTTCTTCAGCTCCTTACGCGTAAGGAGCAGTTTGCGGTCATGAACAGCTATATGCCCGGCATACCCTGCATTGATATATTCTGCTATGTGCAGATTTTTAATCCAGAGTTCATCATCGCCAAAATAGCAATAGCTGTCATTGAAGCTTACCCGTCCCAGTCTTATAGACTTTATTTCAGAGCCTGTAAGCACAATGCCGGCAGTAAGCCTGTCTTCTATCGCATATTCAAACGTAGCAGGGCGGTTCTTGATGTATATTTTTTCCGGCAACTATGGTTGTGGTTTAATATTTAACTGGCTTCACTTTTCAGAAACCACTCAGCAGCCAGGCTGAGTTTGTTTTTCAGCACTTTGCGGTCTGCAATAAAGTCCAGAAATCCGTGCTCCAGCAGAAACTCAGAACGCTGAAATCCTGCAGGCAGGTCTTTCTTGATGGTTTCCTTGATTACACGTGGTCCGGCAAAGCATATCAGGGCATTAGGCTCAGCTATGTTTATATCTCCCAGCATAGCATAGGATGCTGTTACACCACCCGTAGTAGGGTCTGTCATCAGAGAGATATAGGGAAGTCCGGCATTAGCCAGCAGCGTAAGCTTGGCTGCCGTTTTTGCCATTTGCATCAGAGAGAAGGCACTTTCCATCATACGCGCACCGCCCGATTTTGAGATGATCAGCAGGGGCAGCTTATGTGCTATAGCATAATCTATTGCTCTGCTTATTTTTTCACCTACTACCGAGCCCATTGAGCCGCCAATGAAATTAAAGTTCATACAGGCCACTACAAACGGAATCCCATTCATAGTACCGGTACCTACTGTCATAGCATCGTTTAGCCCGGTCGAGTGCTGGGCATCATCAATACGGGTTGTGTAAGGTTTCATATCCACAAACCCCAGAAAGTCGCGGGGAAGGATATTTTCAAACAGCAATTCGTATTTATTGTTGTCAAAGAGGATATTGAAGTAGTCAAGAGCATCTATACGGTTATGGTAGTTGCACTTAGGGCATATATGCAGATTGTCCTGTAGTTCTTTTACCGTTGTAGTATTCTTGCACTCCGGACATTTATGCCAAAGGCCATCCGGAGTCTCTTTCTTATCACTGGTCGATGTAAGTATTCCCTTTTTATTGCGACGAAACCAAGTTGAAGACATAATCTGTATATTGTTAGGCCGACGGCAAAGATACGGTTATGAGCAATAACCTGGTGCGGTGACCCGTGTAAGGTTTATGCCTGACATATTTCTGTTATGCAACCGCTCTTTTTATACAGGTGGGAGTAACATAGAAACCCCTTTCAGCGGTGCTCCCCATAGTCCGGGTGCCAGATATACAACAAACGAAAAAAGCGCTATCGCAAAAAACAGATTTACTAGCGCTACATATTTTATCCCAAAATGATTCTTGGAAGGCACATGATCTTTCGACAGTCTGAAGAATCCCAGCATATATGCGCCCCCCGTAGCTGCTATCAGCATAATGGTAATGATAAACAGCTCTCTGTCTATCAGGTTCCATCCCAGTGCTATATCTGTACGCGAAAGAAACTTAACTCCTATGGTTATTGCTATAAAGCCCATCACCACTTTTACTCTGTTCAGTACCTCTTTTGAGGGCACGAGCACATCCAGTATTTTAGGGAAAAGAAAAGGCAATGACAATCCTGCCGAGAAACCTGCGAGACTGATAAAGGGACCCAGCACTCCGGCAGAGTAGCCGGTAAGCGCCGCTACTACTACCATAGGTACAATAGAGGATATGGACATAGCAGGTAGCGTAAGCGCCATATACATAATACCACTAATGTTGCCCGTTTTTGCCCGGGTAGATGCAGCATTTGCCCACGAAGCCGGCAACTTAAAGTCAAAAACACCCAGCAGGGATATTCCCAGCCCCAGGAATAATCTGCAAAGTGCAAAGTTCAGTAGCCAGTGCGAGGTAAATCTCAGTAGCCCGGTCGCATTGGCTATTACAGAACCCAGTGCCCCCACTAAGGAGAACATAAAGAAAAGTGTGATGGTATATATGAGTATATTCCGGTTCCCCTCTGCTTTAGGCTTGCTTTTAGGTGCCAGATATCTCCGGGTAATGGGCAATACAGCATAAATAAATGGCGTAATCACAGTAAGCAGCCCCACTGCAGCTGCTTTCAGAAATACGCCGGCTATCATTACCGCATAGCTCAATATATGAAGTTTGAGTGTTTGTTAATTCAGTCCATCTATAATGGCCACTATCTTCTCAAATGCATCCTCATCCTTTATTACATAATCTTCTGCACCCTTACGTATTGTCTGTAGCGCAGTGCCATAAGCATCCTGGCTGGATAGCATGATTACGTGAATATATTTATTGATCTTCTTTATCGATTCCAGAATCTGCATACCATTTGCAGCAGCTTTATCTTCCGAGTCAAGGTTAAAGTCCAGAATAATTACATCCGGCTGCTCTCTGAGATGTTTCAGGCACTCTTCTCCCGTCTTATAAAGCGTTATTTCATGAAATGTTCTGGTAGACAGGTAGTCTTCCAGCAGGGTAGACATCATTTCATCATCATCTACCACAAATATTTTCTTAACCATTTTGCCTGCCATAGCTCCGGAGAAATTAGGTTTTCGTTCTTACTTAGCATATTCAGGCAGTGAAAATTCACTGCCTGTCATTACCTACCAAATTTAGTACTACTTTTTCTAAAAGTCAATTATGAAAAAATGAAATGTACGTAATCACTCTGTCATCATTGTCTTTTTTTGAAGAATATGAACCCGTTACTGCTTCCGGTTTGCTCCAGTTCAGGTATCTGGTTATATTTAGTACTGTCCTGTATCTTGGATATAAAATAGGCCGGCTTGTCAGTTTGGCCGTGTATTAACCATTCCTCATTGGGTTGCGGGGTTTCTCTGCCGGTCTTATCTCTTCTCATTCCTTTATAAGCTGTGGCCCCACCTGGTTGCTTATCTGTATAGAATAGATTTGCATAGCTTTTATAGCCCAGCGGATGTACATATACATCCTGCCCTTTAAAGCGCTCAAAGTAGTTTATTGCCGCCCGTTGAGAGTATCCCTCTATACGCGGGGTAAAGTAGAGCATCACACTCTGTATCACTATTATATGCACCCCTGCCGATATCATAATCGCCCTTACCGGATTCTTTTTCAGGAGGCGCCCTGTTGTGAATATACTTGCCAGGTATATAATGCCCGGTATACATGCTGCATAGCTCCATGTCACATCTGCCCTGAAGTTCGCCACGGCAAACGGGTCTGCTATATAGGGAATAATCAGTTCCTTGTTCATAGCTACCAGTGGCAGCAGTGTTATCAGCAGCCCGAATAGTGTACCCACAATAGTGTACATTATTGTGGTCATCTTTTGTGTTTTTTCTCCGCTGGTTATTTCATACACCTTTATAGCTGCCAGCCACGTAAGGGGGAAGTAACACAGAGAAGAATAGTGAACAATTTTCGTTTTCACTATCGAGAAAAGCAGCAGCACTACCCAGAACATTATCCACATCAGCCTTGTGAAGTCAGTATAGTTTTTAGGTTTTGCCGGTTTCCTTGTGTACTGAAAAAGAAATGCTGATGCCGGAAAGCACCCTAGTAGCAATACTATGAAGTGATAAAAGAACGGCCCTCCATGGTCAGAGTCTTCTGTACTGAAAAGGCGTATCTGGTATTGAATAAACTCTTTCAGAAACCAGCCTCCCTGTTCCGCACCATATACCATGGATGTTACCGCCATCCACATTGCAAACGGTATGGCAGCGCCCACGGCTATTATGATGAGGTCACGCAGCCGGTAACCGTTCAGCCCTTTATTAATAATAAAGTACACAGTTATAGATAGTATGGCTACAAGTATAGCCACAGGCCCCTTTGTCAGCACTGCCAGCCCCAGCAGTAACCCTGCCGCTATGGCTCTTGTAGCGCTGCGCTCGCTTAGTCGCATCCTGTACACCTGGTAGAATGCCGCAAATATGAAAAGGTTGAACAGGGGGTCTATGATACCGGTCTTAAAGTAAAAGTGTGGTAGCCATGATGCCGCATATAGTACTACCCACCACAGGCCGGCCTTTTCATTTACCAGCCGTTTACCACAGTGGTACAGGGTCAGTAGGGTAGCAATGCCTGCCAGCGCATTGGGTAGGCGTGCTGCAAACTCCCCGCTTCCAAACATTTTCATAGAGAGCATTTGCAGCCATATAAACAGGGGTGGCTTTTCCCAGAAGGGCATGAAGTCTATTTGTGGCCGCAGGTAATCGCCGGATACAATCATTTCCCGGGCGCACTCAGCAAAGTTTATCTCGTCCCAGTCAAATAAATGAACAGCTCCCAGAAATGGTAAAAAAAGTAAACAGGATATAAATGTGATGATAATATGGTTACGGTACTTATGCAGCATTATTATTTTCAGACTGCTGTTCATCAGCCCGTGCTGCAAAACTAATAAAACGCTTCCTCGAAATGGACGATTTCCCGCACATGGTCTCCTTCGGTCATTACACTTATTATATCATACCTGATATTCCGGTATTGGGGGTACATGTTTATAAATGCTTCCCCGGCTGTTTTAAGATGATTTTGCTTTGCTTTGGTTACCGCCTCTTCCGGAAACTGTAGTTTAGAGGATGTTCGGGTTTTTACTTCGGCAAATATCACTATGTCTCCTGTGCAGGCTATGATATCTACCTCCTTTTTTCCGTGCCGCCAGTTCTGGTGTATTACATCATAACCTTTGCTTTTCAGAAAGTTAGCAGCCGCATGTTCTCCTTTTAAACCTGTTTTATTATTATTGGGCATCAAATGTTAAATGTACTGTGATTTGTCTTTGTTATGATTTTTCTTCTGAAATTGCAGCCCGGAATAAATTAACGGTATTTTCTATCATAAAAGCCCACAATAACAACTTACGATGAAGCAACTAGTTACAGACTTTCCATTGCAACTGCAGGAAGCGCTTATAATTGGTAAAAATCATAAATTTATTACATCGCCTGAAAACTTCAGCAACATTGTTGTTACAGGGTTGGGGGGGAGTGGCATAGGTGCCACTATCGTGCAGAACTATGTTTTTGATAAGATACGCATCCCTTTCATTGTCAATAAAGACTACTTTCTTCCTGCATTCATAGATAAAACCTCATTGGTTATCGTCTGCTCCTATTCCGGGAATACAGAAGAGACACTTATGGCTATGCAGCAGGCACGTAAGAAGCGTGCAAAAATCATATGCATTACCTCGGGTGGTAAAGTAGCTGAGTTTGCCCGTGCCAAAAAACTCGATTGTATATTGGTTCCCGCAGGCATGCCTCCGCGCTCCTGCCTCGGCTATTCTCTCATTCAGATACTGGCTGTACTTAGTCATCTGGGTTATATAGGCAATGCATATGAGCGTGAAGTAAAGGCGGCAATAAAGCTCCTGAAAGCCGATGCGGAAAGTATCAAAAAGAATGCAACCGCTCTTGCAAAGAAGATTGTTGGCAAAACTCCCATCGTATACTCATCTTCGTTTATGGAAGGGGTAGCCATACGTTTCCGTCAGCAGCTTAATGAGAACAGTAAAATGCTGGCATGGCATGGTGCTATACCGGAAATGAACCATAACGAAATGGTAGGCTGGCGCGATGATGCTGCAGATAAAGCGGTTATTATCCTGCGCGATAAGGACGATTTTGAGCGCACACAGCTCAGAATGGAAATAGGTAAGAAGATTATCAAAAAATATCACCCTACCATACTGGAGATACATTCAGAGGGTAAGACCTATTGGGAGCGTGTGTTTTTCCTTATTCACATCACCGACTGGATATCAGTATATCTGGCCGATATGAGAAATATGGATGCTGTGGAAGTGAAGGTGATAGACTACCTGAAAGGGGAGCTGGCAAAAGCATAATTAAAGTACAATAACTACAATAATGGAAGCCCTGCAACTGCTGGGCTTTTTTTATGCTCGGTCAACAAACGTAAATTGCAGTTACACAAAATGTATATACCAGATGGAACAACACAAATTCAATACTGCCGTACTTTCTGCCCTTTCTATGGTTCTTGCCCGTCAGGAGTTTCTTACCGGCCTTCTTATGGAATCCGTAGCTGTAGGTAATCCTGAGTTTCTTAATACGCTACGTGAGTCGCACGCTACGCTGGTTGAGGAGTCCTCCCGTGAGTGGCTGGAAAGACTCTCTCAGATACATGAAAGTATGTAGTTTCAGCATGTTTTATTACAAATACAGGCAATCGCACTTCCGCTTTATCAGAGTGTATTGCCCCAACTACTATTTTTGCATCTCCAACAAAAAATACCAACTGCATGAAAGACTTTTCAAATGCAATTATTGAATGCGTCCCCAACTTCAGTGAAGGGCGTGATATGAATATCATTAAACAGATTACTGACGAAATAGAAAGTGTAGAAGGTGTAAGCCTGCTGGATGTAGACCCTGGCAAGGCTACCAACCGTACAGTTGTCACCTTCGTAGGCAACCCCCAGGCTGTTATAGAGGCAGCTTTTCTTGCTATTAAAAAAGCTGGAGAGCTCATAGATATGCGCACACACAAGGGAGAGCATCCGCGTATGGGCGCTACAGATGTTTGTCCTTTGATTCCCGTTTCCGGCATTACTATGGAGGAGACTATTGCGTTTGCCCGTCAGTTGGCACAGCGTGTTGGTAATGAAGCAGGTATACCTGCATACCTCTACGAATACGCAGCTACTGCCGATTACAGACGCAACCTTGCCGATATCCGCAGTGGTGAGTATGAAGGCCTGCAGACAAAAATGCAGCAGGAGCAGTGGAGGCCGGACTATGGCCCACATGCATTCAATGCACAGGCTGGCGCTACCGTAATTGGTGCCAGAGACTTCCTCATTGCGTACAATGTGAATCTGAATACAACATCTACCCGCCGTGCCAATGCGGTAGCATTTGATATCAGAGAAAAAGGACGTCAGAAAAAAGATGAGAACGGTAAGGTGGTAAAAGGAGCCGATGGTGAGCCGGAATGGCAGCCCGGTATACTGAAGAATGTAAAAGCTATTGGTTGGTTTATAGAAGAGTATGGTATAGCGCAGATATCCATAAACCTTACCAACATGAATGTAACCCCGCTGCATCAGGTTTTTGATACGGTATGTGAGCGCGCTACAGCCCGTGGACTCAGGGTTACCGGTAGTGAGCTGGTAGGCCTTGTGCCGCTTCAGGCTATGCTTGAGGCTGGTAAGTTCTTTCTGCGCAGGCAGCAGCGCAGCATAGGAGTAGGAGAGGCAGAGCTGGTACGTATTGCCATCAGGTCTCTGGGGCTGGACGAGCTGGGCCCATTCGACCCTCAGAAGAAAATCATAGAGTATCGCCTGCGTGATGTCAATGTAAAACGTCTGGTAGATATGTCGGTTACCCGTTTTGCACAGGAAACCGCATCTGAGTCGCCTGCTCCAGGAGGCGGTTCTGTATCAGCGCTTTGCGGTGCATTAGGTGCCTCACTGGGCACTATGGTGGCAAATCTCTCCTCTCACAAAAAGGGCTGGGACCATAGGTGGGAAGAGTTTTCTGATGCTGCAGAGAAAGGTCAGGAGCTTATAAAGGAAATGCTTTATCTGGTAGATGAGGATACCAACTCCTTTAATGCTATCATGGCTGCATTTGGGCTGCCTAAGGCTACTGACGATGAAAAAGCAGCACGTAAGGCCGCTATTCAGGCTGCTACTATTTACGCTATTAAGATTCCATTCCGTACTATGGAGGTAGCGCTCGATGCTATGGCGCTGGCTATAGATATGGCAGCTAAAGGAAATCCCAATAGTGTGAGCGATGCAGGTGTTGGTGCATTGTGTGCCCATACTGCCGTGAAAGGTTGCTATCTCAATGTGCGCATCAATGCACAGGACCTGAAAGAGCACCCCGAAGTGAAGCCGTTACTGGAGCGTGCAGAAACTATTCTTGCCGAAGCCGCCTCCCGTGAGCAGCAGGCATGGAAAATTGTTATTGATACAATGAAGTAACATACACCTCAGGTATAAAAAGAATAGCGTGTGGCATTAACCCACACGCTATTCTTTTAGTGCTTATATTACGTATCGCTATCAGGCATTCTGTGCCTGCCACGCTTCCATTCGTTCTTTTTCGTTTATGGATATGGACTGAATTATTTTCCACATATCATTCTTGTCCAGCTTCATGGTATACAGGTAGTCACAGGTATAGAGCAGCTCTTCTTTCTCATTCATATATCGCCAGCATACCTTCACATTGGCTATCCTTGGTGTTATATCTCGCCGCGACCATACTTCATGCCGCACTTTCGCTATGCCAAACTGCCTGTAGAAGGTAGCTCCCTGGTTAAAAAAACCTTCCAGTCGTCCTGCATCATTAAACAATGACATCGCATCGTCCGAAAGCATGGTACAGGGTATGTTATACATAAATGAAAGCCCCTTGGTATTATACTGTTCCAGAGCTCTGGCATAATTCTCAAAGAAATTATTAATCTGCTGCATGAAAGGTGAGATTGTTATTTGCGTGGTAGTACGCTTTTTTCCGGCGCCACGAAATTACCACTTTCGCAAATCACGTTGTTGACTTAAAGAACATTTTTCCCTTACTAATTCGTAAAATAGGTGTCGTATTGCTAATTTTGGGGGCGTAAATAAGCTTTGCCATTGAAGACACTGCTAAATGAAGCTCAGCTGGAGTTAACACTACAGCGGCTCGCACATCAACTGATAGAGAATCACAGTGATCTTGCTAACACTGCCTTCATTGGTATTCAGCCAAGAGGTGTTTTCCTGTCAGACCGTATTCTGGAAAAATTGAAAAAAATCAGCCGTCGTAAAAATCTCAATTATGGCAGGCTGGATATTACTTTCTACAGAGATGATGTTCACTCATCTTCCGATATTCAGGTGCCATCACATACCGATATTACTTTCAGTATAGAAGGTAAGAAAGTGGTACTGATAGACGATGTTCTGTACACCGGCCGAACCATACGTTCTGCTATGGATGCATTGATTGACTTCGGTCGTCCGGCCAGTGTGGAGTTGCTGGTACTGGTCGACAGAAGATTTAGCCGGGAGGTACCTATACAGCCCGACTATACAGGGGCCAGTGTTGATACCATTCTTACCCAGAAGGTGAAAGTTTGCTGGAAGGAAAAGGATGGAATAGACGAGGTTATTTTGATTGATAAGAAATAAAGTTACCGGTGCCAGTTGATATAAGTTATCGCGGCCACTGGTAAATCAGTTTTCACATATCCGATTAATATTTTAGAATGCTATCAGTAAAACATCTGCTGGGAATACGGGACCTTACACCCGGTGATATTGGTTTGATTTTTAAAACGGCAGATAATTTTAAACAGGTATTGCAGCGGCCTATCAAAAAGGTTCCCTCCCTGCGCGATACAACTGTAGCAAATATCTTTTTCGAGAACTCTACCCGTACCCGGCTGTCATTTGAGCTGGCAGAAAAGCGCCTGGGTGCCGACGTGGTAAACTTTTCAGCTTCCGGCTCTTCGGTATCTAAAGGAGAAACGCTCATAGATACCGTAAAGAATATCCTGGCCATGAAGGTAGATATGGTTGTTATGCGTCATGCAGCCAGCGGTGCTCCCTGGTTCCTGGCCAATCATATTAATGCCAGCATTATCAATGCCGGCGATGGCACTAACGAACATCCCACTCAGGCATTACTGGATGCATATTCCATGAGAGAGCAGGTAGGTGACCTTAAAGGAAAGCATGTTACTATTGTAGGTGACATCATGCACTCCCGTGTAGCGCTTAGCAATATATACTGTCTTAACAAGCTGGGGGCTAAAGTTACTATTGCCGGGCCGCCTACGCTTATACCTAAGCATATAGAGCTGCTGGGGGTAGAGGTACAGCACAATCTTAAAAAGGCACTGGAAAACTGCGATGTAGCCAATATCCTGCGCATTCAGCTGGAGCGGCAGAACAAGCCTTTGTTCTCTACGCTGAGGGAGTATGCACTGCACTATGGTGTTGATAAAGCCATGCTGGACAGTCTGGGACGCGATATTGTAGTCATGCACCCTGGCCCCATAAACCGCGGTGTGGAGTTAAGCTCCGATGCAGCCGATTCAAAGCAGTCCATCATACTGGATCAGGTAGAGAATGGCGTAGCCGTCCGCATGGCGGTTATATACCTGCTGTCTGGTAAGCGGGAAATAGAATAATTACAGCTTAGAACCACATATAATATTGCACAACATAGCCGGGATATTATCCCGGTTTATTTGTTGGCCTCATCTACCGATCCATCTACTGATGCATGGTAGTTGCTCACTTTGTAGAAGTGGAGCGTATCGCTGTAGTAGTAAGGGTTGTTCAGATGTTTTGCTATACGGCTGCGCACCTCCGCAGTGTTTTTCAGGAATCTCAGTGTTGGGTCTGCTACTATTGCAGTTACCAGTGAGTCCTGAGTCAGCTTTATTACTTTTACAAAGAAGTATCCTTCCTCTCTGGTGCCGTCTTTTGCTTCTTTTTCCACATTTCTGTATGCCACATTCAGAAACCGTGCATTGCCTATTTTAGATAGGTAGCTGTGCCATTGGAAATAGTGGGGGTTGGTACCATCATTTTCCTGACGGGTCAGATAATAGAAACGGCTTGTTTGCCTCAGCAGGTTGCTGTTGGCCGCTACCATTTTCTTTTTCCCTGCTGCCGATAGTTCCTCATTGGCTACCTGTGCCGATGTGATGCCGTACAGGTCAGTAGCATTCTGTACCAGTATGTAGTCTAGTTTGTTGGTATCTTCTACAGCTTTCCATATTCCCAGCAGGCTATTGTCTGAGTTAATGCGCGGATTTTCATCAATTGGAAAACGTGAATAGTTACGGCAACTTGCAAAAGCCGCCGCGCATGCCAGCAAAAGAGATGCATACTTTTTCATACTCAAATGAGGTTTTATGACCGCCAAGATAATAAAATAGTCACTGGTTATATATATCCGGGCAGATAAATTGTAGATGTTTTACTTAATGACCGCTCATCGTTATCAGATAGCGTAGTATTTTATCCTGCTTTTCATTATTCAGCACCATGCCTTTTGAGTTTATTTTCTTTACCATTACTGGCACTATTCTCTGCCACTCGGCTTCTGTTTTATTCGTTGGCCGGTACAATGCATGGCATTCCCCGCATTGGGTCTCATATAGCGCCTTGCCTTCGTTCAGCTCGGTAAGTGTGTAGCCGGGAAACTTTGAAGCTACCCTGTTCACATCTTCCTGAGTCGGTGACGATGCACTTTTCTTGTCAGATGTTGTCTTTTTTGATGAGAAACAACCTGCCAGTACTATGGTTGTCAACGCTATAATGGCTCTTTTTTTCATTGCAGGTAATGTAATTGATTTCAAATATACGCAACCACTTCGGGCGGTGCAAGGCAAAGTTTTGCAGGTGATATTCACCTGCACACACATAGTGCTGCATTAGTTAAAAGAATAATGGCACCCTGGTAGAGGATGCCATTATAAGTGGTATTAGCAGTACGTTTTTATAGTACGGTAAATCGTACACTTTGGTTATTATTACCGTCACTCATGCGTAGCAGGTACACTCCTTTGGGTAGGTCTTCAAGGTTCATGTACTCAGTCACTTTACCATTATTGGCTACAATAGTTTGTTTTTTTACAATATTACCCATTGCCGATAAAATGGATATCTCTGCTGTAGCGCCGGAGATATGTCCGTTCAGGCGGAAATTGCCGGTGTTGGGGTTGGGAGAGAGGGTCAGCATGCCCATAGCCATGCCGGTATTACCTATTCCGGCGCTGCCTGTTGTGTTTATTACCACAGACTCCAGGGTAAACCGGGCACAAGGGTCAGTATTGGTTACTTTACATGTTACAATGTCGCCGTCGGCAAATGTGTCTGTAACAAATGTATTGTCTGTAGCGCCGGGTACAGCCGTACCGTTTATGTGCCATTGGTAGGTTACCGCGCTTGTGCCTCCTGTATAGGATGCTACCAGTGTTACCGCAGTGTCGGGGTCTATTGTTGTACCGGGGGTAGCTGCTATTGTAACTTCCGGCAGGGATGCCGATGCCTGCGTCATCATAGATATCGTACCGCTTACAGCCGTATCACTTAGCCTGCACAGGTAATTACTTGTCAGGGTACAGTACACCAGGTCCCCCATTGCCGGTATATAGCTGTAGGTAGGCCCTGTTGCTACATTCACACCGTTTTTGGTCCAGCGGTACATAGGAGCAGTACCTCCCAGTACAGGTAGTGCCGAGAAAGTTACCGGTTTGCCCAGGCAGGAAGGGTTAGATGGCCCTACTGATATAGACAAGGCTGGGTCACTAAGTGGCGTTACTGTTATTGTCTGGCTGCTGTTTGCGCTGTCAGGAGATACACATATACCACCGGGATATAGGGTAGTGCTCACCACGTCTCCGTTTGTAGGAATATATGAATATGTATTTCCTGTTCCTGACGGAGTGCCGTTTACATACCATGCATAGGATGGTGTAGGGCCCTCGTTTACAGGATTGGCTGTGTAGGTAACAGAAGTACCGGCACATAGCATACCCGGTACTGACGATGAAATGCTTACTGACGGTACTACCGGATTGCTCACGGTCACCGTAGCCGTTACCGTACAGGTGCCTCCGGTATGTGTTATAGTGGCGGTGCCGGCTGTGATACCGTTTATATCTGCCGTTGTGGATGTTGATGCTCCTATAGATGCAATTGTTGCATCACTTGACGACCACGCACCTCCGGGGGCCGGGTTAGGACAGCTCAGTGTTATTGCGGCTCCGGGGCATACCGTATAGGTAGCTGCAGCTATAGCCGGGCAGTAGGTCACAGATATGCTGTCTACTGCAGGCACGCCCAGCGGGTTGAAGCCATCATTTACGTGGGTAAACACAAGGCGTATGTTATTCCCGGCATATGCAGTCAGGTCCAGAGGCCCTATGGCAGTATAGTTAGTATAGGCAGTTGCTGAGTTTACATATATCCTGTCATATGCAGGGCTCACTGTTGTTCCTGCCACAGGTGTTGCCGTTACGGTGGGGGTCACCGATACTATGAGAGAGTCCCATCCCGGGTCTGCTACCGGCTGGCGGTATAGGAATGTAAGCTGTACATTTGTGGCATCCGCAGGTATGGCTATACCGGGATTGGAGCGATAAAAGTGGTTGATGCTCGTAGACCCGGAGTTGGTTCCGGCATAGGTAGTAGTATTGCCTATATATGCGCCGCGTGTGCCTACCGCACTGCCGGTACCCATTGCCCATTGATTGGCACCTGTATTTACCGGGGTCCAGCCATTGGCAAAAAAGTTGGCCGGGAAGCTTTCAAATCCACCATTCCCGGTACCACTCACAAGGGTTATCTGAGCAGTGGCCGTGAGCGATAAAAAACAGCCGAGTAGGGCTATGTAGCTTTTTTTCATGCTTAAATATCTTTATGAATATGTGTTATTGATTAATGCTTGTTGGTTTTTTCTCATTCTGAGTCATTTACAACTCATTATGATAGCTTATCAGGTTTAAAAATAGTACAATTTATGTTAGGTTATAGCAGGTATAAGCATTTGTTATTGGTGCTGTAATAAATCATACTTGCCGGAAAGTCATTATTTACCGACCTTTGTACCCTCATATAAACCTGTATTCTATGTCACCTGATTCCTTTATCGCTTTATACCTCCCCTCGACTTTTTTTAACGGTAGCAGAATTTCATATAGTAAATTTTCCGCGAGTAATTTTTGTAACCTTTTTGAGCAGAAATAATATTGTATTAAAATATTGTTTCTATATAAAGTGTTTTATTTTATTCTTTTGTGTGTGTTGTTGCAACATTTGCTCACTATGAAAAAAATAACTTCCCACTACGCTCCTGGCGCGGTAAATTAATAGATACATGCATCTGATGGAGATGCCGTTAGCAATACCCTTACCACATTCATACGGTTCAGTATTACCTTTATTATCCGCTATTTCAAATCATTCCTGTTATGAACAGACGCCGTTTTATTTCCGCAGCATCTATGGCCGGTGCTGCTTTGCTTACTGCTCCATATGTCAGCGTATTAGGCGCTGCCTCTGATGCATTTCCGGTAGTGCGTATTGCACCTGGCAAAAGAAAGTTTACCAGTACTGCCGTAGAACAGCTCATTGCAGAAGTTACTGCCGGAATTGGGAATAAGGAAATTGCATGGATGTTTGCTAACTGTTTCCCCAATACGCTCGATACTACTGTGGACTTTTCTATAGAAAATGGCCGTCCCGATACATATGTAATTACCGGTGATATAGATGCCATGTGGCTGCGCGATTCTTCTGCTCAGGTATGGCCCTATATTCCCTTATGTAGCAAAGACGATAAATTAAAACAGTTAATTGCAGGCGTCATTAACCGGCAGACAAAATGTATCCTCATAGACCCATATGCCAATGCATTTTATAAAAATGAGCATAAAGAAAGTGAGTGGAAGAGCGATGTCACAGATATGAAACCCGGCATTCATGAGCGTAAATGGGAAATAGATAGTCTTTGCTATCCCATAAGGCTTGCCTGGGGTTACTGGAAAGAAACCGGAGATACATCAGTTTTATCAAAAGAGTGGGTAAGTGCTATGAAGCTGGTAGTACAAACATTCAGTGAGCAGCAGCGTATGAGTGGTAAAGGGCCATACTCCTTTATGAGGCGTACAGAGTTTGCTACAGATAGTGTGCCTTTGCGCGGTTATGGTTATCCTGCTCGTCCCAACGGGCTTATCTGCTCCATGTTTCGCCCCAGCGACGATGCCACAGTTTACCCATACCTTATCCCTTCCAATTTTTTTGCCGTTGAGTCGCTGCGTCAGATGGAGGAATTATTGCTGGCAGTAAAGGCTCCGCAGGAGCTAATTAAAGATTCAGTCTCATTGCGTACAGAAGTAGAAGAGGCATTGCAGGAGCACGCGGTTGTGAATCATAAATCATACGGCAGTATATATGCTTTTGAAATAAATGGATACGGCAGTGTCAATCTGATGGATGATGCCAATATTCCGTCTCTGCTTGCGTTGCCATATCTCGTTCCGTCTATGGCAGAGGGTAATATATATAAGGCTACGAGGAGTTTCATTCTATCTTCAGATAATCCTTTCTTCTTTAGCGGCTCTGTAGGAGATGGGGTAGGAGGGCCACATGTAGGTATGGATTATATATGGCCTATGAGTATCATCATGCGGGGTATTACCAGCAATGATGATATCGAGATAGCTAATTGCCTGTCAGTGTTGCAGCGGTGCCATGCGGGTACAGGTTTCATGCATGAAGCTTTCCTGAAAGATGATGCCTCTAAGTACACACGTTCCTGGTTTGCATGGGCCAATACTTTGTTTGGGGAGTTTATATGGAAGGTTTACCGCGAGCGGCCACATTTATTGAGCTGATGCCATTGTTTTCACATTTAGTTGACAATGAAGGCGCATATGCTTGCTATCTTTGTCGGGAATGGGGATGAAGGCGCGCGCAGCAGCAATGATTTTTTCGTGTTTGTCAGCACAATACGTATTTGCTCAGCCGGCACCGGATACGGCTATGCTTATAGCTAAACTGAGAAAAGACTCAGCCCGCATATACCGTCCCCGTCCGATACAGTTATTACTCTCGCTGGACCAGCGGAATACTTTTCTGGAAACATCGGCTAATCGTAATACTCCTGTAGATATGCAGGGCGTTAAGTTTGGGCTCAAGTTGCACAGTCGTCACAGGGGTGGGGTAGGTATATATCGTATTACAGATGCCCGCTCACAAAAGGCAAAAAGTGAGGCTGGAGAGCCGGTAGAAGTCAGTTTCCGGTTCAATTATCTGACTGTCTTTTATGAGTATTACTTTATTCATACCAGAAAGTGGGATGTTGGTATTCCGCTTGAGGCTGGCATCGGAAGATACAAAGCGCTTGAGATTCAGAACAATGGTAATGAAGGCTTATTGTATCCGTTAGGTCTTGGTGTAAGTGGTCATTACAAGCCGCACCGCTGGGGAGCACTGAATGTGATGGGGGGCTATAGGCTGGTGGCTAATAACAGTGACCCGCTGAAGCTCAGCAATTGGTTTTACGCATTCGGCATTTCACTGAATACCCGTAACCTGTATGACGATGCACGTTATGCATATCGTAAGCGTTGGTATCGCAGGCAGCTGGCGCACATAGGCAAAATTTCAGGTTAACATACACGGCATGGTTATAACAAAAGAGCCATCCGTTTTTCCGGATGGCTCTTTCTTTTAGGCCACAACTGCTTCTGCTATGGCTTCTTTATGCTTGTGTTTGTTTTTCTTTTTTCTGCGGCCGCTGACTCTTTCCCTCAGCTTATCTACCAGGTAGTACATCACCGGCACTACTAGTAGCGTTAGCAACAGGGAGCTGGTAAGCCCGCCTATTATTACCCAGGCCATACCGGCTTTTACCTCCGCACCCGCACTTTGCGACAGGGCCATAGGCATCATACCTACTATCATGGCTACAGTGGTCATAAGTATAGGTCTGAAACGCTCTCTGCCGGCATCAACCAGTGCTTCTATAAGGCTTGCCCCTTCAGCTTTTCGCTGGTTGGTAAAGTCCACCAGCAGTATGCCGTTTTTAGCCACCAGTCCCATCAGCATAATCAGGCCTATCATAGCAAATATGGTCATGTCATTCATGGTCAGCGCCAGTGCCAGGAAGGCGCCTATCATTGCCAGCGGCAGAGCAAAGAGTACTACAAACGGATACACAGCGTTTTCGTACAGTGCCACCATTATCAGGTACACCAGCAGTATGCCCAGTCCCAGCGCACCCAGCAGGCTGCCAAATGATTTGGACTGGTTTTCCAGGTTACCAATAAAGTGCCATGATACACCGTCGGGCAGTTGCAGCTTGTCTATAGATGATTTTATCTCTGCACCTACAGTACCTGCCGAGCGTCCTACAACAGCCGCATTTATGTTTATAGACGATAGTCTGTCCATACGCTCTAGCGCTGTTTCACCCATGGTTTCCTTTATGTCGGCAAACTGTCCCAGCTCAAACGACTGTCCCTGACTGTTGGTAAACTGAAGTCTGCGCAGGTCATCAGCACTGGTTTTATCATATTTGTCGGCCTGTACCATTATGTCATACTCGTTACCCTTGTCACGAAATTTGGTACGGTCATTTCCTCTGAATGCGTTGGAAACTGCAGCGCCTACTTCCGAGGCATTGATGCCCAGAATAGCCATCTTTTCACGGTTTAGCTCTATGTCCAGCTGTGGTTTGGGGTCGGCAGTACTGTATTTTACATACTGTATACCAGGTGTGCCGGTTACTATATCGCGTATCATTGCAGCTGCCTTACGTACATTATTCCTGTCCGCCGATTTGATAGCAATCTGTACATCAGCCTGGTTGGTATTCCCGGTAATTCCCACAGGGGTTATGGTTGCCTTTACGCCAGGTATTTCACCTATCAGTTTCTTCATTCTGATGCCAAAGTCATCTGTAGATGTCTTACGTTCTTTCCTTTCCGTAAGTGATACGTTGATGTCTGCAATGTTGCCGTTGCTGGAAGTAGCAATACCGTTAGAACTGTAGCCTATGTTAGAGAACACATTCACTACTTCCGGCTGTTTGAATAGCAGCTTTTCTACCTGCTGCGTCAGCAGGTTCGTCTGGTACACGGTTGTCTGTGGTGCCAGCTCCAGGTGTATGCTTAGTTCTCCACGGTCACTGGGGCTCACAAATGCCGACCCTACAAAGCCACCAGCCAGCAGGCCAAAGGAACCGAAGAACAGTACCAGAGTACTGCCCAGTACCCAGCGTTTATGCTTCAGCGCCCACTGTAGTATATTGGTATAGCCATCACGCATGCTGGTTATTGAGTTCTCAAACCAGATGTTTACTTTACCCCACAATGTTTTAGGGTTCAGATGCTGCACCTTGCCAAACTTGGCTGCAAGCATAGGCGTAAGTGTAAAACATACCAGAAGGCTCATAAGGGTAGAGCATACCACCACCAGTGCAAACTCACGCAGGATGTTACCTATCAGGCCACCTGCCAGTGATAATGGCACGAATACCACCACATCCACCAGCGTTATCGCTATAGCGGTAAAGCCTATTTCTGAACGCCCCTCTATAGCGGCAGTTTTCCGGTCTTTACCCATTTCCATATGGCGCATGATGTTTTCCAGTATCACTATAGAGTCATCTACAAGGATACCTACTACCAGAGACAAGGCCATAAGGGTCATCAGGTTCAGCGACATGCCGAATGCATTCATAAATATGAACGTAGGTATCATAGAGGCCGGTAATGCCACCAGTACAAAAAGCGCGCTACGGCCACTGTGCAGGAAAAACAGCATTACCAGTGATACTATGAGTACTGCCAGAAACAGGTCCTCCATCACAGCATCGGCAGAGTCCAGCGTATATACCGACTGGTCCGATGCTATTGAGAACTTCATATTCATGCCGGTGTAGCTCTTTTCTATAGCAGCTACTTTAGCTTTTACCAGTTCACTTACCTTCACGGCATTGGCATCAGACTGCTTCAGTATCTGCACCCCCAGCGATGGTACGCCATTATAGTGGTTGATAGCGGTAACATCCTGTTGTGCATCCACTACCTCTGCCACATCTTTGAGGTACACCTTGCCGCCATCTGTACGTTGTAGTATTACCAGGTCACGCAGCTGTTGCGTATTGTTGAATTTGGCGTCGTATTTTATAGAGTATTCTGTTTCGGTAGTTTCTATATTACCTGCGGGAGACGAAAGGCTTGCCGCACTTACAATGTTAGCTACCTGCGATACGGTCATATTATAGGCAGCCAGCTTGTCCTTATTCATATTCACCTTTATCTCGCGCTTATTGCCGCCCACCAGGCTCACCTGGCCCACACCTTCCACATTGGCCAGCTGTGGCGATACCTGGTTGTCCATGATATCATAGAGTTCTGCCGGGCTGGCGTTGGCTGTTACACTCATACGCAGCACAGGTATGTCATCGGTAGAGAATTTATTCACTACCGGGTTGTCTATATCCTGTGGCAGTACGGCCAGTATCTGATTTACTTTACGCTGCGCATCATTCAGCGCTTTGTTCACATCCACCCCGTCTTTCAGGGTTATGGTTACTATAGAAGCCCCCTCCTGAGAGGTAGAGGTGATACGGTCCACCCCCTCCAGAGAAGATACCGCATCTTCTATCTTACGTGTTACCACGTTTTCTATTTCTTCTGCCGATGCACCTCTGTAGCTGGTAATCACAGTTACCACATTGGCGTCAAATTTGGGCAGCAGGTTATAATTGAGCGCCCTGTAGCTGATGAAGCCGAAAAGTATCAGCGTCACAAATATTACGGTTATCAGCAGCGGGCGGTTGATAGCTAATTCTGCCAGTTTTTTCATCTTGTCTTATTTTATTTGTTTTTACATCCGGAGCGTATATCACTCCATTATGCGCACTGCCGATCCGTCAGTAATATTTATCTGTCCGTTCACTATTATTTCATCACCTTCTTTCAGTCCGTCAATTACTTCTATGTTTGCTCCGGTCTCTTTACCTGTAGTAATAGCACGGCGTTTTGCTTTCCCATCTTCTACTACATACACATATGGGTCTTTAAGGCTCTCTGCCAGTGCAGAGCGTGGTATCTGCAGCACAGGGCGCTGGCTGCTGGTCACAAAGTCGGCATATACAAATGTGCCGGCTTTCAGTGGGTGTGCCTGTGTATTGTTTAGGGATATCTGTATCTGATAGTTGTGTGTAGCATCACCCTGAGCATTTACAAAGAGTACTTCTCCTGTAAACGTCTGTCCTGGATACAGGTCAGTGGTAATATTTACCTGCTGTCCTTTATGTACTTTATAGGCATCCTGCTCACTTACCTTCACATCTACTTTCAGTCGCGATATATCTACTATGTTGGCCAGTATTGTTCCCGGATTTACATATTCACCATTTTCTACGCGCTTCTCTGTTACCTGCCCGCTTATTGGGGCTTTTATCTGGTTATCAGCCAGTTGTTTTTTTATCTGCGCTATCTGATTGGTGGCATTATCCAGGTTATACTTAATGTCCTGCACATTGTTCTCTGTTGTGGCATCTCCTTTCAGCAGTACAGAAAAACGCTCATAATCGCGTTGCAGTTTCTGCTGTTGCAGCTGTGCCGCTTCCAGTCTCAGTTGCAGCAGCCGGCTGTCCACTTCGGCCATTACCATGCCTTTGCTTACATTGCTGCCCTGCATAAATGCTACCCGTGTAAGATTGCCCGCAGCTGTAGCAGATACTGCCGCTTCCTGCCATGGCAGCAGTGTCCCTGTTTTTACCAGCTTTTCAGTCAGGGTATCCATGGTGGCACGGGCTACGTTTACAGGTATCTGTACATTAGCATCAATAGTTACTTTCTTTTTCTCATCTATTTTATGCTTATTACCGGCAAGCTTCAGGCCCATCAGTACTACTACGGCGGCTATTGCCCCTATTATCCATATCCTTTTCATTTTCTGTTCTTTTATTGACTCAGGTTGTGTTTGTTATAGTTTGTTGTAATATGCTTCCAGTGTACTGTTGGTACGCTCTATATCCAGCCGCGCCAGATAATAACGTATCAGCGATGAGATGTAATTATTCTGTGCCTCTCTGTATGCCGATTCCGCATTCAGCAGGTCGCTCAGGGAGCCTACTCCCTCTTTGTATTGCAGGCTGGTATTGTCATATACCTGTGCCGCCAGTGTCACGTTTTCCTGGTTGGTGCCCAGTGTGTTACGGGCTTGTGCCAGCTGGCTGCTCGCATTGCGAAACTGTTGCAGCTCATTTGCCAGGTTTATCTCCTGTGTAAGTCTTGCATTGTCGCGCTGTACAACTGCCTGATGGTATTGTGCATTTCTGCGGAAGCCATCAAAAAGGTTCCAGCTTACTTTTACACCTATGGTAGAATAGTCAAACTGACGGGCGAAAACATCGTCAAACTGTGAGCCAAATCCGTTAAGACCGTAGCGGGCAAAAGCCGACACAACCGGTATTCCTTTCGCTTTTATGCTGCGGGCATTGATGTCATATAGCTCTATCTGCTTGTCCTGTATCTGATAGGATAGCGTGTTTTTGATTCTGTAGTCCACCTTTGCAGCTGCCTGAGGCTTATATCCCAGCCATTTCGCTGTGTCGGTAAGTACTATGGGACGTTCATCGTATACTCCCATTGCATTGCGCAGGGAGTTCATAGCCAGTTCCATTGTGTTTTCAGCTACAGATATCTGTGCCGCTACATTATTCAGGTTTACTTCTACCTGCTTTACATCTACCTTTTTAGCTATGCCTGCTTCGGCCTGCAGCTTTGCTACCTGTAGCATACGTGCTATCCGTTCTTTGTTGCCACGCAGTAGCTCCAGTTGCTTCTGAGCTGTTATTATCTGGTAATAGGCCGATGCTATGTTGTAGATAATAGTTTGTCTTACCTGCTCACTGTTCAGTGAAGCCAGTTCCTGGTTAGGTTTATTGGCTTTCAGTCCCGTTATCAGTGATTGATTATAAATAGGCTGGTCGGCCTGCGCTACAAGTGTGTTAGAGAACTTGTTACCGAATGTCAGCCTGGTTTCTGTAGGAAAAAGGGGAGGGCTGGCTGGTATCACATTCGTTTGCAGTTTCAGGTTATTATCCAGCTCGCCGTTAATATTTACCTGAGGCAGGTAGGCTGCTACCGCCTCACGCGACGCCTGCCGTGCATTCTCTACATTATTACTGGCTACCATCATAGATGGATGGTGTTTCAGCCCATAGTCTATACAATCTTTCAGGGTGTAGCCACTTTGCGCCATTACGGGTTCTGTGGCTATGCCAGATATGAGCAGAGACAGTGTTATTACAAAATACTTTTTCATTTCTGATGATTTATCAACTATTGATATGTTAACTATTGATATGATGACAATTGATGCATCAACTATTTAATGCAAAAAAAATTAATCCTTTTCCAGTTTATCGGCTATTTCCTTCATATTATAGATTGCTATACGCTTTTCATCTTCTGCCAGTACAGAGAATGTTTCGCTTTCTACTCTACGCATCAGTTGCTTTATTTTTTCTGCCAGAAACCGGCCTCCGTCTGTTACGTATATCAGATTTCTGCGCTTATCGTTTGCATCCTGCTCTATACGTACCAGACCTTTCTTTTCCAGTAATACCAGTGTACGCTGTATGGAGGATTTATCTCTTTGGGTAATATCTGCTATTTCCTGCTGGGACAATCCATCCAGTGCATATGCTGTAAGCAGTATCGGAAACTGTTCCAGTTGCAGTGGTATCTTTTCATCCTGAAATATCTGGTTACCTCTTCTAAACATTGTTTTCTGTATCCGGTGTATCTGGAAAAAGAAAGTATCCCGCATTTCTGCAAACAGCTTTTCAGCTAATAACTCTCTTTTACTTTCTGTATTCATAACACAAAGGTATTAACAGTTGACATGTCAACAATGAAAAAAAATGACTTTATAATTTATTTAAGAAATATCTGCCGGATGCTATCATAGCTATTTTATGACCGGGAGTACAATATTGGTAGGGTACTTGCCACCAGAATATATGCGTATGTCGCATGGTATAAAGTCGGCATCACTACAGGTATATATATTTACAAACTGCTGTGGGTTACGGTCTGCCAGTGGAAACCAGCTGCTTTGTATCTGTATCATCAACCTGTGCCCTTTTTTGAATACATGTGCCACATCGGGCAGATTAAAGGACACTTTGGTTACTTTTCCCGGCACGAAAGCTTCTGGATATTCAAAACTGTTGCGATAGCGCCCGCGCATTATTTCACCTCTTACCAGCATTTCATAGCCCCCCATTGGGTAGCCACTCTCTTTTTTATTGTCATAGGAGAAGTCATCAGGAAACACATCTATCAGCTTTACCACAAAGTCGGCATCTGTGGTACTAAGGCTTGCATATATATTAGCCAGTACAGAGCCTGCCAGCGTCATGTCTTCATGCAGCACATCGGTAGTGTAGGTAAGCACATCCGGCCGGCGTTCTGCAAACCGCTGATCATCTGTCATGTATTCTTTTGTCCGTTTGAAGTGTACATCTTCGGTATAGGGTACAGGATGCTCAGGTGAGCTGGTATACTTGCGGCTGCCACCGTGGTCAGATGAGTGAAACCCGGCACTGCCATTGGCATTCAGGTACAGTTTCTTCCTTCCTGCATCGGCAGGTGGCCATTGGTTAAATGTCTGCCATTCATTGGCCCCGGAGAAATATACAGTAGCCTCCGCTATTTTATCAGCACTACCTTTCCCCTCCAGATAGTATGCAAAGAAGGGTTGCTCCACATTTTTCTGGTACCATTCCGATGTTTTACTGCTAAACTGTACATTACCCAATCTGTCTCCATCTGTTTTGGCCCAGCCACCATGTATCCACGGTCCCATCACCAGCTTGTTATTATTCGGTGCTTTCTTTTCTATTGCCTTGTAAAGATTCCATGCGCCATAGCAATCTTCTGCATCAAAAAGTCCACCTGTTACGAGTGTTGCAGTTCCCGCAGGTATATGCTGCACATGGTTGCGTGTATTGCGTACCTGCCACCACTTATCATAGTTGGGGTGTGCATATATTTCTTTCCAGAACTTAATACTGTCTCCCATCAACCGGGCCAGATTTTTCAATGCTCCGGTTTCCAGATAGAACTTATAGTTGTCTTTGGTATAATACTCAAACCCTTTGCCCCACTGCGTAGTAGGTACAGGTCTTGGCCGTCCGAATATTGTATAGAAATTGAATGCATCCATTTCCATAAATGCCCCGTTGTGGTGAAAGTCATCTCCCAGAAACCATTCTGTTACAGGAGCCTGAGGGCTGGAAGCTTTTAGTGCCGGGTGGCCGCTCAGTGCGCCCATTGTGGCATAGTAGCCGGGATAAGATATGCCGTAGATGCCTACATTACCATTGTTGTTCTTTACATTCTTTACCAGCCAGTCTATAGCATCGTAGGTGTCGCTGGCTTCATCTGTTTCTTTACCCCACTTTTCTGCATTGTATGGGCGCACATCCATAAACTCGCCCTCGCTCATAAAACGGCCCCGCACATCCTGTAGTACCATTATATACCCTTTACGGAAGTATGCCATGTAGGGTGTGTTCCAGAATGCTTTGTATTTCTTAGTTCCATACGGGCCAATAGAGTAGGGTGTCCTGTTCATTAGTATAGGATGCTTTCCCTGCATACTTTTAGGCGCATATATGGCTGTAAACAGCTTCTTGCCATCGCGCATGGGTATGCTTACCTCCGTCTTGGTATAGTTCCGTACCAGCCATGCAGAGTCTGCATTAGGTGTGTTTCTGGCTTCAGCGTTAACAGCCATACAAACGAGTGCGGCATAGAGCAATCTCTTCATATCAGACCTTTTATTTGTTTGATGCGATTCGTAAACATACAATTTATATGTAGTATCCTAAAAGCAAATGCCGCGCAGTTGCACGGCATTTATAGCTAAGTTATTTTCTTTTGTTGTTATTCAGATTCCTGTGGAGCTGCATCCTTTACCTCCACCAGCCTGAAGCCCAGTGATCTTGACTTTGTATCTGGCAGGTATGCTGCTCGTCTTGTTACTGTTACTTCATACGCGGCATTCTCTACAGAGCCACCACGTACCACTTTCGATTTTCCTCCTGTTGGTCCTGTTGGGTTTTCTACAGTGTCTCTGCTGCCATAGCTACGGGTGTACCAGTCACTGCACCATTCTTCCACATTGCCACACATATCATACAGGCCAATGTCGTTGGGCTGTTTCCTGCCCACAGGGCGTACATTGCCATTCGTATTTTCTTTGTACCATGCTATGGATTGTGGTCCTGCACTGCGGCCAGCATATCTCTGACCAGTTTTTTTCTTTTCCGCCACACGCAGTCCCTGATTCTTTTCTGCTACCAGAAATTCATTAACACCACCACGAGATGGTTTCCCCGGCTTTATAAGGTGCTCAGTGATACCGCCACGTGCCGCATATTCCCATTCAGCCTCAGTAGGCAGGCGGTATGTTTTTCCCGTAAGCTCATTCAGCCTCTTGATAAACTCCTGCACATCATCCCAGCTTACATTGGTTACAGGGCACTCCTTGCACTGATGGTGCGATGGATTATCTTCCATTACTGCCTCCCATTGCTCCTGCTTTATCTCATACTGGCCCATGTTAAAGTCGGCCAGCTTCACAGTATGTGCCGGTTTTCTGTCGGTAGTACCATTATCATCGCCCAGATCAAAGTAACCACCGGCTACCTTTACCGTGGCTATTTGCAGCGGTCCCTGTATGGTTTTGTTGTACTTCCTCTGGGCCGTAGCAGGTACTGTAAGCAACAGCAGCAAAAAGGATGACAAGCCTGATCTCATAAAGTATGCGTTTGTTTTTGTTGTGTTGTTAGGTTAGTTCATCTGCACCACCTGAGTCGGCTCCAGATTCGCATTTCGTATGGCTACATTCCGTGCCACCGTTTGCGCCAGGTTAGTGAATGCAGCCTTTGCTATTGGCTCATCATCCACTATAGCTGGTATGCCTCTGTCTCCTCCCTCACGTATGCTCTGCACTATCGGTATTTCGCCCAGAAATGGCAGTTCAAACTGCTCTGCCATCCGCCGTGCGCCGCCCTGACCAAAAATGTAATATTTATTGTCAGGAAGTTCCCGCGGTGTAAAATAAGCCATATTTTCTACAATTCCGAGCACAGGCACATTGATCTGCGGCTGTTTGAACATCATTATAGCCTTTCTGGCGTCGGCTGCAGCTACTGCCTGTGGTGTAGATACAATTACGGCACCCGTTACCGGTACGGTCTGCACCATTGTCAGGTGCACATCTCCTGTTCCTGGCGGGAGGTCTATGATCAGATAGTCCAGTTCCTGCCAGTACACATCGCTTATAAACTGTTTCAGAGCAGAGCTGGCCATTGGTCCCCGCCATATTACAGCTTGTTTTTCATCTATCAGCAGCCCTATGGACATAGCTTTTACGCCATAGCGCTCCATAGGTACTATCATGCCCTTTCCGTTTACTTCTGTCATTTTGGGGCGTTCATCGCGCATTCCCAGCATGATAGGTATAGATGGACCATATATATCAGCATCCAGCAATCCTACCGCCGCACCTTCCTGTGCCAGTCCTATTGCCAGGTTAGTAGACACTGTCGACTTACCTACGCCTCCTTTGCCCGATGCTACCATAATAATATTTTTCACACCCGGCAGCACTGATTTATTATCCTTACGGTTACTGTTTACGTTCGATGTCATATTTACCTTCACCACGGCTTCCTTATCCACCAGTATGCGTATGGCATTCACGCAGGCCTTTTCTATCATCTCCTTCAGCGGACATGCCGGTGTGGTAAGTATCACAGTAAATGATACGTTTTTACCGTCTATCTCCACATCCTTTACCATATTCAGTGTTACCAGGTCTTTCCCCAGATCCGGTTCCTCTACCTGGCCCAGCGCTGCCAATACTGCTTCTTTTGTTATCATATTTAATCCTTTGTTAAAGTGCTTTCCTCTGCTCACAAAAGTACACTAAAACAGGTTTACTTTGTTTTGGCTCATATATACAGAAGCAATACAGGAATAGCCTGTTGGATAGTCTTCAGTAGCTTGATGCAAAATGAGTAAATTTGTGCTGCGATGCGATTAAAGCTTACTATCTACATTTCTCTGCTGTTCACACTTATGCTCGGTCTTGCTTCCGCAGCACAGGCGCAGAGTGCCGAAGGTATCATTCAGATTAATGGCGTTATCATGACGGCTGACAGCCTGCGTGCGGTACCCGGTGCTACGGTATTGGTAAAAAACAAGAACAGGGGAGTGGAGGCTGAATATACCGGCGTATTTTCCATAGTGTGTTATAAGGGGGATACGCTCCAGTTTTCATGTGTAGGCTACAGAGCAAAGGAGTTTCCGGTATCGGTAGACCTTCCCGGGCAGTATTATTCGCTCATACAACTAATGGTACAGGATACATTTTATCTGCCGGAAACCATAATACGCCCATTGCCCTCAAAGGCGGCATTTGACTATGCTTTCAAGTATTGGGATATTCCTAACGACCAGTATGAAATAGCCCGTAAGAATACAGATGCATACCTGCTGCGTATGCTGGCTTATACAACTCCACTTGATGGTAAGGAGGCGCAGACAAGGGCGCTGCGCCAGCAGGCAGCTGAGGCCGTGTATTATGGTCAGCGGCCGCCTATGAATATTTTCAGTCCTATAGCATGGGGTGAATTTTTTGAGGCATGGAAACGTGGCGATTACCGGAGGAAAAACTACAACCCTTACCGTAAGCTAAAGTAAAAACTACCAGCCTGCATTTCCTGTGGATAACTGTTTGTCGCTTTAACCCTCCTTTGGCTTACATATCGTTTATTAACTGTTACCTTAGCCATATACCATTATTTTCTCAGGGATATGCGCATTTTAAACGGTTATATTGTTAGTTCAGCTATTTGCGGATGCCTCATTACATTGGCATGTACTTCTGGTGCCGCTCATAAAAAACAAAATGCCGGCATTCCCGGGGCCGACAGTGGTGATTCGGTTGTTGCTGTGCAGGACACAGTTGCTCCACCACCACCTCCGCCACCTACATTAGATACTGCCGGTTATCGCCGTTTGCTGCTGCATATGGTGCATGATTCTGCATCTTCCCGCTGGCCGGTGGCAGAAAAGCAGCTGCCATTACCAGGGGCTCTGTTGCCATTTCACCGTATCATAGCATATTATGGCAACTTCTATTCTACCCGTATGGGTATACTGGGTGAGTTGCAGCCTGACTCTATGCTGGCTAAGCTGCAGGGTGAGGTGAAAGCATGGCAGGAGGCTGACACTACAGTAAAAACCATTCCGGCACTTCATTATATCGTAGTATCAGCGCAGGGACAGCCAGGTAAGGCGGGTATGTACCGCCTGCGTATGCCATTTACACAAATAGAAAAAACACTGGAGCTGGCTGCAAAAATTGATGCCATTGTGTTTCTGGATATTCAGGTAGGGCAGAGTACCCTGCAGAAAGAAGTACCGGAGCTGGAAAAGTATCTCAGTATGCCCAATGTGCATCTTGCTGTAGACCCTGAGTTTTCCATGAAAACGGGGAAAGTTCCCGGTAGTGTCATTGGTACTTTCGATGCCGCAGATATTAATTTCACTACACAGTATCTGGCCAATCTGGTAAAGGAGCATAATCTGCCACCTAAAATACTGGTGATACACAGGTTCACAAAAGGGATGATTACCAACTACAAGGACATTGCATTACACCCTGAGGTACAGATAGTGATGGATATGGACGGCTGGGGCTTCCCTGCCAAGAAGGTAAACTCCTACAAACTGGCAGTAGGTAGCGAACCTGTACACTTCACCGGCTTCAAGCTTTTCTACAAAAACGACATAAAAACGCCGCCATGGAAAACGATCATGTCGCCTAAAGATGTACTGAAGCTTTATCCTAAGCCTATGTACATACAGTATCAGTAACCGCACAGTGTTACCAGTTCTATACGGTACCCGCCGCATGAATCTGTTGGGTTGGATAGTTGTTTTATCGCGAGGCTGAATTACCATATTTCATAAACAGTACTCTGGCTGCTTTTTATAATTCCGTTTGTGGAATCTGTCATAAGATGCGTCTTGGTGTTATACCAACACACCTTTTATGAAAAAGATGATACAGACTATAGTAGCTCTTATGTACATTACTAACGCCTATGCTATACCCGCTGCTGATAGCCTGCAAGGCAAGCCTATGCCACTAATTGCTGCTCGTACCCTCAGTGGTAAGGTTGTGGATACCGGATATTTCAAAGGTCATGTTACCATAGTCAGTTTCATGTATATTGGTTGTCCTCCCTGTATGTATGAGATCAGTACGCTTAATGCTATTCATGATGAGTATGCAGCAGATGGGAGCGTACAGGTACTTACGGTAGCCCGTCAGATGCCGGAGCAGATGCAGCTGTTTAATTCACAAAGGAAATCTGACTTTTCTGTATATCGTAAAGTATTTCATGTAGACTCGATACGGTATGATATACAGCCGGCATGTCCTGTTGCCAGGAGTAAGATGAAACGCAGCGGCAGTGGCGAAAGTGAAACTATATATCTGACAAGTGAATGCTCCGTCATAGAAGATACCTACGGTGTTACATCATATCCTACCACATTTTATGTAGATGGTAAGGGCATTATACGCAGAGTTATAAAGGGTGGTCCATCTATGAATAATAGCCCTCTTTTTTATGAGGAGATGAAGCAAGCGGTAGAGCAGCTGCTTGCTAAGGAACAGCATTGATTATATAGTACCTACTGCCGTTGTGTGCCGTAAATTGCTTATCGGATGTGCCTGTAGTGGGTATGCATAGTAGCTATAGCAGTTGATATTGACTTTGCATTGGGAGGGATTTTAGACACATATAGATGGCTATAGCATTAAAGCATCTGTACTGTTTTTCGGAGTTCCGGAAGCACCTCTGTCTCAAACCATGGATTCTTTTTATGCCATATCTTATTTCGGGGAGACGGGTGTACCAGTGGCATGTAACGGGGCATATACTTACGGAAGTTCCGCACATTTTCAGTAACATTTGCCATGCTTTCCTTGCCCAGGTAACGGTTTTGAGCATACATGCCTATCAGTATTGTAAGCTGTATGTGCGGCATAGCTGTAAGGAGTTTTTCATGCCACAATGGTGCACATTCCGGCCTGGGTGGCAAATCGCCCGAAGTACCTTTTCCCGGGTAGCAGAAACCCATTGGCACCAGCGCAAATAGACTGCTGTCATAAAACTGGTCGGACGATACCCCCAGCCACCTGCGTAGCTCATTACCACTCTGGTCCTGCCAGGGTATACCTGATTGATGCACTTTTGCTCCCGGTGCCTGACCTATAATGAGAATGCGTGCCTGAGGCGAAGCCTGCAGTACCGGCCGGGGTGTATGTGGCAGATGTGCCTGGCATACAATGCAGGCAGCAATATCCTGTAAAAGCCTGTTCATTAGCATGAATTTACAGTAGCTTTTCCAATTTTCAGGTTGTAATCTGAAAATGAATGTGCATCAGCATATGAGCCTGTGCACCGGCATATTGCCATAGTCATATGGTATGTACGCCAGCGATGGGATTTTTTCAGTGATGATGATATTACCCAGCTTGCCATGTTTTATAGTACCCATTTTATCTTCCAGTTCCATAGCCGCCGCACCGTTGATTGTTACTGCATTTATGGCTTCTTCCGGTGTCATTTTCAGTTGCGTACAGGCTATACTCAGTAGCAGTGGTACATTGCCCGATGGGCACGACCCAGGATTGTAGTCTGTAGCAAGGCATACAGGTAGTCCTGCGTCTATTATTCGGCGGGCAGGCTGGTAAGTGATGCCCAGAAAGAAGGCTGCACCGGGTAGTAGCACCGGCATTGTCTGGCTGCCTTTCAGTGCTTCTATTTCAGCATCACCCACACATTCCAGATGGTCTACACTCAGGGCATTGTGCTTTACTCCTGTCTGCACACCTCCGGAGTGGTGCAGCTGATTGGCATGTATTTTGGGTTTCATACCATATTTCCAGCCGGCTTCCAGTAGTCGTTCCGTTTCCGGTATGCCAAAGAAACCCTGTTCGCAGAATACATCCATATAGTCAGCCAGCCCTTCGGCTGCTACTACTGGCAGCATCTTGTTTATTATAAGGTCTACATATGCCTCCTTATTGTCTCTGTATGCGCGGGGGTAGGCGTGTGCTGCCAGGAATGATGCTTTTACAGGTATGTTTACCGCCTCCCGTAACTTACGGATGACCCGTAACATTTTCAGCTCACCTTCCAGTGTAAGACCATATCCGCTCTTTATTTCTATAGCGCCGGTACCCTGGCTCATTACTTTATGTAATCGTTGCAGGCTTTGTTCGTAAAGCAGCCCTTCGTCCATTGCATTAAGTTTGTCGGCCGAGTTGAGGATACCTCCGCCACGCCGGGCTATTTCCTCATAGCTTACTCCTTTTATCCTGTCTACAAACTCTCCATCGCGCGGGGCGGCAAAAACAAGATGTGTATGGCTGTCGCACCATGCCGGTAGTACCATTCTGCCGGTAGCATCTATTGTTTCATCGGCTGTCATTTCCGGCATACTTTTCATGGAGCCATAACTGTGAATGATACCATTGTCTATGACAAGCCAGGCGTCATTTACCGTCGGGATGGACGACATTGCGGTACCGGCTACCCGGCGTATGGGTGTTGTGTCTGCTGCTTCTGTCTGGCACAGAGCTGCAATATTGGTAATAAGTATGCGCATGTATAATTTATTTGTTGTTACCTGTTGTAGGCAACATTATAAAATGCCCGGTATCCGTCGGCCGACTTGTCAGCAAACATTTTCTTATAGTTGCGGGCAGATATGAGCAGGATATTCACTTCGGTATTGTCGTATTCATCCAGTACTGCCGATGCCGACAGGTCTGCCATATATGCTTTTGCTGCCGCTGCATTTTCAAAGCCGCCTACTATCATCACCGCTTCTTTCATTTTGTAAAAGTCCAGTAGTAATGTGAGTGATGCAGCTGCGTATTTTGCCGAATCGAACTTACGTATATCCTGTTTGAGCGGGGCTGTGCGGGAGTCAAGGCCCGGTAGCACAATGATACAATAGTGAGGGCTGTCTGCCTGATAAGAGTAGGCGAGTGGTGCATCGGAGATAGCAGGTGCATCTTCTGGTTTACTATCGGCAGGTGCAGTCGTACCGGCAGTTGCAGTACTGGCTGCCGGCTTGTGCACACGGGGTACATAATCTTCCCTGTACCATGATGGCTTACCGCCATTACGCACTTCAGAAATGTATTTTTTTACAGACTTACCCCAGTCGGTAAGAGAATCATTGGGATTTGACTTCAGGAATAGTGTTATTATAGAATCAGCCATGTCGTAGTTGCCTGATCCGGCCCATGCCATGGCTTCCACTACCTGAAACCGTTTCTGATACAGGGCATTATTGTATTTTTTTCTGGCATCTTCAGCACTGAGGCGGGCCTCTGTGTACTGATGTTTCATGAGCAGGTCATAAGTTTTATCAAACTGCGCAGCCACTTCTTTTGTATTTACATCAGCACCTTTTGCCTCACTTTTTGCAGGACGCAGCAGGTGTGCATATTGAGAGTTGGGAAACTTGCTGAGGAGCTCATTGCTATAGGTTTGTGCCACATCCAGCTTGCCTTGCTTTACAGCTATCTGATAGCGAAGAAACAGTTCTTCTTCTTTCTGGCTATGTGCAGGGTAGCGGGCTACAAGTGTATCCAGCGTATGCAGCGCACTTTCATAGTCATCAAGCTGTTTTATATATGCTTTTGCCAGCAGTATATATGCTTTTTGCTGAATCCTTTTTGATAAATCCTGCTGCTCTTTTGTGTTAGGTATTTTGGACAGTAATGCTGCTTCTGTAGGTAGTCCGTTTTCGGTGCGGGCTATAGCTCCGTCTTCCTCCTCCCCGTCATCAGCACTGCTGCCACCGCCTGTAGTCGTATTACCTGCCGTAAGCGGTGCTGCAGATGCTCTGCGCCAGTTATCAGTAAGCTGCCTGTTGCCCCATTTACGTTTAAAGTCAGAACTTCCCTGTGTAATCAGGGTAGGGTTAGAAAAGTACCAGTTGCTTGTGCTGCCGGTACCACTACCACTTCCGCTTACCGCCTCGGCGGCCACTGCCGATGCCCCGGCTGTCTCTGCCGCTGCTATACTGTCTCTTATCTTTTTTTCCTGTTCCCTGAGGTACCTGCGGGCTATCTGGCTCTGCTCTCTCTTACTGAGGCTTGCCAGATGCAGCATGGAATCAATTTCGCGTATGGTATTTACTGGTCCTGCTATTTCTGCCAGTCCGGCGCTACGCTGTGCTATAGAGGCCAGGCCCTTATCTTTTACCCCGGTTCCGTATTTGGCAGCACTGTCATAAGCGGCTTTGGCATCGGTATATTGTGCCTGGGTATAAAAAACCTCTCCCATAGCGGCAAAGGATAGCGCTTTCTGCTTTCTGGTAGCCTTTGGCGTACGTGTGCTTTTCTTAAAGTAAGATATTGCATCCCCATTATCGCCTGCTTTTGCCGATAGCTGTCCCAGTACATAGTATACCTGGTCATAATAGGTGGTGTACTTGCCATCTTTAAGCATACGTTTCAGGGGCAGGGTAGCAGCGGCCACATTTTCGCCATTCCTCAGTTTGTTAGACGCTATGTACTTCCGGGCATAGAAGTCCATTTCTATTTTGGGGAAATAACCCAGTACTATTTCAAAGCTGCTGGCAGCCTCATCATAGCTACCCATATTAGCCAGTAATTGTCCGTTTAGGAACGCGATACGTACTTTAAGCCATGAAGGAAGATAACTATCGTCCTGCGCTATCGTCAGCTGTTTGGATGCCTCCTCATAGTTTGCCACTTTCAGGTAGGCAAATGCTTTTTCTACTGCCAGTCTGCCGGTCAGATTTTCAGGAAGGTCTTTTTCAAACTCCAGCAATGACAGTATTGACTCTGCATTTTCTACCTGTCCGGCAGTGGCATAGGTACGGGACAGCCATAGTATCGCATCATTATGCACTGACTTATGTTGCCAGAATGCCAGCTTTGATTTTTTCTTTTTATCTACAATAGACGGAGCCGGTTTTGAACGGCTGTAGTGGGAGCTTCCTTTCTTTTTACCTGCTTTCTGGTCGTTTGCTATTATATATCTGAAAGAAATGGCAGCATTTTCATAATTGCCCTTGTAGTAGTAAGCTCTGCCCAGAAGCAGGTACATATCGTTTCCCCATTTTATTCTTGGGTCATGTATCTGTATCCCAACGGATACTTTATGTACAATACTATCCATATCTGCTGCCAGCAGAGAGGAGTCTTTATTGGGGTCAAAGGGGAACAGGTCTATAGGGGCGTCATACTTATCCCTGTTAGCCCGTCGCATATTCATTTCCGCCTCTTCCATTTTCCGGTTGGCGTTATAGTAGTAGTTATAGTGCGTGAAAGAGTTCTGGAAGAACCGCCGTTTAGGCCCCCACGGCTTTTTCAGCATAGATGTGTTAGACCATTCCTCGCGCTTTTGCTTCAGTTTCAGCTCCAGGGCCAGTTTCACATCCTGCTGCTTCTTCTTTTCCTTAGCCTTAGCCATTTTAGCTTTCTGGTCGCGCTTTTTCGCCAGGCTGTCTGTTTTTGCTTTTCTTGCTGCGGCAATGCTGTCCGTTTTCCGGGCCCTTGCTACCTTGGCACTATCCAGCTTTTTGGTACGTACGAGCTTCACACTGTCCAGAACATTTTTTCGTATTGCAGCTATGCTATCCCTGTAGTCTTTCTGAACGGCTTTTATACTATCCAGCCTATGCCGTCTCACAAGGGTTACACTGTCAGAGTAACGTTTGCTTGACTTGTACTTTTTTACTTTAGCCAGACTGTCATTACGGTGTTTCTGTACACTTCGTATACTATCTATACGCTCTTTGCGCATGGCAGTGACACTGTCTGTTATGTGTTGTCTTGCATCTTTTATAGAGTCCAGCCGTGCCGTTCGCTCATCTTTCAGTGCCTGTAGCTTTTTGTTTCTGGTTTTGGCCAGGCTGTCTTTATATTTTTTACTTTCCTTATATTTCCTTACTGATGCTATGCTGTCACTCTTCTTTTTTCTTACTGCGGCTATACTGTCTGTAGCATGTTTGCGCGCCAGCTTTATACTGTCATAGCGCTCTTTTCTGGCAGCCGCAGCGCTGTCCATGGCATGTTGCCGCGCATCTCTTGCACTGTCCTGCGATTTTTTTCTTGCTTTTGCCAGCGCTTCCCGTTGCGCGGATCTTGCTTTAGCTATACTGTCGGTGCGGGCTTTAGCACTTTTCTGGGCGCTGGTATTTTTCTTTCCGGCAGACTGTGCCCACACGCTCCCGGGTATAGATAGCGTGCAAAAAAATAATATTATATATGATATTATTTTTATTCTCAATTCGTGATGCTCGTTGCCTGATATAAAACGAAAAACAAGTGAATAAATTATGTGGGGGAAACCCTAATAATGTAGCACTATGCAGGCAGTTCCAAAAGTAGGCAAAAAACGATGGCGCACAATATCAGAATAATGATAAATTAACAATGTGTAATTTTTTGAAAAGTCGGGTAATTGCTAACTTCGGCTCGGGATAATATTTGCATTTCCTGTATTATGAGTGAGCGTAAGGGTAATATCAGTGCTGCACGTTATGCAGGGTTGGCTACACAGTGGTTTGTGATGTTGCTCATTGCCGTATGGATAGGGTATAAGGCCGATAGTATGCTGGGATGGAGCGTTCCTTTGTTTTTAATATTATTACCGCTAATTTCACTGGCTTTTTCGCTCTGGCGATTAGTGAAAGAATTAAACAGACAGCATAAATGAAACGCAGATTTGTATTGATACAACTGGTGATATTTGCAGTGCTTACAGGCCTGTTTTTGGGCCTGCATGCTATGCAACCGGCATTTGATACGCTGGCGTTACATACTGCCAATACATTGATGCTGGTGCTTTCTATAAGTGCGCACAAACTTGTAAACAGAAAAATAGCGGGAAGACCACAGGCTTTTGTGCAGGGGGTATATAGTGCGTCATTGCTCCGGCTCATGGTGTGCATGGTGGCCATGCTGGCTTATGTGATGCTAAATCGCCATAACATTCACAAGCCTACTGTTTTCGTTTTATTTGGTGTATATGCAGTTTATTCTGCTGCAGAAACAATTTTGTTGTCAAAAACAGCCAGAACCTCCCGATCAGCAGATGCAGCATCCTGAATGTCATAGAGAAAAGTATATCCCTGTAAAATGAAAAAGCACGAGAAGGCGTTCGGTTTTCTGGATCAGTTTCTACCTGAGGGCAGTTACAGTCAGGTAGCTCCGTTTTTTCAGTCGCATGCTATACACCTTACACTTACCAATGAACGGAAAAGTGTTCTGGGCGATTATCGTCACCCGGTTAAAGACATTCCTTATCATAGAATAAGTATAAATGCTAACCTTAATAAGTATAGCTTTCTGATAACGTTGCTACACGAGCTGGCACATCTCTTTACCTATGTATATTTCGGTCATAAAGCTTCCCCACATGGCAATGAGTGGAAAACTCAGTTTCGTCATATACTTATCCCTTTTCTTGGCAAGCGTTTTTTTCCGCCAGATGTAGAACGTGCATTATACTCATATCTGCATAACCCGGCAGCAAGTACATGCACCGATGCCGAGCTGTTTAAAGCGCTATACCGGTACGATGAGCACAAACCCGGATATAAGCTGGTAGATGATGTGGGGGTTAATCAGTTTTTTGAAACAGAAGATGGAGAAATTTTTCAGAAACTGGAGAAGCTACGTACCCGTATTAAATGCAGGAGCCTCAGGTCGGGTAAGTTATATCTGTTTCAAAGTATAGTAGAGGTGCGACATATTCGTCGAAGACCAGAGTTTGCAAACATGTAGCAGTAGCTGAGCGTTTTTTATTTAACACAAAAACTTCAGGTAAGTCTGTCTTTAGTTACCTTAACATAGATTTTGCCCTTTTAAATTTTCTGCTCTTCAAATTTACGCTACATTTGTTGCTTGCTTTTTTTTGAATCTGCAGCCATATAATGTCCTTACCACCCATTCTTAGATACGTTTATAATCATGGAACTGAAGAAGTAATCCGCAGGGGAAAGAAAATATTCTATTCCGGTGGTGTTCAGATGCTTGATGTAGACCATATTCTGGAGCAGATACGGTTCAGGGTGCGTAATGACCAGTATCAGAATTACTATACCGTTACTGTAAATAAGTACTTGCAGAACAAAGACCTGGCAGTACGCTGCCAATGCCCGTACAATCTGGGCGAAATATGCAGACACGAAGTAGCTGCGCTCTTTCAGCTCAATGATATACTGCAGAGTGGCTTTTTTGAGAATCTGAATATTACTTATGAGCAGAAGCATACAGTGGTACGTATGCGTCAGGTAACCCGTCAGATGCTACAGTTATTCACAGAAAGCGAGGCACTGGATATTGCTGAGCGGGCTGCCGATAGTAATAAAGTAACAATAGTCAACAATCGTAACGGGCATATAGAAGCCGATGTAACTATTGATGGCGCTACATTCAGTGTTGTTGTAAAGCAGAACGAAGAACGGTATTTTGATACATCCTGTGGATGTGAGGAGCATACACACCCATTATGTACCCACAAGGCAGCCGTATTCCTGTTTGTGCTGAAAAGGTTTGGTGCCAATCATTTTCACTCAAACCAGAACTGGGATATACAGAAGAATAAGCTGCTGGAGCAATATGGTTATAGCCTGAGCGATGACCTGACCGGTAAATTCGAGTTTATATATCAGAACAATAAGCCATTCCTCCGTGTACTGGACCCTACTATAAAAAAAGTAACTGCCAGGCAACAGGTGGCTCCTGTGGTTACAACTGTAGTGCCGGAAGAAAGCGAGCCGGAAAAACGTTTAGGAGTGGTTTTTGATACCTCCCCCAATACTTTTCCTTTTGTTTCGGTGGGATTGATTAGTGCGCAATGCGACGAAAATAACGAGTTGCTTCCCGGTATAGAAAAGCTCGAGCTCAGCCAGTATGTAAACCCAATGCGATTTGTATCGCAGGACCGGGACCTGCTGCCTGTAGTAAGGAAGTTTCAGCCGGAGGAGCTTTTGCGTTATCTCAAGAAAACATTACCATTCGGAGACTTTCTGCATGATTATGACAGTCTCCTTAAGGATATACCACAGGACGATGTACGGGAACAGGCATGGGAATATTTATTGCCTAAGTATCAGAAACTGCTGGATAAGCATAAAGAACACCCGCTTTTCTTTCTGCACAAGCCGGGGGGATTACTGTCTTCTCAATCATTGGAACCGGTAGCGTTATCAGGCAATAAAGTACGCCCACAACTGGTGGCAGGTAAAGCTGGCAATGCTTACCGCACTGAGCTGGAATGGAATATAAATAATAAGGCAGTTCCTTTTAATGATGTTACATTTATCAATCCTGCGCTCATAATGTATGAGCATTGCTTATACAGTGTTGCAGAGCTTTCAGATATAGCCCTCGTAGAGCAGTTTGAGCCTACCGGTGTAAAGGATATCACTGCTGCCGACTGGCCTGCATTTCTGGAGAACCAACTCATGAAGTGGGCATCATCAGTGCATGTTCACTTTGCCGAAGAGTTGGTAGAGCATGTGCAGCGCACCACACCCGCACAGAGATTGTATCTGTATGAGCGGGATCAGACCCTTATTTTGCAGCCTGTGCTCTTGTATGGTAGTGTAGAGATAAAACTGTCATTTTTCGGAGATGTGATTGAAGCCCGCAATGGAGTAGTATCTGTGGCCAAAAGAAATGAGGCTGCAGAACGTGCATTTGCCGAGATGCTCCACACACTTCATTCAGATATATCTTACAATAAGAGTGAAGATGCATATTTTCTTCCGGGGAATGCAGTGCTTACCAATAACTGGTTTTTCAGGTTTACAGATCTGATGCGGGAGCAGCAGGTAGAGCTGCTGGGAATGGAAGGACTGAAAAACCTGCGTGTAAATGTGCATAAACCGCAGACTCATATTCAGGTAAGTAGCGGTATTGACTGGTTTGATGCTACTGTGCAACTATCATTTGGTGACCAGCTGGTATCTATAACTGAGGTGAAAAAAGCATTGGCCCAGCGACAGAACTTTGTAAGGCTCGGTGATGGCTCGCTGGGGCTTTTACCTGAAGACTGGCTGAAAAAGTACAGTCTGATGCTGAAAATGGGTGAAACCAAGGGAAACAAGGTACGCCTGAAAAAGTATCATTATAATGTACTGGATGAGCTGCTTTCAGAAATAGATGAGGAAGCATTGGTAGATGAGCTGGAGGCTAAAAAGGAACGTATGGAACGCATCCTTACAAGCGACTTTTCGGCTATAAAGCCGCCTGATAAATTGCAGGCTACGCTTCGCCCTTACCAGATAGCAGGATTTCAATGGCTTACATTCCTTAACGAAGCAGGCTGGGGAGGCATCCTTGCCGATGACATGGGTCTTGGTAAAACAGTGCAGACACTTGCTTTTTTTCAGCACTATAAAAATCAGCATGAAGATGCAAAGTTTTTGGTGGTGTGCCCTACTACGCTGATGTATAACTGGGAGCATGAGATTAAAAAATTCACTCCCGGCCTTACACACATCATACACCATGGACCTAAGCGAAACTCGCTACCGGCATCATATACCGGATTTGATATTATTGTCACTACTTATGGAACAATGCGTAGTGATATCAAGGGCCTGAGGGAAATACAGTTTGATTATGTGGTCCTTGATGAATCTCAGTTTATCAAGAATCCCCAGTCTCAGGTGGCAAAAGCATCACTGTTGCTCAATAGTAAGAATAGGTTAGCATTGAGTGGTACCCCGGTTCAGAACAATACGTTCGACCTCTATGCACAAATGAACTTTCTGAATCCCGGTATGCTGGGTAGCCGTGAGTTCTTTATGAGTGAGTTTGCTACGCCCATAGATAAGTTTATGGAGGATGAGGTAAAGACACAGTTACGTCGTCTTACGCACCCATTCCTGCTGCGCAGAACGAAGGAACAGGTAGCCCGTGACCTGCCGGAAAAAACAGAAACTATTCTCTATTGCGAGATGGGTACAGAGCAGCGCCGCATATATGATGCATATAAAAACACCTACAGGTCTCAGATACTGGGAATGATAGACGAGCAAGGTATGGAGCGCTCTCAGATGCATATACTACAAGGGCTTACCCGCCTGAGGCAGATATGTGATTCTCCCGCTATTCTTAATGAGACCGAGCGTTTTCATAACTATTCAGTAAAGCTGGATGAGCTGAACCGGGAGATTACAGAAAATGTAGGTGACCATAAAGTGCTGGTGTTTTCTCAGTTTTTGGGTATGCTGGCACTCATACGTCAGCGACTGGATAAGGAGAAGATAAGCTATGTTTATTTTGATGGCAGTTCATCGTCCGCAGAAAGAGAAAGAGCGATAAGCACTTTCCAGAATGACCACGAATGCCGTGTATTCCTTATTTCACTTAAAGCAGGTGGTATAGGTCTTAACCTTACCGCTGCCGATTATGTGTATATCGTGGACCCATGGTGGAACCCTGCGGTAGAGCAGCAGGCAATAGACCGTACGCACCGTATAGGACAGACAAAAAATATCTTTGCCTATCGTCTTATATGTAAGGATACGCTGGAGGAGAAAATGTTGCAGCTACAGGAGCGTAAACGAGCGCTGGCAGCAGACCTTGTGTCAGACGATAGTGCTTTTATGAAAAGGCTTACCCGTGATGATATTGCATTCCTTTTCAGTTGATGCAACCTTTATTTTCTATACCCTGTAGGTTTTGAGTACCTTTGTCCTGTAGCAGTCATTGTTAATGGCTGTTATCCATGGTTAAAAAATCGCTTCGATGAGAGTACTTTTTTTAGTTTCCCTATTTCTTTTCATAGGTATATTATCGTATGCGCAGGGAAGTAGTGTAAACATGCTTGCTCAGAGTCCGGATGGTAAAACGGTAAAAATCGTTTGGTCGTTTAAGGATGTACCACAGGATATCATGGGCTTTGATATCAAAAGAAAGGATGGACTCGGTGACTGGAAGCGCCTGAATGCATCTCCCATAATGCCTGGGATATCATTGCGGAAAGACCTTTCTCCCACAGGTGTAGATAATATTGATGCTAATCGTATAAGGGAGAAGCTCAGAGACATGTTGGCTTCAAAAACTGTTACTGAAAACAATTTTGGCTGGTTTATGAGAAAGTGGAAGAACGGAGACCGTTCTGTAATGGATGTCATTGCACTTTCCAGGATGGATTTTGATGTTTCCTTATTCAGTGGGTTTGGATATGTAGACCGTACTGTGGTGCAGAAAATGGATTATAAGTATGGCCTTTTTAAAAGTGGTACAGATACACTTATAGCGCAGATATCATGGAACTATGGTGCGATACCCGACCTCAATGTGATACAGGAAATATCTTCCCGTGTTGTTCCCGGTAGTATGAGAGGTGTGGAACTGATTTGGGAGGCAAATGCCGATGGAATGAAGTCGGGATATATTTCGGGGTTTAACATATATAAGCGGGGGATAAGGTTGAATGAACGGCCCATATCGTCAAATGATCCCGATAATCCTACACAGTTTAGCTGGACAGATATTACGGCCCCTACAGATGTTACAGACCACTATAGTATAAGTGCAGAATCTCTTTTTGGTATAGAGGGTACAATCCGCTCATATACATATGAGCCATCAGAGCATCCTGCTAAATATTATGAACCGGAAGTCACGCATCTTGCGTCAGAAGGTTACTTCTTCAAAGATGGTACTTCAGTCAAATGGACATTCCCACATAATGAGGAGCGGTATATAAAAGGATTTTATGTAGAGAAAGATAATATGCCCAATGGTTACATAAGGGTATCTGAGTTACTACCGCCATCAGCAAGAAGTTTTCTGGACAAGTCTGGCTCACAGGCCAATTACTATCTGAGAGTGAGAGTGGTAGCAGTATATAATGATAAATCATTGATAGGAGGTGCTGCCAGGGTGTTTAACTATTTCCCGTCTTCAGAACCGCCTATGCCGCAAAACACACGAATTGAATATATCAATGTACGGGGTAAAGATGCGTTGAGAATTGTCTGGGATGGTCCAATGGCTGGTGATAATGTTACTGCGGGCTATCGTCTTTATCAGTATGATGTCTTAAATGACAAATTCACGTTGATGGCAGATAATATCCCCGTTTCAGGTCACGAATACCTTTACACCCTTAGTGCTGCAAGGCAGAAGGTATATAAGTATTATGTGACCGGGATAAGCCATACAGAAAATGAAAGCATGGCAGGCAAAATAGCGACATGGTTTCCTGAGCAGGCATCTGCAAAATAGTTCAGCTTACATGCTAAAGGTTGAGTGTAGCTTCAGGTAGTTTTACATCAAAATCCTTTAAAGTCTTATTTGGGTCGCCCTGCATTCTTATTTTATCTCCTGCAGCCATCTGTCGCAGCCGCCAGCCCAGATACAGGTCACCGGTAGGGATATTATTTTTTGTCATGGCCTGGTTGACAACACGCGATGCTTTCTGAAACTGAGCCGTGCAGGATGCAAACAGGTGAGCATCATAATAATCAGCTTTCCGGGATGTGATGCGTTTCCCTCCATCCAGTGTTCGTATTGGAGCGTCTTCTGTAACCAGTTTCTGCCATTCTTCAGCATCGGTTTCTATTTCGGCATAGCTTACCGGACGTGCCAGCCTGCGCGCCTTCACTACCTCCCGTGCATTTAACTCACTTATATTTTTGGGGTAGAATACTTTGCCATTATCATCAAGGAAAGGCAGTCCTGCAACGTTTACCACATAAAAACGTCCCGGGTATTTGCCCAGATATTTTGTGAGCCATAACAGGGTACAGGTATCTGCCGGCCACGGTGCCAGCCATACCCACGCCTGTATCTGCTCATCAGCAGCCATGGCAGCACTTACTTTCAGCATCCGCTCCATATCATCTACACTGATTTCGCTTTTCTCTCCCGGCACTACTTCCTGCCAGAATGCAGTGCGCAATTCTGAAAACTTCTGTCCGTCTTCCTGTTTTTTTAATGGGCCTACATTTAGTAAGTCTTTTATCACAACTACTTCACCTCTAAGGTCCTCATTCATATTCATAGCTTCTGCAAACGGTGCAGCTGCCATATCGCCTGTAACAAAATGATATACCATCCTTCAAACAATGTAAACCGCGAAAATAAAGACATAGCATAACAAAACCGTCGTTGAGTTTAGCACTATGTGGATAACCTGAGGCTGATAACATCTGTCTGATAATTGCCCTTTTTGTAACTTCACCGGTTAGCAATGAGTGCCGAATACAATAAGATAATACAGATGCTGGAGATGAAGCAATTCGCTCCTGTATATCTGGCTGATGGTGAGGAGCCATATTACCTTGATAAGCTGACAGGTTACTTTGAAACAGCAATACTCAATGAGTCTGAACGGGACTTTAACCTCACTGTGCTTTATGGGAAGGAAGTGCAATGGCAGGATGTGGTAACCGCTTGCCGGAGGTTTCCCATGTTTGCCGAGCGGCAGGTAGTAATACTGAAAGATGCAGCATCTCTGCGGGGCGGTGAGGGTGATGATAAAGGGCTTAACTCATTACTGGGCTATATAAACAACCCGTCTCCGGCTACAGTATTTTTCATAGAACACCCGTTTAAGAAGGCCGATGTACGAACAAAGTTTGTAAAAAAGGTAAAGGAAAAAGGTGTCCATTTTACTTCCGATAAGATAAGAGATGAAAAGATTCCTGACTGGGTAGAACAGTATGGGAAGGAGATAGGTTTTGCAGTGCCCCGGCAGGAAGCAGAAATGCTTGCCTCTTACCTGGGTAACGACCTGCAGAAAATAGTAAATGAGATACAGAAAATACGTATCAATGTGCCTGATGATATACAACTTACGGCACAGCTGATACAGAAGTATATTGGCATCAGCAAGGAGTACAATATTTTTGACTTTCCCGCCGCACTCACTTCCAACAATAGGGATAAGCTATTCAGAATGCTGTCATTTTTTCTTTCCAATAGCAAGGCTGCCCCTATGCCATTAATCATTGGCTCATTTTATAATCACTTTAACCGGTTATATGCAGCTCACTTTGTAAAGGGCAAGTCCGACAAAGAAATTGCATCTGCACTCGGTATGTCTCCCTATTTCGTAAAGGATACCATGAGTGCCTTAAATTCCTGGCCGCTACAGCGGGTAGAGCGATGTATCCTGTTACTGGGCAGGTATAACAATATGGCCGTAGGCATAAACAGTACTGCCGATGACAGGGAACTGCTACGCGAAATGGTAGGGCGTATGATGGAGGTATAACGCAGCCCTTGTGACAGCATAACATTGTAAAGGCTGTGGAAAAATGTTATTTTTGCACCCATGAATGCATCATCAAAGCGGCCCTCTATGCTGGCTGCTATGTTTACGATGAAGTGTCCAAGCTGCAGACGTACACATGTGTTTGTAAACAAAAGCATGTTCCCGTTAAGCAAGCTTGTAGAGCTAAAGGAAGAGTGTGAGGTGTGTGGTCAGAAAATGAAATCTGAGCGTAACAACGGCGGCGGCATTAACTATGCCTTGAGCATGGTTCTGTTTTTTCTCAATCTTTGCTGGTACTGGCCGATTTTTGGTCTGCATTATGATGACAATAGTGTCTATTATTATCTCATATCCAGCACTATTGTAGTACTTGTTCTGCAGCCATATCTTATGCGCCTGTCACGTATGATATACCTTTACCTTTACGTGGGTTTTGGAAACAGCAGAAGGGTACCTGCATCCGGCGATGACAATGACGGTCAGGAAACCTTGTAGATGGTTACTTATTCCAATCTTTACAGAAGTATACTTTTTGTCCGCCTATTATACAGTAGGGGGGCTCAAAACCGGGCATGGATGTAGCCCTTACATGTCTGTCTATCTTTTCATCGGGCCACTCAAGGTTTATGTGGCGAAGCTCGTTAATTTCTGAGCGCATATGCAGGCTGGTGCCATACCTGCTTATCAGATGCTGTTGTGGCAGTGGCTGGTATTGTCCGGTCACAATATGTTTTAGTGTTTGCCGGAACAGGTGCAGGGATGCATTTCTGGTAAGCTTGTAAAGGTCATCTACCCAGCAGTTATCCGGTATGGGAAAACGTTTCTGAAATAAGATGTCACCATGGTCAATGCGAGGGTCCATGATGTGTATAGTGGTTCCAAAATCAGTCTTTCCCTCTATGATGGCAAAAGAAAACTGATTACTGCCGCGGTATTCCGGTAATGGCGCCATGTGCAGATTTACAGCTACCTGAGTTGCTTTTGCTATTTGTTCTGCCGTTAGTATTTTATGGTATTGTACGGAATACAGTATATCACACGCAGGTATATCATCGGGGGAGGAGAGTACCGGTATATTGTGAGCCGCTGCAAGAGCAGTAAGATCATGCGCTCCTTCAAACTCTTTTCTGCTGGTAGTGAGAACGCCGGCTATATCAATTTCCAGCTCGTCTTTTACAGAAATAAGGTAATTAAAACAATCATAACCGATAGGTTTGGAACCTAAAAAGAGGATTTTTTTTAATGCCATGCCCAAATTTACATGTGATAAATGAGAGCAGAAAGGAAACTACTGTATTTTAGTGCCTTATGCATCAAAAGCGCATCCTGTTCCTTACTAATCGTGTACCATACCCGTTGAAAGATGGTGGTAATCTGGCAATGAGAACCATGATAGATGGTTATATAGCTGCCGGATGGAAAGTATTTCTCCTTACAATGAATACTACCCGGCATACGGTAGCTGAGTCTGTAATAGAGAAGGAATTCGCTTATCTGGATGGTTGTGTTTCCGTTTCTGTTGACAATAGAATCACATTAAAGCGGATGTTTGTCAATCACTTTTTCAGCAGAGAGCCGGAGCATGTAAGCCGTTTTTATACCCAGGAGTATGCCGATAAGCTGGAGGAGGTGCTACAACAGTTTAAGCCGGATGTGATACAGGTAGAGAGTGTTTACCTTACCAGTTACCTGCCGCGCATCAGAGGGCTGAGTAATGCGGTTCTCGTTCTTCGTATGCACAATGTAGAGTACCAGATATGGCAGGGGATGGCTGGTAAAACTAAAAATGTGCTGAAGGCTGCATATCTGGAACGCCTTGCAGAGCGTATTCGCAATTATGAGCGAAACGCATGGCATGATTACGATTTGCTGCTTACCATCACAGAGCGGGATGCAGGTCTGGTGTACAGGCTGGAAGACTCTGCCAATCTGATAGTAGCGCCTTTTGGAATTAATACATCAGGTATTTCTATGGCTGACAATGAGCAGTGGGTAGGGTATCATATAGGCGCTATGGATTGGTTACCCAATCAGCAGGGTATGCGGTGGTTTCTGCATAAAGTATGGCCGGGCATCCGCAAAATGTGTCCCACATTTCAGTTTCATTTTGCGGGTAGGGGAATGAGTGCTGACTTCATGAATACAAAGCTGAAAGGAGTGCATTGCGAGGGTGAGGTAGAAGATGCTGATAAGTTTATAAATGATAAGAAGATACTCATCGTGCCACTGTTGTCAGGTGGGGGTATCAGGGTAAAAATTCTGGAGGCAATGGCCCGGGGCAAAGTGGTAATAACCACATCAAAAGGTATAAAAGGTATAGAGGCAAAACCAGATGAGCACTATTTGAGGGCCGGCTCGCCTGATGAGTTTGCCAAATGTGTAAAATGGTGCCTGGAAAATAAAGCAAAGGCCGAAAAGCTGGCAGAAAATGCAAGGCAGCTGATACTGGAAAAATATGAGCAGGATACGGTAATGCAGCAGGTAATAGCAGCTCTGGACCCGCTATTAACTCAGAGACATTCCTGATGACAGATTGCGCTTACGCATCCCGGTTTAATTAGTCGCAGATTTCAGCAGCCGTGATGGCATCCGTAACCAGTTGATGTTTTCCAGGTGCAGCGTAAATGATATACTGCGTAGCAGGACATTGTTACTGCCAAACCTGTTACTGAGGTTGTCTCTGAAGTCACTACTCATAATGAGCGGGAAGTAGAAGCTCACCACATCCTGCGATAGTGATACCTCTATACCACCATCATACATCATTTTCGTAGCTTTTATATTGCTGAATCCAGGTGTGGGGTTGGGTATTAGTCCCGCATCAAAGAACAGTCTTACCGGCAGTTTAACTTTTGGGAGGTCTGTACGCAGGTTAATGGCCGCCATCCAGTTGTCACTACGGTATGCACTGTTATAAACGGGTACTTTAAAGCCCCCCTCACCAAATGCATTTATCTGCTGGCCATTGAAGCCGTCGGTAATATTACGGCTACGGTATGTACCATCGTATAGGTAGTCATTCATACCGGAATAAGTAGCGTTGAGTATATAACGGTCAGTTATTGCAGGGTTGTCATTGATGGCTATGAACTTACCCAGATATCCACGCACATAGAGCGCTTTGCCGGGTTTGTTATAGTTTATCTTAACTACACCTTCCAGATTCAGTTTCGCAAAGTCGCCATTACCGTGCGCGTCCATTGTATAGCTGAATGGGTTGAATGTACGGTTGTTGCTATGTCTGTAACGTAATTTGACGTACATGTTATCTGAAGACATGAGGTATGGCACAGCAAGGCTGTCGACACCAGCGTTTATCTGCTCCTCAGTAATATTATACCCTTTCAGTGTAAGCATTCGCGTTACACTGCTTCTGGGGTCGCGCTCTCTGAAGGTAAAAGACAGTGACGGTGCCAGTTTGGTATATCTGCCATACAGTTTACTGGTCAGGTTTTTGTCAGTTACATCATTATGAAAGCTCTTACCTTCTGCCGTGAGCGTTATCTCTTTGAATGCATTGTGGGGAAACCAGTTGTAGCCTATAGCGCCTGTTCCTACCCAGGAGTCGGTAGTAAATGAATACATAGGAGCTAGTGCAAAGACAAACCGGTTTTCAGGCACTGTGAGGTTATGGAACAGCAGCCCTAATGACAATCCATCATATGCATTGTTTGCCAGTGCCGGTGCTATGAACAGTTTCTCATTATAGCTTCTGTTCAGTCCCAGTACAGGTTTAAGGCTGAGTCCAAACTTGCGGAAAAGTAGCCTTCGTTTATAATCGTCATTGGCAGTTTTTGCATCAGGTGTTTCATCGGCAATGGTAATACGGTCCCAATTGTCACCAGCCAGCGTAAGGGTACTTTTGTAGGTAAAGGGTTGCAGCCAGCCCTTACCGGTTATTGAATCACCCTTCCATGCGGTAACAGATACCGGGGCCGGTATCCGGGAGCGGTTCTGTACGGTTACTTCTGTATTTCCATTACGTACCCGGGCCTTGTCCAGCGAAAAATCTATTTTACGGTCTGTATTCATGACCCCATCAAAGAACCAGTCCAGCGGCAGGTCGCAGTGTTTTTGCATTACCGCCCTGAAGTCTTCGGGGTAGGGGTGTCTGAACTGCCATGTGGTAAAGTATTCCTGCATACCTGCTGCAAAGTGCTCTTCACCCATATACTGTTCCAGCCATCGCATTACCTCGGCTGTTTTGTAGTACACATCTATACCATAGTTGGCATTTCTGAAGTTCTCTGACCGGGTATTGATTGGCTGATCTTCGCCTGTGGCTGCAAACTGGTAGTATATCAGTGCTTCATTCAGTGCATTCTTTTTTACTCTCGCTGCACTGTCTTTACCTATGGCTTTGGTAGTTTTTTGTTCATACAGTGTATTCAGCCCTTCGTCCATCCACGCGTGCTCCCTTTCATTACTGCCCAGCATTCCATAAAACCAGTTATGTCCTGCCTCGTGTATAACAACCGTACTAAGCCGTGCTGAAGCTACCCGGTCTATGAGTGTAATGGTAGGATACTCCATACCACCACCTGCTTTCATATCTCCCAGTACGGCTTTTATAGTGTTATATGGGTAGGGGCCTACCCATTTGCCGTAATGCGTCACCGCGGTGGCAAGATGTTTGGTTGCGTCTTTCCATTTATCACTGTAGGATGGCATAAATGCAGCCCATGTTATTATCTGCTTATTGGTGCCGGGGGAGTAGGTTGTGTCTTTCCGTACCAGGTACCTTTTATCGGCAAACCATGCGAAGTCATGTACATTTTCTTCGCGCCAGGTTGTTGTTTTCCACTCTCTTGAGCTTTCAGGAAATGGGTCATTACGCTTACTGTACAGTTTCTGCTCTTCAGCCGGTAGTGGCAGTGCCGCAAGGCTGTCCAGCCACTTATTTTCAGATTCGGTCATACAGTTGCCGGTAGCCAGCACCACATAGTTGCGGGGGGTAGTTATCCGCACGTCGTATGAGCCGAACTCACTGTAAAACTCTCCCTGGTCAAGGTACGATATAGGATGCCATCCTTTGTGGTCATACACAGCCGGTTTAGGAAACCATTGAGAAACATAGTATGCCTGTCCTGTATGCCCGCTGCGGGAAAACACTGTGGGCAGCTTTACCCTGAATGGTGTGGTCAGCTTCAGTTTCTGACCAGGCAGCAGTGGGGTAGCAAGGTCTATTCTGGCAATATCCGGCGCCTCAGCCGATGTACTAGCATCTACTGATGTCTTGTCATTAAGTATAAACTGCAGACTGTCTATATATCCTCTATCCTTTTTGTCGGCATAATAAAAGGCTGTACTTCTGTTTTCGTCCTGCTGCTTTGCAAACGGGGTATGATCGTTTTTATATGCATTGGGCCAAAGGTGCAGGTATATGAAGCGTAGTGTATCAGGGGAGTTGTTGGTATATGTAAGCTCTTCATAACCATGCAGCATGTGCTTTTCGTCGTCCAGCTTTACTTCTATTTTTATATCCGTGCGCTGTTGCCAGTAGGTTTGTGCCGATGCCGGTATTGCTGCCAGGAGCAGCATTGCTGCCAGGTGTTGCTTCATTGCGCTAAAATAAGGAAAAGGGCAACACACTTTTTCTGTGTTAAGCCCTTTCTGACGGTAAAGAAAAACGGGTTACCTGGCTGCTATCTTCCATTCTCACACTTATTTCCCATCTGCAACCAGGTACCCGTACTTATTCTGGTATTATTGTCTGGCTGTATTATGAGGCCGATGCTGCTTTTCTCAACTCATCTACATGGTTTCCAGCCTTGTGATACAGCATATTGGTGACCTCAGTTTTGGCGGCCTGTAGCCTTTCTGTAAGACCTGTTACCAGCTCATCTACTCTTTCTTTCACTTCATCAATTGCATCATCTTTCTTTCTCAGGAGTTTTTTACGTGTTTTTGATCCTTTTGCGGGTGCAAATAATACTCCTAATGCAGCTCCTGCAGCCATCCCGGCCACAACGCCTGCTACTACTTTTCCTGTGTTCATAGTCTTTTGTTTTTTGTGGTTATATAAAAGTGTTTCTTCCTACTTGTTATCTGGTGCTTTTACCGCCTATTATGCGCAGCAGAACAGATATTATTGCCAATACCAGCAGGGCATGTATAAGAGCCCCTGCTCCATATCCGAGAAATCCGATAGCCCATATCAGTACCAGTATAAGAGCTATACCATACAAAAAGCCTCCCATAGCGTTATATTTTAAAGGGTTAAGAAATCAGCGTGCTAAATCAGTTATAGCTGTATGCCCAGTGTGAGCTGCAGCCACTGATTTTTGTACCGGGGAGTACTGGAAGAGCCATCACCTGCATTGTCCTGCAAGTCCCATCCGGCACGGCCACCTATTACAAATGGCGCTACTACCACATCGGCACCAAACATAAGGCCCATCCTGTTTTTCCGGATATTGTCGTTTGCAAACTCTTCTTCCTGTAGTACCGCATTATCGCCCCAGGTGTAGGTGTCATTCTGCCGTAGCAGGTATGAGTATACAGGACCACCCACAATATTTATAAACTCAGCAGGCTTTACCTGTATCAGTACAGGAACATCCAGATGTGATGTAGTGCGTGTCATCGTGTATCGGGAACCCAGTAAGGTGCCCTGTGCTTTGAATCCCTTCTGTGAATAGAGTACCTCTGGCTGTATGCCCAGGTATTTCCCCAGTGGGATACTCACAAAGCCACCGGCTACAAACCCGGCTTTCGGGTCGGCGGTAAAGCTCTGGCCTTTTTCGTCCCATACGTTTGAACCATTGATACCGGCTTTTGCCCCTATTACAAAATCCTCACGTGTATCGCGAACGATCATTGTCTGTGCTGTAGCACCTTCGTAAATAAACAGTGCTGTTATGGCGGTTGCAATTATTGACTTTTTCATGGTTTTGTGATTTGGTGGTTACAGATTGGTTTTCATATTCCGGGCTATTTACCCTTACGCAGGTCGCGCAGTTGCTCGTCCAGATCGTCCATTTCATGGTTTACATCACGCTTGAAGTTTTCCCATTTCTCTTCTCCGTCTTCCTTATAGTCGTTCAGTCGTGTTTTTACGTCGGTGCTTCGCTCTTTCAGCTTTTTCATTTTGTTGCGGAAGTCGGCCTTTACATCTTTCTTTTCTGCTTCAAGCTCCTGCTGCAGGTCGGCCAGTTGTTGCTCATAGGCATCTGTACGCTCTGCCATTGTGCGTTTATAGTTTTCAATGTCCATTGAGAACTCTGTTGCAGCTTCACGCAGTTGCTCTCTTGTAGCTGCGAGGCTATCCTGCATTTCTTCGTTTGCCTCCTGCATTTTGTCGTTGTTACATGCGGTAATGGTCATGCCGCATGTGGCTGCTATAAGCAGCGCATAGATGAGTCTGGTTTTCATGGTATTCGTTTTTGGTTTATGCCGGGTGGTATATTCAACAGGAGGTTGAAGTATTGCTGATATGCTTACTGTCCCGGGCCATTGTTATGTTTCGTTACTTCAACCTACTGATACAAAGTTACTATCACATATCAGGGTAACTGTTACACGGTTAAGAGACTTATTTGCATAAATCCCACATGGGAGATGCTGCTATATGGCCTCCAGTGCCATGCGTTCCTCATCTACATGCATATGCCTGTAGTTACTGGGGGTGTAGCCGGTAACTTTCTTGAACTGGTTAGAAAGGTGGGCTACACTGCTATAGTTAAGCTTATAGCTTATCTCTGTGAGGTTCATCTCTCCGTATAGCAGCAGCTCTTTTACTTTTTCTATCTTATGCCTGATGATGAACTGCTGTATGGTCATACCCTTTACTGCAGAGAATGTATTGGCAAGATAAGTATAGTCCAGCCCCAGAGCCTCACTGATATACCAGGAGTACTTTACAGCGGGCAAATCTTCCAGCCCGTGTATCATTTTGATTACTACATTCTTAATGCGTTCAATAAGAATGTCTTTTCTGTCTTCCTGAAGCTCCAGACCTGACTGCCTGAGGTTTTCCTTCAGTTGTTCGCGTTGGTAGGTGGTTATCTCAGGCAGGCCGTCAACTGTGCCCAATTCGATAGTAGAATACCTGAGTCCCAGTTTTTGTAGTATGTCTTTTACCGCCATTTTGCAGCGAAGGCATACCATGTTCTTGATGTAAAGTCGCATAGGTGAGAGTTTTGTGAGTGATTAATAAAGTGGTTTACTCATCGGGGCCGTCGCTTGCCCTGATGCGACAGGGTTCGTTGATAGGTAGATAGGTATAGAGCGCTCTCACGGCATCTATGCAAGGGGTAGAGTGGTGCCGTTTCTGATGTAAATTTACAACCATCATACCCCGGAATCAATAGTTAACACACGTCTGCGGTGTTAAAAAAAATGAAATTGAAATTGTTCTGTATGTTTTTGTTTTTCTGTAATTAATTGATTTTCAGTTTTTTATAGCAGTATTTTTTGCTTGCTGTTTATAGGTTTGCATGCGGAATTGCGTAATGCTAAAGTTATGTAAAAGACTCTTTTAGCGTCTTAATTACACTAACCTTCAGCTGGGGCAGTGTAGATAAAAGGCCGGACTTGTTTATGCTTTAGCAGGTGGAGTGGGGGACTTATGGCAGCCGGAAATAGATGGAACAAGGGCTGCCTTATAAACCTGGTATTATCAGGAGCGGATAGCGCATGAGCTATCCGCTCCTGTATTATTATATTATGATTTTACGGGAATACGCTTCAGTGTTTCCAGCAGGTATGCCCAGAATTTCTGAACGGAAGATATCTGTACACGCTCATCGGGAGAGTGTGCGCCTGTGATGTTAGGCCCGAAAGATATCATCTGCATGTCGGGATAGTTTGTGCCCAGAATACCACATTCCAGACCCGCATGTACCGCATTGACATGAGCTGGTTCTTTATACATTTCCTGATACAGATTGTCCATAAGGCGCACTATAGGTGCATCGCGGCGGGGCTGCCAGCCCGGATATATACCGGAGAAATTCATTCTGGCGCCGGCCAGCTCAAATGCACTGGATATAGAGGCGGCAAGATCCCACTTTTCACTATCTACACTGCTACGGGTGAGGCATTGAATACTATAGGTGCCATCTGCTATGGCCACACGGGCCAGGTTATTGGATGACTGTACGAGGCCTGCTATCTCAGGGCTCATGCGGTATATACCATTCTGGCAGGTATAGATAGCACGTAATAGATGGCCCTGTACATCGTGTGGAAGCACATGAGTGGGCAATGAAGCATCAGAGACAGTAACAGAGATAGCGGCATCGGTGATGCGGTATTCATCTTTTACTATGGCATTAAATGCTGTTACAGCCTCTTTTACGGCCTGTACCTTGCCCGTTTCAGTAACAATAAGCGCTACCGACTCGCGTGGGATAGCATTGCGCAGACTACCGCCGCTAACTGTGGCTAACTCTATTCCCAGGTCTTTAGTAAGCTGCAGTAGCAAGCGGTTCATGATTTTATTGGCATTACCGCGACCCAGATGTATATCGCCACCGGAGTGCCCGCCTGTGAGGCCCTTTACCGTAATGGTAAGTGCGGCATTGCCTGCGGGTATTACCGGGCTATAGCTGCCATCGGCAGTAACATCTACACCACCAGCGCAGCCAATGGTAAGTTCGTTATCGGCCTCGGTATCCAGATTGAGCAGAATATTGCCGGTGAGTATGCCTCCTTTCAGCGACAGGGCTCCGGTCATACCTGTTTCTTCGTCTATGGTAAACAGCGCTTCTATAGCTGGGTGGGGGATATCGGTAGCGGAAAGCAAAGCCATGATGGCGGCTACACCTATACCGTTATCGGCACCCAGGGTGGTGCCACGGGCGCGTACCCAGTCGCCATCTACATACATTTCTATGCCTTGTGTATCAAAGTCGAATGTGGTATCATTATTTTTTTGGTGCACCATATCCAGATGGCTCTGTATAACTATGGTTTCCCTGTTTTCCATGCCCGGCGTAGCCGCTTTACGAATAATAACGTTGCCTGCTTCATCTTCTGTAACCGGCAGACTCAGCTGCTCACCAAATGCTTTTATGAATGCAATGACACGCTGTTCTTTTTTAGAGGGGCGGGGTACTGCATTGAGGTCGGTAAAGTGAGACCAGAGCGACTGCGGAGCTAATGTTCTTATCTGTTCGTTCATGTTTTATCTGTTTCAGGGTACTAATGTAGGAATATAAACAGCGAATAAGGTGTGCTGATATGTATATGAAATGTTGTTTTTACAACCGGGCTGCAGGGTTTATGAGTGATAATTATCTATAGCGGGTATCCGGGGGGTATTCCGAAGTGGGAAGTTTTATTTTTCTTTTACTGGTTTTTGTGTTTATTTTATTGATAATCAATATTTTGTTGTTCTTATTGGGGTTCAGAAGTTCCCAAAAAGGTTACAAAAATTACTCGCGTAGTATTTGTTATATGAAGCATTCCGGGGGCTATGTATGTATAAAGCCGGAAAGGATGACAGATGTTTCAAAGGCTCAGGGTTTGGTTTGCAGGGACAAAGTTCGGCCAATACTATGAAAGTAGCACATGTGATTTTTGTACCTATTGCAGCCAGTAAATGACCTGATAATTTAAGTGTTCTTAATAGGGTATAAAGTACACATCCTTAAAGCCACCTTTGTTAGTGCCCTCCAGTATCATTCTGTTGCCATTAGCCTGGTCTGTACTAAAGAAGAATATTTTATCATCGTTGCAATAGTAGAAGTAGCCGGGAATACCCTCCTGTGTATGATGCATACTTTTCAGAATGTTGTAGTTGTAGTATCGTTTTTTATTCATGTACATTTCTATGCCAGTGGGGGTGACAATGTAGGTGCGAGGGGTTGTTTTATGCGGATTTTTGGGGTCCCCTGTTAATTCTGCTATCCAGGTGAAATGTTCTCTTAGTTGTACTGTTTTTTCTATTTCTTCCTTACTGTCAACTGTTCTTCCTTCTTTATCTATTTTGAGGGTAACCTTGTTACTGCCGTAATGATAGATAGCTATAGCCACTCCATTAGAGAACGCACTCACACTTTCATATTTGGGTGGTACAATAATGCCTTTGTCTTTGTGTAGTATACCCCACTTTCCTTTGGTTTTAAAACGGGCAAGCCCATCTTCATCAAAAGATGAAATGTTTTCAAATGTGATATCTATAACTTTTTTATTGTTGTGGTCTATAGCGCCATGTTTGTCTCCCAATCTTACTACTGCCAGGCCATTACGAAAGTTAAATGCTTCATCATAGCTGAAAGGAATAACAATGTTTCCCAGGCTATCGGCATAACCCCAAAGCCCTTTATACTTTGCCGGCATAAGCCCTTCTGTAGGTGCCTTTGATGCCTGAAAATTATAGGACTTTCTGCCTACCATCTCTCCCTTATTGTTTATAGCTCCATTGTATATGGCCTTGCTCACAAAGGCAGATCCCTCTATAAATCTGCCAATAGTGTCATATTCAAAAGGGGCTATGACATTCCCTTTTTCATCAAGAAGCCCCCATTTGTAATCAGAAGGTTTTGTGCCTTTTCTTGCCCTGTACAGGTTTTCTTCTTTGTCCCATATCAGTACCTTATATTCCATTCTGAAATCATATTCCGCTTTGTTAACCATTTCGCCCCTGCTGTTGATGGTGCCTTTTGAATAGGTTTGGTACACAGTAGCCAGCCCATCTTTAAAATCGCTGATGGAGTCATATACTACAGGCAACACTATAGCGCCGGTTTCTTCACTGAGCAGGCCCCATTTATATTCAGTTGACTTGTTCCCAATCCTTGCCTTGTATAGCTTTTCCTTCGGCAGCCATTTTATATCACTGTATACTATAGGTATAACGGTTTTTGCCACAGTGTCTATGACTCCGTAAAGGGCGTGTTGGGTATAGAATCGTGGCTTATGTTTCACTATCGACTTACCATTTTCATGGAACTTTTCAATGTCAGCATCGGCAAGTACACTGTCGGCTATTATGTTACCCTTTTCATTATACCATTTAGACCAGCTATCGCCGTTGCTGCCGGTGATGGTGGCCTTAAACCAGTATGAACTGTGAGGAGCCCCCTCAATAGGTTTTATAATATTATATGCAAACGGAACTATTTCCTTATTGTTCTGGTTCAGAACACCTAAATGCTTCTCCTTACGGGCAAGGCTATATCCTTTGTACTTCCCCTGAAATACTTTTTCGAACGATAGGTTTTCCGGAGTGAGCATTTCGTTTTTGATACTGAGCCGCTTTCTGTCTCCATCGATAGTCGTTTTAAGGTCACCAATGTAGCTTGTTTTGTTCAGGGTTACTTCAAATGTCCCGTCTGGCAATGCTGTTATATCTCTGTACTCTGCCGGTATGAGCATATTACCAAGTGTGTCGTACAGCGCTTTATATATAGGTTCAAATATATCGGCAGTTTTTTTTGTGGCTACAAAGTAGTGAGTACCTGTTGTATCTATTTTATCATAAATGCAGGGTATTATCAGTTTGCCCTGTGGGTTTACAACCGTGGTAATAAATCCAAAATCGTCACCACAAAGGGCAGAATTCAGGTATATGTACCCATTGCCAAGTTGTTTGATGGCATATTGGCTCACTGTGCTGTACGTAATTTTCTTACCGGTAGAGTCAAAGAAATAATAGCCACCATCAACTTTTTTCATAATAACTCCGGCTTTCATTGCATCGGGCCTTTCTTCCGGCTTCTTTTTCTTTTTGGCGCTGGCAGAAATGGCTGCCAGTAAGGTTATCAATAAAACCAGAATGCTTTTCCGGTCAGCTATATATATGATGTAGGTGAGCAGTGTGGAGGGGTATTTCATACAGTTAATTCTACGGTTTAAATATAATATCTGTTGGCAATATTCTCTGCACTATATCTGATATAACTGTTTTATGATTCCGGTACTATAGGGCACAAAAAAGGCCGCTGTGCAAGCAGCGACCTTCTGATATTGTGTAACATATGATATCAGCAGCCATCTTTTTTAGGCTTTGTATCAACACATGGCGACTCAAAAGAGACGGGTAACAGCAGCTGAATAAATCCGGCTTTAGGATGCATACGCATACGCTCATTGAAAGGGAATACTTTTATACGCATAGACGATTTTTTGATGTCGCTCATATAGCGGCCGGCTACTGCATCATCCTGATGCCGGCCATTGATGTAGAGTGCGCCATCATCGGTTATTACTTCAAAGCCATTTATCTGATCTACGAGTCCATCCTGCAGCAGGCGGCCTACAAGCTTCTGCTCATCGGTTGCCGGGGCAGCGGTGGTGGTAGCCGATGTGCTGGTGTGGATATTGTCATCACCTTTGCCAGTATATGTATAAGCAGGTGGCAGGAATGCTACTGAGCCGGCAGCAGCGGCGATGATGAGCAGGGCAGCAACAAAGCTGCCGGGGCTGAATGGTTTGTTTTTCATTTCCATTATGCGTTTTATACGGTGAAACAATTGAGTAGACTGTCCGGTAGCGGCTACAGCCAGCGGTGGTGTGGTGGCCGGGGTGCGGGCTATAGCTGTAAGTGCCAGTGCATAGGTCATAGGCTGGCGTGTGTAGCGTACTACCATATCATCGCAGCAGTACTCGCGCTCGCGGCGGCAGATGGCCGATATACCCCAGGTGAAGGGATTGAAGAACAGAATGGTCTCGGCTATGGCCTGCAGGATATTTACTATATAGTCATAACGGCGCAGGTGAGCCAGCTCATGTAGTAATATGGCCTCCAGCTGTGCCGTACTGAGCTGCGCAGCTGTAGCTACCGGCAGCAGGATAGTGGGCTTAAGAAATCCTACTACCATAGGAACTGTAGCCTTTACCGATAACAGCAGCCGTACCGGTGCCTGCCATTGCATACGCGCCAGCAGGGTATGCAGCAGCTCCTGCAGGTGTGGTGGCGGGGGAGTGGTGCCCTCATTTCTGAAATCCACCAGACGGGGAATACCGATAGTGAGCCTCACTGTCATAATTATAAATCCTGTTAGGTAAAACAATGATATCCATTTAGATATAGGATATACTGAAAATTTTAGTGAGCTTAATGAAAAGAGCCATGATGTAATATGCGTAGGGTAAAAAGTGACAGGAACAACTGTGACATTGGTTACTGGTACCGACTGTACTGCCGATAGTATATGGAACTGATGCCACCACGTATAGCCAAACCAGAATAGTAATGAAGTAAGGGCCGCAAGAGACAGGCGGTAACGGAGCACAGCAGACGCAGCCTGTGTACACTTCAGCACCAGCCATAAAGTACTAAAGACAAGCGCACCCTGCCCCAGAGAGAGGATGAGTGTCCAGGAGAGTGATTGTATCCAGATGTTCATAGCCGGTGCATGTTATGTGGTGATAAATTGTATGTCATTTTGATGTCGTCATATCATCCTTTTTCTGATTCAGGTATTCCTCTATCATATCCAGCTCTTTCTGGCTGGGCTTATGATTGCCCAGTGCCTGCATTACCAGCTGCATGGCAGAGCCATTAAATATGGAATCAATGACACGCTGCACAATCTGGCCCTGTGCCATATGGCGGCTGGGTATGGCTGTATACAGGTGCGATTTTCCCTGTGCCTCACGGCTCAGTAGTTGTTTTTCATGCATTACCTGCATCTGCTTCAGTGTGGTGGTATAGCCGGCATCTTTATGCTGTGCCAGCAGGTCATGTACCTGCCGCACGGTACATGGCCCATGTGTCCAGAGTATATTCAGTATCTCCAGTTCTGCATCGGTAGCCTTTATTGTTTCCTGTTGTTTCATGTACGATTTTTATCGTACTACGAATGTACGACGAATATCGTAATTGCAAAAAATATTTCAGTTATTGGGTGGATTTTAACAAAAAGGGGAGGGTATATGATCCGGACATTTCGCGGTTTGAGATGAAGGGGTAAGCTTCGTTTATGGGTATTGGTAGGAATATTTTACTGCCTGTTGCAAACTGGCAGAATTGAGTGAGGAACGGGTTGGTTGTGCACGTGGTTACGCGCCAAACCCGCCAGTGGAAGTACCCGTGTGCTGGTTGTTGGCGGAGACGCCAACAACGGCGAAAAAATGATGTTGCATGATTATGGTAGGCGGGAACTGTAGAATTATCAATTGGGTGTGAGGCGCTTTGACTTGTAGGTTAGGCGTGCGCGATACTGAACCGCCAGGTGCAAACTGGCAGAATTGAGTGAGGCACGTGTTGGCTATGCGCATGGCTACGCGCCAAACCCGCCAGTGGAAAAGAAAAAATACTAATCGTAGTTAATGTAATTTAGTATTTGAATTTATAACCAGTGACGAGGTGGATATGTCAGAAAAAAGAAAGAAAGCTATTCGACTTAAACCTTTAAGTCGCAACAAAAAAGCCACCAGTACCGAAGATCTTTCGGAAGCCTTAGAAAGGCTGAATACCCGTGCATATGGCCAATATGCTATTTCTGAATTGGCATCGTCAATCCCTAGAAAGAGAAAGCCAAATAGTTGGAAAGATCCTGAAGTTGCGAAGCAATACATTGAAGTGTCTTTTGTATCGTATCTAGCTCGTCGTATTTCCTACGCTGAATATGTTTTTTTTGCTTCTCGATGGGTAGAGGGTATACATGAAGATCGTTGGCTTTCGGGTTCATACACGGAGGTATTGAAAATTCAAGAGAGAATAGATGGCCTTAACAGAAAGCTTGGCTTATCTACCGATAAATATTGGCCCAAAGGAGATGAACTAAAGGAATACCGGAAACTGAATAAAGAGTATGACGCTCTTTTAGATAGTTTATTCATTCAAGCATTAAGAGAATTTGGCTTGAAAGAACTAGCCGTTTTAAATGAACAGAACCCTAAAGAGTTTGAAAGCTTAAGAGAAAGAGGAAGAAGGGCTGTATTTCACAAAAAAGATACTGTGGAAGCATTACGCGAAGTTGTGTTACACTATGAAGAAGAAGCGCGAAAAGCAGCCCAAGCGCAGGCTTATTCAGCAGCTATTGTTGCGTTAGGTTCGGGTTTGGAAGGTATATTGATACTCCGCTGTTTAAAATCAAAGAAGAAAGCTATTCAAACCGCTTCTTCCTAACCTAAGAAAAAGCGCCCTTCAACAGAATTTCTAAATGATCCTACACGTTGGAATTTTGAGTTTTTGATAGAAACATGTTTGTCCGCGGGCTGGCTCTCTTCAATATCAACGGATGTAGCGGAATTTAGTGCAGCAGGGCTAGCGCATATTCTTCGGCTTATGCGGAACAATGTTCATCCAGGGAGAATAGCCCGCGAAAGCCCATGGACTGAAAACGAGGAAAGAGACTATAAAGACGCTGAAGCAATTTATATTGCTCTCTCAAACCAAGTAAAAAGGAAACATAAAAACATGGTCAAATAAGTTTTGGAGAATATGAGATGGACTTTTTGTTTAAACTCCCAATAGTTTTCTAAACTCAGCTTCGAGAGCTTGCAATGTCTTGGGTATATCGTTCACAATTCGCTTCGACGCATCAAGTGCAATTTTGTGTGCATTATGCTTGCCTTCCGCTGATAATTGATCGCCTGCAAATTCTTGCATGCGTTTCGGTTCAAAATAATCCCAACTGGCAGAAAAATATTCTTTCCGGAGTGTTTCCATTAAATCAGCTGTTTCCTTATTAAAGTACAGTTTATTAAACAAGAAGTAATTGTTATACTTACTGAAAGCATTTTGCGAACGCGCAATGCGTTCCTTTTCTTCTTTTTCTGCGTCTTCAATAATGGGCTTCATGAATTGTGTCATCTCTCTCATTGCACTATCGAGCGTAACAAGCAACTTATACATTTCATCTATTACAAGTAGCCGCTTTTCATGAAGTTTGTTCTGCCTATTTAAATGAAGCGAGATATCCGATTTATATTTTTCAAGGCTGGAATTCAATTTAAGTTCGAATTCCTTTGTCGAAAAAGTAAGCGTTTGTTTATATTTTTCAAGTTTCCTATTTGCGGAGCTGTCAACCAAGGTTTTTATAATAGCAGCGGAAATTCCGAATATGCCAATATCCTTCAAAAGGTTTATCCATGTTAGTGCATTGTCCGTCATAGCTCGTCAAAGTTAAATAATCGACTATAAATACCATCGTTCAAATGTTGTAGTAAACAAAACGTCGCTTTATGCGACATTTTCATAACTAATTGATTATCAAGTTTTCTAGACGGGAATAGAACCCGTACTTGCCTTGCGGCAAGCAGGATTTTAAGTACTGCGTATCTAATTCGGCGTATGATTTCTGAACAGCGACAGGACAATCTTACCCAGTAATGCTACATCAATGGTAGCTACCATAGCGGCCACATAATACTGTTCGGGAGCGCGACATGGCGGGCAATAGTAACCCGGCAAACAGGGTTCACATACAGGCTGATAGTATAGCCATAATACAATTCCGGTGATGGTTGTGGCACCCAATGCTTTCAGCGTATTGATATTTTTTCTTTGCATTGATGTGTTTATGCAGGTGAAATATCCATCAATCACTAAAAATACACTCAAAAAAAACTACAATGCCTGTAAGCCGGATCCTGTAGCGCTGCGGGGCAGCGCTGGCTATCATTTATCTGGGACAATGTTCGCACATTGCCTCTAGCTGCCAACCCACATACATCGGACGAGCCATCCTCAGGCGTATGCTTATTTGGCATTTCAGCACGCAAGGTTTACCCGCGTAGTATGTTACCATACCATGCCGTAGTCTCTTACACTACATTTTCACCCTTACCTGCCATGGCAGGCGGTTATTTTCTGTGGCACTGTCTGTACCCGGCGGGGCCGGGCCCTACCCGTTAGGTAGTGCGCTGCTCTGTGCTGTCCGGACTTTCCTCGTGCATCTCTCAGGATGCCCGCGATAGCCCGGCATTGTAGCGGCGGCAAAGGTAGCGATTATATTGTTGCAGGGCCGGCAGGGTACTATAATAAGGTTATACAATTATGTGGGTAACATAGTATGTGATATTGTGCTGCAAACTTTTATATTTGTCACTTTAATTTTTTAACACACTTTTATAGGATGATGACACTGTTTTACCTCGTTCCATTATTTGGTGTACTGGCCTTGTTGTACACATTCGTTAAAGGTGCCTGGGTGAGCAGGCAGGATGCCGGCAACCCACGCATGCAGGAGATTGCAAAATACATTGCTGAGGGAGCTATGGCCTTCCTCAAGGCAGAGTATAAGATCCTTACCTACTTTGTAATAATAGCAGGGCTGCTGCTGGCATTCATGGGGTACAGTAATCCTAAGTCCAGCCCGGTGATAGCGGTGGCATTTGTGATAGGTGCGGTATTCAGCGCGCTGGCAGGCTTTATAGGTATGCGCATAGCTACCAAAGCCAATGTGCGCACGGCAGAGGCTGCCAAAACAAGCCTTTCGAAAGCGCTTAATGTATCATTCAGCGGTGGCTCTGTAATGGGTCTGGGTGTAGCTGGCCTTGCAGTACTGGGTCTGGGTAGCCTGTTTATCATATTCAAAATGATGTTTGCACCAGAGGCCGCTGTGGACAGTGAAGAAATGGAGCGCGCCATAGAGGTGCTTACCGGTTTCTCACTGGGCGCTGAGAGTATAGCACTCTTTGCCCGTGTGGGTGGCGGTATCTATACCAAGGCTGCCGACGTAGGTGCTGACCTTGTAGGTAAGGTAGAAGCAGGTATTCCTGAGGATGACCCGCGCAACCCCGCCACCATTGCCGATAACGTAGGTGACAATGTGGGTGACGTAGCCGGTATGGGTGCCGACCTCTTTGGTTCTTACGTAGCTACGGTACTGGCTACTATGGTACTGGGCCGCGAAACCACATCGGCCGGTGATAACTATGGTGGCATGGCTCCTATACTGCTGCCTATGCTTATAGCTGGCCTTGGTATTATATTCTCCATCATCGGTACGCTGTTTGTACGTATATCTGACAGTGTAGGCAACAGCACATCGGCAGTGCAGAAGGCGCTGAACATGGGTAACTGGGGCTCTATCATCATTACCGGTGTGGCCTGCTACTTCCTGGTAAACTACATACTGCCTGCCAACATGACCCTGCGTGGTTATGAGTTCACTGCCAATGGCGTGTTTGGTGCTATAGTGGTAGGCCTGGTGGTAGGTACGCTTATGAGTATGATCACAGAGTACTACACTGCTATGGGCAAGCGTCCTGTGTTGAGCATCATCAAACAGTCTTCTACCGGTCATGCTACCAACATTATAGGTGGTCTGGCTATAGGTATGGAGTCTACCACACTACCTATCATTGTACTGGCAGGTGGTATATGGGGCTCTTATGAGTGTGCCGGTCTGTATGGTGTGGCTATAGCTGCAGCGGGTATGATGGCTACAACGGCTATGCAGCTGGCAATAGATGCCTTTGGCCCTATAGCAGATAATGCAGGTGGTATTGCTGAAATGAGTGAGCTGCCTAAAGAAGTACGTGAGAAAACAGATATACTGGATGCGGTAGGTAATACTACTGCTGCTACCGGGAAGGGTTTTGCAATCGCATCGGCTGCGCTTACTGCTCTGGCCCTGTTTGCAGCTTTCGTAGGTGTGGCCGGTATATCTGGTATAGACATCTATAAGGCGCCTGTACTGGCTTGTCTGTTTGTAGGTGGTATGATACCTTTCATTTTCTCATCTCTGGCTATACGTGCGGTAGGTGAGGCGGCTATGAGTATGGTGGAAGAAGTGCGTCGCCAGTTCCGCACTATACCCGGCATCATGGAAGGTACCGGTACGCCGGAGTATGATAAGTGTGTGGCTATCTCTACAGAGGCATCTATCAGAAAGATGGTATTGCCAGGTGCTATAGCTATTGTGTCGCCACTTATCATCGGTTTTATTATGGGACCTGAGGCGCTGGGTGGTTTCCTGGCGGGTGCTACGGTAAGCGGTGTACTTATGGGTATGTTCCAGAACAATGCCGGTGGTGCATGGGATAATGCCAAGAAGTCATTTGAGAAAGGTGTGGAAATAAACGGCGAGATATTTTACAAAAAGTCTGAGCCACATAAGGCATCTGTAACAGGTGATACGGTAGGTGACCCGTTCAAAGATACATCGGGCCCGTCTATGAATATCCTCATTAAGCTGATGTCAATAGTAGCGCTGGTAATAGCACCTACCATCAGCACCGTGAAAAAAGAAGCTACAGTGAAGGCTAAGGCTCCTGTAGAGGTAAAAGTAGCGGCACCAGTAAATGGCGTTACCCTGAAATAAAGAAAAGGATATAATATCTGTATTATTGCGAGGGTGCTGACAGGCACTCTCGCTTTTTTAAATAATGGGGGGTAATGGAGGTGAATAACCGGCAAATGGCACTTGTAGTCAGGTATATTAACACTATATATAGACAGGGTTTACCACTTAGTCCGTTTGGGGGAGGGGATTGGAACTATTTTTGTAGTTATTGCACGTAACTGAACGTATTGCTGAAGCGGGTTCTGAAAATATCGGGTAGAGTACTGTTGGGTATTGTGGCATTGCTGCTGATAGCGGTGCTGCTGATTAACTATTCTCCGGTGCAGACCTGGCTGGCAGGCCGGGCAGCGGCTATCCTTTCTGAGCGCATGAACACAAAGGTCTCAGTAGGGCATGTGCGGATAAAACTGCTGAACAGCCTGCTGGTACAGGAAGTTTCTATAAGGGATCAGCAGGGAGATACACTGCTATATGCAGGTGAGGTATCGGCCAGTATTACAGATTGGTTTATTTTCAAAGACAAGCCGGTATTACATTATCTGGGGCTGAAAAATACGTTTGTGCATCTGCAGCGCGACTCGGCCATATGGAATTATGCATTTATAGAGGATGCATTCAGCACGCCCAAATCAACTAAGAAAACAAAGACCAACAGCAGTTTTGAGCTGGACCTGAGAAGTGTGTCGCTGGAGCAGGTGCGCATACACATGGATGATAAGTGGATAGGTGAAGACCTGCACTTTGATATAGGCTCCATGGAGGTAGCTGCCAAAGGGATAGACTATAAAAAGCAGCTGATAGCTATTAAAGAGATTGCTGTAGCTAATACCGGCATCCACATATATGAGTACACCGGAGCCCGCCCTGCACACCTGAGGCCTAAACATGACTTCTTTGATACTACTGCATTTAACCCCGATATGTGGGGGCTGGCTGTGGGGAAGGTTGCGCTGAAGGGCTGCAGTTTCAGCCTTACAGATGGTGACATGGAGCCTGAGCCGGGACTGTTTGACGAAACGCACATAAGAATTACCGGTATAGATATAGATGTAGATAGTGTGCAGGTAGTAGGTGATACCATTAATGGTCGTGTAAATAATCTTACTGCTTATGAGCGCAGCGGACTGGTGATAAAAACCATGCAAAGCCGCGTAACGGTATCACCTATAGCTTCTATATGCCGGGACCTGTATCTGGAAACGAACAATAGTGTGCTGAAAGATTACTATGCAATGCATTACCGGCATTTCCCTGATTTTAATAATTACATAGACAGTGTGTCAATGGTGGCGCATCTGGATGGTGCACGGGTAGATAAGCGTGATGTACGCTTCTTTGCCGAAGAGCTGGATAACCTGCCGGATATTGTGGCTACAATAAGTGGTGAAGGCAGGGGAACGGTATCTGATATTTCGGCCCGTGGCCTGAAGGTGACAGATGGCGATGTGACCATCACCGGTGATCTGTCTATGCAGGGACTACCCGATATCAATACTACGCTTATAACCTATGCTAACGGCACTATTACTGCATCTAACAAAGGGTTGATGCATTATGCCCCTGCATTAAGGAATAATGATGCATTTGCGGCAGACAGTATAAGCAACATTGTATTTACCGGAATGTATGAGGGGTACATAGACAACTTCAGGGTGAGTGGTGAGGTAACCTCAGCACAGGGTGAAGCTGGTGTAGATGTTCAGTTGCGTATCCCTGGATTTGTTGCGGACTCTGCGGTGTATTCCGGTACGGTACATACCCGTGCATTGCAGGTAGGCAAGTTGTTAAAGCTGCCATATCTGGGGGATATTACTATGAATGAGAAGATATCGGGACACTCTTTCAATCCTGATAACATGCAACTCCGACTGGATGGTGAGATAGGGGAGTTTGTAGTAAACGGGTATCGCTATCATAAAATATTTACTGAGGGCACACTGGCACGCCAGCAGTTTGACGGCCGGGTGCTGGTAGATGACCCTAATCTGGCACTGGATTTTGACGGGCATGTAAACTATGCGGGGCATCAGCTGCGTATCAATGCTATGGCCCACCTGCTAGCCAGTAATTTCAGAGCGCTGAAGCTGACATCAGACAGTATGACGGCATCTGCCGACTTTGACCTTAACTGGGAGGGAAGCACTATTGATAACTTCCGGGGCTATGGCAAGCTCTTTAACATTGATCTGCGCCGCGATGCGCACCGGCTGGATATTGACTCGGTGTATGTAAGGTCGGGCGGTGATACCGCCAATCGTACACTGACGGTGAACAGTGATGCATTCACAGCGCGCGTTACCGGCAACTATCGTTTGAGCTCCCTGCCGGCATCAGTACAGTATTATCTGTCGCGGTATATACCTAATTATATAAAGCCGCCGGAGAAGTATGCACCGGGGCAGGTGTTTGATTTCCGTATTACTACAGCACGTATAGACAGCATATTTGCGCTTACAATACCAGATGTGCGTGGTGGTGATTATGCAACGGTTTCCGGCTCTATGAATACGGTGAATGGTAAGCTGTCGCTTAATGCCGATATACCTTACTTCAGTGCAGGTGCTATAGCTATGCATGGCATAACGCTGGGAGGGCTGGGCGACCTGCGCAGTATAGCCATAAATGCCAATGCTGACTTTGTATCTATAGCAGACAGTGTACTGAAGGGTGAGGCAAGCATAACAACAACGGTAGGTGAGGATACGGTAAACTTTACACTGGCTACGGTATCGCCCGACAAGGAAAGCTCAGCCTCACTGTCTGGTACCATTGTAGCTGTTCATGATACGCTTACACTACGCATGCTGCCGTCAGAGTTTTTCCTTAGTAAGGCAAAGTGGGAAGTAGCCGGAGGAAGCAGGGTAGTGTATGCTACCCGCTATCTGAAAGTAGATGATGTAGCGCTGTGGTCAGGTCTGCAGCGGATAACATTATCTACCAATGAGGCAAACAATGGGGCGCTGCTGTTAAATGCACATAATCTGGATCTGGCACATATAGGCAATATTGCCGGTATCAATAGCTATCAGCCCGATGGGCGCATAGATGGTGTAATATCTGCCGGTGATATTTTTGACAATCTGCAGCTTAGTGTCAATATGCGTGCTACCGGGGTGAAGCTGGGTAATGATACTGTAGGTAATATAAATGTTGTGGGTGGTTATGATGCATCTGCTCAGGTTATAAACATAGACCCGCAAACCGGTATATTCAGAGACCATGCTTCTGTAGTCCTTTCCGGAAAGGTCTCACTGGATAGTATGCGTGGGCGGCCGCTGTCGGGCGCTGTTCGCTTCAGGGATGCCCGTGTAGCATGGGCATCACCGTTTCTTGCCGGGCTTATGAGTAACATTAAGGGCGATGTGAACGGTAAGGTAGATATAGGCGGTACTGTAGATAAGCCGGTACTGAGTGGTGGTGTGCATCTCACGGGAGCAGCATTCCGTTTTGATTATCTGGGATGTACCTATCTGATACCTGAGGGATATGCAGAGGTGACAAATAACCGCATAACACTGGATAACATTAGTGTATACGACCTTTATAGGAATAAGGCTCAGCTATATGGCTACTTCTCGCACGATATGTTCGATAAGATGCGCATGAGGCTCACCGTCACGACTCCTAAACTGGAAGTAATGAATCTTACGCATGAGCAGAATGATCTGTTTTATGGGAAACTCACTGCAGGGATGGATTCGTTTACTATCAGAGGACCTTTCAATAACATAAGGCTCAATCTGTATGGGGGAAGACCTGCAGCAAAGTCTACCATCTATATACCCGGTAGTACAGGCTCGTATACCGGAGGCTATAATTATGTATCATTCAAAACATATGGAGAAAATCAGGAGCCTGTAAAGAGTAAAGTAAAGGATAAGATATCTATATACATGGATGCCAATCTGAATAACCTGGCAGAGATACATATTGTAATGGACCCTGCTACCAATGATGAAATTATCACACGTGGCAGCGGGAATATACAGATGGATATACCACCCAATAACGATATGCGTATGACCGGCCTTTATACCATATCAGAAGGTACCTACACCCTCACTTTTGAGCAGTTCCTTATACATAGAATGTTCCGGCTCACGCCAGGCAGCACTATAGCTTTTAATGGTCCGTTTTCAGAAACAAATCTTGCGGTAGATGCGACCTACACAGCCAAAGCCCGCCTGTATGATTTACTCACTACAGCCGAAAAAACAGCACTGGGTACAGACCTGAGCGATGCGCAGACACCTCAGTTTGTAAATGTAATACTGCATATGAATGGTCCTATATATTCATCCCGTCTCTCTTTCGATCTGGACCTGGAGAACAACCATTCAAAAGGAACACTGGCAGGACGTAAGCTGCAGCTGATAAATAATGATGAGCGGCAGAAATTTGACCAGGTAGCTTCATTGCTGCTGGTGGGTACTTTTATGCCAAACGATGGTATCGGTGGTAGTGCAAGGTCCGGCGCTATAAACAATGTTTCTCAGGTGGCAGCCAGCACGGTTTCTGCAGGCCTTACTAAGGCTGTGAATAAGCTGCTGGGCGACAGAAATCTTAATGTGGCAGTGAAATATACCAATTATGGATTGGGGGAAAATACCAGCGGAACATGGAATCAGCTGAAGCTGGGTGTAACCAAAAACTATATTAACGACCGTCTTCTGGTATCTGTAGGAAGTACCTCTGACTGGGGCAGACCAGCTAATACCACTACAGCCACCAACTTTAACTTTGCACCCGATGTGCGGCTTCAGTATGTACTATCAGGAAATTCAGGTTTAAGGCTCAATGCATTCCAGACCAGTGATTTTGACATCGTTCAGAACAGGAACGTGCAGCGGGTAGGTGCCGGTATAAGCTGGCGCCGCTCATTCGATAATCTGGGAGAGTTCTTTGGCGGGCAGAAATATCAGCAACGGCAGAGAGAGAAGAAACTCAATCAGGACACTACCGGAATATTACCCGACAGTACGCAGAAAAGGAAATAACACCAGGCTATCAGGCTTCCATCGTTTTGTAATAGCGTACCAGGCCATTAATGGGGTTTTGTTCTATACGTCCTATTTCCAGCTCATACTGATTGCACAGGTTTTCAATTACATCTCTGAAGTACCACGCTACTGAGCCGGTGAAGTATAGTGGGAACTTCCAGGCCTGCCGGTACTTGAGTACATTATTGTGCAGAAAATCGTTGATACAGTCTTCAATGATATTTTCAGCCATGTAGTGTCCCCTTAAATCTACAAGCATCGTGGCAAACTGTGCCAGGTATCTGTTAGGAAACTCTGCCTGATATAGCTGCTTTACTATTTCGTTCACATCCTTGCCATACCGCATTTCGAACCCAGTACGCATTTCTGTATCAAATGTGCCGTATGCATAGTATTGCAGTACACGTTTCCCTATATGATTACCACTGCCTTCATCGCCGGCCAGGTATCCTAATGATGGTTTTTGCTCTTTTACTTTCTTACCGTCATAGTAGCAGGAGGAGCTGCCAGTTCCCAGTATGCACACTATGCCTTTTTCATTTCCGCATAATGCTTTAGCTGCTCCGGCCAGGTCGCTTTGCACTACTGCCTTTTTGCTGCCAAAGTGTTTGCGCAGTATCTGAGACAGTAACTTTTGTTTATCAGGGTGTGCTGCTCCTGCGCCATAAAAATGAATTTCATCAGGAATATGTTTTTTACCCCATGGTATTTCAGCCATTAGCATTCCGGCAACAGATTCGGCAGATTGTATATGTGGATTGATGCCCTGAGTGTGGAAATAGGTGGGTCTGCTACCTTTCTTTACAAGGCACCAGTCGGTCTTGGTAGACCCGCTGTCGGCAATTAAATATGTGGCCATGATAAACGACGGTTGAATGACGGGTTAAAGCTATACAATTTTTCCCTGCCTGGGTTTATATAATTCCCATGTTTCCCGTAAAAGCTCATGAATGCGCGAATAGTGTACAGCTGATGTCATTTCTTTGTCTTTTTACTGAGAAAATTGCACCTGTATCAATTCATATTTGCTTTGTGGTATAACTATTGTGGTTGTTGATATGTAAGCATGGGGGATATAAGAAGGGAGTGTGATATATGTATTCTCTATTATGTTTTAGCTTTTTTTAAAAATTTGGTAAGAATATCTTTCTGCAGGCTATACTTATGGGTGATCTAAAGAGGGATAGTCGCATTGGTGAAAAAAATATTTAAAAACGCACCCAAGCCACAGCGCCTGTTTTTCGTCTTTTATGGTGAGTGGTTAGTTTTAAGCAGTAAAAAGGCGCCTTTTTCATTACAACAACCACGAAGTGAGTTCTTTGTCATTTTTTTGTGAGATATTAAGAAATGGATAAACTATAATCCAGGGACTAGTATAACCTATACGCAAGTAGTATAGGGGTTGAAGCCAACGATTATCAGCCCTTATAAATACTATCATCCTTTTCAGGGAAAGGATTGACTTTTCCGGTTACTTTGCCGGAATGGACCCGGAGGTGTGAAGATGCACCGATAAAAATGAATGTATGAAGGAATTTTAGTAAATTACTAATTATTGAAATGCGCCTTATGCCCGCATATTCTGAACAGGAAATAATAGCTGGGTGCCGGCAAAGAAGCCGGGCAATACAGGAGTACCTGTACAGGGTGTACTATAGTATATTCTTAAAGGTGTGCTCCCGTTATGCTAAGGATATGCAGGATGCGGAACAGTTGCTTAACGATGGCTTCCTTAAAGTGTTCACGCAGATAGATAAGTTTAATAATTCCGGGTCATTTGAGGGTTGGATGAGGCGTATAGTTGTAAATACATGCCTTGATTATCTGCGCAGCACAGCGCTGAAGGAGGAGATGGCTATGCATGTACGTGCCGTGCCTGCAGAAGAGTCAGACCTTTCTGTAACCAATCTGGGTATGGAAAGCATCGAATTCAAGGAAATGGTTCAAATGATACAGTCATTGCCCGCCATGACCAGAACAGTATTTAACCTGTTTGTATTTGATGGGTATAATCACAAGGAAATAAGTAGTCAGTTAGATATAAGTGAGGGTACTTCGCATTGGCACTTACACCAGGCGAGAGGGCTTTTACAGAAAAAAATAATAAAACGAGATCAAAATATCATAACGTATGAAGCCAGGAGAATTTGACGAACTGGTCCGGCAAAAGTTCGATCAGGGCGACTTCGCTTACAATCCCCGAAACTGGGATTTGCTTGCGGAGCAACTGGATGGCCGTGCGAAAAAGCGTAGTATGCTGATGTGGCTATGGATGCCAGCAGCAGGTATGGCAGCATCTGTTGCTCTTGCTATGGGAGTTACATCCCTGCTCCGGTTCGGTGTCCCGGATACCGGCGGCAATGGTGGCTATGTGGCCACGGGCAGGTTTATACAGCGGGAAGCTAAAACCGGCAGTGAGCTCGCTATGGTGCCAGACGTGCCTTATTATGGGGAAGAATCTACCCCACGCGAAAAAGAGGTACATCACCGGAAAGGTAGAAGAATTGTTCGCAGTAATGCTGTTGCTGATGGTAAAAGTACTGTAGGCTTACGGCTGGATAAGATGGCCCGTACATCGGCTGGTGTTGCTACGGTAAGTCATGAAGACATTACAAACGTTGTACTGAATGCTGTAGCTCCGGAAAGCACAGCCACCGCCAAAGTAGAAAAGAAGGTAACAGAACCCACTAAGAAAATTATGGGTACTTTCCGCGAGGAAACTGTAGCCGCAGTAAAGAAACCACAGAATTTCTCAGTTATTCTGTCGGGTGGTGTTAACCAGGGTAGTAACAACAATGGTTATATGGCTGGTGCTACCGTAAGGAAGATGATCAATGAAAAGGTATATATAGAAGGTGATATAGCCTTTGCCAGCAGCAACAATGTGCAGAGAACAGATGTTTCTTATGCGATGCCGGCCACAGGCAATCCTTCTTATACTGGTGGTACAGGCACAATGGCTGCCAAGTCATCTTCGGCATCAAAAATTACCGCTACTACAGATGGCGCAGCAGTGATTCCTACAGATCAGCCGGTGACTGTAGTGAAGACGCAGGATGTTTCTTACAATCTTAAGTATGCTCAGATTACTCCCAGCATCGGATATCGTATCATGAAGCGTATGTCTATAGGTATGGGACCAGACTTCCAGCAGATGCTGGTGGATAATCGCCCTGCACCTTCTACCGTTACAAGGGAAAACATACAGGTAGCACCATCATTTGACGTAGGTTTTGTAGGTAAAACAGAATATGCATTTACCAGCAAGGTAAAAGCAGCAGTGGCCTATCGTAAGGGTATAAACGGGTTCATTAATCCCGGCGATAAGTTCATAGACAGAAACTACCTCCAGTTTCAGATGAAGTGTACCATATTTAATAAATAAGAGTTGGAAGCCGGTAGTGCAGATATGCGCTACCGGCTTTTTATAAAGCAGTTTTGTCTGCCCCGGCAGTAGTACTGTATAAATGAAAGAGGCATTGCTCCTGGCAATGCCTCTTTCATTTTGTAGAAAACTCCTATGTGTCAGTGGTTACTAAAAGTATGTTGTAGATGAAAGGTAGTCATTTACATATTCAGCTACGGCATCTTCCAATGAATGAAATGATGTGTTGTAGCCTGCGCTACGTAGCCGTGTCATATCGGCTTCGGTATAGTATTGATATTTGTCTCTGATGTCGATAGGGGTGTCTATATATTCAATCTGAGGCGGAAAATTCAGCGCACTGAAAATAGCATTTACCAGGTCATTAAATGTTCTTGCCTTTCCGGTACCTACATTATATAGGCCGCTTTCGGGCTGGTGATTCATCAGCCATAAGCATATATCCGCTACATCTTTTACATAAATGAAGTCGCGTATCTGCTCCCCATCTTTATATTCAGGATTGTGCGAGCGGAATAACTTTACCCCTCCGGTTTTCTTTATGGAGTTATATGCATGAAATATCACAGAAGCCATACGCCCTTTGTGATACTCATTAGGCCCAAAAACATTAAAGAATTTTAACCCTGCCCAGAATGGTGGAGTGGCAGACTGTTCCAGTACCCACTTGTCGAACTCGTTTTTGGAGACCCCATATGGATTGAGTGGCTGGAGTTTAGGTACAAGCGTATGGCTGTCTTTGTAGCCATACTCACCGTTGCCATAGGTGGCTGCCGATGAGGCATATACCAATGGGATATGGTACCTGACACAGCTGTTCCACACTTCTTTTGAATATTCCAGATTCAGTAACCGATGCACTTCGTAGTCCATCTCAGTAGTATCTGTTCTTGCACCCAGATGAAAAATGAAACTTACCGATGCGGCATTATCCTGAAGCCAGTTATTAAATTGAGAGCGGGGAACAAGTTCACTGTATTCCTTGTTCTGATAATTATTCTTTTTATCCTCCCGGGAAAAGTCATCTACAAGTACCAGAGATGTGTACCCTGCATTGTTTAGTACACCTGTAAGATAGCTGGCTATAAAACCAGCCGCTCCGGTAACTACTATCTTGCCTTTATTATGCATTTATCCTAAAAAGAACTAGTGTGCTTCAGCGTGCTCTTCTTCTGTTTCATGAGCTTCTTCAGCAGCGGGAGCGCTTTCTTCTTCTGTAGCTTCCTCAGCATGAGCAGGTGCTGCTTCATGGTGGGTTGCTTCATGATGAGTAGCTTCGTGGTGCTGTGCCTCATGGTGAGCTGGTTCATGGCCTTCAGAGCCACTTTCTGCCTGTACAAAATTGAGTGCCGCAATAAACAGACCTACCAATATTATTACAAGCCAGAATGAATTTCCGAAAGATATTTTCGCTTTGTTTTCTGCGGTTTGACCGTGATGTGTATCGTGACTCATGAGTTGTGATTATTACAGTGTAGCAAATGTAGTTCTTTGAATGCTAATGTGCAAACACACCACTTACTGATTTTTGATGTATAGCAAATCTCCTGCTACATTTGCGTCATTAAGCACAGCACAGGGCATGAAAAAAGGTAGGAAAAAGCTACTAAGGAGGGTTTTAAAGGTACTGTTGATCATGTTCCTTGCGTCTAATGTTTACCTCATTTTGTGCCGTTGGGTTATGCCGCCCTTCACCATTACCCAGTTAGCCGGCTTTGTGGAAGGGTATGGACTGAAGCGGGATTATGTAAGCTGGAATAAGATATCTGGTAATGTAAAGCTGGCAGCCATTGCCAGTGAAGATCAGCTGTTTCCTGTTCATAATGGCTTTGACTGGAAGGCATTGGACAAAAGTGTAAACGGTCCTGTTTCAAAGAAGAAAAAACGCAGGGTTAGAGGAGGAGGTGCCAGCACCATAAGTCAGCAGACTGCAAAGAATGTATTCCTATGGCAGGGTAGTGGTTGGGGCAGATACCTGAGAAAGGTTCCGGAGTTTTACTTTACACAGATGATAGAACTTCTGTGGGGTAAAAAGCGCATTCTGGAGGTATATCTGAATGTTATAGAAATGGGCCCCGGAGTATATGGTATAGAAGCAGCTGCACAAAAGTACTTTCATAAACACGCCCGCGACCTCACCCGTGCCGAAGCTGCAATGATAATAGCATGCCTCCCTAACCCGAAGAAGTTTACTGTGAAACCTGCCAGCAGACGTGTTATATGGAGATACCCTCAGATAGTAACCCAGATGAACCATCTGGAAGCAAATAGTGATGTGCGGCAACTGATAAAAACCAATCGGTAACAAGCGGTCAGTTCAGCGATTCATAGAACATCGGGTCTATAAGTGCGCCCATCCTTTTTGCCGCATCGGCATCCTTTCTCGCTTCAGTTTTATTGCCCTTTGCTGCATAGCATTGTGCCCGCATAAACACAGGGTCGGGGTTCTCTGGCTTCAGCAAAATTGCGATACTGTAGTCTGCAATTGCCTTGTCATACTGCTGCAGTTTCATATATATCCTGCCCCGGTTCATGTAAGGGATGTATGCATCCGGATTCTGAGAGATGGCAAAAGCATACTCAATCAGAGATGAGTCTGTTTTGCCTGTTATTTCCAGAAAGTTGGCATAATTACTATGCCCCTCAGGGAAATATTCTTTCAATGACAATGCCTTTCTGAACATTGGTGCTGCAGAGTCATATTCCTGTTTGATACTATATACAACACCCAGACCCAGATATGCACTCTCCAGTTTGTCGTTTATAGCCAGCGCTTTATAGTATGTTGCCTTTGCATCATCTATGAAGCCCGTACTGCGCTGATACTCGCCTATACATATTATCGGGTTAGTATAGTCAGGTTTTCTGGCTACAGACTGGTTAAAGTAGTGCAGTGCAGAATCTCCATATTTTTTTCGTTCCGTCTGATTGGTAGCAGCTTCAAATCTTGTGTAATACTCCTGTCCCAGATAAAAGTACCCAATAGGCGATTCCGGATTTTTTTCTATCGCATCATTCCATAGCGTCACAGAGTCATACCAGTCTTTATTGCGCTCATTGGTCATATAAGCATATGCCCCCGATGCCGCCAGTGTGAGGGCTATAGCTGGTAAAGCCCATTTCTGTTTGTTATTATATCCGTTGCTCAATACCCATCCTGCTAAAATAAACAGCCCGGTATAGGGTATGTAGGTATACCTGTCAGACATTACAGCGCCACCCACTGGTATAAACTGCAGCAGCAGCAGCAGGTTAATGACAAAAAACAGTGTGCCGAATATCAGCATCCGGTTTTTTCTGCCATATTTCCATAATAGAAAAGCTCCGGCAAAAACGATAACAGGATAAATATAAAGTACTGCTGGTAAGCCGCCATTTCCTTTGATAGGGTAAGGGTAGAAGTTGGTAAGCTTTACCGGCACAATGGTTTTCCATATATAAGTGCAGAGAGAGCTGCACCCTAATGCCAGTCTTTCCAGTACACTGAATTTCACATCCAGGGTACCTAATGCACCTACATCTTTCTGCGCTATAATGGATAGCCACCCAAATGTGAATGCGAGTGCAAACAGGGGTAATTTTTCCAGTAGCAGCTTTACTTTTAGTTCTCTGTGCTCGTAGTAGTCCAGCAGCAGTAATACTACCGGTAGTGTAACCCCTACAGACTTACACATAAGCGACAGAAAGAAAAGTACAATGGTAGCAGAGAAGTAGAATGTGCGCTTTGTGGCAGTGCTGCGTATATAGAGGATATGCGTAGTGCATGCCAGCAGATAAAAAGCGCCGTATAAAATGTCTTTTCGTCCTGCTATCCATGTTACAGACTCTACGCGCATAGGATGTATAGCAAAAAGTAGCGCAGCAATAAACGCTGCCAGGACACTCTTTGTTAGTACACGTGCAAAGAGAAATGCGGTCATCGTGGTACCCAAGTGCAGCAATATGCTGTCAAGGTGGTAATAGTATGGTTCTAATCCGTGCTTTCCGTATTCATACCAGTAGGTGACTATGGTAAGTGGGTGGTAGTTTCCCATCACCCTGCTGGAAAGGTCAAAGAGGTGCTTCAATCCTTCTATGGAACTGTTCTTAATCAATGGGTTTGTGAGTACATACCCCAGGTCGTCCCAGTTAGTGAATTTGTTTTCCAGTGCATTTTCCCATGTGAACCATGTTATTATGCTGATAATAATCAAAGCCACTATGGTGACAGACATTTTTGATGATGCCTGCTTGCTATTATCTTTTTTCTCGCCAGAGTTATTACGGACGGGGACAGGTGTCGTACGGGTGGCAGCAGTTTTAGGCTGATTGCTCCTTGCAGCAGGTTCTTTTTTTTTCTTAGCCATTTATCTATCAGGACCGTAGTACCTATGGTAACCGGCCACAGGTGTTTCTATTATTCAGATAAGATAACCAGGGTGTGCACATTGGTGCTAACGCATACATGTTAGTGTATGGAGCATATAGGATTAGATGAGAGGCCATGCTTTACGGCAAGGTCAGCTTCTTTGTTTTTGCAGAATGCTGTAAGACTCCATTGGTTGATATCCTTCCGGTATTTGTAACTAACTCTTTGTTCCACACCTGGAGCAGAAAAATACAGACAATAGCACTCTGCAGAGTCCTTGTTCTTTTCCCATCCCAGTTTACGGCAACTAGTGGCTACAATTACAGCCAGGAGTAACAATAGTGAAAATCTTTTCATTCTTTGAAAATATGAGATATGAATCAAACTAGTGACAACCAAAAGTACATATAATTAAGCATTTCTCCAATGCGTCTAAGTTTATTGGGCATGCTTTTTATTTTTATGTTTTTTGCCGGAATGCTTATCTCCTTTCCCCGACGATTTATTTTGTTTGCCAGTCTCTGACTCTGTTTTAAACAGGTTTTTTATGAATGGAATGTCTTTGTCCAGATTATAATGATGAGCTCCCAGTAGCAGGAAAAACAGGAGTATTAGTATAAGTAGTGGGTATACAACAAACTTTTTTATTCTTTTCAGTACCAGTGCCCTTCTGTTACGTATTATTTCGTCCTGGTCCAGATATCCCCTCGTTTCTATAGTGTGTATAACTACTTTGTTTTTCTGGCGGGTCTCCTGCTGCCAGGCGGCATACTTTTCCAGTGTACCTAGTCTTCTAAGGTTTTTACCTCTGTCTGTAATGAAAAACACACCACCTTCTCTTTCGGCAATGAACTCATTGTCTTTAAGAAACTGAAAAATGTTATTCAGTGTTTTAGTATGAAATGAGCGGAATTCAGGTTCGTTCATAGATAACTCTTCCATAAGTGCATCTTTCTTATCACTTATGTGATTTCTTATAGCTATCTGAATACTTTTAGACTCATTAAGGCTGCCGCCGGTAAGAATCTGTTCCAGAAGGCGTACTTCTGTTTCGTTTAAGTTGTTTTTCATATATTAAACGAATTGGTTCTTTTATCAAACGTAACATTGATTTTCAGGTTTTGCAACACCACACTTGTTATTGAAATATTATTGTGGCTTTCGTCCGATATTGGTCAATGTATGGAGAAATCCGCTATCAGTTATTGTTCCCCACCCAGGAAATCATAAAAGCAGGGTCCAGCTGGTAATATGCATACTTGCTCTTATACTTTACCTTGCCATTATCCATCCAGTATATGGCAGGTACGCCATCGCCGGCCATATCGGTAAACTCTTCTGTATGCTGGTAGAAAACGTGTGGTACAGATTCTGATTGTGTCTCTTCAAAAAAAGCTTTTTTGTGTGCATCAGCACCGTCCAGCACCATGTATACCGGGAGTGAGGGATACTGCCTGTGTATAATCTGCAGCAGGCGGGCAGCCTTTTTACAGTGTGGGCATGTAAGACTCATGAATGCAATAATATGTTTGCCTTTTCTTAAATCTACTTCTGGTACAGGTTCATATTTATACAATAAATCCAGATTCACAGCCCTTGTGTCAGGAACCGGTGCTGTGCCAATGTATATATTATGCAGCAGGAATGGGGTAGAGCAGGCCACCAGTGCCAGTACCATGGCTACGTATGGCTGGTTTTTATAGGGGCTCACCGGGTATATATACATTAGTACCACTGTGACGGCAATCATTACCACATTTTTTATGATGGCCTCTACAGGTGTCATAGACAGTCGCTCGCCAAAACAGCCACAGTTACCATTATTTCCCTGTTTTAATATGATAATGAGCAGATATGCAATAAAAATGGTGAGCAGTGCAATGATAGCTTTATAGGTAAAAGACCGTAGGAAAATGTGTGCAAGAAGAAAAAGAGCCAGTGTTATCTCCAGCCCTATCATCAATCTCGCTACAATTCCTGCAGCAACAATATTGCTGATGCCCAAGTCAATGAATGTCCATTGAAAGTTGTCAAAAGCGTTTTCGCCATCTATTTTACTATATGCTGAAAAGAGAAAGGTGGCAGACATTGCCAGCAGCAGTATCAGTCCTATTGTGCGCTTAATATAAAATGCTGCCGGTCTTTTTTGCGTGGGTATTTCTGTAAGTAGTTCTTCCATGTCTATGGCATTGTATCAGCCCGTCAATAGTAGCCCAATATTTGCAAATGAAAAGTAAAATACAAGCTATCAGTGAGTAAAGACACTGGCAGCGCGCTCCCATGCAGCGGCAAATGCATCTTTTCTGATATTGAGACCAATATTGTTAGATGCACACCATTGTACTATGTTCTCAGTTGCAATATTGCCCACAAGTTCATCTTCAGCCATGGGGCAGCCACCAATTCCTTTCAACGCTGCATCAAATCTTCTGCACCCGGCCTGCCATGCTGCAGCTATCTTTTCTTCCCACTTGTCGGGACTTGAGTGAAAGTGAGCGCCTATTCTTGCATCTTTAAACTCTGGTAGCAGATTGCTGAAAATATAGCTGATGTTTTCAGGTGTTGCAATGCCTATCGTATCAGACATTGCAAAGTTCTGTATGCCCAGATTATTAAGTTCTTTTACCCATTTAATAGCAGTTTCTGCATTATAAGGGTCTCCGTATGGGTTGCCAAATCCCATGGATATATATATGAGCAGCTCCTTGCCCGCCCTTACACATATATCCTGTATTTCTTTCACCTGCTCCAGTGATTGGGCTATGGTTTTATTGGTATTTCTGAGCTGAAAAGTTTCTGAGATAGAAAAAGGAAATCCCAGGTAAGATATTTCTGCAAAGCCTGCAGCATCGGCAGCCCCTCTGGTATTGGCTACAATTGCCAGTAATTTGGTTTGGGTTGCTGTCAGGTCCAGTTTTGAGAGCACCTCAGCAGTATCGGCAAGCTGTGGTATTGCTTTCGGAGAAACAAATGAGCCAAAGTCCAGCACATCAAAGCCGGTTTTCAGCAGTAGATTCAGATATTCAGCTTTTTCCTCAGTAGGTATGTGTCTGCTCCATCCCTGCATTGCATCCCGCGGACACTCGGTCAGTATCATGTCTGAAATGCCGGTATCAGCCGATACATTTTTATGTTCACTCATAGCATTCAATGTTATTACAAAGGTACATTAAAGCACAGTGCAGATAATGGCCGGTATCATACAAGTAACGCAGCCAGATTGTTGCTGGTAAGGGGTTTGTTCAGAAACTGACGCACGGTTTTGTAATTATGCACCTTCTGAAGGTCATTCTCATTAATAGACGATGATATTACGTATATAGTATAGTTTTCTATCTGCTCAGGTGGCAGCTTCTCAAATGCCTCTACAAACTCAAAGCCATTCATCACAGGCATCTGAATGTCTACAAGGATGATGGTATGGGATGTATCATCGGGAGGGTTTGACGCTATAAAGCTTAGTGCATCCTTAGCCTGCAGAAAAGAGCGTATAGACTCACACTTGCCTGTGTTTTTGATGATTTTCTCAGCAATGAAACAGTCAAGTTTGCTGTCATCTATAACTATGAAATGAAGCTTCTTATTTTGTACCATGAGTTCTACCGGGAATTGTTACGATGAATGTGGAACCTTCATTGATTTTTGATTCAACTTCTATTTTTCCATTGAGTTTATTGAGTGCATCTTTCACATTGTAAAGACCAAGACCTGACCCTGTTTCTTCAGAGGTTGCCCGGTAAAACAAGGTAAAGATATTATTTATGTGGCTCTCGTGTATACCTATTCCATTGTCCTGTACTTTAATTATTGCATTATTATCTTTTACTTCTATGTGTACATCTACAAACTTCTCCCCGGCATTCTTTCTTTGATAATTGAAAGCATTTGACAAAAGGTTGTTCAATATCATTTTTATTGATATCTCATCAGAGAAGAATGGTTCATTCTGAATGACTTCCGAGTTAAAACTGATGTTATTGTTTCTGCTGGTAATGCGGAATAATGCAGCGATATCAGACAGCAGAACACTGAAGTTTATTTCTGCAAACTGCAGCAGTCCCCGCTTCAGCTTATAATACTCATGAGTGTTCTTGATATATTCATCCAGCTTCTTTACCGCTTCAGACATCATATTCAGCAGCTCTTTCAGCTCATCTACATCTGTTATTCCATTGGCCAGATCTATAGCGCCAATAATACTGAGTAGTGGTCCTCTTACATCATGGGTAATGCTATAGGCAAACTTGCCCAGTTCATCATATGCCGACTGTAACTCATTGTTTTTAGATACAAGCAGTGAGCTGGTAAGAAAGAACTTATTGGCTTCTTCTATTGCCGATTTTACATCATTATCAGTCCATGGTTTTTTAATGTACCTGAATATATGTCCTCTGTTTACAGCATCTATCACCGACTCAATGTCTGTATAGCCGGTAATGAGCATGCGTACCGGGTCAGGGTAAATTTCCCGCATTTCTTCAAAGAACTGAACACCTGTTTTATCGGGCATGCGTTGGTCACACAGTATTACTCTAATGTCAGGGTGAGCCTTTAGATATTCAAAGGCCTGGGTTGTATTGGCGGCAATATAAATAGTATAGTCAAATCTGAATGTGGCTTTAAAGCCGTTCAGATTATTCTGTTCATCATCGATGTACAGTACTTTAAATTTCTCTCCTGTGTTCAACGCTCCGTTATTTTTGAATAATTGGTAAAGTAATAATAAATTCTGTTCCTACACCAGGTGCAGACTTAATGTTTATGTGTCCGTTATGCTTATTAATTGTATTATATGCAATGGACATACCCAGGCCTGTGCCTTCACCTACATCTTTAGTGGTAAAGAACGGCTCAAAAAGTCTCTTTTTAGTATTCTCATCCATCCCTATGCCATTGTCGCCTATAGTAACAATGACATTCTTTTCATCACATTCTGTTTTTATGGTCAGCACTCCACCTGGCTTATCGTCAAATTGTTTTCTGATAGCATATATCGCATTGGATATCATGTTCAGGAATACCTGGTTCAGCTTGCCCGGGTAGCACTCTATCATAGGTAGGTTAGCATATTGTTTTTCTACATTGATAGAGTTGTTAAGCATATTATTGGTGATGATAAGGGTAGAGTCAAGGCCTTCGTTGATGTCTGCCTTTTTCAAATCGTCCTCATCCAGACGAGAGAATATCCTCAGTCCTTTTACTATCTCAGCTGTTCTGCTGGCGCCTTCACCTATACCGCTCAGTAGCTGGTCTATCTCTATTTTCAGATAGTCGTAATCTATTTCTGTTTTATAATCTTCTATTGCTTTTTCTTTTACTGCTATTGCATCTTCTGACTTTGCTATTTTCTCCATCTCATCTACTGCATCCAGCAGTATCAGCACATCTCTGTTCAGCGGTTTTACATTGGATGTTACAAAGTTGATGGGGTTGTTTATTTCATGTGCTATGCCAGCAGTAAGCTGACCGAGAGATGTCATTTTTTCAGACTCTACAAGCTGTGTTTCTTTCTCTTTAAGGTCAGTCAGTGCCTGGTTCAGGTTGTCGTTAGATTCTCTGAGTTCTTTCGTACGCTCGTTTACTCTCAGTTCCAGTACCGTATTTTGTTCACGTATTATCTTCTCGTTTTCCCTGAGCGCTGCTATTGCATCAGCCTGGTGTTTTTCCTTTTCTTTTTTCAGAATGTTTATTCTGTCTGCAAGGGCAAATGAGAGTAATATTACTTCCATCGCGCTACCTATTGGCATAGTAAATGCCGTAAAATTGTTATATGGTAGTATGTTGAAGTTTTTGAACACAAAAATGAACACGCCAGCCAGAAAGGCTATCCATGCCAGCAGGAAAAAGCCGGCAGGTCTGTAGCCCCTGCGCCATATAATTACCGCTATTACCAGCATGTATATGGACACTGTGGAGGCTGTCATGTCCATGAGGTTAAACGTGACGCTATATTGTCCTGCAAGACCTGCTATGGTTGCTATTATATACAGTGCGTAGAATATGAGGAATGCCTTGTCGGCTTTAGGCATATGCGTCCTTGTCTTCAGGAAGTGTCGCATAAACTCCACGCCGCCTATACCTGCCAGTGGGGGCGTTAAGTACGTAGTAGCTACAGCCAGCCAGCTGTTACCGGGCCATAGTAGCTGAAAACCATATCCCGATATGGTAATCTGCGTAATGACGACTGCCAGCACATAGCCTATGTAGTAGAGGTAGCTGTTGTCGCGGGTGGTTACATAAACAAAGCAGTTATACAACAGCATAGCTACCATCAGCCCTATGTACATGCCCCAGAAGATATCTTTATATTTATCTGAGTCTGAAATAGCAGTAGTAGAGCCGGCTGATAGTGGTAAAACTAACGGTGAAGAGCTGCACACTTTCAGATAAACATACTTTTCAGAGCCAGGCGCCAGTGTGACGCCGAATATGAAATCTGAGCTTACCTTTTCCCGGTATTTGAATGGAAAAGCAGCGCCTGTTGCTGTTGTTTTTATTTCACTGCCTACATTTTCAAAGTACCATACGCTGTCCAGTGTGGGAGCAGAAAGGCGCAGCAGTAGTTTACTGTTGCTGGTCTCATTGCGCAGCCTTACCTTAAGCCAATATGCCGATTTTGTAGTCGCAAAGTTAGGAATGCCCTGTGCCCATATCTGAAAATCAGATGTCCTGAGCACATCATCTATTGTGAGTGAATGGGATTTATCTTCTACATATTCCAGCCCACTGGTAAGTATGTAGTTCTTTTCCGGATTTGTTATCAGTACCGGAGCTACATTTTGTGCTACTGAGAACAAGGACGGTAAACAACAGATAAGGACAGTAAAAAAACGTAAAAACATTATTTATCTTTTGGAGGTATAATCAAATTATATTCTATCTCAACCGGTCCCTTTGGCCCGGTTTCAACGAAGCGCTGCACCGGATTGTTACGTAAATCCAGCATCCTTGTTCTGTTCTCTGTTTCTGCAGTTTCCAGGTTACTGGAGTTAAGGATACCCAGTACACGCGCAATAAAGTCCTGTTTGGGATAAAAGAATTCTCCATTCGACCCCAGTGAATTATCTACCACAAAACCTACATTTTTGAACATTTCCAGCGTATAGTCGCCACATATTCCTACCAGTGTATTGCACTGAAACTGGTTGGTAATGGAAATGCCGGCACGGGTAAGCAGTACGCTTATACCATAACCGGCCACCGACTTTGCATTCCATAATGCAGACAGCTCACCAACCCCGTTTTCGTAGTATCGCTTCACAACATCATGTATGCGGGCATCCATATGTCCTACGGCTTTTTCTACAGGTAGCGGATGCACACCATCGGCCATCTGCACCCGTATGCCGCCTACAAGTTCGCCTTCTTCATTTTGTGCTACTACGCCATATATGCATGGCATTTCCAGCCATACCCGGTTGTTGGATGTGATATTGGTAATACCATAGTCTTCCAGTACCCGTGTGTGTCCTGTCAGGTATCTATCCGATAGTTCCGGATCGTCTACTGGCTTAAAAGCGGTGAATTTGAGTTTCAGCATTTCGTCAGGCTAAGGTGTACAATTCTTCCAGGTGTTTGCGCTGCGAACGAGCCGTAGGTGGCTCAGCATTAAATAGGCGGAATAAGAATAAACCATGCCTGGTATTAAGTTCTGGAAACAATATACATAATTTCCCAAACAAGTATTCTATTTCCTCAATCATTTCTTTTCGTTCACCGCTCATATCTCCGTATTTCACCGTATAGTGCAGAAACAGGGGGGCTGAAATGGGTTGTAACGCCAGTTCCAATCCCGTAGCAGTGAGCCATGCACGCTGGGCACCGCGTCCACCACTTAAGATGCCCGCCGCACTGTACTCAGGTATCGTAACGAGGCCTACAGCAGATGAGCTATTTATTGCATTTCTGATATTTTTCTCAAATACACGGCCTGCATGCCATTCATTGATAAGCGCTATTACAGCAGGGTCAGAAGCTATTTTCATACCCATTTCCTCTGCCACTGTCATCTCAAGAGTTTTGATATCCAGCCCCTCGTATATCATTTCTTTTCCTGTCTCATTCCATCTCAGTTCATTCAGAAAGAACTCGTAGTGAGACTGCGGGTGCAATGACCGTACACGCTCTGCAGCAGATTCAATATCGGCAAACTCACTTATCTTACTGCTGTCTGTGAGGAATGTTAATCCGGCGCCATCTACCATTTCTGCCTGTAACTTTATTTTGTCCAGTATGGCAGCAGGTAGTGGGGTATTATCTCCTTTCTTCCTGTTGGTGCAGCGGCTACCTATATAAGACGCGAGTGATGTATCTGTGGTAACATCGCCATGTGTGAATGAAATGGCAGCTACCAGTGGCTTATCATCACCGGCAGGCAGTAGTGAGCAGTCGGGCACATATCCCATACTTTCAGCCATTATCATAGCATTTTCTATGGCAGCCCCCAGGCTGATGCGGGCTATGAAGTCAAGCTTGTCAGTCCATGAGTAGGATTTATTCCGGTCATGGAATATGTATAATACACCATTGGCAGACATCAGCTTCCACGGCTGATTATTACCTGCCGATGGTGCCCATATGGCAGCTTCGGCTATTTTTTTCAGGCTATCTTCTGCAATATCTGCCCCTGTTTTATTTACTGATGCTATGAGGCTTGTCATATCATCGGCTGTCAGTTCAGGATAGTGCATTGCTTTAGCCTCATAGCTACCCTCCATGGTGGGCTTTTTATTGCCTATCAGCTCCTCAATATCTACAAAGTACCGCCCTGATTCGTTGTATTTTCCCAGCATTATCCTGCGGCACACATCAGCACACAGGGCGCCACCCAGGGTTACTGCCGAGGCCAGCTGAGGCCATGTAGAGATAGTTTGCTTGATCTCTACCATAGATGCTCTGAGCCTTTTGGATATGGTCTCCAGCCCCAGCATAGGCATGATGTAGGGAATCTTTTCGTCGTTGGTAAGTGACCCTATTTTCGTATGGTCCAGATGGTCTATAAAGCCGTGCAGTATGGGACGGTCCGGCTCCAAATCAAACCTTTCTACATCTACAGTGCCGCGGTCGCTGGCTTCCATCAATACCGGAACGCCAAGAGATTTTGCCTTGTGGCGAAGCAGTATTTTTATATCCAGTCCGTCGCACTCATCTATTATCAGGTCCAGTTTGCCCCCTTCTGTAAAGAAGGCATCCATATTGCCGGCATGCAGCCCTTCTGAGAATACAGTTATTTTCAGAAATGGATCTATTTCCAGTATATCTCTTGTTACCTGAACCGTCTTTTTAAGACCCATGTTGTATACACTGCTTCTGAGGCGGTTCAGGTTGGTTATTTCCAATTCGTCAAAGTCGGCGATTCTAAGCTCCCCGAAAGTACGCTCCATAGCCATGGTCACAGATACAGACTGGCCCACAGAAAGCCCTACAACCCCGATGATTTTTGTAGAAAGTACTTCTTCTTCCTCATCAGTAATTTTGTACTTATTTCTGTTGGTACGCATGAACACAAACTCCTGTTCATCCAGCAGATGCACCAGTTTGTCATTCCATGGATAGTATACCCATACGCCATACTCCTCAATGCTTTTACCGGTAATATGGGTCTTGATGCGGCTTGCAATATCTTCGTCTGTAAGCGTCTCTTTGGGGGCAAGAGATTTTACCAACTCTCTCAGCTGAGCCTCAATAGTGTCATAAATTCTTATCCATGGCCGCTCTGTGAGCAGCTGTTCCATTTTCTCAGCATCAGCAGCATTATATATCCGGAAAAACTCAGGCCGGTAAATATTTTTTTCGCTTTCTAATTCTGAAAATTTATTATGAATTATCTTTGTTAACACGCTTATCTGTTTTACTATTTAACGAATAAGTTTTATTATTTTTACAAACACCTTGTATACTGCTATGACTCGTTTTTAACGCAACAAAATGAACAAAGAAAAGATTACGATATTGTATGTGGATGACGAGATGAACAATCTCATTTCTTTCAAAGCTGTTTTCCGCATTAAATATAATGTACTTACTGCGATAAGCGGAGACGAGGCTACAAAGATTTTGCGTAATAATGTAGTAAATATTATAATAACAGATCAGCGCATGCCTCAGATGACAGGCGTTGAGTTTCTTGAGTCAATTCTTGATGAGTTTCCTGACCCTATCAGGATTCTGCTTACAGGCTATGCCGATATGAATGCCGTTATTGATGCCGTCAATAAAGGCAAAATTTTCCACTATCTTACCAAGCCCTGGAACGAAGAAGAACTGGATATTACCATCATGCGCGCGTTTGACATCTATAAGCAAAAAATAGAGGAGCGCGAAATGACCAACAAGCTAAGCCTTTCAAACGAACAACTGGAGTTTCTGCTGCGTCAGAAACTACTATCATAACCCAGATACATCTCCCGCTCTGCTTACCTTTCCTACAGTTATATAATGCTGACGCCAGTAGGTGTCCTTCAGATTACTGATTACTACCCCTTGCGATGTGGATGAATGCACAAAGTAATCGTTGGCAAGATATACGCCCACATGACTCACCCTCTTCGTTTTATGACGAAAGAAAACCAGGTCTCCTTCTTCAGCAAGTTTTGACTGCTTTACTTTTTTACAGATTTTGTATTGCTCATTGGCTGTTCGTGTCAGGTCTATGCCATATACATCTCCATATAACCGTTTAGAGAAAGCAGAGCAGTCTATACCATGCTCGTCCTCACCTCCCAGGCGATAGTGAGTGCCATACCACTTACTGATGAATTTATACAGGTCGCTGTTTACCTTATTCCCGGCCTCAGCTATGCCCACCATATCTGCATATTTCAGTCCTGTAGGTTCTGAGCCAGTTGTAGGTACCTCATCTGCACTATCGTCCTGTCCGTCAGTTTTCTTTCTTTTCAGTATAAGGAAATGGACATGCTCTCCTGGTGCACCCTGTACTTCAGTATATTCTATCCTCTCATTCTGCACGATAGCCGCACCTACACTTTCCTCCGTTTCAGCCACAGGCTCTGCAGTATTGGCAGGGGCGCTCATATCCACAGCATTGGCAGCCGCACCACTTTTGGTGTGGCCGTGTAGATATATCCCACTTATAAACTTTGGTTGCCTGGAGTAATTTGATGCAAATCTCCTGCCGGTTTCACATCCCGAGAGTGATAAAGCAATTATTAACAGGCATGCAGAATTAAAGAAAATCCTTTTCATCAGCATGTTTGTTTGCGTCGCAAAACTAGGGATATTGTTTATTCGACCCAACAATAGAAATGTTTAGATTTTCTTAACTGTGTATCTGTTTTATTATCAGCTGTTATTACGTAATTGTTTTGCAATTGTTATTACAAACCACCCATTTTAAGCACTGTTTTGTATTCTGCTTCAGTCACTGCGCTTACTGATAAACGACTGAGTCTTACCAGCTGCATTTCGGCCAGAGATGGGGTCTGTTTTATTGCTGCAAGTGTCACCGGTTCCGGTATTGACTTAAGTGGTTTCAGCTCCACTACTACCCAGTTTGGGTCGTCTGTTGTAGGGTCCTGCCATGACTCTTTGCTTACCGTAGCAATGCCTACCACAGCCAGGCCTTCATTGCTATGGTAAAAGAGAACATGGTCTCCTTTTTTCATTGCTTTGAGATTGTTACGAGCAGCATAGTTGCGTACACCATCCCACATGGTTTTTTTGTCTTTCTGCAGCTGGTCCCAGCTATATTTAAACGGTTCTGATTTTACGAGCCAGTAGTTCATGGTAAGATTCTGTTAGAAAAGTTGTTTCAATACATTGTATATCACGCCCGGTTTGCCAAGCGTATAGAAGTGCAGCACTTTGGCATTGTTTTTCAACAGGTCGCGGCACTGATGCAGCAACCACTCCGTACCTATCTGCTCACAATCTGCATCAGATTTGGCCTTCATCATTTCAGTATATAGCTCCACTGGTACTTCTACATTGAATACTCTGGGTATACCTGTAAGCTGTTTCTTGTTCGTAAGTGGCTTCAGGCCGGGGATGATGGGCACATTCACACCGGCTTCTGCACATTTATTCAGGTAGTTATAATAATGCTTATTGTCATAAAAGAGCTGTGTTGTAACATAGTTGGCACCCAGTTCTATTTTACGTTTCAGATAATAGATATCCGTGTCAGAGTTAGGGGACTCAAAATGCTTTTCGGGATAGCCAGCTATTCCTATACAGAAATCAGTCTTAGCGCCATCCATAATGTCGTCTTCCATATACAACCCATTATTAAGGCGCACTATCTGTTTTACCAGGTCTTCGGCATACCGGTGACCATTAGGGTGGGGGGCAAAGAACTTTTCATTTGCAGCAGCGTCACCCCTCAGTGCCAGTACATTCTTTATACCCAGAAAGTCAAGATCTATAAGTGCATTCTCTGTCTCTTCTTTACTGAACCCACCACATATGAGGTGGGGTATAGCCTCTACCTTGTACTTATTCATAAGAGCGGCACAGATGCCTACCGTACCCGGGCGCTTACGTATTTCCACACGCTCAAAGCTGCCATCATTCCTGCGTTTAAATACCTGCTCTGCCCGGTGATAGGTAACATTGACAAATGCAGGATTAAACTCCATCAGCGGGTCCAGATGCTCATATATAGACGATATACTTTTACCCTTGGTGGGTGGCAGTATTTCAAAAGACACTATCGGCTCTTTTGCTTCGGCAAGTACTTGTGTTACTTTCATAGACGTTAGCAGCAAAAGTATAATGTAAACATCAGTTTCTCAATTTTTAGCCATTTGCGGTATGCCCTCATCTTTATTATACTTATTTTCACCCATCTCAGGGTAGAAATAGTTGCTGCCCTAAGTGTTCTTTTGTAAAAAACATATCATGTCTTATCGGTTACTGGTTATAATAGCGTGCCTGCTTACTGCAGCATGCAATAACAATCCACCTGCCCCCTCGCAAACATCCGGCGAAAAGCTGGCTGCGGTGCTGAACGATTACTGGGAAGAGCGGCTGCAGCTTTTCCCGGTAGAGGCTACCGGCATAGGGGATAGCCGTTATAACGACAGGCTCACCATCACCATTTCCGACAGCTTCCGTGACAGCCTGTATCGCTTCTATGTCAGAAATCTGGGCCTTTTGTCTGCCATCGATACTACGTCGCTCACAGGTGCTGAGAAAATGAGCTATGCACTGTTTCGCTACGAAATGGAGATGGGGATGGAAGGACTTAAATACCCTACACATCTGCTGCCCATATCCCAGTTCTGGGCGTTTACACTGGAGCTGCCACAGCTGGGCTCCGGTAGTGGTAACCAGCCCTTCAAGACTGTGGCAGACTATGACAACTGGCTGAAGCGCCTGTCTGTATTCCCGGCATGGGCCGATACTGCCATTGCCAATATGCGTCGGGGTATGCGCACCGGATGGGTGCTGCCTGCTACACTTGTAGTAAAGATACTGCCACAGCTCAGGGGTGTAGTAACCGATAAAGATACTTCCGGCATCTTCTATGAGCCTATCAGAAGCATGCCTGCCGATATAGCTGCCGCCGACAGGGAGCGGCTGGCCGGGGCATATGCCGCTGCTGTGCATGATATTGTGAACCCTACATACAACCGTCTGTATGAATTCTTCAGTAATGAGTATCTGCCGCAGGCCCGTAAGAGCAGTGGCATATCGGTACTGCCGGGGGGCGATGCCTGGTATAACTACTGTATCCGCTACTGGACCACTACCAGCCTCACGCCCGATAGTATATATAACCTGGGCGTAGCTGAGGTAGCCCGTATAGAGGGTGAGATGAACAAGGTAAAAGACCGTGTGGGCTTCACCGGTAGCTTACCTCAGTTCTTTGCCCATGTAGAGAAGGATAAAAGGTTGTATCCTTTTACGCAGCCTCAGCAGGTCATAGACAGCTTCTGGGGTATAAAGAAGCGGGAAGACCCTCAACTGGGAAAACTGTTTCGTAACACACCCAAAACGAAATTTACCATCAGGCAGACGGAGGCTTTCAGGGCAGCATCGGCTAGTGCTGAGTACAATCAGGGCTCAGAAGACGGTACGCGGCCCGGTATCTTCTATGTGCCTATACTGGATGCCCGCAAATTCAACACTATGGGTATGGCTACACTGTTTCTGCACGAGGCTATACCGGGGCACCACTATCAGATATCGCTGCAGCAGGAAAATAAGGAACTGCCTTCATTCCGCCGGTTTCTGTGGTATGGCGCCTATGGCGAGGGCTGGGCGCACTACTGCGAAACGCTGGGTACAGATCTGGGGGTGTATGAAGACCCCTATCAGTATCTGGGGCACCTGAGCGATGCTATACACCGCGCTATACGCCTGGTGGTGGATGTTGGCATGCATCACAAGGGTATGACACGGGAAGAGGCCATAGCATATATGCGTGCCCATGAGCTGGTGAGCGAGGCCGAGGCTACCGCCGAGATAGAGCGCTACATGGCTATACCAGGCCAGGCGCTTTCCTATAAGGTGGGGCAGGTAACCATAAGTGGTGAGCGCCAGCGCTATGAGCAGATGCTGGGGGCAGACTTTGATATAGCCGGCTTTCATGACGAGGTGCTGAAAGATGGCTGTGTGCCGCTGAGTGTACTACAGGCAAAACTTGCCCTGTGGGCGCAGCAGGCTGCCGCTAAAAAGTAGTGGGGGAGTATCAGAGTTTTACTATAAACTCTGAGCCCTCATTTACCTTGCTCACTACCTGTATGGTGCCGCCAAAGGATTCTATCTGCGCCCGTGTTATGTAGAGGCCTACGCCCTTACTGTCGGGGTGCTTGTGAAATACCTGATTCAGTTTGAATATCTTACTGCCATACTTGTTGAGGTCTATGCCTAGGCCATTGTCTTTAACTGAGAGGGCTATATGTCCGTCCAGCTCGTAGGTGCGTATCAGTATTTCAGGTATGCGCTCAGGGCTTACGTACTTAAGCGCATTGCTGAGCAGGTTGTAAATGATGCTCTCCAGAAATACACGCGGATAATGAATGGTTTTAATGCCGAGGTCCAGCTGTATGAATGCGCCTGATTCAAAAATGACACTGTTCAGCTGGTCCATTATCTCCCGGCACATCACCGGTACATCGCAGTCATCGAACGGGATATCGCGCGACATGCTCAGCTTTACCACATCCATCAGGGTGTTGAGGCTGGATACCAGTGAGGTGCTGCCATCCTGCAGGAAGTTTACTATCTCATTGATATCTGTTACCGGGGCATCTGCCTTTTTTCCTTCCATCTGGTCGCGCAGCATCTGCACCAGCAGCACTATATTATTAGCAGGCCCGCGCAGGTTGTGCGCTATGATATGGTTGAGCTCTTCCAGCTGGTTAATGCGGTTTATGAGGCCGCTGCGTATAGCTTCCAGCTCACTGTTTTTACGGTTCAGCTGGTCGGTGAGGTTTTTCTGATTGGTAATGTCAGACACCTGCAGTACGTAGTGCAGTATCTGTCCCTTCTCGTCATGCACCTTCGATACCGTGTGCACCCCCCATAGTATGTGGTTGTTTTTGCTGATGTAGCGCTTTTCCAAAGTGTAGTAGTTCAGCACATTGGAGAGCATCCTGTTCAGCAGCAGTTCATCATTATGGTTATCGTCGGGGTGGCCTATCTCCAGAAAGTTAAGCTCTATGAGCTCATTATAGGTATAGCCGGTAAATGTGCAGAATGCATTGTTTACATCCAGTATATCCCCATCGGGGCTGATAACTGCCATGCCGGTACCTGAGAATCCGAATGCGCTTTTGAAAGTATCGCGATAATTGAATATCTCTTTATGCACCTTTTCGGTAAACCGTATCAGGTCTTTTTCCTTCTTCTTGGTAACCCTGCCATACATCACCGCATCTTTTTTAGATGTTGGTCGCTGGTCGGATGGCTGCTGCTCTGGTGTTTCACTCATATTCCCACGCTTATTTTCTGTTTCAGGGAGATAGTAACGGGGTGTGTAAAGATAATCAATATATGAACCTGACGTTACCGGATATTAATACTGTTCGCAGTGGCTGTTGCTCATACATAAAAATGTAGCCCGGTTTTATGAAACCGGGCTACTGATAATTCAGTAATGTATTATTTATTGAATCAGCTTATTGTTTCGGCTGGTCGTTTTCGTACTGCGTGTACTGCTCAGGTGTCATAGCTGCTTTATAGCCATAATCACGGCCCATTTTCATCTGCAGCGCCTGGCCGGGGCCCGGCTCAGTTACACCACCGGCACGGAGGTCGGCAAGCTGCTGCTCATAGTTGAGGTTTGCCTCATATACTCCTTTATACTGAGCATCAGTAAGTTTATACTTGGCTTTCATAGCATCTGTCACCTTTTTAGCTCTTGACTCTGCTATGGAATTTGTGTTGGTAGCATTCATCTTTGCAGGTGCAGCGATGGCGCCATTCGCTTTGGCTTTGGTTACTGTGCCTTTTGACTGTGCGAAGGTAGCAGCAGGTATAGCGGCCAGAAACATGCACGTTGTGATGAGTTGTTTCATATCTCTTTTTATTATTGGTTTGAGTAATTAAATACTAAATTAATGATTTTACAATAAAACAACGGTTTACGCATTGTTTTTATCTTTTTTCTATTGCCAACGATACGTCAGAAATCGGGATAGAGCAGGTAGCGGCTGCGCATGGCTTTAAACCTGTCCAGTGCGGGTTTCCACGAGTTCTGTATCTCTTTTTCTGACATTCCGGCCCTTATCTGGCGTTCCAGTTCGGGAGTACCGGCAAGCTTTGTAAAGAAAGACGTAAAGAATCTGCTTTTGGTTGGGTAAGTTTTATATGCTTTTATCAGCCATTGAATGCGGAGAGTTTTATTAATAGCCGTAAGTGCCTCCTCCGGCGATGGGGCTACTACCTCGCCATAGCAGGTATCGTGCCGGTGCGGGGGCTTCGTGGCTCCATAGCCCGGCACCGGAATGAAGTAGTGCTTACTGATACTCCTGAGCTCAGGGGCGCCATACTGGCAGAATGGCTTATCGGTACCCCTGCCCACACTTACCGGCGTACCTTCAAACAGGCATAGTGATGGATAGGCATATACGGCCTCCATGGTGCGGAGGTTAGGAGAGGGGGCTACCGGCAGCCGGTACTTTTTACTGTGCGTATAGTTAATGCAGGGTATAACGGTAAGGCTCAGCTGATGGCTGGTATGCATCATGCGCTCACCGGCCAGCATAGTGGCATACTCGCCGGGGGTCATGCCATATACCACCGGTATGGGCTGCATACCTACAAACGATGCATAGGCACTGTCCAGCACCGGGCCCGCTACATAAAACCCGTTGGGGTTGGGGCGGTCCAGCAGCACCATAGAGATACCGGCATCGGCACAGGCCTCCATACAGTACTGCAGTGTAGATATATAGGTGTAAAACCGTACCCCAACATCCTGCAGGTCATACACCAGCACATCTATGCCCGCCAGCTGCCCGCCCGATGGCTTTTTATTCTTTCCATAGAGCGATATTACCGGCAGGCCTGTAGCGCTGTCGGTACCACTGGCTATATGAGCGCCGGCATCGGCACTGCCCCTGAAGCCATGCTCCGGTACAAAAATGCGCTTTACAGACACCTGCTCCTGCAGCAGCTGGTCCAGCAGATGCGTGCCTCTGTATTCAGATGTCTGATTGACAACAATAGCCACCCGCTTACCTTTAAGCAGGGGCATATATGCCGATGGCACTGCCATAGCCGGGCGCACGGTGGTATCAAACACATAGGCCTGCGACGACAGGCCGGAAAAAATGCACCCTAAGCAAATGAGTATGCGAACAATAATATGAGGCATAACAGCGAAGTTAATATCCCTTTCTCTGTGAAAATGTGAAAATATGTGATTGTAGCGGTGCCGGTGATTACTGCTGCTGTATGGAGGTACTATATTTCATCGGGGTGGGAAGTTTTATTTTTTTGCTGCTGCTCTTTTTCTTTCAATATGCGTAAGTGCTTGTTCAGCATTTCTTTAAATGGCAAATCATCGTCGGGGACGGGGAGATTACTTCCCGAAAAGTTCGCAAAAATTGCTCGCGATATTTTTTTAATGTCTGGCTTCTTTATGGCGGGTTCCGGTGTAGTTTCTTTGTCAGCTTCAGAGGTAGGTGATGGGGGCTGTGGTGTTGAGGGTTGTTCCGTAGCTTCATCATGGATGGGTGGCGGCGGGGTGTCAGGCTTCGGTTCTTTTGTGTCAGCAACGGGGTCATCGGGTGGGGCGGGGGTACGGGCTTCCTCTTCGTCTTTCCAGCCTTCTTTCACTTCATCGAAGGGGTAAGGGATGAGGCCATTTTTATCGAACTCGGAGGTGAGGAAGCTGTGCTGATGATAGGGCTGATAGTCGTAAACCATATCATCTACTATGGTGCGGGCTTCATCGGCCAGATGGGGAGCGCGATGGGTGAGCTGCTCTATAAACGAATTTGCTAACTGCATGTATTCGCTGCCGGAGCAGCGTTTGCTGAGTCTGCTGATAGATGTAGTGAGCTGGTGGATAACCTGTGTCTGGTCTTTAGTAATGCTGACGGCGGAGTAATAGTCGCCGAGACGTTCGCTAACGTACAGATTGAGGAGATGGTAACATTTGTCCATAATAAGGATGGGCATATTGCGGACCGAGCGGCGTAGCTGATCCCAGTTGCCCTGCTGTGCCCATGATGTGATGGTGCGGCGGCTAACACCTACTTCATTGGCAATTGCTGTCTTGGTGAGTGAGGACTGGAAGTATAGTTCTTCGGCCTGCTGGCGTTGGTTTGTTTTCATGTTCTGTGGGTTTAGGTTTATGTTTTTGGGTGTAAAGTTGGGGCTGTGATGCGGGATAGGGAAATTGGGTTTTAGTGGTATGCAGGTATGTGCATATGGTATGCCTTTGGGTGCATATGATGTAAAAAAGTTTGCAGTGTGGGTGCGGGTTTTGGTGTGTTTTGTTTTTCTAAACACAAGGGGCACTAGGGTGTGGTGTGGCGTCAGTTGAAAACTGACGGGATAAAGTGAGGTACGAGTTGGCTATGTTGAATGGGCTACGCCCCATGCTCGCGCCAGTGGGTGAGGTATGTATTTTGAGTACATAGTATTAAATACGGGGGAAACACCCTTTTTTGGCAAAGAGATGCACATTAAATTTATGTAGTTATTCAATTACTAAATATAATAACTGTAAAACCAGTATTAACGAAACTATTTTAAGAAGCAGACGATGAGGAAATATGAGAAAATAAGAACACTAAGATGTGTTTTACGTCAATTGCAAACAGCCTAAGTTAAATGAGGAATGGACAAGCTTTACTATATGATTACGTCCATACCTGTGTTAGTGCGAGTTTTTTTATACACATAAGAATAAAATTCCCATAAAAATGTCATACGAGTCAAGGATTAATCAATCTAAAGAAAAAGTATATCATCATGCAATTGCTACTAAAATCAGAGATATGATGGCCAATTTGCGGAAATCGGCAAATGAGGATAGAAAAAGAAGATGGATTTGGGAGCTTTTGCAAAATGCAAAGGATGCATCTTATTCTGATTTACAAGTTGAAGTTGAGGTGATTTTTGAAGATAGTCAAAATATAGGGTTGCTACAATTCAAACACAACGGCAAGCCTTTTTCTGTTGACAATATCACATTTTTAATAGAACAGGTATCTACAAAAGACCAAAATAGCGAGGATCAAGATACGACGCCATTAACAGGAAAATTTGGCACTGGATTTTTGACAACGCATCTTTTATCTGAGATAGTAGATGTGTCTGGAATAATAAAAGAGGTTGATCTTCCGTACCGTAAGTTCAATTTTAAGCTAGACAGAAGCAAAAAAGAACTTAACGAAATTATTCAAAGTGTAAACGATTCTTTGAGCTTACTATCAAACTTAGATAGTCAGACTAGCGATATCGAGTATACCCAAGGTCATCTAAATACCTCCTTTACTTATCAGTTGAACGATAAAGGTATCCAAGTTGCACGTATCGGATTGGAGGATTTAGACCGTTGCCTTCAATATGCTTTAGTTTTTGTTCCAAAAATAAAAAAAGTATCCGTGGTGCAGACGGATGAAATCTACGAACTGCTAACAGATGTTATTGAGTTGGACGAGTTGATAAAGGTCTTTACAGTTAGGAAGACTTCAATTTTTGACACAGAGGATTTGCAGATAGTCGTTGCATCGCATGGAAATACGAGCATCGCTATACCAATCGAAATGGCAGATAAGATCAGTATAAAAAGTATCGATCAGAATACACCGAGATTGTTTTGTGATTTTCCGTTAATTGGCACCGAAAAATTCTCTTTCCCAGCACTCATTAATAACAGATTCTTTAGTCCCACAGAGCCTCGCGATGGAGTTGACCTCTCTGACAACGACGATTCAGATATTGAGAGAAATAAAGGTATTGTTGCAGAAGCGATAATGCTGTTTAAGAAACTACTCGAGTATGCATCTGTCAACTCTTGGCAAGGAATTCACAAACTTGCAGACATTCCTATTACAGCAAGCAAAGACTGGCTCTCAAATAAATGGCTTCAAACAACGGTTGTTGATCCGTTAAGAAAACACCTTTTGGTGATGCCAATTGTAGACAGCGCCGATGATAGACGAGTGGCAATGTTGGGTTCGGATGGCTTGCCGAATCTCTTTTTCCCCTACGCCCGTAAGAAAGAAGTCCGTGACAAGATTTGGGAACTATTTAATTACTGGCACCCAGAGCTTCTACCTGCAAAAGAACTATATAATGACTGGTACAATATTATTTGGAATGCTTGTCCAAAGCTGGATTTGAAAAACTTGACAGAAAGGATCCAGGAAAAAAGTTCCTTATCACACTTGGATCTTGAACTTGATCTTATGATTGATTCAAAATCATTCATGAATGAATATTTTCAACTTTTAGTGCTCGAAGAAGCCTTTATAAGCGAGGTGTCTAATGACGTTTATGCAGTTATTCCGGATCAAAATGGCGATTTCAAAAAACACTCACAGCTATTTGTGGACAAAGGAATCGTAGAACCGTTGAAAGATGCATTGCTACTTCTTAGCGTTGATATCAGAAGTGAACTTATAGATTTACAAATAGGAACAGGTCCAATCCTCTACAATGTAAGGACCCAAGAAGAAATTATTGCAAGAATTAATCAAGAGATACGCAATAGCAATGAACCGTCTAAAGCATGTAATTTCTTAATGTCATTGTATTCTGAAGATGAGAATTTTCCAGAAAGCAGAAACGACCTATATAGTATTTGTAGAGTATGTTTTAAAGATTTTATCCCAGAAAGGGTTCCGTTGACTGTATGGGATAATGCAATATGGGTCGAGGCAGATAAATTAGAAGTGAAATGGGTTATTGATTACGTTTCAAGTTCGGGAGATATAAAATCTTTGGCGGAAAAGCTCGGTAGAAGCACTCCTGAAGTTCTGGCATGGTTAAATGTGTTGATAGATTTTCTCCTCGACAATGACTATGAGAGCAAACTGAACTTGAAGAATAATCCAATTTTACCTAATCAAAACGGTTTATTTGTTGTTAAAGACGATTTGTTTCTTGACGATGGAGAGATAGACGAAGAACTCAAAGATATTGCTGAAGACTTAGGAGTGAGCTTTAGAGCTGAGTTACTTGACAAACGTGTTTACTTGGAATTACCGGATTCGAGAACTTATAATAATGCAGATGTCGCTAACTCAATCATCGATAATATATTGCCGAAGTTCACCGAGGTCCCACGTAGTCTTGAAACAAAAAAAATATTCAAGAAATTATTTCTTTGGTTTAGAAATAATGAATCCTTGGCTGAAAAGATTTTTAGTGATCTATTTGCTAACAAACACAAATTGTACGATGATGAAGATATTGTAACAAATATGGAGCGAGCCGAACAATTTAACGAGTTGATGAATGAGTTTTCGATAGAAAGCGTGGCTGAACTTAGGGCACTTCTAGGGCAAAGAACAGGTAGTAATTCCGGTGCATTGCTGCCAGTCACGCAAGAGATAATTATGAGCATGGGTATCACCAACATTGATGAATGGACACAAGCACTAGAGGATAAAGATCTGAAGGTGCTTTTTTCACATAGTTCGGTGCCAACACCTGATATGTTCGTTTATGCTCAAACACATATTGCTAATGCTAAGGCTGCTGTAATCGCTCACTTAAGAACGTTGCAAGAATATGACCTATCGGAAATGGATGATGAAACTGCGCCCACTATTCTAGCTGGAATATATAAAAACGGTCAGCCAATTAGTATCGTAGTCCGACCGGCATATAATAATGAGGTAATTGTCTACTATGGATCTGAACGCGACGTACTAGATGTTGAACCGTCAGAACTTTGGATTGAGGATCCAGTGGAAGTAAGACAGATAACCTTGGGACATGTACTTAAAAGCGCCCAGATTCGTAAATTTCCGGTATGATATCAGAAGCAGAGTTAAATAATATTATCGGCCAGCCAAGCGGTGAAAAACTTGAATACCGCGCTGTGTTACCACCATCGAGAACGGTTGGCCAATTGATTTGTGGCTTTGCAAATTCAGCCGGAGGCATAGTAGTACTTGGTGTATCACAGAAACAAGGGGCACGTATGCAAGTGCTTGGTCTGAGTGAAGATTTTCGAGCCAATTCTATCGTGCATAAGGCCATAGATATGCTGAATCCTGTGCCGGTTGTTCAGTATTACTACACAAACTTTAAAGATAAACGAGTTTACATAATTGAGGTTACACCTTCAAATAATCAGGTATCTGTAGAAGGAAAAGTGTTTAAGAGGAATGGCGCAGAAACTACATTGCAAAACCCAACTACAATATCAGTTAGGGTAACAAGTTATCACAAAATTCAGGAACTAGGTAGGAAACTAATCATTACACCAACGACCGAAGCGATGGCAGGCTTTCTGGAACATTATCGCAGTGTCTTAAATATTATTTCAGACTTGGGGACTTTGCTTTACCCTGTGTCGCCTTCAACTGCTACAAATAACATAGAGGGGAAAATCTTGATGAGAATATTATTTTCGTCATGTGCAGACAATTTCGAAACCTATCTGTCAGATCTCCTCTATGAAATATATCTTGCGAAACCTGAAACGTTGAAATCAGACGAGACAGTAACTGTAAAAGAAGTCCTTGAATGTGTTGATTTACAGGAATTTATTTCCTACTTTGCTAAAAAGAAGCTCAGCAAACTCAAACGCGGAAGTGTAACGGCATTTTTAAGTGAAAATAAGCAAATCGAGAAGCTGAACGCTGTCAATAATGAACAACAAAAGGAGATAGAGCGCATCCTTCAGATAAGGCACCTTTACGCTCACAACAACGGCATAATTGACGAAAAATTCTTAAAGTACTTTCCCGAGTTTAACCTTAATGAACAACATGAAATGTCTGTAGATGAAACACTTGTTTATCTCGATTATCTCAGCACAGTAGTGTCTCAAATAGACACTGCTGCGATTCATAAATTCAATTTAGCAAATGCAGTGTAGACTATTTTAATAGCGAGAATGGTCTACACTATCACTGTTAATCTCATTCAAAAAACTGAAAATTTTTCTTTTAGAACTTCTATTTTCTCACTTTCCTTCCTGTCCAAAATCATAGTGTATAGTTGTGCTGCCCTGAGGTTCTTGTGACCCAACATTTTGCTTGCTGACTCTAGGTATTTCTAAAATACCAGTTGCTGCAAAAGGAATAGGCTTGAAAATTTTGGCTTTTACTTCATTTAATACCTGTGCTAGTGTATCCGACGGAGCCGAACCCCGTTTAAAGATTTCTCTATATCCTTTATAAATGTATAAAGCAGTATTATATGGAGATACTCCGATTTGTAAGATGCTTTGTACCTCCCTGCATACTCCTAGGCATTTGCGCTGAAACAATTACCTTTGCAGCCTTTAAAATGCGCCCCGAAGGGCAGTGTCCATGAACGAAAAAGAGATAGCCGCAAGGCGCACGTTTGCCATTATCAGTCACCCGGATGCGGGTAAGACCACACTTACTGAAAAGCTGCTGCTGTTTGGCGGCGCTATACAGGTGGCAGGCGCTGTAAAGAGCAATAAGATAAAGAAGCATGCCACGAGCGACTTTATGGAGATAGAGCGGCAGAGGGGTATCTCTGTAGCTACATCGGTAATGAGCTTTGCCTATGACGATATCCTTATCAATCTGCTGGATACTCCGGGTCACAAGGACTTTGCCGAGGATACCTACCGCACGCTTACGGCGGTGGACAGTGTAATACTGGTGGTGGACAGTGTGAATGGTGTGGAAGACCAGACGCGCAAGCTGGTGGAGGTGTGCCGTATGCGGGATACGCCCATCATTGTGTTTGTAAACAAGCTGGACCGTGACGGTAAAATGCCCTTTGACCTGCTGGATGAAATAGAAAAGGAGCTGAAACTGAGTCTGCATCCGCTGAGCTGGCCTATAAATATGGGTAAGGAGTTTAAGGGGGTGTATAACCTTTATGACAGCAGCCTTAACCTGTTTACCGCCAACCAGAAATCTACAGAGGACAATACCATACCGATAGCAGATATAGACGGGCCGCTACTGGCCGAAAGGGTAGGCGAGCGCGATGCCAATCAGCTGCGTGAAGATGTGGAGCTGCTGCAGGGGGTATATGGCGAGCTGGATGTGGATGCTTACCTGAGCGGCGCTGTGTGCCCGGTATTCTTTGGTAGTGCTGTGAACAACTTTGGGGTGAAGGAGCTGCTGGATACGTTTATACGTATAGCGCCTACACCGCAGGGGCGTGATACGGACAAGCGCCATGTGGAGCCTACAGAGCCGAAGTTTACAGGATTTATATTTAAGATACATGCCAATCTGGACCCCCGCCACCGCGACCGTATAGCGTTCCTGAGGGTATGTTCGGGCCGTTTTGCACGTAATACGTATTATAAACATACGAGGCTGAGCAAGGATGTACGCTTCAGCAACCCTTACTCTTTCATGGCCCGTGAAAAGGATGTGATAGAAGAGGCGTATCCGGGAGATGTGGTGGGCCTGTTTGATACCGGCAACTTTAAGATAGGGGATACGCTTACCGAGGGAGAGGTAATGCAGTTTACCGGTATTCCGGTATTCTCTCCAGAGATATTCAAGGAGCTGGTGAACAAGGACCCGATGAAGACCAAGCAGCTGGAAAAAGGTGTGCAGCAGCTTACGGATGAGGGTGTGGCGCAGCTGTTTACCCAGCATGGCGGCAACCGTAAGATAATAGGCTGTGTGGGTGAGCTCCAGTTTGAGGTGATACAATACCGCCTGTTGCAGGAGTATGGCGCTTCCTGTGCGTTTCAGCCGCTATCATTCTACAAAGCCTGCTGGATAACGGGCGAAAAAAAGGCGGTAGAGGATTTTGTACGCTTTAAGCAGAATAACATCATGGAGGATAAGGATGGTAATCTGGTGTATCTGGCGCAGAGTGAGTGGTTCCTGAATACAGAGCGGCAGAACAATCCGGATATTGAGTTTCACTTTACTTCTGAGTTCAAAACGGCTATGACACAGTAGGGTGTGCGGCGGCTATGAAACCTGATACTGCATTGCTAAATTATTTTTTGCCGAATTTGTATAGCAATCGGGCAAATAACTAATTTTGTTACGGCAAATATTTACCATCACGTATTCTGCTTTATTACTGACAGTAAATGAACAATACTTATACCGACCTCGTCCATCAGACGTTTCACTTCCCGCAGGAAGGTTTTGAAATAAACAAAGAGAATAATCTTATTTTTAACGGGTTGGATATCAAGGCTTTGGCGGCCAAATATGGTACTCCGTTCAAGCTGACTTATCTGCCTAAGATAGGGATGCAGGTAAATAAGGCCAAGAAAATGTTTGCAGATGCCATACGCAAGCATAAGTATGACGGCAAGTATGTGTACTGCTACTGTACCAAGAGTTCTCACTTTTCATTTATAGTAGAGGAAACACTGAAACATGGCGTGAGTCTGGAAACGTCGTTTGCATATGATATAGATATCATATGGCAGCTGTACCGGAAGAAGAAAATCACCAAGGATATCTACATTATCTGTAACGGTTTCAAAACCCGCCAGTACACCCGCAATATTGCCAAACTTATTAATGAGGGCTTTACCAATGTAATACCTATCATTGATAACAAAAGCGAGTTTGAGGACTATAAAAAGTCTATCCGCTCGAAGGAGCCGGTGAATATCGGTATCCGTATAGCTACTGAGGAGGAGCCAACATTTGACTTCTACACCTCGCGCCTGGGTATACGCAGCCGCGACATACTGGAGTTTTATGTAGATAAGATGAAGGGTAATGACCGGTTTCGGCTGAAGATGCTGCACTTCTTTATGAATAAAGGCATAAAGGATGATGTGTACTACTGGAGTGAGCTGAACAAGGTACTGAACCTGTACTGTCAGCTGAAGAAGGTATGTCCGGAGCTGGAAGGGCTGAACATAGGTGGCGGCCTGCCCATCAAGCATTCGCTGAACTTTGATTATGACTACAATTACATGATTAATGAGATTGTGTCTACCATCAAAAACGTATGTAAAAAGAATAAGGTAGATGTGCCGGATATCTATACCGAGTTTGGCTCGTTTACGGTAGGTGAGTCAGGCGCAGTAATATACAGCGTGCTGGATGAGAAGATGCAGAACGACCGTGAGATATGGTATATGATAGACAGCTCATTCATCACCACACTGCCCGACACATGGGGTATAGGAGAGAAGTTTCTGATGCTGCCCATCAATAAATGGGAGAATGAGTATCAGGAGGTGCATCTGGGTGGTCTTACGTGCGATAGTCATGACTTTTACACATCAGAAGAGCATATAAATGCGGTTTTCCTGCCGAAGCTGGATAAGGATAAGGGGGCGGAGCCGCTGTATATAGGTTTTTTCCACACGGGCGCCTATCAGGACCAGCTGGCCGGCTATGGTGGTATCAAACATTGCATGATACCATCGCCCAAGCATATAGTAGTGGGCCACAACAAAGACGGTGAGCTGGAAGACTGGATATATGCCAAAGAGCAGACAGCGCAGAGCATGCTGAAGATACTGGGCTACATCAAGTAATAGTTTCGTACGATATAAAAGAGCACGACTATTACGGTCGTGCTCTTTTATGTTTTGGCAATGAGGCATTACGTCATCTTCTCCATACAAGTGCATGACGGGTAAGTCCCCACCACTTGTTCCAATCCCATTGTGCATATACGTTTGTGTCTTCATGCTCCATAAGATTAGAGAATGAGAATGTGTAATATGCTAAACCCAGTAAGAGGATACTGAAAGTAACTCGTAATGCTACGCGGGGTGTGTCTGTAATATACTTCTGCATGAAGGCTGTAAGCGGGAAGGCAAACAGTGGTAGGTATTCTATATAGCACCGGTGACCAAAGGCTGCACCAAAATCCCATGCCCACCAGCTACCAAAAATATAGGTGGCCAGTACAAATGTGATACTGACGGCAAGCGTATTGGTACTTCTTATCTTCCGCAGGCTGATAAGGGCTGGTATAGCCAGCAGCATGACAGGGGCATACAGGAAAAACCCATTAGATGTATCGAACAGTACATTGATAATGCGGGGGAACATCCAGTAAATAAATCCTTCCTCTTCGTAGGAGTATACCAGCCACTGCCCGTGCATGTGATGCCAGTATAGCAATTGTGGCAGCAGAGCTAACAGAAAGAATGGAATGCCGGCAACTATATCTTTCCACCGGTGTAGCAGGAGCTGTAAGCGATTACGGATGTCATTGCTGCTGGCAGTATGCAATAGCAGCAGCGGCAATATGGCAATTATGTTTGTAGGCCGTGTCATTACAAGCCAACCAAAGAGGGCTGCAAGTAACAACATCAGGGAACGACGTGGCCTGCGATAATATTCGTCGGCAGTAAGGAGCAGCCCGGTCATAAGTACGAAGTTGTAATTATGAGACATTCCTACCCATTTTGTGGCATAGTGGTAGTAATTGGTACCAAACATTATAGCCAGTAATGCCAGCCAGGTAGCTCTGTGACTGAAGTAGCGCAGCAGTAGCCGTCTTAATAGCCATAGGCCCACTACTGACCAGAAAGCCCCGCATACGATCATACCGATGAAGTAGGGCTGTGTATAGCCGGTAGCATCATAATGATATGCCTGGGCAGCAATATGTGAAGCAAGAAAAAATGGTACATAAAAGGCAGAAGTGCCACAGGTGAATTTTGTTACCAAAATACCATCGGGGCTTTTTCTTTCGTTCATGCCTCTTACGGGAAAGTGGTTGAAGTCGCCATGAATGAAGACCGCCGGAAGATAAGCATAATATCCTGCTACATCGGACCATATAACACCCTCCATGTTCATCCTGTTGCGTTCCAGCCCGGTATGGAGCAGCCAGGCAAAAAGCAGTATGAAAACAGGTATACCGGGGTCAAAACGACGCATAGGGTGACATAGAATGCTGTCAATAAAAGTAGCAAATAGTATTGGTAATATTAAATAAAGTGCCTGGGTATGTTACTATCTGAGCTCCAGCAGCGCCACATTTTCTATGTGGTGTGTATGCGGGAACATATCTACCGGCTGCAGGCGTGTGATGCGGTAGGTGGCATCCAGCAGCTGCAGGTCGCGGGCCTGAGTGGCGGGGTTACAGCTCACATATACCACTTTGGGCGCACGCATTTTCAGTAGCTGCTGTATGAGCTTTTCAGTCATGCCGGCGCGTGGAGGGTCGGTGATAATAACGTCGGGGCGGCCATGCTCTGCAAAGAAGGCATCGGTGCATATCTTCTCTACGTCGCCGGCATAGAACCTGCAATGATCCAGTCCATTGAGTGCGGCGTTCTGCCATGCATCTTTGATGGCGTCTTCCACTACTTCTATTCCTATTACCTTCTTAGCCCCGGCAGAGCAGAATATGCCAATGCTGCCTGTACCGCAATACAGGTCGTAGAGTACTTCATTACCGGTAAGGCCGGCAAAGTCTCTTGCTACCCGGTACAGTGATTCTGCCTGTTTGGTGTTGGTCTGGAAGAAGGACTTGGGAGATATCTTAAAGCGGAAGTTTTCCAGCCGCTCCTCTATATGGTCTTTTCCATGCCAGCAATGTACATCCAGGTCGTGGATGGAGTCATTCATTTTGGGGTTGATGGTATAGTGAAGCGATGTAATGCCGGGTATATGTTCCAGCATATGCTTCAGTATGGCTTCCCGCTGCTCTGTATCGTCATTATGTATGACGAGGTTTATGAGTACCTCGCCGGTGGTGGCTACCCGTATTACTACATTGCGCAGCCATCCTGTATGTGCTTTGAAATCGTAGTAGGGCAGGTTGTGCTGCGTGGTGTACTCCCGCAGTACGGTAAGCAATTCATTGGTAGGGGCGGGCTGCAGGTAGCACTGGTGTACTTCCACTACCTTATCGAACAGGCCGGGGGCATGGAAGCCCAGTGCGGGTTCTGCCTCAAACTTTTCGGTACGCTCCTTTATCTCTTCAAATGTGCGGTAACGGGTGCTGGAAAATGTAAACTCCAGCTTATTGCGGTAGTAGCGCTCCTGGCTGCTGCCCAGTATGGGCTGCATTTCAGGCAGGTCTACATTGCCAATGCGTGACAACTGGTCTTTGACCTGCTGCTGTTTGTACTTCAGTTGCTGCTCATAGGGGAGCATCTGCCATTTACAGCCACCGCATACACCGAAGTGACTGCAGAATGGTTCTACACGGTCGGGGGAGGGGGAAACAAGACGGGTAGTGCGTGCCTGAGCCCAGCTTTTCTTGTCTTTGGTGATAATGGCATCTACAACATCGCCGGGTATGGCATTGTCCACAAATATCACTTTGCCATCTTCAAGATGTGTAATGCTTTTACCTTCTGCGGCATAGGACTCTATGGTGATGCCTTCCAGCCGTACATTTTTTTTCTTCCTGCTCAACTTACTAATGTATAGGCGCGAAGGTAGTAAAATTGAGGAGTAGTGCAGGGCGTGGCACATGGAAAAGCTATCTGTGAGTGGAGCGATACTAACAGTGTATCAGGGTTAACACAATAGTATTAAATTATGTGCTGTTGATAATGACATAGTAGAAAATTTCATAAATATTATAATAATTTCTTAGTTTATTTTGTTTGAATGTATGGTGTGGTGAAGTAAGTTTGAAGATGATAAAATCACAATGTGCCTGAATAGTGGTACTTACAATTGTGTTTTTAATTATATGGATCACTAATCACTACTATGAAAGAGCAAATATCAATCCTGATACTTGAGGATAATCCTTATGACCAGGACTTATTGCTGCGGGAACTCCGGAAAACCGGGATGCCGTTTACTTACAGATTAACGCAGAACCGTTCCTCCTTTCAGGACGCGCTGAATGACTGCATTCCTGATATTGTTCTGGCCGACTATTCATTGCCATCATTTGACGGGTACAGCGCATATCGTATGCTGCGTAGCCAGGATGCGGATATACCGTTTATTATAGTATCGGGCAGTGTGGGAGAAGAAAGTGCAGTAGAACTGATAAAAAGCGGGGTAACTGATTATGTATTGAAAGAGCGTCTGTTTACCCTGCATTCCAAAATGCAGCGGGCACTTCATGATTATCACAGAGGGCAGGCAGAAAAGATAGCAGATGAAAGGATACGTATGCAGAATAAAAAACTGGCGGAAATAGCTCACTTCCAGTCGCACATTGTACGAACGCCTATCTGCCAGATGCAGGGGTTGTTTAACCTGATAGACTTTGAGAATTTCTCTAATCCTGATAATGAAGAACTGATTTCCTGTCTGAAAGTTGTTGCTGAAAACATTGATGAAATAATTCACAAGATAGTAAGGATGACCAATGAGGTAGAGCGTATGAGCTCAGAACTTATATAAGATATATGGTCACATTTCCTCCTGATATGGTGTGTATTTGCGCCTGATAGCTGTCGCTTACACTTTCCTGATAACTGTTGTGGAACAATGCTCACATAAGGTGTAAATATGTGACTGTAACTTGCTGCCATATACCTCCTGCTATACAGGGAGGTGAAAAACTGCTGCCTGAATTATACTGTGCTGTGCAGTAATTTTTACTTTCATGGTTTTTATACTTAATTTAATACGATGATATCAGAATCGGAAGTGAGAAGGTATTTTCCGTCTTTTGAGCCTGAACTGGTAGACGAAATATCAAAAGCCTGTAATATCCGTAACCTGTCGGACGGGGAACTGCTGATGCGCAGCGGGCAGTATATACGCTCTGCTATGGTGGTACTGGAGGGGCTGGTGAAGGTGTACCGGGAAGATGACGAGGGTGATGAGTTCTTTATGTACTATATAGAGCCGGGTGAGGCCTGTGCGGTATCGCTCATATGCTCTGGAAAGCAGAACACCAGTGAGCTTACGGCAAAGGCCAGCGGAGATGTGGAGCTTATGACGGTGCCGCTGGATAAGATGGATGAGTGGATGATGAAGTACCGGAGCTGGTATTACTTTGTACTGGGTACTTACAGGAAACGTTTTGAAGAGCTGCTGGTAACGGTAGATCATATTGCTTTCCGTAATATGGATGAGCGGCTTGTGTTTTATCTGAAAAAACATCGGGACACCCTGAAGTCGGATATTATACCCTTTACACATGCTGAAATAGCGGCAGAGCTGAACTCGTCGAGAGAAGTAATATCCCGGCTCATGAAAAAAATGGCTGATAAGGGGATGATAAAGATGAACAGGAACCAGATAGAAATAGTGGATCTTGACAGAATGTGATAATTGTCACCAAACAACAGGAAAGGCTTCCTGACTTTTGCACCATGGAAATAATCGGATATGTAGCGGCTATACTCATCGGGGTTTCACTGGGACTTATAGGTGGGGGTGGCTCTATACTTACCATGCCTGTGCTGGTGTATCTCTTTGGGATAGACCCGGTACTGGCTACGTCTTACTCGCTTTTTATTGTGGGCACCAGTAGTCTGGTAGGCGCTGCCAGAAATTTCAAAGGTGGCAATGTGAATGTAAAAGTTGCCATGCTGTTTGGTATGGCCTCTATAGCTACCGTACTCATAACCCGCAAAGTGCTGATGCCCATGGTGCCTGATGTGCTGTTTACTACCGGGAGTATGGTGGTAAAGAAGTCTATGGCTACAATGGTACTGTTTGCCGTGCTTATGGTGTTTGCATCTGTATCTATGATAAAGGGAAGAAAGCAGGCGGATGTGGTACCAGAGATGTCTGGCAGTAAGACTATGATGCGCCTGCTAATACAGGGTGGCGCTATAGGCCTGGTAACCGGCGTGCTGGGAGCCGGTGGCGGATTTCTGCTGATACCTGCGCTGGTACTATTTCTGCATCTGCCCATGAAGCAGGCGGTAGGTACTTCTCTGCTTATTATAGCTATGAACTCGCTCATAGGTTTTGCCGGAGATATAGGTAGTGTAGATATAGATGTGCAGCTGCTGCTCACTGTTACTGCCATAGCTGTAGCAGGCATATTTGTAGGGGTGGCATTATCCTCTAAAATAGAGGGTGGAAAACTCAAAAAGGGCTTTGGCTGGTTTGTGCTGGTTATGGCTGCCTATATCCTCTTAAGAGAAATCTATAAGTAGGAGGCATGGGTGTGACAAATGTCACTGACTGCGGAGTAAAAGCATATGACCTTTGTGGTATAATAAAACTCAAAAACAATTTAAACTCAATTTTATGGTAATCGAACAAATTTATACGGGATGTCTGGCACAGGGTGCCTATTACATCGAAAGCAATGGTGAGGCAGCTATCATTGACCCACTGAGGGAAATAGCTCCTTATGTAGCCCGTGCAGAAAAAGATAATGCAGCAATAAAGTATGTGCTGGAGACACACTTCCATGCCGATTTCGTATCGGGCCATGTGGACCTTGCTGCGGCTACCGGCGCTAAAATCGTGTACGGGCCAGGCGCTGCACCCGGATTTGATGCACACATAGCTGCCGACGGCGAAGAACTGAAGGTAGGTGAGCTTACCATTAAGGTATTGCATACGCCGGGCCATACTATGGAGAGCAGCTGTTACCTGCTGTCGGACAAGAACGGTACACCTAAAGCGCTGTTCTCAGGCGATACACTTTTCATAGGTGATGTTGGCAGGCCGGACCTGGCGCAGAAGGCTGCACATATGACACAGGAAGGGCTGGCAGGATTGCTGTTTGACTCCCTGCGTAATAAAGTGATGCCACTGGCAGATGACATTATCGTATATCCGGCACATGGTGCAGGCAGTGCATGTGGTAAGAACATGAGCAAGGAGACTACCGATACGCTGGGCCATCAGAAAGAAACCAACTATGCACTTAGGGCCAATATGACCAGGGATGAATTCATTAAAGAAGTAACAACCGGCCTTATGCCGCCGCCCGCTTACTTCCCTATGAATGTGGCAATGAACAAGGGTGGTTATGACTCAATAGATGTAGTACTGGAAAGAGGCCTGCATGCTATGTCGCCGGAGGCATTTGAGACTGCGGCCAATGAGACCGGGGCACTGCTGCTGGATACACGTGACCCACAGGTGTTTGCAAAAGGATTTGTACCTAACTCAATAAACATAGGCATCAATGGCAACTTTGCTCCATGGGTAGGCGCTCTGATAACAGACATTAAGCAGCAGATACTGATAATAGCTGAGCCCGGAAAAGAGGAAGAAGTAGTGACCCGACTGTCGAGGGTAGGGTATGACTATTGTATAGGTTACCTGAAAGGCGGCTTTGCTGCATGGCAGGAAGCAGGGAAAGAAGCAGACTCTATCAAGTCCATATCTCCACAGGAGCTGGCGGCAATAGGAGCTGATGCTGCTGTGCTGGACGTGCGTAAAAAGAGCGAATATGTGAGTGAGCATATCGTATCTGCCACCAACCTGCCTCTGGATAATATCAATGATGGCATGCCGGAGCTGGACAAGGAAAAGACCTACTACGTACACTGTGCCGGTGGATACAGGTCTATGATATATACATCTATACTGCGTGCCAGAGGGTATGACAATCTTATAGATGTAGCGGGTGGATTTAAGGCCATCAAAGAGGCGGGAATGTTCAGCCTGACCGATTATGTATGCCCTACAACACTTTTATAATCAAAGAGTAACAACTAACGTAAAAACAAAATAAACAGAATAAGATGAATTCATCAACAATGCCTGACTTCAGGAAAATGCTGGCCGATGGCGCCAAAGTGCTGGACGTGAGAACACGTGAGGAATATATGGATGGTCATGTGCCAGGCTCGGTGAACATACCACTGGATATGGTAGAAGCCAGAGCTTTTGAAATAGCTGAAATGGGAACGGATATCATTGCTGTATGCAGGTCTGGTGCGCGCAGCGGCGCGGCTACAGAAATACTGCGCAGAGCCGGTATACCTGTAGTGAACGGCGGCGGCTGGCAGGACTTTATGCAGCGTATAAGCTAAGATGCAGACAATGTTCACGGGCAGAATATTTCGTCACAGCTTACCGGCATTCATACTGCTGCTTTATGCAGCAGCCACGCATGCACAGCATGTGAATGCATGGACAAGGCTCACGGTAACAATGCCCGTGCAGGAACGATGGAAACTGTCGCCTGAGTTGCAGCTCAGGCGACAGAACACACCGCCTGATATGAACATTGTACGCAGGCCCCTGCTATGGTCGTTCCGGCCATGGGTATATTATTCCCTTAAGAAGAATGTATGGCTGGCTGCGGCGCCCTTTGCTTATTTCAGAAGTTATGAGGTGCTGCATGATGTGGAGCAGCCCGATGTACGCAGGAGCGATGAGTGGCGGCATACTATAGCCGCAGGTGGCAGAATGAAAATGACCGGTAAGCTGACTATACAGGGACGCCTGGCAGCAGAGTACAGGACATGGGGGCAGAGCCCGGCATATATGCGCTACAGAGCAAGGGGCGGCATGGCAATAAGCATGACAAAGCGGACATTGGTGAATGCATCTTATGAGTATCTTATGAGTACCTGTGTGCAGCCCATGTCGCACATGGCTACCGACCAGCAGCGGGTAGTAGCCTTACTTAAGTATAATATTATGCCGGATGTGCTGGCAGCTGATGTGGGCTATATGTATCTGATACGCTATACAGGTGCGGGCATAGCGCCGGAACATGATATTGTATGTAACATACGCTGCAACCTGAAATCACGGAAAAAACACTGAAGAAACCACTAGTATTAACCTAACCTAAAAAAGAAATGTTGCACATAACACAACCCTGGCCATGGTATGTGGCCGGAGTAGTGGCAGGGCTTACTGTACCTGCATTATTATTACTCGGAAACAAACACTTCGGAATATCGGCCAATCTGCGGCACGTATGCGCTGCCTGTGTACCAGGCAGAGTTCGCTTTTTCGATTATAACTGGAAAAAAGAAATGTGGAACCTGTTCTTTGCGGCAGGTATCATTGTGGGGGGCTATCTGGCCTCGCAGTATCTCAGCACTCCTGACCCGGTGGTACTGCATCCCGACCTGAAGAAAGAACTGGCAACCTATGGCATTACTGAGCATGCAGGACTACTGCCACAGCAGTTGTTTTCACTGGAGACCCTGTTCTCTTTAAGAGGGTTCCTGCTGTTTATAGTAGGAGGCTTTCTGGTGGGTTTTGGGGCCCGCTATGCAGGCGGATGCACATCGGGCCATGCCATAATGGGGCTATCTACACTACAATGGCCATCGCTGGTAGCTACCATCAGCTTTATGATTGGTGGGTTTATAATGGCCAATATTGTACTGCCACTCATACTTTCTCTCTGATTTTTCCAGGCTTTCAAAAAAAATAGCATGAATCAAAATAACATGCCGCCTTCAGCGGCTGAATACCAGAACCGTACCCTGGACACTATGTGTGTAAACGAGTCAACGCTTACCCACAAATGGTACCACAATCTTAAATATCTGGCAGTAGGCATCATATTCGGTATCACCTTTGTAAAGGCTGAGATTATTTCCTGGTACCGTATACAGGAGATGTTTCGCTTTCAGAGCTTCCATATGTATGGCGTTATAGGTACTGCAATTCTTACCGGTATTATATCGGTATGGCTCATAAAGCGCACCGGTGTAAAGACCATATATGGAGAGCGTATAGAGTTTCATGACAAGAAGTTTAATAAGGGGCAGATAATAGGCGGATTATTATTTGGCCTGGGCTGGGCAATAACCGGAGCATGCCCGGGCCCATTGTTTGCACAGATAGGAGCGGGAACCCTTGTGGTAGCAGCTACACTGCTGAGCGCTATAGCCGGTACATGGGTATATGGTTACTTCCGTGACAGATTGCCCCACTGATAAGTGGTGGCAATCTGATATGTTTGCAGGAGTAAACAAAAGCTGAATACTCCTGTGTCTGTAACCGTAACTCCGTCTCATATAGTAGCCGCACGCATGGCGGCACAACGTATTAATACTGCTGAAAACTGCAGTGTGCAGGAAATGATAGCATGGCTGGGCGCTGTGCAGGCACAGGATGCACAAATGTGTAAATGGGCTGTGGGGCTACGTACAGGGCTGACTGATGCGGAAGTGGCAGCAGCACTGGATGAGGGGCATATAGTGCGTACTCATGTGCTGCGGCCTACATGGCATCTGGCGGCGGCGGCCGATGTGCGGAATATGCTACGGCTCACGGCACCACGTATCAGAACACAGTATATGTCCTATGCCCGCAGTGTGGGTTATGATGAGGCTGCACTGAATAAGTTTACCAAAGCCATAGGCAGGATGCTGCGCGATGGTAACTATATGAGCCGTGATGAAATAATGGCCCGGCTGAAGATAGAACGTGTGGGGGCAAACGATTTCAGTGCGGCACTTATAATGATGGGGGCTGAGCTGGATATGGTGGTATGTAACGGACCTGTGCGGGACAAGCAACAGACTTATGCCCTGATGGATGAACGCCTGCCCGCTACACCTGTACTGAAGGCAGATGAGGCTGCTGCACAACTGGCAGAACGATACTATCGTAGTCATGGACCTGCTACGATAAAAGATTTTGTGTGGTGGTCGGGCCTTACAGTGAAGGCTGCTACAGCCGCAACCAATGCCGTGAGAAATAAGTTTACCGTATGGGTGCATGATGATGTGGAATATCTGGTGGCGGATGCACATGCACAGGCATCCTGTGCCGGTACCATACATCTCTTACCTGCATTTGATGAATACCTCATCAGCTATGCCGACAGGACTGCTGCTATAGATAAGGATATGCAGGCAAAGGCATTTACCAGAAACGGCATTTTTAAACCGGTGATAGTGGCTGACGGCAGGGTAGTGGGTATATGGAAGCGGGTAATGGAGAAGAACGGCATAGCACTTACCGTGGAATACTTTGGAAAGCCGGACCGGGCTACAAAAGCAGCAGTATCACAGCGGATAGCGGAATACAGTGCGCATCACGGTATGGCATGCAGGCTTACATAGGGCCGTACTGCGGTGCCTATGCTTTATGGTAGTTTCCTTACTGAGCCAGCCAGTACTTTCTTATGAGCCACTCTGCTACAGCTATTACCAGCAGTATGATGAAATACCACTTGCGCTGTATGAGCGGCACGGTTTCAGCATGTGTGATAATAACCGGCTTCAGGGCGCTGTTGCTGCTCACAGAGTCGTACAGGGACGGTATGCCCGATGTAGTGACGAATGAACCGCCTGCCCGGTGTGCCAGATTATACAGCAGACTGAAATCGGCGGTGGTATTCATGAGCTCCAGCGGAACACTTTCCACTACAAATGAGCCTGATGTTTTCTGCTCTCTGCCATCATAGGTAGTGGTAGCGGTCCATGAGTATCTGCCACCGGCATGAATGCCGGTATTGATATTATACCCTGTGCCGGAGCGCTCCATAGTGAACTCCTGTGTACGGCCAGCAGAGTCTTTGATTACCAGTTGTACGTCGGCAGTATTGATACGTTCGTTGCTGGCATTGAGCAGTGTGGCATCGAATGATACGGGTTCCTGATCGCTCCATACCCTGCGGGGCATTGTAACTTCAAATGATTTGCCGCTTTTGCCGGTGCAGAGGAATGCTACTGTTTGTCTGATACATTCGTCTATAATGTCATGCCCACCGGTATTGCGGAACTCATAAAGCCGCCAGCGCCAGAGCCCTTCTCCGGCCAGTATGGCGGTGGGTGTTTCGCCGTGCTGCATTACCCATGCAGGCATTACGCCCGCAGCTGTGCGGCGTGTAAACAGGATATCACTGCCTGGAGCCGCCATAACATTGCCCATCCATGTGGTGAGGGGTGGTAGCTTGTCTGTTACCGCCTGTATGCGCAGCGGTGGTGTAAAGGCATTGAATGAAGTATGATAGTTCACTACCTGCTCAGCTCCGTTACCCTGAGCTACACCCGCATGGGTGATTTGTTTCAGGGTGTTTACTGCTGCTATATCCATATGTCTGGTAGCTATGAGCCAGAAGGGTATATGAGCGGCGGCAATGGCATTAGCCATCCTGTTGCGCATAGAAGGGAGGCCGTGTAATATCAGAGCGTCGTACCCGGCAAAGGAAATATTGCCGGCATCGGCATTGATTGTTTTTACTTCATAAATGTCAGAAGAGGTGAGTGCATCCCGCAGGGCTGTTATGTCGGGGTGTGGGGCATTGGCAACAATGAGTATTTTTCTGCGTACGTCGGCCACTTCTACAAATACATCCCGGCGATTGTTGGTAATATTCTGCTCACCTTCGGCAGTAGTAAGGATGAGTGTATAGTGGTGCAGGCCTGCTTTTTCTGCTTTTACTGCAAATGAGAAAGACCTGTCGAACCGGTCACTGTTTACCGGAACGGCAGATGAGGCTACCGTTTCATTGCCTTCCATAAGCGAGAGCGTTCCGTTATACCCCCGGCAAAGCGCTGCGAGTACATCGGCGCGAACTTCGAAAGTGCTGTTTAGTGTCGCTGTTTTATTGGCGTATACTCTTGATAGTCTTATGTCCTTTTCCCGGGTGCTATCGCCAATGCCTATAGTAAAGAGCGGTCCCTGCCAGGGTATCTGAGCCCATGCGGGACTAACACCTGCATTAAAAATACCATCAGTGGCCAGTATTACTGCGGCTGCATCATCAATGCCTGTAAGCTCGCCAGCTGCATTGAGTGCTGAGGAAATATCAGTAGCCTGCATCTGGTAGGAGTAAAGGCTGTCTGTGCTCATGCGGTCGCCAAAAGCCCTGTGCATGACTCTGTACTTATCGCTCAGCTTTGCTGCCAGCGCTTCTATGTTTTGACGATATGCTGTAGAGTCGGCACCCAACGCCCTGCCGGCTGATACAGAATTGTCGTGCAGAAAGAGAACAACCGGCTTTTCGGTCTCATATCTTGTATTGACACTATCAGGCACTACCAGCAGCATACATGCCGCCGCTACCAATGCCCCCCGCAGGATGGCGGTAAGCCATGGCATAGGTATAGAACGCTTTTTATCGGCCCGGAATACCCACAGCGCAGCACCCAGAGAAACAGCTATGGTCAGTAACCACCAGACGAATTGCATAAGAGGGCAAACTAAATAAAAAAATCAAAACGATACCTTTTATAACCCTGGTAATATGCAGTGATAGCGGCAGCGGCAATTCATTTTGGTATTTTTAACATTCTGCAAGCATAAATTTGCCGCAGGGAGCATCATTTGGCCTAATTTCACACGCAATGAAGTACATACTGGCATCTGCTATCATTTTTCTTCAGGCCGGTACAGCACTGGCACAGACAGACCTGTTCGGCCCATCAGAGAGTAAGGAGGCGCGCTCCGGAGTATTGCTAATGGGCAATCTGGGGTATGACTTCCCTGCCGGTGATATGGCAAAGCGGTTTGAAAGCTCATGGAGAATGGGGCCGGGATTTGTTTATAAGTCAAAGTCAAACTGGCTGATAGGTGCAAAGTTTGACTTCATTGTAGGTAAGAATATTAAAGAAGACTCTCTGATGATAAATATCAGAGACAAGTATGACAGCCATAAACAGAACCTGTACGAGTTTATAAACAATGACGGCCAGCGTATAGGTGTACCAGTATATGAGCGTGGGTATGCAGTAGGGGTGAGCATCGGCCGGATTTTTTCCCGCTCCAAAGATCATCCTGATAATGGGTTTACGGTACTTACTACGGCTGGTTTTATGCAGCACCGCATCAATATCTATGACAAGGATAAGTCTGTGATGCAGCTGCGCAACGATTATATAAAGGGTTATGACCGGCTTACCAATGGGTCTTTTGTAGAGCAGTATCTGGGGTATTCCTATTTTGCTGCCAATAAGCTGGTCAACTTCACGGTGGGGGCAGACATACTGGTAGGATTTACGCAGGGCCGCCGCGATTACCTTTATGACGTTATGCGCCCAGATAATGCAAAACGTCTGGATATTCTCATTGGTCTGCGTGGTGGCTGGATAATACCCATATTCAAGCGGAAAGCAGAGGATATGATGTTTGAATAGACATCTGGTATCAGCGGGATATTTCAGCCCGTTCTTTCCAGTAGGTATCTCCGTCTATGAGGTACTGCTCATATTCGTCATAGTTCATTTCTACCTTGCCAAATGACTTACACCAGGCCTGAAAGGTCATTCTGTCCCAATGGATAGCTATGCGTGAATACTGGTAGCTCTGAAACATATTGAGCGCTATAAACGAGCATAGTATTACTGTGCCTGTGATGCGTGCAGGCTTACTTTTTCTGCTGAGCCACTCTATAAATGCGGCCAGTGGCAATGACAGTACCGCCAGTGTTTCTATAAGTGGCCTGCAGCCAAAGCTTCCACCATACCACCACATGCCCCAGCTGAATACCACATATATCATCAGTACATAAAAGACAACAATAGCGGGGATAAGCCAGCTATACATTTTTCTCAGGTGCCATAGTCCCGCCATGCCCACGAATGCAACGGGTGTATATATAAACCATCCTTTACGGAAGCTGAATAGTCCTTTCCATATTTTGGGTTTCAGGAAAAAGAAGTGTTCCCCTTCGTAAGAATAGGTAATGAGACGCCCGGAGGTTTGGTACCAGTATGCCATCTGCAGGCTGCATACAGCTATACAAAGCAGACCTGCTATTGCTACAGGGACTGCACTACGTATCAGCAGGGTGCCTTTAGCTTTCATGTCGCTGATGCTGCCAGCCTGCCATAGCAGGGGTAGTATGACTATGAGCCCGTTTACGGGCCGGGTAATGATAATCCAGCCCAGCAGCAGGCCCATGAGGTACAGATACCGGCGGTGCGGGGTACGGTGCCAGCTATCTGTAAGGTAGACAAAGGCTGCGAAAAGGGTGAAGGAGAGGGGGTGACTCATGCCCTGGTCAAATGCCGTGTAATGGTAAAGGTTAGTGCCGAAGAACAACAGCATAAGCGTTATGGCGGTAATACCATCGGAATAGTAACGTAGCAGCAGCCTGCGGGTAATAGCAAGCCCTATAACCAACAGGACAGGGTAGGTGAGTATTACCGCTAGGGCGTAAGGGGTAGCATATCCGTCGGCCGGAGCGGCTCCGGTTATTTTACACCACGCATGGGCTACCAGGAAAAAGGGTAGTTCAGCAATAGCCAGCCCCATCGGGTATTTGTCTATCTGGTTGCCATTGTCCAGCTTATGATTGCCGTATGGACGACCGGGCTCACTGCCACCGAATCTGTATTTTTCATACAGGGGCGGAAAAAAGCCGTAAGTGACAACATCATTGTATATTATGGTAGCCGGAAGGTAGTTGTAATAGCCAAATGCATCGAAAGAAGGGATACCATGATCCCAGTTCCGGCGATTGTTGATGACCAGCAGGCTTACCAGCAGAGCGGTTATGATTGCTATACGGGACCACATAGGGGGCGGAGGATGGCTGTAAGTGTGATTTAGTTATTAGTCTTCGTTTTCTTCTTTGTTCTTCAGGCTCTTTTTGCTTTCGTTTTTATCATCGCCGTTGTCTTTTGCCTGTTCCTCCTTCTTTTCTGTATCCTTATCCTCATCACTTTTTTTCTTGTGATTTTTTTCGCGTTTTTTCTTTCTGGCTTTTTTTCGCTGTGCTTTTTCTTCCTGCTTTTCGTACTTCTCTTCGTCTATAAACCCGTACAGCCCCTGGTCTATTATCCGGTCCAGCATTTCTATTTTTCCCTCGGGTGTGCCGGTCTCCGTCAGGGTGACATCGTATCCGTTCTCATCCGCATTGGACCAGTTACCAGTTAAGTTGCGTCCTTTCTGTTTCAACTCCATGACACCCATTGCCAGCTCGTCTTCTATTATCCATTTTCCCTCTGCGTTTTTTCTCAGCTCTATACGTACGTATCGTTTGTTTTTCCCCAGCCGGTACAAGCCATCATACAGCTGCTCACGTCCGGGCATGTGCTTCATGAATCGTATGTATAGTGCTATATCGTCGTCATTGTCCAGTTTTCCCTCATAGTATTTTCGGTCCACAACCTCTTTTCTTATAGGGTCAGGGTCTTCATCTTCTATTACATCATCACGGTTTATGGCATATATATCTTTTTCTTCTTCAGTAGTATCACTTGTGGCAGTACTGTCGGCTTTCGCTGCAGTGGTGTCTTCGGCACCGTAAGGGTGCTCGGCAAGCCAGGCAAAGTATGCCTGCTCCATTTCTTCTCTTCTCTGAAACTCCTCTACGGTATTGGCCTGTAATATGTTCAGCACCTGTCCGCCAAAGAAGCGATTGCCTATCTTTTGTATCTCCAGTACTTTAATGCCATAGGTAGTGCGGTTGTAACGGTCATTTACGAACAGATATCCCTGAAACCGCTCCGGTATTACATGCCTGAAACCGGAAAGTGAGGGGTGAGGTGCAGATGCGTGCAGCTCAAACCGTGCCATTACTACTTTATTCCACATTACCCCTGAGTCTTCTCCCTTGCCCAGTACATGGGCATAATTGCCTATGATACTCTTGTTATAGAGCGGGTCGAACTCTACAAAAACCTGAGGATGCTCCCGGAGTTTTTCAAATTCGGCGGCAGCTTCGGGGCTTTTATCTTTATTATGCAGTACCATACCCCAGAGGGTATCGAAGGTGGGGAAAAGGTCAAAGAAGGCGGCAGTATCTTTTGTTTGCAGTGTACCCAGTAGTTTATTTACCAGTTCTGTTTCTGTAGCCGGCCATTTATTTCTGCGCTTACGCCCTTGCCCATGAGCAGGTGCATTTGCCAGCATTATCAGTAAAATAAGTGTAACCGTCTTCAGAAATTGATCTCTTTTCGTCATGTGCCTGATGATAAAGTTAGTTTATTCACCGGAATGTCTTTTCGTGCAGAAACTGACGAGAATCAGTTTTTCAAATGGCGTTTGTGAATATGGTATTAGTAGTTTTGGCAAAAATCAGTTTTCAGGCATGGGACGTCTTCAGGGAAAAGTAGCAATAGTAACCGGTGCAGCGGGTGGAATAGGGGCAGCAATAGCAAGGTCTTTTGTATCGTGCGGCGCATCAGTGATAGCTACAGATATGCAGTATCAGAAGCTGAAGTCGTGGGTGGATATTGTGGCCGCCAACGGACTTTCCATTCAGTGCATGGCTCATGATGTGACATCGGTAAATGACTGGAAAGCAGTTGTGGATTTTGCTGTTGCCACATATGGCGTTGTCAATATCCTTGTAAACAATGCAGGTGTATATCCTGCGGGTGCCAATAGTGAGAATACTACGCTGGAGGACTGGAATAAAGTATTGAATATCAACCTTACAGGGCCATTCATTGGGGCACAGATGTGTGTGCCGCATATGAAAAAAGCAGGTGCAGGTTCTATTGTGAATATTTCTTCCATTGCCGGTATAGTAGGAGGGAATGGACCTGCATATTCTGCATCGAAGGGTGGCCTGCGCATGCTTACCAAAGATATGGCCGTGGAGCTGGCCCCGGCTGGCATCAGGGTAAATTCTATACATCCCGGAGGTGTACTTACCCCAATGACTGAAGGCATAGTAACCATGCCCGGCAGCGATGAAATACTGAAAAGCATGTGTCCTATGCAGCGTATAGGTGAAGCTCATGAGATAGCGAGCGGAGCCTTGTATCTGGCATCTGACGAGTCGTCGTATGTTACCGGTACGGAGCTGATAATAGATGGAGGACTGGTGGCCAGATAAATATTGATCTTTGGATTTCATATAGTTGTACCTTAGCATGTAGTACACTGTTATGAAAAAACATTATATCCTATATCTGCTTATTTTTCTGTGCTATACAGCTCATGGACGCATAGCATGGGGGCCTGAGGTCGGGTTGGTATCGGCTGGCATTAAGTCGTCTGTAGCTACCAGTTATTCCACACAATCTCTTTCTGCATTCAAGGCTGGCCTGGAACTGCAAAGCCGCATTAATCCTAATTTCTATTTCAGAACCGGATTGTTTTACTCGCCTTATGGCTATAAGGTAGAAAAGTATAACAGTGAGGTGTACATAGGGATGGCTGAAGTGCCTGCATACTTTCTGCTGAAGACGGGACTGCCATGTAAACCCAGATTTATACTGGGGGCGGGGCTGCTGGCAATGTCGCCAGTGCATGAAAATGATGCCGCTAAGAATAATCAGTTTCCCGAGCTGAGACAAAAGTCGGCAGCTACCAGCAGTCTGAACTTTGGGTGGGGCCTGCTGGCAGGTATAGAAATGCCCCGGGGCGTCTCTGTAAAAGCGGCATATCAGAAAACTTTTGCTGATGGCAGTAAAACCACCTTTCATCAATACAGTATTACTGTAGGCTATCTGGTGAATAAGTTATCCCGGAAATAGGGTTGTCTCAGACGTTAAGATAGAATGGGCGTAACAGTGTGGCAAATTGCTCTGTATAGCTACCTTCGATGTCTTTGATGATGAGTGTTTCTGTGTCTGGTGCAGGTACTTGTCTGAATGATAACAGGCTAACCATTCTTTTTATCGCTGCTGCAGGTGTATGTTTTACCTCCAGCCGGGCATATTCATTGATGCCATACTTCTTCAGTACCGGGTACCAATGCTGTATTTCAGCGGCAGGCAGCAGGAGGGAAAATGTACCATCAGGCGATAATAAGTTGCTAACGGCATGTGCCAGCTCGTGGGCTGTGAGGGTTACATTGTGCCGGGCTATGGATTTTTGTTCGGTTTCATTTTTCAGACTGTTGCGGAAAAATGGCGGGTTGCAGATGATGAGGTCGTATTGATGCCCCGGATTATATGTTCTTATATCCTGATGCATTATGTGCGTGCGGCTGGCCCAGGGAGATGAGGCCGCATTAATGGTTGCCTGCTGTGCTGCATCAGCGTCATATTCTACCGCTTCTATTATGGTATCACGGCTACGCTGTGCCAGCATCAGGGCCAGCAGACCGGTGCCGGTGCCAATGTCCAGTATACGCTCTATAGCAACCGGGAGTGGGGTCCATGCGCCCTGTATGCAGGCATCGGTAGTTACCTTCATGGCACAGAGGTCCTGATGGAGGGTAAACTGACGGAACCGGAACCACGTATTGCTCATATTACCAGGATGCGCGTGCGCTGGGTACTACTGAAAGGTCGGTAAACTGGCCTGCCAAATATTTATGATAGCCGGTAATACCAATCATGGCAGCATTATCGGTACAGTATTCAAACTTAGGGATGAATACCTTCCAGCCATTGCGCTTGCCGGCATCCCGCAGGGCCTGCCTCAGGCCACTGTTGGCAGATACACCACCTGCTATCCCTACCTGATTAATACCCATATCCTTTGCGGCCCGTTCCAGCTTGGTCATCAATACCTTAATAATGGTGTACTGAACAGATGCACATATATCTGCAAGGTTTTTTTCTACAAAGTCAGGGTCTTCTTTCTTCTGTGCCTGCAGGAAGTAGAGGACAGATGTTTTTATACCGCTGAAGCTGAATGAGTACTCTTTCATTTCCTTAGTAGGGAAGCGGAACCGGAGCGGATCGCCCTGTGCAGCCAGCTTATCTACCAGCGGGCCACCGGGATAGGGCATTCCCAGCATTTTAGCTACCTTATCAAAGGCTTCGCCGGCAGCATCGTCCATGGTTTCGCCCAGCACTTCCATATCCAGATGGCTACGGCACAGTACTATCTGTGTGTGGCCGCCGGATACGGTAAGGCACAGGAAAGGAAATTCAGGCTGATCATCTATAAAGTGAGCCAGTACATGCGCCTGCATATGGTGTACAGCTATAAGTGGCAGTTTCAGCGCCTGGGCAAATGACTTGGCAAAGCAGCTGCCTACCAGCAGCGAGCCTATGAGACCGGGAGCCTGTGTAAATGCTACTGCTGTGAGCTCGTTTTTATTTACTCCTGAGTCTTTCAGCGCCAGGTCTACTACAGGTACTATGTTCTGTATGTGCGCCCGTGATGCCATTTCAGGCACTACACCACCGTAGCGCTCATGTACCTTCTGTGTGGCTATGTGATTGCTCAGGACTCTTCCGTTCTGTATTACGGCTGCACTGGTCTCGTCGCAGGACGATTCTATGGCCAGTATGTTTATGTCATTCTGCTGCATGCCGTGCAAATTTACGGAATGGAAGGTAGTATAGTCATACCGTGCTTTCAGTAATGGAATGCCGTTTTTATCGTAGGTTTACCGCCATGAAACCAAAGCATCCTTCTTTGCCCATGCTGGCAGGCCGCAAGCCTGTGCTTGAAGCCCTGCAGCAGGGGGCTGCTATTGAGAAGATATTTATGCTGCGTACGGCTACCGGGCCTGAAATAGCTACTATAAAGCACAAGGCCCGTGAGCTGAATGTACCTATAAGTCAGGTGCCGGCAGAAAAGCTTGATGGTATGACCCGGGTACAGCATCAGGGTGTGGTGGCATGGGCGTCACTGCTGCACTATGTAGACCTCCAGTCGGCAATTTCTTATGTAGTAGATAAGGGAGAGGTACCATTGTTTCTGCTGCTGGACGGTGTAACAGATGTGCGTAATGTGGGCGCTATAGCACGCAGTGCCCTATGCTGTGGTGCACAGGGACTTATATTGCCTACCTCTCATGCAGCCTCACTTACAGAAGAAGCAATTAAGACGTCGGCAGGTGCGCTGCGTAAAATTATGCTGTGCCGCATACCTTCTGTACCGCAGGCGGTAGATGTACTGCGGCTCAATGGTATACAGGTGCTGGGTACGCAGATGCAGGGTAGTATACCTGTATATAATGCTGACTTAACCATTCCTTCTGCCATAGTAATGGGTGCAGAGGATACGGGTATCAGTAAGGATGTGGTAAAGCGTGCCGACCAGCTGATAAGCATACCTATGTCATCAGGGTTTGATTCGCTCAATGTATCTGTAGCTGCAGGAATGGTGCTGTATGAGGCTATGCGCCAGCGGTTGCTGACAGTATAGATGTACTACTTGAAGAGATACATAAGGCGTATGCTCCACACATTATTGAACTGCTGACTACGCCCGTAATACTGAGCTGTTTTGTCGCGGATGGAGAGCAGGGAATACTGAAAACGTACATTGGCAAAAAAGCCTTTCCAGCAATGGAGGCTGCCGCCTAATAGAAAATTATAATCGCTTTTTTTGAACGGATAGTCATTCAGGTCCACATTCATAGCGGGCTGGGTGGTTATCTGTTCCTTTGCGGTGCCCAGCCGTGAGTAGGAAAAACCTGCCCCGAAATGGTTCATATGACTATCAAAGTAGTTAATCATGAACGGTACTTCGGCATAGTTGAGCGTTATGGTATAGTCAGTAATAAATATACCGGGAGCGGCTACAAATATGTCTTTGGAGCGTGCTCCCTTCTGTGTGTACAGTACTTCCAGGCTTCCCTTTATATGTTCCGGGTCCATATTGAAGTAAACGATGCCGCCTACATTCAGCCCCTGTTTGGAGTAGCCGGCGAAATTGTCTCCATCTACCTGTGTAAAGTTGCCCCCGAATATGAGACCGCCATGAAACGTGCTATATTCATCCAGATAACTTTCCTGCGCCTGCAGCCGGGATATGCCCGCCATAAGCAGCAATATGAATATATATGCGTGTTTTCTGAACTTCATAGCCGGAAACATTAATCAAACCTACAGGAAAATACCGATACAGCCTATTTAAAAAGGTCAGAGAAATACGTACATGATACGGACCGACCACAGGTTGTTGAACTGTTTCTGAGACCGGGACACATCGGGCGGTGAATACGTTCGCAGCGGTACGGCACCATACTGGAACCGCACATTAAAGAAGAGTCCTTTCCATACGTGCATCTGGGCGCTGGCTACAATATCCAGCCCGTCGCTCCTGAAGGGGTATTTGTTGACATCTATATTATAAGTAGGGTAGGTTTCTACTTTTTCGGCAGTATTCAGCAGCCTGCTATATGCTACTCCCAGCCCAAAGTGACTCTTGTGCTTGTCAAAATAGTTGAGCATTACCGGTATTTCGGCAGTTGGCAGGTCTATAGAGTATTTTGTAATGAGTGTGGCACTGTCAGATGGCAGGTACCTTGCCCCATTATCTTTTGCACCTTTCTGACTGTACAGCAGCTCAAAACTGAGTGCCAGATTGTGATGCAGTCTCAGATAGCCTATACCTCCTACATTCAGCCCCATTTTATAATAGCCAGCATAGTTGTCACCATCTACCTGGCAGAAGTTGGTACCCACGAGCGCGCCAACTGATATGACCTTTATCTTGTCGGTATATACATCGGCCTCATCAGATATCTGGGCGTGAGTACTGGCAGAGAAAAGTAACAATAGAAGAATAATGACAGGATATGCTGCGAATTTTCTACTTTTATTCATTGAAACAGCCGTGGTAATGAGCTTCAAATATACACCAAACACACTGAAAAAACTGGAAGAGCTGTTCGAAGAGTGCGGATATATCATCCGGTACGAAAAAGGACACTTCAACAGTGGATATTGCATACTGGAGGAGCGGAAAGTGGCCGTCATCAATAAGTTCTTCGCAGTAGAAGGGCGCATTAATGCGCTCATGGAAATTCTGCAGACCATAAATGTGAATGAGGAAATACTGAGTACAGAAATGCTCAAGTGGTACCGGCAGTTAAAAGCCGACCCGGATTTCCGTTCCGGTCAGTCTGTGCAAACCAAAATAGATATCTGATAGTGAAAGTTACGTTTCTAGGCACAGGAACCTCTCAAGGGGTGCCATTCATTGGATGTCCGTGTGCGGTGTGCAACTCACAGGACAAACGTGATAACCGTCTCCGGTGTGCCATATGGATACAGACGGGAGATGTGAGTATTGTTATTGACAGCGGTCCCGATTTTCGATATCAGATGCTGCGGGCCGGAGTAAAACATCTGGACGCTATCGTATTCACCCATGGTCACAAAGACCATATTGCAGGGCTGGATGATATACGCCCGTATAACTTTTTCAGTGGCAAGGCGGTAGGCGTTTATGCTACTACCGAAACTCAGGAAGCACTCAGGAGAGAGTTTTCCTACATTTTCTCTGATATAGCATATCCCGGTATTCCACAGATAGACTTACATACTATAGATGCACAGACCCCATTTAGTATAAAAGGGGTGGAAATAATACCCATAAGGGTACTACATTATAAGCTGGAGGTGCTGGGTTTCAGGATAGGAGACTTCACGTATATTACTGACGCCAATTATATTGCTCCTGAAGAGATGCAAAAGGTAATAGGTAGTAAGTGTGTGACTATCAATGCATTGAGGAGTGAAGCGCATATTTCTCATTTTACACTTCCCCAGGCTATAGAGGTAGCAAGAGATACCGGAGCACCTGATACCTATTTTACCCACATAAGTCACCAGCTGGGGCTGCATGCCGCAGTAGAGTCCTCCCTGCCAGATGATATGCATCTGGCATATGACGGACTGGAACTACAGTTTTAGCTTCCGGTTTACTGATTTATCAGAACGGCACATCATCGTCAAAAGACGGGGGAGGGGTAGGCTTACCACTGCCGCCATGGCCTGGCAGATCGTCATCGTCCCAGCTCATATTATTAGCTTTTGACTGCATTGTCTGGAAGCCGGTAGCATTGTCCTGGATGAACAGTTTTGAGTCGCCAAAGTTGCTGTTGTCGCGGCGGATACCTGCGGAAGGATTATCACCTGGACGGCCAGCAAAGCCACCAGGAGGCGTGCCGCCGCCAAAGTTACCACCACCACCACCAAAGTTGCCACCACCTGCAGGAGTATCACCCCCCTGTGGCCTGCCTCTGAAAGCATCGAAGTTGTCGTCTTCCATATCCACAAACTTCTGATACTCTTTTATGAAGCGCACCTTTACCTGGCCGGTGCTACCGTTACGGTGTTTGGCTATATGTATGTGTGTTTCACCCTCTATGGTTTCGCCCATCTCGTTGGTGCCATTACCGTAGTATTCGGGACGGTACAGGAACATTACCAGATCGGCATCCTGCTCTATCGCTCCCGATTCACGAAGATCACTCAGCTGAGGTACTTTTGACTCTTTACGGGTTTCTACCGAACGGTTAAGCTGGGACAGCGCTATGATAGGTACTTCCAGCTCTTTTGCCAGAGCTTTCAGGTCTCGTGATATTTTACTGATTTCCTGCTCACGGTTACCACCTTTCTCCACACTGGCCTGCATCAGCTGCAGGTAGTCAATCAGTATCATCTGAATGTCGTGCTTCTGCTTCAGCCTCCGGGCCTTGGCACGAAGTTCAAATATGTTCAGTGCGGCCTGGTCGTCAATGAATATCTTGGCCTGCGACAGCTTTGTCATACGCTGCGACATCTGTATGAACTCATGTTCCGCCATTTTACCCTTGGTTATGGCTTCCATGCTTACTTCAGTAACGCAGCTCAGCATCCTTTTTACTATCTGCCCTGCACCCATTTCCAGTGAGAAGAGGGCTACCGGGAAGGCCTTGCCGGCGTTCATAGCGGCATTCATAGCCAGGTTAAGCGTGAAGGCGGTCTTACCCACGGCAGGACGGGCAGCAAGGATGATAAGGTCTGTTTTCTGCCAGCCACCGGTAATTGCATCCAGAGCCGCAAATTTTGATGGTACACCCGTTACATCATCAGTTTTTTTACGGGTTTCGTCAATTTCGTTTATGGTACGTACCAATACTTCCTGCAGACTTTTGAAGTTTTTACGCAGGTGCTTGTCGGTGATATCATACAGGCCTGTTTCTGCCTTATCCAGCAGGTCAAACACGTCTGTACTGTCTTCATATGCATCGCTTATTACTGAGCTGCTGATGCGTATGAGCTCCCGCTGAATGAATTTTTCCATTATGAGGCGGGCATGCGCCTCTACGTGCGCGCTGGAGAGTACGCTCATGGTAAGGCGGGTAAGGTAGTAGGGACCACCTACCAGTTCCAGCTCATTGCTCTTGCGCAGCTCCTCGGTAATAGTGAGGAGGTCCACAGGGGTACCCTTGTCAAAGAGGCGCCTCATGGCTCCATATATCTTCTGGTGTGCGTCAATGTAAAAACAGTCGGCAGACTGTATCACCTCCAGTATCTGGGCAAAAGTGTCTTTTTCCAGCATGGCAGCTCCCAATACTGCTTCTTCCAGTTCGGGGGCCTGTGGAGGCACCTTCCCATATACGAGTGTGGAAACATCGGTCTTTCTGCTTTGTGAACGGGATGTGTTAGAAAAATCTTTTTTTGTATTGACTGCCATTTAAGTTGTCGCTGAATGCGTTTTTATCTCGGTTAAATCTTTCGGTTCAGAGGTCAGTTTTCCAGGAAAACACATTTCGTTTGTGTTATCCGAAGTTTAAATTGTCGTTAAGTCACAGATTGTGTGTACCCCTGGAATGACTGCTAATGCAACGAATGTAAATGCGAAAAACAGAACCTCAAACAAAAATGGGTCGTATAGTTTTAAGCACATCATAAACATCATTTGCACCGGTTCTGAACGTAAAGTTCTGAAATTCCCGTGGTTTTCAACACATATTATTTGTTATCCACTTTCCGTCCACACAATATCCACTATCGGTGGGGATAAATCATTTTGTTAAGCGTTTTTTTGAGAAGATGGTTTTTGCTATTAACTCGGGTTATCTTTGCTGAAATTAATGTAATACTGATGGTAATTTCCTATCAATGGCTGCGTGACTATCTGCCTGTATCGCTTACAGCAGACGAGTTGAGCAGTATACTCACCTCCATAGGGCTGGAAGTAGAGGCTGTAGAGCCGGTAGAGGCCGTAAAAGGAGGGCTGAATGGTGTGGTTACAGGGCATGTGCTTACCTGTGAGCGTCACCCCAATGCTGATAAATTAAGTATCACAACGGTAGATGCCGGAGCCGGAGAGCCCCTGAATATAGTATGTGGTGCGCCCAATGTAGCTGCCGGTCAGAAGGTAATTGTAGCTACTGTAGGCGCTACACTTTACCCTACGGAAGGAGAGCCGCTTACTATAAAGAAAGCAAAAATACGTGGTGCAGAAAGCGCCGGTATGATATGTGCCGAAGATGAGCTGGGCATGGGTACCAGCCATGCAGGCATTATGTTGCTACCGGCAGATACCCCTGTGGGTATGCCTGCCCGCCAGTACTTTAACCTGCCGGAGACTGACTATGCCATACATATAGGCCTTACGCCCAACCGCTCTGATGCCAACAGCCACATAGGTGTGGCGCGGGATGTGTGTGCATGGCTCAGCCATCACCGTGGTGGCAACAATCAGGTATGTCTGCCACAGATAGTGCCTGCTGCTACCGGTGATGTGCCTGAGGGCGCTCCTGCCATAACGGTAAAAATAGAGGCTGCTGATGCATGCCCCCGGTATGCGGGTATCGGTATCAGTAATGTAACCATAGGCCCATCGCCGGAATGGCTGCAGCGCAGACTGGCTACTATAGGTGTGCGCAGCATCAATAATGTGGTGGATGTGACCAACTATGTGCTGCATGAGTATGGCCAGCCATTACATGCATTTGATGCAGGTAAGATAGCCGGAGGCGAGATAGTAGTGAAACATCTGCCAGAAGGTACCACCTTTCTGGCGCTGGATGATAAAGAGCGTAAACTGCGCGCTGAAGACCTGATGATATGTGATGCATCGGGGCCTATAGCTATGGGCGGTGTATTTGGCGGTAAGTACAGTGGTATTACGGAAGAGACGCGCCATGTGTTTCTGGAAAGCGCCTATTTTACCCCAATGGGTATCAGGCGCACATCGCTGCATCATGGCCTGCGTACCGATGCTGCTACTCACTTTGAGAAGGGGGTGGATGTGAATAATGTATTGCCTGCGCTGTACCGTGCTGCTGCAATGATAGCAGGAGTATCGGGAGGTGTGCCGTATGGCGGCGTGAGCGATGTATACCCTGCATTGCTGCACCGTACAGAGGTAACAGTACGTTATGACTATATAAGAATGCTGAGTGGCAAGGACTACAGTGCCGATGCCATAAAAACGATACTGCTGGCACTGGGATTTGTGATAGCAGAGGAGAGTGAGGAAGGGCTGCTACTGGGTGTGCCGTCCAACAAGCCGGATGTATCCCAGCCAGCCGATATAGTAGAGGAGATACTGCGTATAGATGGGCTGGATAATATAACTATTCCTGAGCGGCTTAATATATCGCTTACAGGGCAGTTGCCATCTGACCGTAAAGTGCGCGAGCGCACTGCTACACTGCTGTGTGGCGCCGGTATGCAGGAGATAGTTACCAACTCTATAGTAAACAGTAAATACTATCCTGAGCGGGAAGGGCTGGTGCGTATGATAAACAGCCTTACCAGTGAGCTGGACTGTATGCGCCCTTCTATGCTGGAAGGAGGCCTGGAGGTGATACAGTATAACTGCAACCGCAAAAACACAGACCTGGCTCTTTTTGAGTTTGGCAATGTATATGTCCGGGCAGAAAAGGGATATGAGCAGGAGGCAAGGGTAGCGCTATGGATTACCGGCAATGTGCGCAGCGCTTACTGGCAGGGCAAGGCTTTACCAGCCGATATCTTTTACCTCAAAGGTCTTGTAAACAATATGCTGGCATATGCCGGTATAAAGGGTGTAGCTATAGCGTATGATGGTGATGCGCAGGTGTGGAAGTGGAAGAATAAAGAGCTGTGCCGTATATATCAGGTGCCTGCGGCTACCCGTAAGACATTTGACATAAAGCAGGATGTGTTCTATGCCGAGGTTAACTGGGACCTCTGGTATCAGGCTGCTACGGCTGCCGCTGTAAAGTATAGTGAGGTAGCTAAGTTCCCGTCGGTGCAGCGAGACCTGGCCCTGGTGCTGGACCGTAAGGTTACCTACCAGCAGGTGCAGGAGGTTACCGCCCAGCAGAAGATAGCAGAATTGCAGACCTTTGGCCTGTTTGATGTATTTGAAAGTGAAAAACTGGGTGCAGGGAAAAAATCCCTTGCGCTTAATTATACATTCCAGCTACACGACCGCACGCTTACCGATGCGGAAACCGGAGCGCTGATGAATAAACTGGCTGATGCCTACAAAAACAAACTGAATGCAGTGATAAGAGACTGATGCAGGCGCTACATGAACTCAATATGAAACTGACCGCATTACTGAAAAAGTATGCGGCACTGGAGGCCGAAAACAAACGGCTGAAAGACACTATTGCCAAAGGTCAGGTAGCGCAGGAGCAGCTCAATGCACGCATAGCACAGCTGGAAAAAGACATGGTGAGCGTAAACCTCTCTACCGTAGCAGGAGATGAGGAGCGTGGTAATATGCGCATACAGCTGGACCATGTGATAACCGAAATAGACAGAATACTGAACACACTCAATGACTGACAGGTTTTATGCAGGCTTTATGGTGCTGGTGTCGTCGCTGCTGCTGCTACAGGCATGCACGCAGGACCGGCAGCCGTGCCTCACACCCAAAGCCTCTATTCTTAAAGCAAAAGCAGTAAGGGTACTGGCCGATGGTACGGCACAGGATACGGCACTGCCTGCGGCTGTGCTGGCACCGATTACGGGCGGCACACTGTCTGGTACGCTGTACCCGGGTGGTTCTTCATTTACCCTGTCCCTGTCGCCGGTGGCAGATAGTGCACAGTGGATATTTGCTACAGATACAATAGGTGTGGTGCCGGATACGATTACATTCCGCTACGAGCGGCAGCTACATTTTATATCTAATGCCTGTGGCTATACCTACTACTATACTATCAACTCAGTAACGGCTACCGGCCATTCATTAGACTCAGCAGTAATTAAAGACAGAAGCGTAAACAGCAATGCGAATACCGTACATACCGAGCTTTATATACACCCTCAGCCTTAGTGTGGCAGCGGTGGTATGCAGCCCGGCTATGAGCCGGGCGCAGACTGCTGCAGCTGATACTGCCAGTGCTGAGGAGTCAGATCCTGCCCCGCGCAGGAAATATACCGCCGGGCATCAGCTGGCCATAGGAGCCGATATCCTATACCCTGTACTCAACAGCATGATCGATAACAGGTATAGCTATGAGGGGGAACTGCACTATTACTGGAAGAATGAATACTACCTGGTGGCCGAGGGCGGCTGGGGAGGGTCGGATGTGACTTATGACGACCTGAAGTATACTACCAGCAATTACTTTATGAGGCTGGGCTTCAATAAGAGTATTCTGTACCGTGAGAGCGAGCACGACTGGGACATGATGTTTGCAGGACTGCGGCTGGCAGGCGGTAATGTATCCCGCAATGAAGGCAGCTATGTGGTGGTAGACAGTACCTGGGGTTCAGTGTCTGGTACCAGCCCGGCTAAGAGTTTTCCTGTGATATGGACAGAGCTGAATCTGGGTATGCGAGTGGAGCTGGTACCGCATCTGATGGCAGGCTGGAATATAAGGGGCAAGTTTATGATGAACGGTAAGTCATTCCGCGATCTGCAGCCGCTCAATATTGCCGGTTTTGGCCGGGGCGATAAAAATGCCGCCTTCGACTTCAATGTATATCTGGAGTATGCTATCCGCTGGAACAGGAAGGGGGATGGGGAAGAGAAGTAGTGTTTATATTGCGTACTGAGCTATAGTCTGGTACATTCAATATACCTGTTAACCCTTACACCCGTGCCAGTGGTTTCATAAAATAACAGACTTTCATACTGAAGTAAACCGGGGCATAGGCCATGGCAAAGTCCTGCTGTGAAAGGTTTGTTTCATAGTTGTTGATGTGTGTACCGGTAGCTTATCTGCCCTTCTTTTTGGGCTGAGGAATTACTTTCTTTTTCGGTGCTGGCTTGTGTGCCGGTGAAAAGTCCCGGCCTTTTGTTTTTGCCGGTTGTTGTTTGCGGCTTTGTGGTCTGTTCTGGGCGGTTTGTTCTTTACGTGGTGCAGGCTTGTCGTTGGTTTTTACCGATTCGGCTAACATCTCGTTCATTTTGTCGGTCTCCTGCGGGGTAAAGTAGCGCCAGTGGCCCACGGGCAGTTTGCCCAGTTGTATGTTCATTACCCGCACACGGGTCAGTGTCATTACCTTATAGCCCAGGTATTCGCACATGCGCCTTATCTGCCGGTTCAGTCCCTGTGTAAGCACTATCCTGAATCTGCGGCCGGCTTCCTGCCGCACATGGCAGGGGCGGGTAGTGGTGCCCAGTATGGGTATGCCGTTGCTCATCTTTGTGACAAACTCAGGCGTTATGGCCTTATCTACTGTAACTATATACTCCTTCTCGTGATGATTACTGGCGCGGAGTATCTTGTTCACTATGTCGCCATCATTGGTGAGTATTATCAGGCCATCAGAGTCTTTATCCAGCCTGCCTACGGGAAATATGCGTTTAGGATGGTTGATAAAGCTGATGATGTTGGTTTTGTCCTTGAGGTCGGTAGTAGAGGTTACGCCTACAGGCTTGTTAAATGCTATGTAGATAGCCCGCCGGGTAGATGATTTTACCGGTTCTCCATCTATGGCTACCTTGTCGCCGGTATATACCCGGGCACCAGGCAGTGCCAGCTCGTCATTTATTGTTACTCTGGCCTGCTCTATGAGCTTATCGGCCTCCCTGCGCGAGCAGAAGCCTGTAGCGCTTATATACTTGTTAAGACTGGTGCCCTCACTTACCATTTGCACAAAAATATGCGATAACCCGTCATGTTGTGCAGCCGGGGGTGTCGGGTGTTGTTTGGGGGCTTTTTATGGTGTCTGTTGTTGTCTTTTTCTTTTCAAATCTGCGTATAGGATTTATGTACTTGCTGCTGCCACCCAGTACCTGCAGATCTGGTTTAAATTGGGCTATCGGTTCCTTTTTCTTTCTGTAGCATTCCATATCTTTCATAATATTCCGGTGTTTTTAGTGAGTTTGTATTTCTTCAAAAATCATGCCGTATTATGGGATAAAAAGCAGTTTACTATGTTACAGATTTAATGAAGCGGCATATCCTGCCATTATAAATACCACTGCTTATTTTTGTACTCACATGTTCAGAATTCCATTGTTGCTACTTGTTTGTACGTTTATAGCTGCCTGCTCCGGCGATACCGGTAAGGAGGAGCAACAGGCTATTGTAGTAAAGAAGGCAGTAGGTTATGGTCGTATAAGGCATGGCCGTATATATGAGAAGGAGAAGGTGATTGATATACCGCTGTCAGCTCTGGAGAATAATCTGAATAGTAAGGTACATACCGTGCGTTTTACCGGTTATAAATACACGGGCAAGAAAAAAACGCTGACAGATAGTGGCAGCAATGTGTACAATGCATCAGGAATGCTCACCAGGCAGCAACGGTACAATGAGAAGGGGAAGGTGCTATGGAATGCGGTATATACCTACAATGCCGCTGGTATGCCCGAACATTGGTTCATTCACTTATCGGGTGCAGTGGCTACAGATGATACTACCACATTCAGCTATGATAAGGCCGGGAGGCGTATAAAGGCGGTGGTAACCTCTTCTGTAAGCAGCAGGAGTGGGCGTAAAGATTATTTCTATGACCGTAGCGGGCAGGAAACAGAGGTAAGAGCGTACAACAGTGCCGGGGTGCTGAAGACCACTATGCGCTCCGTATATGACAATAAAGGAGATCAGGTACTACTGGCCGAGCTGTTTCCTGATGGTACGCCCTATATTTCCCGTCAGGCGACTTATGATGCTGCAGGTAATATAGTAAGTCTGTCATTTCTGCTGGGTGATTCCGTAACCCGGCGCACAGAGATGATCAATGATACCCGTGGCAAGCATACGAATATTAAAATGTACTCAGGAAGTGGCGCTCTCCGCTCTCATACAGAATGCACTTATGATGAGCATGGTAATATGAGCAGTCGCACTACCCGTGACAGTCTGGGCAAGCAGCAGGGATATGCATTGCGCTTTGTGCATGAGTATGATGAGGTCGGCAATGTGACATCTGAAACGATATTACGCAGCCGGGGTAGCGACTGGCAGCCACAGACACAGATACTGTATCGTTATACCTATCATCCGTAAGCGGGTGGATATGTGATGTTTCTTTAACGGTTACCTTACATTCATAGCATTAAAATCCAGTAACTTTGTGGCCTGTTCATTCTCAATCCATTAAAACAGCTTATAAAATGAAAAGTACAATCACACTCTTGTCGGGGGTATTACTCTGGACAACCCTCACTACATCGTGCATTGTTTCCAAAAAGAAATATGATGCGGAGACACAGCGGGCAGAAAAAGAAAAAGCAGAGAAAATAACCCTGGGCAAAAAGCTGGATGAGCAGGTAGACCTGAATAAAAAACTGAATGCTACCAATGTGGGGCTGAATAATACGATTGCATCACTGAACAGCCGCATAGGCAGACTCAAGGACAGCATCAGCGATTATGAGTCGCAGCTGCGTGAGCTGAATAACCGTGTGAACGTACTGGGTGATGAGAAGGAAAGCGCCCGCAGGCAGCTGAAGTCTACCAAAGAGCAGGTAGATGAGCAGCGTCGCCGTCTGGAGCAGCTGCAGGCCCTGCTGGACCAGCAGAAACAGGCAGCAGAAGCACTGCGCAGCAAGATAGCCGAAGCGCTGAAAGGCTTTAACAGCAATGAGCTTACGGTGAAAATGAAAAATGGCAAGGTGTACATCAGTATGCAGGAAAGCCTGCTGTTCCCATCGGGTAGTGCAGTGGTAAACCCTAAGGGTAAGGATGCCCTTAGCAAAGTGGCTGGCGTACTCAATACCAGCGCCGATATCAATATCAATATTGAGGGACACACAGATAGTATTCCTATCCACACCGCTAAGTTTGCCGATAATTGGGAGCTGAGTACTGCCCGTGCTACATCTATAGCGCATGTACTTATAGACGACTATCACGTGGTGCCTGCCAAGCTGGTAGCCAGTGGCCGTAGTGAATATGACCCTATAGGGCCCAACAGTACCCCTGATGGCCGTGCACAGAACAGGCGTACAGAGATAATACTGGAGCCACGCCTCAATGAGCTGATGAAGCTTATGGGAGAATAGTGGTGGATATTAAATATATGATAAATCAGAGCCGGACTGTGTGGTAACGCAGTCCGGCTTATTTTTCAAAGTTGTATTTTGGCATAATGATGAATATTGGCGTAATGACATCGGGGGGCGATAGTCCCGGAATGAATGCTGCTGTAAGAGCCGTGGTGCGTACCGGCATATATCATGGTATGAATGTGTTTGGCATCAGGCACGGCTACCAGGGCATGATAGATGGCGATATTTTCCGCATGGAGGCAAAGGATGTTTCCAACATCATACAGCGTGGCGGGACCATTCTGAAAACCGCACGCAGCAAGGAATTCATGACAGAGGCTGGTATGCAGAAGGCATATGAGCAGCTGCGCAGTCATAACATAGACGGGCTGGTGCTTATAGGTGGTGATGGCACCTTTCGCGGGGCTGTCAGCTTCTTCAGCAAGTATGCCATACCTGCAGTGGGGCTACCCGGCACTATAGATAAAGACCTGTCTGGTACTGATTTTACCATTGGCTTTGATACTGCTGTAAATACGGCTGTTTCTGCCATAGATAAGATACGGGATACTGCCGAGGCGCATGACCGCGTATTTGTTATAGAGCTTATGGGGCGCGATGCCGGCTATATAGCACTGAACAGTGGTATAGCATGTGGTGCAGAGGACATACTGATACCTGAGACAGAGACGCATATAAATGACCTGCTGGACCGTATAGAAGCAGATGGCAGACGAAAGAAGACCGTTCAGATAATAGTAGTGGCTGAGGGTGATGACTTTGGCGGCGCTGCAGAGGTACATGCTGCTATCACAGCCCGGTTTCCGGCACTGGATGTACGCTCCTGTGTGCTGGGCCACATACAGCGTGGCGGCTCACCGTCCTATGCCGACAGGGTACTGGCCAGCCGTATGGGGCATGCCGCTGTGAATGCGCTCAGAGAGGGCAGGACACAGGTGATGGTGGGTATTATGAACGGAGAGGTAGTACACACCCCATTTGCCAATGTCATTAAGGGTACTACGCCCGTGAGCAGCGACCTTATAGAAATGATACGGGTACTCAGCATTTAGATGATAATGGTCATGTGCAATGGCATAACAATTACTATTTTCGTGCCATGAATCTTAAAGATCGTAAGCCTGTATATTACAGCGAATACCTGCAACTTGATAAGATACTGAACGCTCAGGAGCCGGAGAGTGATAAAGAGCATATACGTGCCGATGATGAAATGCTATTCATCATCATTCACCAGTCCTACGAGTTATGGTTCAAGCAGATACTGCATGAGCTGAACATTGTGCGCAATGTTTTCCTGCAGGCCAGTATCCAGCACAATTCGCCGGACATGTACAACAGTGTACACAGGCTAAAGCGCATCTGCAGGATTCTGGAGGTGGCAGTGATGCAGATGGGCGTTCTGGAAACCATGACCCCACTGGACTTTCTGGATTTCAGAGACCTGCTGCGTCCGGCATCCGGCTTTCAGAGTATTCAGTTTAAGATTATTGAAGCTACTCTGGGTCTTCATTATGAGCATCGCCACGGGAAGGCATATTATCTGTCTCAGCTTACGCCACAGGATGTGGAGCGTGTGAAAAAGGCAGAAGAGCATCGCTCTCTGCGCTCCCTGCTGGACGAGTGGCTGGCCCGCATGCCATTTCTGCAGAGTGGTAACTACTGGGAAGGTGATAACAACAAAAGTTTCTGGAGTAACTACAGGGAGGCATACAGCAGTGGTCTTTCAGAGGGGGAAATGCAGAACCTGAAGATATTTGACAGCATATTCATTGAAGACAGCGCATATCCCGAAGGGCGTGCCTTCAGCGCAGCGGCGGCAAGAAATGCCATGTTTATCATGCTTTACCGCGATCAGCCATTGCTGCAGCTGCCTTATGAGCTGCTGAGCACGCTTCTGGAGGTAGACCAGCAGTTGTCTATGTGGCGGCACAGGCATATACATATGGTGCAGCGTACCATAGGCAAGCGAGTGGGTACAGGTGGCAGCACTGGCGCCGAGTATCTGCGGGGTGCGGCAGACAGTCATTATATATTCCGTGAGCTGTCAGAGTTAACCTCGTTCCTGCTGCCACGTCATATGTTACCAACATTGCCTGATGCGCTCCGTGCCGACCTGGGATATAAGCAATAACGGGATGCCTGCAGATAGATGCCAGGAAATGTTTACATTTGTGAGCAATTGACAAAAGCGATGAGATATATTATACCGGGCCTTTTAGCTTTTTTGTTTATTATTTCTATTGTCCTGTCATCATGTGCCAGGCCGGAGCTGGTGTGTGAGTGTCGCTTCCCGCAGCTTGGTGGTCAATACACTAAATACATAGGCCGTAAGGCTAAAACATCATGGTCAGATGCCGTTAAGGAATGTCATTACTTTGACTCTACTTCATGGGGCAGATATGATACCTGTTTCGTAAAGGAAATCAGATAAGTTGTTTTTGCTGCATACAGGTAGTTATAGTCAGGGTTCTGTTTTATCATTCAGTTATTTAGCTGTTACCGTAATAATGTTTCGTAGCAGGTACTACATCCTTTAATGTATTCCTGTTCATCAGAACGTAAATAACAGCCTTAAAGAATAAGAGCGGCAGCGTTTTTAAACTCTGCCGCTCCTGTATTTCTATGAAATTTGAATGTTAGTTGGCCTGCTTCAGGGTATAATAGTACATACCCTGTGTGCCGGGATAGAAGCCCGCTATCTGCACGGCCTGATTGCTGGCAAGCAATTGCTGGAGGTCTGTTACTGCGCCTACAGCGATATTATTGATGCCCGTTATGACGAATCCCTTTTTTATTCTGGTTTGCTGAGCAAATGCTCCCGTACCTGCATCTGATACTATCAGTCCCTTCTCTATACCCAGTTTACTTTTCTCACCAGTATTCAGCGGGCGTATTGTAGCACCCATCAATTTTACAGGAGAGTTGCTCTTCAGTATATCGGTAGTGCCACTGATGTTGGTGAGTTTTACCGTTGTGGTCATAGGCTTATTGTTGCGGGAAAACAGTACTGTAATGTTATCGCCGGGATGGTAGCGGGCTATCTGACCCTGTACATCGGATGGGCTGTTTACTGCCACACCGTTTATCTGTGTAATGAAGTCGCCTTTTTTAAGGCCTGCTTTGGCAGCGCCACTGTTGCTGCGCACCCCAGTGATATATACCCCTTCGTTCTTATCCAGGCCCACTGCTGCAAGTGCTTCAGGTGATGCAGAGCGACTGTCAAGATATTCAATACCCATATAGGCACGCTGCACAGTGCCATAACGTGTGAGGTCATTGACTACTTTACGTACAATGTTGGCAGGTATGGCATATGAGTAACCTGTATAAGTGCCCGTAGGTGAAGCAATGGCAGAGTTAATACCTATCAGCTGGCCGCCGGTATTCACCAGCGCACCGCCACTATTACCGGGGTTTACTGCAGCATCTGTCTGTATGAAAGACTCAATAGCAGATGCTCCTGACCGCTGCTTGTTTACGCCCAGCGCACGTCCTTTTGCACTCACTATGCCGGCTGTAACTGTGGCATCAAGATTGAGCGGGAAGCCTACTGCCAGTACCCATTGCCCCAGTCTCACATCATCAGAGTTACCAAACTCCATGAATGGTATATCTGTTTCTCCATCTACTTTCAGCACTGCAATGTCGGTAGAGGGGTCGGTACCTACTACTCTGGCTTTGGCTGTATAACGGTCGTTGAATGTTACGGTAACTTCGCTGGCATCTGCCACTACATGGTTGTTCGTAACAATATACCCATCAGGGCTTACTACTACACCAGAGCCGGAGCCTACCTGAGAGGGGATATAATACTGCCGCTGCCCGAACAGTTGTCCGAAGACATCGCCCATACTATTATCTGTAATAATACGTGCGGCTGTAGCCGTTTTAATATGTACTACTGCTTTTACGGAGGACTCAGCCGCCATTTCAAAGCCTGCTGATGCAGGAGCTGCAGTACCTGCATAATTAACGTAATTGACCGGTACAGACTTACTTTCAGAAGCGCTGAAGTGTGAACCTGTGGTGGTAAGCATGCGCGATGCTACGAATAGCGTGGTTACAGATGTCAGTGCAGCTGTAACAATCACCGGAAATAATCTGTTTCTCATAACTGTTTATGCTGTTTTCTTTTGTACTTGCTACCTCAAAAATATTGCCTGATGACTATATGGTTTTGTTAAAAACTAACCTGCTCTATATGCTTTATTTTTTGTTTAATGGTTTGAAAGTCAATTGTTTAAATGGTTTATTTTGTTGTTTTCAGGTTTCCTGTCCTTCCATGTTCTGTGTCCGTAAAGTACCGATTTAAAATATCTTTCACAGTTGAACGGGCTGTTGTAAGGTCAGTATTTATGTAATATTGTCATCAATGTCAGACAATATGTAGCATCTGACATAAAACACACTACAATGAAGCTGAAAATGTACCAGGCTGATGCCTTTACTGATACCCTTTTTCGTGGCAACCCGGCAGCAGTATGTATGCTTAACGACTGGCTTCCGGAAACAATGATGCAGGCTATTGCTGCAGAGAACAATCTGGCAGAAACAGCTTTTCTGGTGGCCGGAGATGATGGGTATCATATTCGCTGGTTTACACCTGTGGTAGAGGTAGACCTTTGCGGACATGCCACACTTGCCGCAGCACATATACTTTTTGCGTATTACTCTCCGGAAGCGACAAGTATATGTTTTTACTCGCAGCATAGAGGTGAGCTACATGTGTCCAGAGACGGAGATATGCTTACTCTTGATTTTCCGGCAGATAAGCCCTTGCAAATACCTATACCTCAGGAACTGAAAGACGGACTGGGCATAGAGCCCATGGAGGCACTAAAGGGGAAAACGGACATCATGGCTGTATTGCCTACAGAAAATGATGTGCTGAGCCTGAGGCCGGACTTTAATATGCTGGGTAAGCTGGATGCAAGAGGTATTATTGTTACAGCGGCTGGCAGTAGTGTTGATTTTGTATCACGCTTTTTCGGGCCGCAATCGGGTATTGATGAGGACCCTGTAACGGGTTCGGCACATACTACGCTTGCACCGTACTGGGGGGCAGAACTGGGTAAAAAAGAACTATCCGCAATTCAGCTATCTGAGCGGCGTGGATATCTCTGGTGCAGGCTGCATAATGACAGGGTAATGATCAGTGGAAAGGTGGTAACGTATATGGAGGCAGAAATATTTGTTCCATAGCATACGGAGTGACAACCCTGGAGTATACTCCACCCCTTAGGTTTGCATACAAAGAGATATTTGTATGCAATTACAACAATTACATTATTCTGAAACGCAGGAAGAAATGCCTGCATCTCAAACACCTTTCATAACTGCAGCAATAAGCAAAAGGCTGCTGGAAAACAGGAAGGTATTCTTATGGGGCGCGGTAGAAGATGAAAGCGCACGTATGGTGGTAAGCCAGCTGGTATATCTTGCTACGGAAAGTAAAGAGCCTGTTCATCTGTACATCAACAGTCCGGGAGGTATGGTAACTGCGGGGAATGCGATACTTGATATTATGCACAGCATTAAGGCTCCGGTATATACTTATTGCCTGGGGTTTGCAGCATCTATGGGGGCCATTTTGCTTTCAGCCGGGGAAAAAGGGCATCGTTATATATACCCTTCAGCAGAAGTGATGATTCATCAGCCAGGTATGGGGGGCGTACGCGGGCGTGCCTGGGAGATAGAGACTCATGCACGGCAGATAGCAAAAGCCAAACAACTTGCTGCGGCATTACTGGCAAAAAACTGTGACAGGTCTCTGCAGCAGGTGCTGGATGACTTTGATAAGGACTATTGGATGGATGCGGATGAGGCTATTAAATACGGTATTGTAGACCGGCTGGTAACAGATTAAGCAGCCATAGCATGCACCCCTGTAATGGGTAGTATACTATCCTCATCGCCGGTAAGCACCTGTGCGCGGGCTTCTTCCAGCCGGTGACGGTATAGCTGCAGTTTGTCTATCTGCACTTCCAGATGAATAATCTTTTGCTCTATGATACGGCATACGGTGCTGCGGTCCAGCATCTGTATTTGTCTGCGTACTATTATTTCGCGTATCTCTTCCAGCGTGAAGCCGAGTTCTTTCAGATTCCGTATGGTGTATAATGTATCCAATACAGCGTCCGGATAATCCCGATAATTACTGCCTGTCCTGCTTTTGGCAGATAGTGTTATGAGGCCTATTTTTTCATAGTACCGTATGGTGTCGCGGCTAAAGCCAGATAGTTCAGAAAGCTTTCCTATGAGCATACTCCTGATTTTTTATGCAGCTCCCGCTGCCGGAATAGTGAAATAGAATGTAGTGCCTTTTCCCGGTGTTGACTGAACCCATATTTCACCACCATTTTCCCGTACAAACTGCTGACAAAGCATGAGTCCTATACTGGTGCCTTTTTCATCGGCAGTGCCACGCGTGCTGCTGGCAAATGGCTTGAATATATCATTTATCCTGTCAGGAGATATACCAACGCCCGTATCTGCTACTGAGAACACTATCATGCCGGGAATCTGTTTGCTATCTGCGCTGATGGTTACTGAGCCTCCGGGGTGCGTGAATTTAATGGCATTTGAAAGCAGGTTGCGGATAATAAACTCAAAGTGAGATGCATCGGCCGATACAGAGATGCCATCTGTAACTCTGGATGTTACAGATATCTGCTTATGATTGGCAGATGTATTTGTAAGCTGAATACAGTTATTGACATATGCTGTGGCAGAGAATGTTGTTTTGTTCAACCCGGCTCCTTTTATCTGCGCCTGTCCCCAGTACAGCAGCTTATCCAGTGTTTCATTGGAAGCCTGTGTGTGTATAATGATGCTGTCTGTGAGGTATTGTCGTTCCTCATCGGTAATGTCCGGGGCATTCATAAGGTCCAGCATTACGGGGATGTTGCCTATAGGGCCACGGAGGTCATGGCCAATGATGGAGAAGAGCTTGTCCTTCATTTCGTTACTGCGCTGCAGGTCGGCCTCTCTGAGTGATAACTCAGCATTCAGTCGGGATGTACGCCTCAGCGACCAGAATGCGCCAACAAGGGCTGCAGCAAGTAGTGCGGCTATTACCAGTGTTGCATTTCTTGTAAGTCGTGCTGTGTTACTCTTAGCCTCGGCAAGCGCCAGACGCGCTGTAGATGCTTCCAGCTCCTGTACTGCCAGCAGATTGGCTATTTCTTTTGCCTTGTCTGTACTTTCCAGGCTGTCTTCCAGTCTCCGCAGTCTGGAAAGTGTAACAAAAGCATTCTTATAGTCTCCTGTCTGGCTGTACATATCTACCATTACATCGTAAATATCTGCCTCTATAGAGCGCATGCCCAGTGCCCGTATGGTATCAAGAGTTCCGTTCAGTGTTTTCAGCGCTGTTGCCGGGTCCTGTTTGCCTACTACTGCAGCCCGGCTTATGGTGAGGCGGGCGTGCTCTTCAGGCATATTTTTATCTTCGGTCAGCTTTAGTGCCTCGTCAATGTAGTGTAATGACATTTTATCATTACCGAGATTGTCATATACGATACCCAGATTGTTCAGCGTCATCATGCGCAGCCCTGCTTTTTCAGGGGCGCTGCTTCCTGCCAGCGCTTTTTCAAAGTAGGGTAGCGCTTTGCCTATGTCGCCTTTTTTCGCATACACAATGCCTATGTTGTTGTACACATATACGATGTCTGTAGTTGTCTGCACTTTACCTGTTTCCAGCAGTTTCAGTACTTTGGCATAATATTCCAGCGCCTGATCCAGTGCGTTTGTTTTTTCACTCACTACTCCTATTCTGAAGTAGGTGCTTGCTACTCCGTTAGTATCCTGTATGGCTTCAAAAAGTGTGAGTGCCTGTGTGAAGTGTTTTATTGCATCTTCAAAGTCGCCTAGCTTCCCATCTATTACTCCCAGTCCGTTATGAGCATTTGCCATTCCATGCTTGTCGTCAAGTCTGCTGAATATTTCCAGTGCACTCAGCTGTTTCTTTTTGGCCGCTTCAAACCGCCCATGTGAGCCATCTACCAGCGCCAGCAGTACTGTCATAGAAGCAATACCTAACTCGTTTCCCGATTCTGTGAATTCATCCAGTCCTCTCTTTGCATACCATTGTGCAGAGTCGGGCTGAGCATACTGGTAGTGATTAAAAACTTTTGTGTAGGCAGCAAGTTTTTGTTCTACGGTGCTGCTGCTGTTATTCATGATTGCAATGTTGTCAGACAGCACTGTCTGAGCGGGAGCACATTGCGGTATTACCAGTAACAGAAATAAAAAAATGACCAATCTCATAGGCATATATTGTCATCAGAGGATATATCGCATAAGTATATGCGCAATTTAGTCTGTTCCATTCAAAAAAAGATTGTCTGGCTCTGATAGAATACTGTATAGATAGTATTTAGTAATGTATGCGTGGCCGGTGTGGGGCCAGAGAGTGCCTGAAAAGGCCTCTTTCTTCGTCAAAGAACTGTAGGCCAAGGTGGAGGCCGCAATCCAGAAATGAGCCGGGACCTGTAGCATAAAACAGGTTTTTGTTGTATCCCTCTTTGTTCTCTACAAGCCCTGCCAGCTTCAGTCCGGCATTTACTTCTATGAAGAAGTGACCAAAGTTGTACCTTCTGCCTACACCGCCACCTACAAAGAGGTATTTGTCGGGGCTTATGTATGGGTCTTCTGCTCCGGCATAGTATGGCTTAGGTATGTAGCCTGCATCACCTGCGCCGCCCCTGCCATAGACGAAAAATTCGTCATCGGCATTCAGCGCAAAATATCGATGGTAGGCTATGGATATCTGATTGCCAGGGAAAAAACCATAATAATGACGATAGCCTGCAACAACGGAGTGTTTGGAACTGAGCCGGTATTGGAGCTGAACGCCTGCTTTAGAAAGCAGACTTAACGGATTGGTAGCATGAACAGACCATCTGTAAGGTGTGTACGGACAGAATTGCGCAGTCGCCACCTGACGGCACGAGAAAAATGATAATATAGCTATGATAATTCCTGTCCGGTGATTTAAGATCATTGCCTGGTAATACTGCTTGGTATATTCACTGTCTGCATACAAATATCGTGTTTGTAATGCAAGAATACTAGCGCTATGCGCTATTTTCTTTTCTGATGTATTGTTATGTGAAAATACGCTTCAATGCCCATGCTTTCAGGTGCATTTCCTGCCATTCACCATCAGGGGTACTGTCCCAGGTTATGGCTCCTCCGGTGGCATAGCTCAATATTCCCGATGAGGCATTGTAATAGAGTGAGCGGATAATTACATTGAAATCAAAATTGCCATCGGGTGATATATAGCCTATAGTGCCGGAAAACAACTCCCGCCGGAAGCGCTCGTAATGTTCTATAAGCTCCATCACTTTATATTTCGGTGCCCCGGTCATACTACCCATGGGGAAGCTGGCATGAATAATATCTGCAAACTCAGCTTCCTGTTTCAGTGTACCGGAAACTGTAGAAATGAGCTGGTGTACCTGAGGGAATGTGTAAACGCCGAATAGCTCATTTACCTGTATGCTGCCGGGCATGCAGCATCGGGCAAGGTCGTTACGAACAAGGTCTACTATCATGATGTTTTCTGCCCGTTCCTTTATGTCGGCTGCCAGTTGTGTGCGTATTGCATCATCTGCAGCCTTATCTGTACCTCTGCGTGCGGTGCCCTTAATAGGCTGGGAAATGATTGTACCGCCATTCCGCTGTATGTAACGCTCAGGGCTGGCGCACCACATGTACTGTTCATCCCAGCGATAAAATGCTGCGAAAGGTGCCGGTGAGAGCGTATTCAGTTTATGAAACACTGCTGTAGCATCAGGGGGGGAGGGTAGCAACGCACTGCCAGACGTACAGTAGTTAATTTCGTAGCAGTCTCCATTACGTATATGTTCGCGCAGGGTGTCTATATGCTGCTTGTAAGTAGTCTCGTCTGTATCCGCATTAAATACTACCTGTGGGATTGTGGTAACATCAATATCGGGAGATGTGGCAAGGATGGCATTCCATATGTCTTCCGGACTATTTACGGAGTTTATGGTAAGTGATGTACACCCCTTGTTGATGATGCAAACTGTTTCCGGTATAAAGAGCCGGGTGGCAGGAAAGCCCGTATAGGGAGTGTGCTTACTGTGAAGCCGTGGTTCTATGACGTTTTTATAGTCATAGCATATATGCCCCATGATCCAGTTCCCACTGGTATCAGCAGAAGACATTCCGGGTGTCAATAAAGAGGACTCAGGTATAATCTTATACAGGCCGGTACCTACCAGCAGTTCATACCTGTCGTAGCCGGAAGAATACCCGTTACTATCTAAATAGACAAGGATATTGAATTGACGTGTCCAATTCAATATCCTTGCTTTTAAGATACCGGTATTTTCGGTTGTTATATCAAACGATGCTTCTTTTCTGTGCAAACCGGCACTGTTTAAAAGTCATCATCATCATCGTCATAACCGCTGCCTCCGTCTGAGAAGAAGCCCAGGTCTTTGAAGTCGTCGTCTACATCAAAGTCGTCATCTTTAGATGATTTCTTACGACCGCCACCAGTTTTGGTTTTTGACTTAGGAAGATCAAACTCCTCAAATTCCTTATCCAGATCAAACTCGTCTTCATCGTCACTTTTGAAATCATCATCGTCCATGTCATCATCCATGTCGTCGTCGTCATCATCATCATCGTCGTCTGCATCTTTTTTCTTTTTAGATGCAGCAGATGCCGGAGCAGCTTTTTTTGCCTTTTTTGCAGGCTTTTCTTCTACTTCTCCTTCACTTTCTTCGTCGTCCTCCAGTTCATCACTTTTCTTTTTGGGAGAAGCCTTTTTAGATGCAGGAGCCGCACTCGTCTTTGCGCTTTTTTTAGGCGCATCCTTTTTGTTGATATTTGATTTCATAGCTCTTTATCTTGATGCCGTAAAATTTTATCAGTTTGTTGAAATTGCCAAATTTTTTGAGGTGAAAATTCACATTTTTTATCAGGGAGCCACAATCAGGTTGTCCCGTCCTGTTCCATTTGAGATATATGCAATAGTAGTACCCAGATATTCCTCCACAAATTTGCAGTATTTTATGAATGATTCAGGAAGCTCTTCATAGCTGCTGCAGTTGCTGACAGGAGTATCTTTCCAGCCTTCAAAGCTGGTATAAACAGGCGTGACTTCCACATCACACAGGTCGAACGGCAGCTCGTGAGTTTCCTCTCCGTTGATACTATATGCCGTAGCAGCGCTAATGGGTGTAAAGCTATCCAGCACATCAGTTTTGGTCATGATAAGCTTTGTAACACCGCTCAGCATTACTGCATAGCGCAGCGCTACCAGGTCTATCCAGCCGCAACGACGCGGGCGGCCTGTAGTGGCACCAAACTCATGTCCGGCTTTGCGGATGGCCTCGCCCCATTCGTCATGTAACTCTGTAGGGAATGGACCACTACCTACACGTGTACAATAAGATTTGGTGATACCATACACATCTCCTATCCATGTAGGGGCTATGCCCAGTCCGCTGCATACACCGGCAGCAATAGTATTGGATGAGGTGACGAACGGATAAGTTCCGAAGTCAATGTCCAGCATGCTGCCCTGTGCACCCTCGGCCAGTATTTTCTTCCCTGCTTTCAGGTGTGCATCCAGCCAGTATTCTGCATTTACAATGTTCAGCTTACGCAGTTGTTCTACCGCATCAAAGAACTGTGGTTCCCACTGCTGCCAGTCTACGGGTTCCACATCAAACTGCTTCATCATCTGCAGGTGCTTATTCTTCAGCTTATTGTACTTTTCAGTAAATGAAGGTGAAAGAACATCACCTACACGCAGGCCATTACGGCCTGTTTTATCCATGTATGCAGGTCCGATGCCCTTGAGCGTAGAGCCAATTTTTTCAGTGCCTTTAGCTGCCTCTGATGCAGCATCAAGCGCTCTGTGAGTGGGCAGGATAAGGTGTGCCTTCTGCGACACAAAGAGTCGCTGCAGGAGGTCTGGACACAATACACTTATTTCAGCAATCTCTTTACTGAGTGTTACCGGGTCAATAACCACACCATTTCCTATCAGGTTCAGACAATGACTCTGAAAAACACCGGAAGGGATAGTATGCAGCACTACCTTCTCTCCCTTTATATACAGGGTATGTCCGGCATTAGGGCCTCCCTGAAACCGGGCAATAATATCGTATTGTCCGGCAAGGTAATCGACTATTTTACCTTTACCTTCATCGCCCCACTGCAAGCCCAGCAAAACATCAATCATAACCGTCAGTTTATTGTTCCCTCACAGGAGGGTTACATGCGTTTTTAAAAGCAGGCAAAAGTAAAAATATCAGCCCGTAAAAATAAAAAAATGTTGTTCCGTTATATCCGTTATATTCCCGCCATTACTATAGTAAGGGTACTGCCCGAACCATTGTTTTTACGGGGTTAACCCAGTTGTGCAATACTCTCTTCCAGTACTTTTATTTTTGCCAGTGCATCACTTTGTTTTTTTCGTTCAGCGTCAACTACTTCCGGCTTTGCATTTGCTACAAAACGCTCATTGCCCAGCTTCTTTTCCACAGATACGAGAAAGCCCCTTAGGTACTCAATGTCTTTCTGCATGCGCTCTATCTGGCCGGCAGTATCTACACTGGCAGCATCAGCTACAATATATAGCTTCTCTGTCTGCACTACTATAGATATGCTTCCTGCAACGGCAGTGTCTGTAAACAGTATCTTTTCTGCGTTTATCTGCCTGCTGAGGATGTCATTCACCGTATTATAGAACGCCTCTGATGCTGACTGTATGTGCAGTGTAATGACATCTTTTGGTTTCAGTCCGTTCTTGTTTCTTGTATCCCTTACGGCCGTTATCAGTTCCTGTAGTAATGCTCCTTCCCTGAGTGCCTTTTCATCGGCTTGTGCGTACTCCGGAAGCTGTCTGATGATAAGGTCGTCACCATCCATGCGCTCTCTGAGGATATGATATATCTCCTCTGTTACGAATGGCATGTATGGGTGCAGCAGCTGCAGCAGACGCTCAAAGGTGCTTACTGTATGCTGATAGGTGCTGGCAGCTATTGGCTGGTCCATGCCCGGTTTAACCCATTCCAGATACCATGAGCAGAAATCATTCCATATGAGTGAGTATATGGTTTTCAGGGCTTCGCTCAGGCGGAAATCTTTCATCATTGATTCTACCTCGGCCGATACCTGTGCCAGACGGGCATCCATCCAGCTCATGGCAAAGCGAACCTGAGTATCTTCAATATCGGCCTGACGCGACTCCCATCCTTTAACCAGTTTGGCTGCATTCCACATTTTATTGCAGAAGAAGCTGCCCTGCTCCAGTTGACTTTCATCAAACAGCAGGTCATTACCGGCCGGGGATGATATCATTACCCCAAAGCGTACTGCATCGGCACCATGGTCTTCTATGAGTTTCAGCAGGTCGGGTGAATTGCCCAGGGATTTACTCATTTTTCTTCCCTGCTTATCTCTTACTATGCCGGTAAAATATACTTTGTCGAAAGGTTTTTTACCCATGAATTCATAACCGGCCATTACCATACGTGCCACCCAGAAGAAAATGATTTCGGGAGCAGTAACCAGTGTGCTGGTAGGGTAGTAGTAGGCAAGTTCTTTATTCTCAGGGTCTTTATTCCAGTTAAATACTTCTATAGGCCACAGCCAGCTGCTGAACCATGTGTCCAGTACATCTTCTTCCTGCCGCAGCTCAGGTTTCTGGCCAGCCAGTTCAGGTTTGGCCGCTTTATACTTCTCATGTGCAGCATCAGCATTGGCTGCTACATATATATCACCCTCCTGGTCATACCATGCAGGTATGCGATGCCCCCACCACAGCTGGCGGCTGATACACCAGTCTTTGATGTTGCTCATCCAGTGCCTGTAGGTATTGCGGAATTTTGCCGGATGGAATTCTATTGTCTCATTCATTACAGCATCCAGTGCAGGGCCTGCCATGCCTTCCATATTGCACCACCACTGCATGCTAAGGCGTGGCTCTATGACTACATCTGTACGCTCTGAATAACCTACCTGATTGCTGTATTCTTCTTCCTTTACAAGGTTTCCGGCAGCATCGAGGTCTTTTACTATTGCTTTTCTTACTGCAAACCTGTCCTGTCCTATATATAGCCCGGCAGCCTCACTCATGGTACCATCGTCATTGAGCGTATCTATCACCTGCAGCTTGTGTTTCAGGCCCAGGTTATAGTCATTGATGTCGTGTGCAGGCGTTACTTTCAGTGCACCTGTACCAAACTCCCGGTCTATATAGTCGTCAAATATGACAGGAATACGCCTGTTAATGAGGGGGACAAAGCAGTACTTACCTGCCATATGAGCATATCGTTCATCTTCAGGATGCACGCATATGGCCGTATCGCCCAAAATTGTTTCGGGGCGTACGGTAGCTATTGTAATGTACTCATCTTTATCTGAGTCTATTTTATACCTTACATAGTACAGTTTTGAGTTGCTTTGCTTATAGTTTACTTCTTCATCACTCAGTGCGGTTTTTGCTTTTGGGTCCCAGTTTATCATTTTTACACCGCGGTATATCAGCCCCTTTTCATAAAGCTCTACAAATACCCTTATTACCGCGGCATAATAGTCATCGTCCATGGTAAATGAGGTGCGGTCCCAGTCAAGAGCACAGCCCAGCTTTTCCAGCTGTTTCAGTATGATACCACCGTATTTTTCCTTCCATTCCCATGCATATTTCAGAAACTCATCGCGGGAGAGGCTTTTTTTGTCAATACCTTTTTCGCGCAGCATACCCACTACCTTAGCTTCTGTAGCTATGGATGCGTGGTCGGTGCCGGGTACCCAGCATGTATTATAGCCCGACATTTTGGCTCTGCGCAGCAAAATGTCCTGTACACTGTTGTTAAGGGCATGCCCCATGTGCAGTACTCCTGTTACATTGGGGGGAGGGATTACTATTGTATATGCCGGTCTTTCGTCCGGAGTGCTGTTAAAATATCCTTTGTCTTTCCAGTGTGCATACCACTTTTGTTCAGACCCGGTATGCTGGAAGTTTTTACTCAGTTCCATATATTTCTTATCAAAAAAGATGAATTGGTTGCAAATGTAATTATTGTAGGTTAACGCATTAACCTTACGTAGCTGTTATGTATGGGCTTAAAAAAAACTGCTCTGTTTTGCTTCTCCATTCGGGTGGCATCACAGAGCAGTTATGTAATAATGTCAGGACTTCTCTAGTTTCTGACCAGTTTTGTTACTGCTATAAGGTTGCCTTCTTTGTCTGCGACTCGTATCATATATATACCAGCTACGAGGCTGCTCACATTCAGGGTTGTACCGGCTGAAGACGCGGCCACAGAACTTACAACGCGGCCAGTAATGTCTGATACGGTAATGTTGTCACCATCAGCAGCACCCGCTACGAGACAGGTGGCGCTGGCAGGGTTAGGATATACTGTTATAGCGGATGCTGCAGGAATGCCTGTAACGCCTACGGTAGCATAGGTTTTACGGATACGCTGATTATTGGCATCGGCTATATATACGCTGCCATCTGCAGCAACTGATATACCAAATGGTGTATGCAGATTACAACCATCAACATAGCCGAGGTCTCCACCAAAACCGGGTGTGCCGTTTCCTATAATAGTAGTGATGATACCGGCAGTATCTACCATGCGTATTACATCATTGTCGGCATCAGCAATGTACAGATTACCGATAGCGTCTACTGCCAGACCGGCAGGCCTGTTGAGCGTAGCAGCACCGGCCAGACCACCATCGCCGGTATGGCCGATGGTACCTGTACCTGCATAGGTAGTTATGATACCTGCTGCATTTACTTTGCGTACTACATTCGCTTTAAGGTCAGAGATATATACATTTCCCTTATGGTCAGCGACAACGGCATAAGGTGAGTCCAGTTTTGCCGTTATAGCAGGGCCATCATCACCGGCATAACCTGCTGTATCGTCACCGGCAAAGCGGCTGATGATACCTGCGGCATTAACACGGCGTACAATATGATTTGTGGCATCGGCAAGATAAAGGTTGTTATCGGCATCATATGCTATGCCGTGCACCAGACCAAATGCAGCCAGGGTAGCCGGGCCGCCGTTACCGCTGTTGCCACCCAGACCTATACCTGCAATGGTATTAATGATACCGGAAGCATTGATTTTACGGATAACGCCATGATAGCCATCGGCTATGGTCAGGTTGTTGTCGTTGTCCAGCGCTATGCCGGTAGCCCATACAGATGCAGACGTACTCACAGAGCCATCGCCTGAGTTTCCGTTAACACCATTACCGGCAATGGTAACAATATTGCCAGATGGGTTAATGCGGCGAATCCTATAGTTAGTATAATCTAGTATGTATGTGTAGCCATTGGGGGCGTACCTTACATCGCGGGGGGAGTGAAGAGTAGCTGCAGTAGAAACTGAGCCATCGCCACCAAAACCGCCGGTGCCAGTACCGGCGATGGTATTAATTTTCTGAAGTTGGGCTGTGGCTGATAAGGAAAACAGCGTGGCAGCAAAAATAACAGGTAAAGTAAGTCTCATATTCGTTATTTGGTCAAATATAAGGTAAAAATTGTGTCTTGTTTATGTTTCTGAACGGAGCAGCTGCTACTGTTTTTTTACAGGTCTGTAATTACCGTCTATAAGTTGCTTAGTTGGGCCATGAGGAACAAAATACTGAGTTCTGTTTATCATACGTACCATGTCATAGTCGCATATGATAAACTGAAGGCCTGCAGTACCGGTAGACGCCACCAGGTTCTGAAACTGCAGATTCAAACGATAGTCATTTGCTTTGTAGTTCCATGTAAATCTTAATGTATCTATGCCCGGCGAGTCACAAGGATTAGGGTAAGTGTAGTAACCTGTCTTATCTTTATTAAATGTGAGATAGCGGGGCAGCCTGCAATCAGGAGCTGTTGAGTCGTATGGGACATTAAGATGTTCTTCCAACTCCCATTGAGCGCTTATCAGCACATCATTGGGGTCAGGATATTCTTTGGGTCGCCACTTTTTACAACTGAAAAACACCAGCGATGTTGCGAGCAGGGCCAGTAACAACTTGTTCATAGCTACTATTTGTGGTAAAGATAGGAAATACTAATAGAATACTACCCATGTGCTTCTTATTCAGGCTCGCTGCCATCAATCCTTAAATTCCTTAACGAAGGAGTTCTGAACCATGTTACAGCCACTACTGCCAGCGTCATACATCCACCAAATACAACTGCCGGCACAGTTCCCATGAGTCTTGCAGTGATTCCGCTTTCCATTGCTCCAAGCTCGTTTGATGAGCTGATGAACATTGTATTAACTGCGGCTACCCGTCCCCGCATATGGTCGGGGGTATACATCTGTAGTATGGTGCCGCGTATTACTACACTTACAGCATCCAGCATTCCTCCGGCCAATAGCATAATAAAAGCTACAATGAGTCCCCATGATACGGAAAGCCCATGGAACTCAAACAGTGGCACTATGCCAAAGTAACCACACAGTCCAAAAACGATAGTAGTGACACCAAATCCGGCTATGCTCAGTGCCAGCTTTATGCCGGGCTTATTTTTTAATGGCAGCATTGACAGCGCTATCAGCGTCATTACAGAGCCAATGCCCGGAGCTGCCCGCAGCCAGCCAAAACCTACTTCGCCGGCTTTAAGTATGTCATCTGTAAATACGGGTAGCAGCGCTACAGCACCACCAAACAATACTGCAAACATATCCAGAGACAGGGCTGCCAGCACTATTCGTGTGCGGAATACAAAACGCAGTCCTTCCCCCAGACTTTTCAATACAGGCTCCCGTGTTTTGTTTAGTATAGCCTGTGCCGGTATCTGCAAAATGGCAAGCAGGCCAATCAGTTCTATACAGCCTGTTACCACCAGGCTTGTATTAAACCCAACCAGTGCTATGAGGAAGCCGCCTGCCAATGGCCCCAAAACTGCCCCGGACTGCCATGAGGCACTGCTCCATGTTGTGGCATTGGGATACTGATGGCGGGGTACCAGCATACCCATTAGTGCAAATGCTGCCGGACTGATAAATGCACGTAATGCCCCACCAATGAATATACCTCCATATATGAGCCATGATATATGCCGGGGGGCCATAGCGCTGGTAAAACCATCAGGCCATATGAGTAATGCAAAGTATGCAGTGAGCAGCAGGTAAAGCAGAAAGCACCCTGTTATGAGCCTCTTTTTCTCTTTAAGGTCTACAAAATGACCAGAGAACATGGAAAAACCAATGGCTGGTATTACTTCCCATAGTCCTATCATGCCCAAAGCCAGCTTGTCGTGCGTGAGCTGATACACGTAATAGCTGATAATTGCAGCCTGCATATTGAGCGCTGTGATGATAGAAAAGCGCGTAGCCAGGTAGTAACGGAAGTTTCTGTGTGTAAGGGCAGGGTTTTTACGTAAAAATGCAGACAGATGGACCACCGTTCAATAGTTTTTTGTGCGCCAAAATTATTCACAGCCAGCATAATTACCATTACATTTGTTATGTAATGACAAATCTCTGGCAGATAACCAGTACCAGCATTGTTCAGGCTTTACAGGAGTTAAAGTCTAACAAGCTCCGTACATTTCTCTCACTGCTGGGTATTGCTATAGGTATCTTTTGTATCATATCTGTACTTACGGTACTGGATAGTCTTAAAAATAATATCCAGAAAGACATGAATACGCTGGGCAGTAATGTCCTTTACATTGGCCGCTGGCCGTGGATGAATGATGAAGGTGAGTATAAGTGGTGGGAATACTGGCGCAGAAGGGGAATGACCCCTGTAGAAGTGCGTGCAATAGAAGCAAATGTGCCGGATGTAGAGGCTGTAACTCTTTGCCTGGGTACAAACAGACTTACGCTAAAGTATGAGGACCTGGAGCTGGGTAGTATAGCCGGATATGCCGTGTTGAAATATTTTGATAAGGTACAGAATATAGATGTGGAGCTGGGTAGGTATATGTCGGCTTCTGAGCTGGATGGTGGTAATAGTGTTGTTGTATTGGGGAATACGGTAGCTCATAACCTGTTCCCTGACAAAAGAGATCCTTTAGGAAGGCATGTCACTTTTCTGGGAAAAAAGTTTACCGTAGTGGGCGTTATGAAAAAGGCAGGGCAGAATATGGCTGGCTTTGATTATGACAACTCTGTAGTTTTTCCATATTATGCTGCGGCATCGGTAGTAGATGTGCATTCCTATAATCTGGACCCTATGCTGGCTGTGCTGGCGGCTAAGGGCAGGAATACAGATGAGGTGAAATATGAGGTAGAGGGTGTGCTACGCAGAGTAAGAAAAGTAAGACCCGGACAGCCTAATGACTTTGCAATTAACCAATTGAGTCAGGTATCGGCACGGCTTAATGTACTGTTCGGTACAATTGATATGGTGGGGTGGTTTATTGGTGGGCTTTCGTTGCTGGTTGGTGCTTTTGGTATTGCCAATATTATGTTTGTTACTGTAAGGGAACGTACACGAATTATAGGTCTGAAAAAAGCTATAGGCGCTAAAAACAGCTCTATACTACTGGAATTTTTGCTGGAGGCGATCGTCTTGTCACTTATAGGCGGCATAGCAGGTATTGCAATTGTTTTGATGTTAAGTGTCGTATTAACCTGGTTTTTTGAATTTGAGGTTATCCTCTCGTTAAGCAATTTCTTTGTTGGTGTTTTTGTGTCTATATTCGTAGGGATAATAGCTGGTATAGTGCCTGCATTATCAGCGTCAAAAATGGACCCGGTTGTAGCTATCAGATCAAACTAATTATATCTTTATAATAAGGGGGTGCTTAGCCGTTGTTATCTTTCAATTTATAATAATCACTGCTCATATTAAATATTAGAACATGAAAAAGAAAAGAGTGCTGATATTGGATAAAGAACGGATAGACTTTAAGCTCAGGAGGATGGCATATGAGATATGGGAGCGCAACAGTGAGGAGAAAGAACTGGTAGTAATAGGTATACAGAGTACAGGGAGTATTGTGGCTGCCAGTCTGGCAGCATTGCTGAAAAAGATATCTCCACTAAAAATAACGCTGATAGACGTAACCATTAATAAGAAAAGCCCACTTGATTTCGTTTTTGGGATAGAAGAAAACCTGAACGGGCGTGCTGTACTAATGGTGGACGATGTAGCCAACTCCGGCAAAACGCTTATGTATGCGCTGAATGGCATACTGGCTTATGACCTCAAAAAGGTAATGGTCGCTGTGCTTGTAGACCGTAAGCATAAGTCTTTCCCCATAGCTGCCGACATAGTAGGACACTCTGTAGCTACTACACTTCAGGACCATATAGAGGTAGAGGCTACCGGTAAAAAAATAACGGCGGTCTATCTTGAGTAATGTCTTTTTGGAGTCAATCATTTTAATTTTTACTTTCGCCCATGGAGACCGAACGAGCACTTGGGCAAAAAGTCCGTAAGTCCCTTTTTCACAATCATTTTCATATAGGGAATGGCATTTACATTGGTTATTCATGGCGGTGCGGGAAATATTACGCCTGCCATCATGGACGCTCAGCTTGAAGCAGAATACACCACCGGTCTAAAGGCTGCATTAGCAGCCGGTGCTTCGGTTTTAAGGGCGGGAGGTAATGCAGTTGATGCAATTACAGCATCGGTGTCGGTATTGGAAGACAATCCGCTGTTCAATGCGGGGCGGGGTGCCGTTTTTACCAAAAAGGGGCTTAACGAAATGGATGCTGCCATTATGGATGGCGCTACGCTTGCAGCAGGTGCTGTAGCGGGTGTGCGCAACATAAAAAATCCGGTGAAGCTGGCCCGGGAAGTCATGCTCCATTCAGGGCATGTATTTCTCAGTAATGAGGGCGCCGCTGAATTTGCCCTGAAAAGAGGGGTGGATATGGCTCCGGACGATTATTTCTTTGATCGCTCACGTTATGAGCAGTGGGTAGAGATACGGGATACCGACTTTACCCAGCTGGACCACAAAGGTGATAACCTGAAGGGTGGAGTAGTGCCCAACATAGGGCATAAATTTGGCACTGTAGGTGCTGTAGCATGCGATATGCATGGCAACGTTGCTGCTGCTACATCTACCGGTGGTATGACCAACAAGCAGTATGGACGTATAGGGGACAGCCCGGTAATAGGGGCTGGTACATATGCCAATAACAAGACCTGTGCAGTATCATGTACCGGGCATGGAGAGTTTTTCCTGCGGGCAGTAGTAGCATACGATATTTCCTGTCTTATGGAGTATAAGGGTTGTACACTGCATGAGGCATGCAATATAGTAGTAAAAGATAAGCTGGTGAAAATGGAAGGTGAGGGTGGCCTCATTGCAGTGAATGCATTGGGCGACTATGAATTCTGTTTTAACTCTGCCGGTATGTACCGCGGTATGTGCGCCAGTGACGGAAGAGAGTTGGTAGCCTTTTACGGATAGGATTTAATAAGATATCCACATTGTAGCAGCAGTCGGTATTTTATCAGCCGATTGCGGTAAATTTGTCTTTACTGGAACTTTAATAGATGTCTGATAATTATATAGTATCGGCCCGTAAGTATCGTCCGCAGACGTTTGATACAGTGGTGGGGCAGAGCCATATTACAACTACTCTCAAGAATGCGATTAAAAATAAGCATCTGGCACATGCTTATCTGTTTTGTGGTCCGCGAGGAGTAGGGAAGACCACCTGCGCACGCATACTTGCAAAGACGATAAACTGCGAGTCTCCTACTGCCGAGCTTGAGGCTTGTGGTAGCTGCAGCACCTGTATCAGTTTCCGGGACAATACTTCTTTTAATGTATTTGAGCTGGATGCTGCCAGTAACAACTCTGTGGATGATATTCGTGAACTGACCAGTCAGGTGAGGTTTGCGCCACAGCATGGTAAATACAAGGTTTATATAATAGATGAGGTGCACATGCTCAGTGCCTCGGCGTTCAACGCTTTTCTTAAAACACTGGAGGAGCCACCTCCCTATGCCATATTCATCCTGGCTACTACCGAAAAGCATAAGATATTACCTACCATACTAAGCCGCTGTCAGATATTTGACTTTCGCCGTATTACTACCGGCGATATTGTAGGTCATCTGCAGGGCATAGCCGGTAAGGAGCATATGGTAGCCAATGAGGCAGCACTGCATGTGATAGCCCAGAAAAGTGAGGGGTGTATGCGTGATGCCCTCTCTATGCTGGATCGTATAGCCAGTTTTACGAACGGTATGCTTACTTACAGCAATACCATGGAGCACCTTAATCTGCTGGATGCAGATTTTTATCTGCAGCTGGTAGATAATATGCTGGCACAGGATGTGGCTGGTGTGCTGCTGAAGCTGGATGCTGCTCTTGAAAGGGGCTTTGAGGGGGATGTAATACTGGGAGGGCTTGCTGAGCATTGCCGTAATCTTATGCTTTGTAAAGACGACAGAATGGCCCGCCTGCTGGATGTGCCCGGCGAGCACCGTAAGATGTACTATGAAAAGGCCAATCAGACGCCACCATCATGGATAATATCTGCATTGAATGTATTAAACGAGGCAGAACTTGGCTATCGTAATGCTACAAACAGGAGGCTGCATACCGAGATGTGTCTCATAAGGCTATGCTTTCTGCTGCAGGTAGTGAGCGGTACTTCTGTTAATACGGCAGTAGCCGACGAAAAAAAAAACTACAGTAATGTAGGGTCTTCGGTTCCCCCGCCGGCAGTTTCGACAGCAGTACCAGTACCACCTGCACCATCTGTTGCCCCCCAGGTACCACCTGCACGGCAACCACCTGTGGAGCCTTCTTCAGCAGCGCAGGTTTCCTCTGTGCCATCATCACCACTACCGGCTCTGCCACCCACTGACACAAAACCGGCAATAAGCAGCACTGTGCACGAAAATAAACCAGTGCCACAAGCCCGTAAGGTGAGCCTGAATATGATTGATGACCTGGATGATGCGATGAAAAACGCTGCTACGCAGTTAAGCTCCCGTCCAACAGAAATACAGGGAGCGCTGGCGGCAGAACTCTTTGAGCAATACAAACAGGAGCTGCAGGCTGCAGGGAAAGGTGTACTGTTTTCTCAGTTTTCACTAATGAAGATAGAGGTACATCCACCTGATGAGGTAAGGATTGTTTCGCCGCATGAGCTTACAGACACTTATGCAAGGGAGCAGCGTAACCATATGATTGACTTTTTTACGAAGCATGCCGGAATGACCATCCGTATCACTAATGAGATAAGGGAGGATGCATCACTAATGCCTGAGGAAAACAAGATATTGAGCAAAAGTGAAATGTACGAGGTCATGGTATCTAAAAACCCTAACCTGGCTAAGCTTAGAGACGGGTTAGGGCTTCAGATAGAGTTTTAGAGAACTCGTACATTCATTTCTGGTTATGCTACTATATGACCATACCGGTACATGTCTATAAGCTCAGGATGTATTCCCCAGTCATATGCTCCTACTTTGTCATGTAGCCTGTTGAGCTCATCAGCGTGCATTTGCTTTATTTTTTCAGCAAGCTTGTCATGTGATGGTACGAACCCATGTTGGTAAGATGCACTCACAAGATTCTTGACCGTAAGTTCTATCGCTTTTTCGCGCGACATATTACGTATCAACTTTCTTTGAGGGCTGAAATACTCGTATCTGGGGTCAATTTCTTCATTGTGTATGATTTTACATAGTGTGTCTGAAAGCACCGGAGAAAGGTGAAATCCGTCACGTTTTGTTCCGGTGGCCACAATAAGGTTTTGTATGGAGGTGCGGCCTATTACGGGATAAGCGTCAGCACTCAATGGGCGGGCACCAACATTAATAGTAGAGATAGTAGATTTATAAAAGTCGGTATTTATCTGTTCAATGGCACCGGTAAGTAAAGACTGAACAGACCCTGTTCGTGCCAGTGTATCTTCCCGGGAAGGTGATACGAAGTTACTGGACCCGATGATAATTTCATTAAGCGGGGACTTGTGACCCACATAAAAAGGTACTGTATAGAGTCCGCATGCCAAACCCCTGTTGGGAGTTCTTATGGTTTTTGTATGTGGCGCACCAGGACTTTTCAATTGTATAGATACTCCTATGCTGTAAAATATCCGGGGTATTGACACTCCTACGGCGCTTCTGTCAAGAAAGTCACTGGCAGTAGCTCCGGTTGTAAGGAGAAACTGGTCGCCTTCCACAATCTGACCATTATTAAGACGAACTGCAGATATGGAATTTCCTTCTTTCAGAATAACGTCTGCCTCTTCATCAATGAGTGTAATGCAGTCAAACTTTTCTACAGATGCTTCTATAGACCTCAGCGTGAGTTTAGGGTTCAGCCAGCCTTCGTTAGGTATGTACAATGCGCGTGTTGCTCTGTGTCTTTCCTGGGGTTTGTAATTGGGGATGTCTTTCGGATTTATTTCAAAATGTGGCTCCATGAAATCCTTGAGAGCCTTTAGCACTACATCATAGTTTGTATCGTCAAGAGAGTCAGATGAGTGGTTGTTTATCAGATAGGTTCCCAGTTCAAAACAAGCTCCTTTAGAGCCCTGGCATGTTGCACATTCATCAATGAGGCAATTGCGCTTCATAGCGATATCCATATGGTCCAGTACAAACTGAGGCCATATGCGTGTTGCCTGATAACTAAGTTCGAATCTAAAAATATCTATATCATTTTCAAGTCCATGCTCATCGAGTTCACAAAAAGAGTTGAGCATAGCAGCAGCTGCCATAGTAGCAGAGTCGGGTCTGCTCTTTTTACCTATAATTATAATTCTGTCGTTTGTTCCGGCTCTTAATGCCAGTCTCAGTGCAGTGGTTAATGCGATAATACCATTGCCTATTATAACTGTAGTCATCCTGTGTTTTTAGCAAAGGTTGACCATTGCCAGAACTTCATTAATGATATCTGTCACTTGTTGATGCTGATTTGAATCATTTTATTAGGAATTTTATAATGCAATTGGAGGGGTATTACAGGTGTTTATTGTTAATGTGCACATGATATATGAAGCCGGTTTTCATAAGAAAAGAGGCTGCTATCCAAATATTTGGTAGAGCAGCCTCTGATGTGAATTACAAGATAATATTCTTACTTTTTCTCCGGTGGCTTTGGCTTAGCGCGGTTATAAAATGCATAACAGCGATATTCTGACGGAGTTGGGTCCAATGGCTTTGTGATAATAGGAGACCAGTTAAATATCAGCTTTCCGGCTGTTAGTGTCAGAGCACCTATCAAAGATGAAACTATAAGGTTGGTGACTCTGTCGTAAGAAGGCTCTACAAGACCACTTATGGAGCTACCGTAACCGGAAAGAGACCCATTCATTGCTGCCAGGCTCCAGCGCAGTGTGTTCATATAGTTCTGGCCGTCTATGCTGGAAAAATAAGCTGCCCATGCGCTTGCCTGATTCTTTATCTGGGCATCCCAATATATGTAGCTGGCCACACCGGTAACTGTAGCAAGAAATAATGGTATCTGCTCATGAACCGTAAGATTAGAAATAGCAATGTTTTCTTCAATGTTTCTTACTTTTTCCACCAGTGCATCAGGGCTTACCTGTGATACCATGGGGTGGCCAATCATGAGATCAATGAATGCACCCTGTGATTCGTTAAAATCAGCATTGCCCTCCAGTATCAGATTGCTACGGAAAGAGTTAATTGCATGTGCAGCTATTGAGCTGTACTCAACGGTAACAGAAAGAGGCGGATTGGTGTTGTACAATGAGGTGACATAAGACACTACCTCATTAATCAGGTCTTCTGTAGTGGGAGAAGCTGGTAGGTTTCCAATAATTGCATCAAGTCCCGGAGCTATCTGTTCGCCTACAAGATAGTATGGGTTGATTGTGGATGAGTTTGACACTTTAAAAGTTTTACGAGTGAAATGAATAGAATTATCAATGTCCAAGTTAAACAAAACCGATTGATTTTCAGATGCGTTAAAGCAATAAATGATTGTTATGTGTATCTATTTTGTTGATTTTCATTTTGTTATGTCTTATTGGTTATGTGGTGGTTATTTCACTGTAGTGTATAGTTATTTTAAATAGTTTTGCGCTTTTAGCAGAACTCAATATGGCTCCAGGCCGGATTATTTTTCTTTCTTATTCATTTTTCTTTTCAGTCAATTTTGTCGTAGCTCAGGAGGTTTCGGTATTGCCTGCAGATATATGTGTGCAGCAGGGTAGTGATATTGGCAACAATGCTGACCTTGTGCATCAGAGGAGCTTTCAGGGAATATGTGTAAACGGCGCGGGAAATGTATATGTTTCGGAGTGGAACAGTGGTTATATCCTATCATTGGATGCAGACGACAAGTGTCTGATGCCTGTTGCCGGGTCTTCGCGACAGTGGCAGCAAAAAGGATACCTTACCCGATCGGCATCAGTTACCTGTCCAAGGGGGATAGCTACGGATAAAAGTGGCAATATATATGTAGCGCAGTATAACGGCCAGCTTATAAGACGCATAGCTCCTGACGGTACAACGAAAAATATTGCAGGTACCGGAGTTGTCGGTTATTCCGGCGATGGTTCCCCGGCTACAGGAGCCAGGCTACACTCTCCCGGGTCACTGGTATGCGATAATGCAGGTAATCTGTTTTTTACAGAAGAAGGAAATCATATTGTACGAAAAGTAGCTGCTGATGGTATGATAAGCACAGTAGCGGGTACTCCGGGCGTAGCGGGCTATGATGGCAACCATGGACTTGCCGTGTCGGCAAAACTCCATAGCCCTACTGGTATTGCTATAAGTGCCAATGGAGACATATACATATCAGACACTTATAATAATGTGGTGAGAAAGATAACTGCGGAAGGAGTTATCACGAATATGGCCGGTAAAGGAGAAAAGGGATACTCAGGAGATGGGGACGCAGCAACTTCAGCAAGGTTAAACGCTCCTCACGGACTGGCAGTTACGGGTTCCGGCGACTTACTTATTGCCGATGAAGGCAACAATGTGATAAGAAAAGTGTCTGTGGATGGTAAAATCACCACATATGCCGGCGCCACAGAAACAGGCAGTGCCTATACTGTGCTATTAGCTCATCCCAGAGATGTAGCTGTGGATATTGACGATAATGTATATATATTAGACTTTTCAGAAGACATATATCGCAGGCTGCATCGCATTGGCAGCTCTGTAGAAGAAGAGCAGGAGGACGTAAAAATCGGAGCTGCATCTGACCGGTATATTCAGATTGAAAACTGCCGTTATTCATCGGTGGCTATTCTGGATATGCAAAACAGGGTACTTTCTTTACAGGATGTTACCTCGCGTACTTTCAGAATCAATATCAGTATGCTGAAACCAGGGAATTATGTGCTGGAGTTCCGGAAAAAATCAAAGATAAAGACGGTCAGGTTTTCCGTTGCGCAGTAGTTTTGGTTAATTATGTAAAAAGTTATTGATTTTTTTTTTGCATTCAGAATATTCCGTTACCTTTGCAGTCCTTAAAATTTATATTAAATAGATGGCAAACCACAAAGCAACCAAAAAAGACGTCCGTCAGAGTGAGAAGCGCCGTGAACGCAACCGTTACTACGGTAAGACAACACGTAATGCCATACGTACACTTTTAGCCAGCGACAAAACAACTGCAGAACAGAATCTTAGCAAAGTTATATCAATGATTGATAAGCTGGCTAAGCGCAATGTAATCCATAAAAACAAGGCGAGCAACCTGAAGTCAGGTATCGTAAAGAGAATCAGCGCAATGGCTTAATGCCGGCAGCGGTCTGAAAATATATACAACCGTCCTGCATATCCGGCAGGACGGTTTATTTTTGTACTTTATGCATCAACTTCCTGTTGTCAGGGGGATTTTTGTGCCTTTCTTCACACTTTTTTAAAGGTACCTTTTGCGTACCTTTGCACCCTTTAAAACAGGTTTCTCACAGTTATGATCAGTCGCAGAAATATTCGTGTCAAAGTGATGCAAACCCTCTATACGCTGGCATCTATGGAGCCGGGAGCCGGGGGGAATTCAGACGCGTCATCTGCAATCCTTAATAACAAACTGGGCCAGGTTCTGGATTTATTTACTGTGGCAGTATCGTACTGCGTACAGGTAGCTCAATATGCAGCAACAGATGCACGGATGCGTGCATCAAAATATCTGGTGTCATCTAATGACCAGAATGTGGATACAAGGCTTGCCAATAACAGCTTTGTACAGATGATGCTGAACAATAAGTCTTTCAGTGAGCGCATCAGAAATAACAAGCTGGAACGTTTTGTAGAAGAGGATACGGTAAAGAAAATATTTCAGAAACTGCTTCGCTCAGCAGCATATAGCGTGTACCTGCATGAGGAAAAGCATACTCCGGTAATGGACCGGAATATCATTCAGTACATCTGGGAAAAAGAAATACTGGAAAATGAAGATATAGTGTCAGGCTTTGTGGACGAGCTTCCCGGATGGGAAGATGACAGCGAGCTGATAACAATGCTCATGCAGAATTTCTTCAAAGGTGCCGGGAAAGTAGATTTTTCCAGGCTGCTGTCAGCAGAAAAGCGTGAGTATGCTCAGGATTTGCTGCGGGTAGTGATGGAGAAAGAGGAGCAATGCGCCACCTTTATAACTCCAAAGCTTACTAACTGGGACAAAGAGCGCGTAGCGCTCATAGATATGCTTCTGTTACGCATGGGGGTATGTGAATTTCTGTTTTTCCCTACAATACCTACGAAGGTTACTATCAATGAATACATTGATATTGCCAAACAGTATAGTACACCACAAAGCGGACAGTTTGTAAATGGGGTACTGGATAACATACTCAAGGATATGCTGAGACAGGATTTAATAACCAAGACAGACAGAACAAAAAACTAATTTTGCGTAATCCGGTAATAGCTTAATAAAATGAAACGTTATTTAATACTGGGTCTGGTAGTACTTGCCGCCTGCGGAGAAACGAAAAAGGAGACCGATACAAATCCTGACAAATTATCAACAAACCTTGTGTCTAATCCACATACTGCATCAGGTTTAGATACTGTGGCTGCAGGTATGAAACCAGTAATGGTGTTTACAGATACTACACATAGCTTTGGTAAGATACAAGAGGGTGAAGTTGTGTCGCATGAGTTCAACTTTACCAATACAGGGAAAACTCCTTTGGTTATCAGCTCGGCATCTGGCTCCTGTGGCTGTACCGTACCGGAATATCCCAAAGATCCGATTCTGCCTAATCAGTCGGCCAGTCTGAAAGTCACTTTCAACTCAGCAGGAAAAAGCGGGCATCAGGAAAAGTCTGTTACGCTTACTACTAATACTATTGAGGGTAGGAGAATGTTATACATTCAGGCAGAGGTAGAAAAGAACGAACAATAATCTGTTTATTTATATTATAACTATTTAAAAATGCAAATCAGTAATTTATTCCTGCAGGCAGCAGCTCCCGGTGCGGGTGGTCTGGGTGGTCCTGTGTTTCTTATGGTGGGTATGTTTGTAGTGATGTACTTCTTCATGATACGCCCACAAAATAAAAGAGCAAAAGAGCAGAAGAAATTTCAGGAGTCACTCAATGCAGGTGAGGATACAATAGTAACCACTGCCGGTATCCATGCCCGTATAAGCCGTGTAAATGAGGATGGTACTTTACAGCTGGAAATAAGCCGTGGCGTATTTATGACCATTGACCGCTCTGCGGTGTCAATGGAAATGACGAGCGCGCTACGCAAGAAAAGTGAGACAGTCGCTGCTAAATAGCAGTACAGAAGCATGCTTCTGTCTGTAATAATTTCATACGTGTAATATGCTTAAAGTAGGTATTACAGGAGGTATAGGGTCAGGGAAATCGGTAGTATGCCGTATTTTCCTGACCCTTGGCATTCCGGTATTCAGTGCCGACGATGCAGCGCGGTATTTGCAGGAGCATGATTCTGTACTCAGACAGCAGATTATAGACATTATAGGGACAGGGGCATATAATGGTGCTATCCCCGACAGAAACTTCATTGCAGCAGCCGTTTTTAATAACCCACCACTGCTACAGCAACTAAATGCAGTAGTCCATCCTGCCACAATTCAATTTGGGGAGACATGGCTGGCATCGCAAAAAACAGCGTATGCAATTAAGGAAGCGGCTATTTTCTTTGAAAGTGGCAGTAACCACACCATGGACGTTATGGTGGGTGTATATGCCCCCCGTGAAGTGAGATTAACCCGTGCTATGCAACGGGGTGGCGTATCACGTGAGAAAATAGAATCAATAATGGCACGGCAGATGGATGATGATGAGAAGATGAAAATGTGCGATTATGTTGTGACCAATGATGATAATATGCCCCTTATTCCTCAGATTTTGCAACTCCATGAGTCTCTTCTGGAGCATAGCAAAAACATATAACATATTGTTAAATCAGGTGATTGTGTTACTGGCAGGCAACCATTTGATGTGTTTGTCAGTTTACTTTGTTATTAAAGTAATTGTAACATCCTCCAACCACCTCACCTGATGAAACGCCTCATCTCCCTTATTCTTGCACTGGTGTTTTGCAGCGGGCAGTCGTATGCCCAATACCGTATTGATGGTAGCATTACCGATACGCTCAATGCAACACAGCTGGTACTTTCATCAGTAGTGCTTATCAGAGCCAGTGATTCTGTACTGGAAGATTTTACCAGAACTGCCAGTGATGGTTCCTTTGCTCTGCAGGCACGCACAAAAGGCAAGTATCTGCTGCAAATAGCACATCCCGGCTATGCCGACTTTGCTGATATAGTGATGGTCAATGACACTGTAGTGCATGTGAACCAGATACCCATGCTATCCAAAGAGCATATGCTCAAGGAGTTTAAGTTTACGCAGCAGGTAGCAGCAATAAAGATTAAAGGAGACACTACTGAGTATGTAGCAGACAGCTTTCATGTAAAAACAGGTGCCAGTGTGGAAGGCCTGCTTAAAAGACTGCCTGGAATACAGGTAGATAAAAACGGTAAGATTACGGCACAGGGTACAGAGGTGCAGAAGGTGCTCGTAGACGGTGAAGAGTTCTTCTCAGATGACCCCAAAGTAGTGACACAGGGCCTGCAGGCAGCGGTAGTAGACAAGGTACAGGTGTTTGATAAAAAGAGCGATCAGGCAGAGTTTACAGGTATAGATGACGGCGAGAAAACCCGTACTATCAACCTGCAACTGAAGGAAGATAAGAAGAAAGGGTTCTTTGGGAAACTGGAAGGAGGTGCCGGTACGGATAACTATTACCAGAACCAGGCAATGATAAATGCATTCAGGGGGAAGCGCCAACTGGCAGCATTCGGTATTGTTTCCAATACGGATAAGGTGGGTCTGGGCTGGCAGGAAAATGAAAGATATGGTGGAAGTAACAGCGTCTCTGAAGTGTCGGATGATGGTAGCTGGACCATGTATGTAGATAATTATGATGACTTTGGTGGATGGAATGGCACCTACTCCGGCGATGGGCTACCTCTGGTACGTACCGGAGGCGGTCACTTTGCCAACAAGTGGAATGAAGACAAACAGCATGCATCTGCCAGTTACCGGTATGCGCTGCAGCAGGTGAATATGGGTGGCAACAATATAAAGATGTATCTGCTGGGCGGTGATACCTCAAGGGTAAATAATGAATCTAAAAAGCAGTTCAATACAAGTGAACGTCATGCTATGAGTGGCCTGTATGAATGGACTGTAGATTCATTGACTAATATAAAACTGCGTACCGATGGTAACCTGAAACATATAATGACCAACTCTACCTTCCGTACTGAGATATACAATATAGTGGATAGTGTAGCAGATGTAAGTACCATTAATGACCGCACATTAAGCAGCTCATCGGATGAAGCAGCTCTAAATGCTGACCTGCTGATAAGACGTAAATTTTCTAAAAAGGGCAGGACATTATCCATAGACCTGAAAGAGAAGTATAAGGAGATAGAGGGGGAGGGGTACCTGCTATCCACTACGGGTATCAGTGGTCTGGCTCCGTATGACTCACTGGATCAGAAAAAGCAGACTACTAGTGTTTCTCAGATGTTCAGTGCAAAGGCGAACTACACTGAGCCACTCAGTAAGGTGCTGTTTGCAGAGGCTAGTTACTCCTACTCCCAAAACAACAATACTGCCGCAAACCTGTCTTCAGAGCGGCCGGGTGTGGGTGGTGGCTATGATGTGCTGCAGGATAGCTTCAGCAGCCGGTACCGGTATAATGTAGGTATAAACCGGGGTGGACTGGGGATACGCTATGTAGACAAAAAACTGAACTTATCTGCTGGTAGTGAAATATCCAATACGTCTTTTCTTCAGACAGACCTGCTGCGCACAGGGGTAAGTAATAAGTACACATATCTTAACTTCTTTCCCCGTGCTGCGATAGTGTATAAAATAAAGCGACAAACCAGTGTGCGCCTGTCTTACCAGGGTAGTACGGCACAGCCTACCATACAGCAGATACAGCCACTGAACCAGAACATTGACCCACTGAATATAGTGATTGGTAACCCTGACCTGAAGCAGAAGTTTGTGAATAACTTCAATGTGAGGTTCAATAATTATAAGACGCTGAAAGAGCAATACCTGTACATGGGCGCAACGATAAATGTAGTATCTGATGATATAAGTACCGCACAGCGAACAGAAGGCCCTACATACATTACCCAGTATATAAATGTAGATGGCAACTATCATAGTAACTGGTATGCAGGATATCGCTTCAAACTAAAAAAGCCGGCGCTGAATCTGTGGGTACATGGTAATGGTAATAACGGTCGTACCAATAGTGTAGTAAACGGTGAAAAGAATACCAGTGTAAATAACTCCTATACCGTAGGGCCTGGTATAGGTATGTGGAAAGAAGATAAATACGACATCAGCTTTACACCGGGTGTAACCTATACTGACAACCGTGCTACAGTAAGTGCGGCCCCGGTGAACTACTGGTCTATGAACAATGAGTTCAGTGCAGAGGTAGAGCTGCCGGGAAAAGTGGAGATAGCAACATCTGTAACCCACATGCTGCGGCAGAAAACTATTGTGTTTACAGACAATAACAGTAACGTGCGGTGGAATGCGCACATATCCAAACGGTTTCTGAAGAAAAAGGAGCTTATGGTAAAGCTGTCGGTATTTGATATACTGAACCAGAACCTGGGATATACAAGGTCGGCATCGGGCAATGTGGTAACGCAGAACAGTTATAGTACTATAAAGAGATACGGCCTGCTGACCGTAGTATGGAATTTTACTCACAGCCCTATGGGGGGCGCACCAGCTGATAACGATGATGAATAATATGATAACCTCTATGAAGTATGCATTCATGTCACTGGTCCTTATAGTACAGGTGGGGGTGGCAAAGGCACAGTATGTACTGAGCGGCACGATAGAGTATGAGAAGAAGGTACATACACATGCTGTAATGAAAGACTTTGGTGATGATAATAACTCATGGTATGAGCGTATGAAATCGCAGATACCCAAGTTTAATATCACATATTTTGACCTGGTTTTTAACGGGAAGCAGACACTGTATAAGCCGGGACGTGAATCCCCAACACCCACAAGAGCTTGGGGCTCAGACCCAGCATCGGACAATGTGGTGCTGACAGACCTTGCGACCCATAAAGTGTCGGCAGTGAAGCAGATATTTGAGCAGAAGTTTCTGGTGCAGGATACCATGCGAAAAATGGAGTGGCGGCTGAAAAATGAGATACGTACCATAGCGGGGTTTAAGTGTAGGAAAGCAGTAGGGATTATATGTGATTCGGTGTATGTAGTAGCGTTTTATGCAGATGATATACCGGTGAGTGGCGGCCCTGAAATGTTTGGTAACCTGCCCGGGATGGTGCTGGAGGTGGCTATACCGCGCCTGCATACAACATGGGTGGCTACAAAGGTGCGTGTAAAACCGCCTGTGGAAGAGGACTTTCGCGTAAAGCAGAAAGGGAAAAAAGTAGATGCGGCTGAAATGTTTACGTCTGTCATGGAGGGATTAAAGGATTGGGGTAAATGGGGTATAAGATATGTGTGGATGTCGGTACTATGACCACTATGTGTGTATAGGATAAAATAACCGTGATACCGTAGCTGCGTTAGTATATTTGCCGGAAACCAAAAAGAAACCACGACAATGAAACGTAATGCAACTGCCGTATGGAACGGATCGGGTAAGGAGGGTAATGGCGCTCTGACCACTCAAAGCACAACCCTTAATGCAACACAGTACTCTTTCAACAGCCGTTTTGCCGAAGGTGTAGGTACCAATCCTGAAGAACTGATAGCTGCTGCACATGCTGGCTGTTTCTCCATGAAGCTGTCTTTTGTGCTGGGCGCTGCGGGCTTTACTCCCGATAAGATAGAAACACGCTGCGATATAACTCTGGATAATGGCGCTGTAACTACCAGCGATCTGGTGGTAACTGCATCAGTACCCGGTATCACTGCCGAAAAGTTTCTGGAGTGTGCAGAGGATGCAAAGGCAAACTGCCCTATATCTAAACTGCTGAACTGTGCTATAACGCTTAACGCTACACTGGCGTAATAAGTAGCAGTTACCTTATTTAATATTATCATCTGGTACAGTGGGAAAGCCCCCTATACCAGATGATATTTTTTATGCCTGAATTGAAAACAAGATGACGGTGTGAGTACTACAGATGTGCCTGAACCATGAACCAGTTGACATCGGTGCGGTAAGTGCAGATGCTTATTTTCATAGGGCCGTTGTTGTAGTGGTACCATGTAGCCGGTACTTTTTCTATAGTAGTGGGCTCTTCTTTTGTAAACTTATATCCTGCCTTAGCTAGATCTGCTTTTAGGGCGAGGTAGTATTTTTTGTCGGTAGTAGAGAAGGTGATGCCTACTACTTTTGAGTTAGTGACCTGACGGCGGATTATCTTATAATTTTTTCCTTTATCACCGGCTTTGTCGCTGGTGTACACTTTTGATATCTCATCACTCATCTTGCTTTGCAGGGAGTAGTCACTTTCCAGCATTTTGGTTTCAAAATCACTGGCATTCTTTGAGGTGAAGTTGACAAGCTCCTGCAATGGGAATGTTTGCTGAGCGTGAACCGACAGAGAAAAAACAACAGCCGAGAACAATAAAGTAACAGATTTCTTCATGACGTGAATATATTATGTGATATTGCGAATATACAATAATCAGGCGAGGGATGCCGCGCCAGGAGCGAATAACGGAAAGTTAATAGTAAAGGTAGTGCCTGCTCCCTGTACAGATGAAACATCAAGAACGGCGTTGTGCGCTCTGATAATATTGAGCGTAAATGCCAGCCCTAAGCCGGTTCCGGTGCGCTTACGGGTAAAATAGGGTTCGAAGATGTGGTTGATATGCTCCTCACTGATGCCGCATCCATTATCGGCAATGGTGAGTGTAATACGGTCATCTGAGCCGGACACATCTATTGTAAGCATTCCCTGTCCTTCCTCCATTGCCTCTACTGCATTAATAACAATGTTGAGCAGTGCTATTTTCAGGTTTTCCTTATCGGCAGCTATATAGACGGGGGCCTGTGGTATGCGTGTTATATACTGCATACGCCGTAGTGTGATACGATCGGCAGCGGTGGCATATACCTCGGCCAGTATATCCTGAATGCTGCACCGGGTACGCATGTTGTCTCTGGGAACATTGGAATGCAGCAGCTCTGTAATAAGGCCGTTAATACGCAGGCTGTTTCTCTTTATTATATCCAGGTACAGCTTTTTTTCATCGTCGGGCATGTCAGAGTCCGATAGCTGATCGGAAGACATCATAATGTTATTAAGCGGGTTGCGTACTTCGTGAGCCAGTGTACGAACAAGCCTCCCAGTGGCTGCCAGCTTTTCATTCTGCAGAGTGGTCTTCTCTGCCTTGCGCAGGTGGGTAACATCATGTATAATACCCTGTATCACTACTGCGTCTGGGGTAGCCTCATTGACCGTGAATGATAATATACAGTGCAGGGGGGTACCATCGGCACGGCGCATATCCACAGCACTGTCAGTAATCTGATGGCGTGCCTCCAAAGCTTCATAGTATTGAGCGCGGTCCTGCTCCCGATAGCATAAATCGGGCAGAGGAGTGCCTATGAGCGTCTGCCGGTCCATGCCCAGCAGCTGGAATGCCGCATCGTTAATATCTGTAATGCAGAAGCCGGCATCGGCCATAAATATGATATCCTTCGAGTTTTCGAAGATGCTTCTGTATTTCTGCTCGCTGTGCCGTAATGCTCTGATATTAGCTGCACGGTCTATAGTGTAGCGTATACAGCGTTCTGCCTTTTCGGTAGTAAGCTCGGCCTTGATAAGGTAATCTACGGCACCGAGCTCCATTGCCTCAATGTCTACCTCATAATTTCCCTGACCGGTGAGTAGTACGATAGGGGTATCGTGATGGAGGTGTCGTACTTCTTTAAGAAAGTCAACCCCTGACCGGGCTCCCAGCCTGTAGTCTACAAAGGCTATATCGAAGGTGCCGGTTGCTATCTGCCTGCGTCCGTCGGCATAGGTGGGAGCCCAGGTAATGGTAAAATCATTGTCTGGCACATCGCGCAGATAACCGGAAAGAATGAAATAATCATCTTCGTCGTCATCTACAATAAGGATGGTAGCATTGCGATAAAGCTTCATGAGTGGCTCTTACAAAGATAGGGGGTGAAGAATAAAAATGTACTTTATACCAGGGCTATGATACATATCTGTGTCCTTTTTCTGTAAAAATGTGCGCTGAACAATATGCTGATTATCACTGCAATATATCTTGTATATAGCGTTTTCCTTCGTGATAGCGTTAGTATTGCTGCTCATAAGTGTAGAAATAGGACGTTGTAAAATTGATGTAATGTGCCAGGTGTTGATGTTGTAGAAATTACTAAATATATAATGTGGGTATGCAAAAGGAATATTTCAGCAAGGAGATGCTACTGTGACCAGAAAAAGTAAAACTGCGCAGTATTTTTATTTGTGAGCAGTTTTATTTGGTAATACTATTATTGTATTGATAATCAATGTTTTGTGTGTATTGTGTGTTGGTGAAACTGCGCAAAAAGGTTGCAAAAATTGCTCGCGTACTTTTTGTTATACGACAATAGTAAGGGGTATTCGCCTGAATGCTTATTCTGATATTTGCTATGTGTAATGCGTACATAATAATATTTTGAGTGTAAAAATGGAGTATGGGCGTGAGTGTGAAAAAATGATATCCTATGCTGTGCAGCTATGGGTATATGATATGCCACAGGGAGCATATGATGTAAAAAAGATTGTAGCGTGGGTGAGGGTTTCCGGGAATAAGGGGTATCATCAGGGATGTAATATTACTGCCAGCCAAACGAGGCCGTGAGGGTGGAGGTCGTGAGAGGGACTAAGCTACCATATGCAGATGTGGCAGTGGGCACTCTGTGAATGTCTCATCCTAATATAGAGACGGATAAATAGTGATAAACGGGAAACTATCGTTTAAATTTGTGCGGCCGGTGGGCATAGTAATAGTTGCATGGTAGGTATCAGCGTCATAGTAATCACATTTAATGAGGGTAAGAACCTTGGGCGGTGTCTGGCATCGGTAGCTGGTGTGGCAGATGAACTGCTGGTAGTGGACAGCAACTCTACTGATGATACGGTAGCGGTAGCGGCACAGTATGGCGCACGGGTGCTGCAGCATGCATTTGAAGGCTATGCACAACAAAAGAACTTTGCTACAGAACAGGCTACTCATGACTGGATACTATCGCTGGATGCAGATGAAGAGCTGACACCGGCACTGAAGGAGAGTATCCTGAAGGTAAAGGCAGCTCCGGAAAAAAGCGTGTATAAGATGTCCCGGCTTACCAACTACTGCGGCCGGTGGATACGCCATGCCGGATGGTACCCTGACCATCAGACACGGCTATATGACCGAAGGGCCGGAAGGTGGCAGGAGCTGAGGGTGCATGAATACTGGAAGGCGGACGATGCACAGGCGGTGACGGGTGTGCTGCGGGGCGATCTGCTACACTATAGCTTTACAAGTGTGAGCCAGCATGTGCAAAAGATAGAGCGCTATACTGAGCTGGCGGCGATAGCGGCGGCGGAGCGGGGTAAACAGGCCGGCCTGCTGAAAATAATCTTCTCACCATTGTGGCATTTCATCAGCGAGTATTTTCTGAAGCTGGGCTTTATGGATGGATTTCATGGGTGGGTAATATGCCGTCTGTCGGCATATGCAGCGTTTGTGAAATACACCAAAATACGCATGTACAGTATGCAGCAAAAGGGTAATAGCTGATGCTGATGGCATACAGCACACTTTACAGCATGTAATAACGTAATTTTGCAGGCCGGACCGAAAAGGAGCCGGGGCTAAATACTGCCAGGAAATGACAAGTCCATATATACTATACTCTGACGGAGCGGGAAAAATATTTGAAGATACGAGCCTGTATGTGGTAGGCCGCAGTGGCTGGGATGCTATGCCCATACCTGAAGAGGACTGGATAGAGCTACCGGATGGCGGCAATCTGTATGAGCTGCCCGGGCGCCGTGGTATAGGCATAGATGTGCAGACAGGAGAGATGCGTATATGTGAAAAAGGATGGGCGGTGGCCGCATTTATACCCCCGGCACATACGGGATTTTACCTGGCGGCATATGAAACAATGCCGGATGCGCCTACGCTGCCCCTGTTTTGCTACACGGCTGCGGGATGGTTGGATGATAAATTTTATGTGCCGGCTGTGCGCATAGAGCGCGATATAAGGCAGGAGTGCAGCGGTTTTGACCAGAATAAGGTGCATGTGGGTGTGGAAAATTTTGTGAAAGTATATCCCCACAACCGTCTTGTAAAACATCTGGCAGATAACTGCGCGCTGACCTATCACTGTCCGGCAGCAAGAAACTACTTCATAGGCAGGTGGGAGTGTCCTATACCTACGTCACCTGCATGTAATGCCAATTGTATAGGCTGTATTTCGTTTCAGCCAGAGGAAGAAACCATTGTATCTACCCAGGACAGGCTGCGCTTTAAGCCTACTGCGGCAGAGATAGTAGAGTTTACCGTACCGCATCTGGAAACGGCTCCTTACCCTATAGTGAGCTTTGGGCAGGGATGTGAGGGTGAGCCGCTGCTCATGTGGGAGACTATAAAAGAGTCTATCATAGAAATGCGCAAGCATACGTCCAAAGGCAGTATCAACATCAATACCAATGGCAGCAAGCCCGCTGCGGTAGAAGAACTGATGAAGGCCGGCCTGGACAGTATAAGGGTGAGTCTGAACTCGGCCCGTGCAGATATCTATACCCGCTATTATCAGCCTAATAACTATAAGTTTGAAGACCTGATAGAAAGCCTGAAGGTGGTGCGCAGATATGGTGGGTGGTCGTCTATCAACTACTTTACCTTCCCCGGCATGACGGATAATATAGATGAATATGAGGCACTGCGGGAGCTGATATCAGAAACAGGGCTGAGTATGATACAGTGGCGCAACTTCAATATAGACCCTGACTGGTATCTGGGTAAAATAGGTGTAGTAGATACCGGTGAGTGCATGGGTATAAAGCAGATGATGGATCTGATACACGAAGAGTTTCCGGATGTAAAGTATGGCTACTTTAACCCGCCTATAGAGCGTATGACTAACTTTGATACAGACTTTGCCCACTGATAGCGGGCAAAGTTTATGATATCATTACTGCTTACTACTCCATACCTGTGAGGGTCATAAACTCCTCTTCTGAGAGGATGCTGACGCTGCCCAGTTTCTTAGCTTTCTCCAGCTTGGAGCCGGCATCGGCACCTACTACCAGATAATTGAGCTTGCTGCTGACACCACTGAGCAGCACACCTCCTTTTGACTCTACCAGCGCCTCGGCATCGCTGCGCTTAAAGCGGCTGAGTGTGCCGGTGAACAGGAATGTTTTTCCTGCCAGTATGCCATCGGCAGCGGCCTGCTGTGCCTTGTGGTCGTTAGTGAGATTTACACCGGCAGCCGCCAGCTTATCTATCATATTCCGGTTTTCGGGGCGTGCAAAGAAGTCTGCAACAGAGGTGGCTACTTTGGGGCCTACATCGGAAAGTGTGGCCAGTTTCTCTACATCCCAATTGTAAAAGTCGCTAATGTGAGATACTGCAGCCGCCAGTGTTTTGGCAGTGGTTTCACCCACATAGCGGATACCCATGCCATAGATGACCCTGTTGAGCGGTTGTTTCTTTGACTGCTCTATGGCCTGCTGCAGATTGCTCACCGACTTTTCGCCAAAGCCTTCCATACCTTTCACTTTATCCCACTCTATGCTGTACATGCCCGGAATATCGGGCAGGAGGCCGGCATCGTGAAACTTCTGCACATTAGCACCGCCCATACTGCGGATATCCATAGCATCTTTGCTGGCAAAGTGTATAATACGCTCTACTACCTGTACGGGACATGTGGCATTGATGCAGCGCCATGCGGCCTCGTCCTGCTGTTTCTCCAGCAGACTGCTACAGGCAGGGCAATGCGTGGGGAATATAATCGGCTCCTCATTGCCGGTACGCTTTTCGGGCATGGACCGTACAATGTAGGGTATGACATCTCCTGCACGCTCTACAATTACCGTATCGCCTATATGAAGGTCTTTTGCCTTTATGACATCTTCATTGAAGAGTGAAATGGATGACACGGTAACGCCACCTATGGGTACAGGGTCTATCTTGGCAACAGGTGTTACCGAGCCTACACGACCCACCTGAAACTCCACACGACGCAGAACGCTTTCGGCCTGACGGGCTTTGAACTTATAGGCAACAGCCCAGCGCGGATGGTGAGAGGTCATACCCATTTTGTCCTGTAGTGCAAAGTCATTGACTTTAATAACCAGACCATCTACCTCAAATGGCAAATCGTCGCGGCGGGCTTCAAACTCTGTGCAGTAGCTGATAACCTCCTGAATGTGGGTGCATACCTTCATCTCCCGTGCCGGGGCAGGGAAGCCCAGGCTGTACAGCCACTGCAATGATTTGTAATGTGTACTTAACTCGTCGGGACGCTCAGCACCGGGCAGTAATGTGTAGTCGCTGATACTATACAGGATGGCGTTGAGTCCACGCTTACGTACTTCGGATGGGTCCAGTATGCGTAGTGTGCCTGATGCGGCATTGCGGGGATTGGCCAGTGGTTCCAGCCCCTGATCTATGCGCCGCTCGTTATATGCTTCAAATACCTTTTTATGAATAACTATTTCGCCGCGTATCTCCATCTGCTTTATGCCATACGCTGCGAGCTTTGCAGATAGCGGAATAGCGCGAATCTGCTTTACATTCACGGTAACATCTTCGCCCATTACACCATCGCCACGGGTAGCGCCACGGGTAAGGTGGTCATCTTCATAAATGACAGATACACTGGCACCATCATACTTAGGCTCTATGCAGTACGTAATATCATCGGTACCGGCCAGCTCACGGCACTTGCGGTCCCAGTCCAGCAGGTCTTCAGCATTATAGGTATTATCCAGGCTGAGCATGGGCACGAGATGGCTCACCGCAGGAAAACGCTCGCTGAGTCCCATAGCTACACGCTGTGTGGGAGAGTCGGGCGTGAGCAGCTGAGGGTGTGCATGTTCCAGCTCTTTCAGCTTACGGAAAAGTGCGTCATATTCCACATCGGCCAGTACCGGCTCACTGAGTACGTAGTACTTCCAATCGGCATAATTGATACAATCCCTGAGCTGCGCTACAGTGGTTGCAGCATCGGAAGCATCGGCATTCAGTAAATATATGGCCTGTTCATAAAGGCGCTTTTCGTCCTGCTTATCGTACATGGCTGCAAAATAAGCAAGTTTGCGCTTGCCTCATCTACCGCTCATATACCAGACGCACAACTTTTGCAGCACCTGATACCCCTGTGAACCGACACATATAAAATCCTGATGCCATGTCTGGCAGGGTAACAGAGGTCGCAGGTGTGCTGATATCAAATCGGGCTACTTCGCGGCCATCAATGGTGCTGACAGACAATATACCCGCCTCCGGAGTAGCTATATGCAGCGTACCCTTGCTGGGGTTGGGGAATATGCTGACACTAACAGCATCTACTGATGTAACAGATGCTGGTTCGCAGGCTTCAGTAGTACGGATGAACAATGAAGCAGTAGCAGTATCGGCACCACAGACATTGGTAACGATATAGCTCACGGTTACGGCTCCTGACGCTACCGCAGTAACATTGCCGGTAGCGCTGATGGTAGCAATAGCAGCATCTGAGGTACTCCATGTGCCGCCGGTTAAAGTGCTGGCAAAATCTACGATATCGCCGGGGCAGGCAGAGTCGCTACCGGAAACAGTACCTGCTGCGGGCAGAGGATTGACCGTAATATCGGCAAAAGCAGTATCGGCACCGCAGGCATTAGACACACGGTAACGGATAGTAGCAGTACCCGCCACTATGCCGGAAACAACACCGTCGGGAGAAACGACTGCCACAACGATATTGCTGCTGTTCCATGTGCCACCGGCTACGGTAGCTGTAAGTGTCATGGTCTGGCCCACACAAAGGTCGCTGCCCCCGGCAATAGCGCCTGCTGAGGGTAATGCATTGACGGTAACCGGATGTGTGGATGTGATGAGCCCACATACTGATGGGATACTATACTTAACCGTATCAGGACCACCGGCTACACCTGTGGCAATACCCGATGTGGACACAGAGGCCCGGCCGGTAGTAATGCTCCAGATACCGCCCGGCTCGCTGGCAGAAAGTGATGCGCTGGCAGCTACACATAAAGATGAGGTTCCGGTAATGGTAGCTGCTGCCGGTGTAGCTACAACCGTTACTACTTTGGTACGGTGGCAGCCGGATGAGTATGTATAGCTGATATAAGTAGCCCCGGGTACCATGCCAGTTACAACACCTGATGCTGGATCTACTGAAGCAATAAGCGGATTAAAGCTGCTCCAGGTACCCCCTGCCGAGCTGGTGAGGGTGATGCCGGAGCCTGTGCATACATTGGATGGGCCGGCAATGACTGCAGGTGACGCCTGTACTGTGACGGTGGCATATGACTGGCAGCCAGCACCCAGAGAATAAGTAATATCAGCAGTGCCGGCAGTGACACCGGTAACTATGCCGGATGATGTGCCTATAGTGGCACTGGCACTACCGCTACTCCATATACCCCCGGCAGGTGAGCAAACCAGTGTAGTGGATGCATCTTCACAAACAGATGCACTGCCGGAAATAACACCTGGTGCAGGACCTACACTAAAATGCAGCACTCTGTAGCACCCTGTAGGAAAGCCATAAGTAATGACAGGGTTGCCGATAGCTACACCCGTAACCACACCCGATGCAGAGACGGTAGCCATAGCAACGTCGCTGCTGCTCCATGTGCCACCTGATGGTGTACTGGACAGCGCCGCAGTACTACCTACACAGGCCGATGTAGCGCCTATGATATTAGTAGGCATAGTATTGACCGTAACTACTATAGAGGCATAGCAGCCACCGTGGTAGTATGATATATTGGCAGTGCCTGCTGCAACACCCACTACTACGCCGGTGGTAGAAACAACGGATGCAACGGATGCATTGCTGGTGCTCCAGATGCCGCCGGGGTTTGCATTGGCAAGAGTGGTGCTACTGGTAGCACAAACAACAGGTGTACCCGTGATAGTGGGGGGATTAGGTGACACGGTAAGGGTAGCTGACCGATAACAGCCACCTGGCATAGTATAAGAAATGACACTGGTGCCCGTAACACCGGCAGAGACTACACCAGTGCTGCTGATAGTGGCGACTGATAAGTTATCACTGCTCCATGTGCCGCCTGCCGTAACACAGTTGAGCGTGCCAATAGTGCCTGCACATAGAGTAAGCGGGCCGGTGATAAATGCCGGTGTGGAGGATGCTGTAACTATTGCAGAGGCACTGCACCCAACAGATGATACATAGGAAATAACAGTAGTACCCGCAGCCACACCTGTAACCACACCTGTAAGCGGACCAATGCCTGCAACTGATGGGGTACTGCTGGTCCATGAGCCGCCGGTAGAGGCAATAGACAGGGTAGTGGTAGCGCCTGTACAAACTACCAGTGAGCCGGTAATACTGCCTGCTCCGCCATTGACGGTAACAACTGCAGTAGCGCTTACTACACCGCATGAGCCTGAATGTGTATAAGTAATAGTAGCCGTACCCGGAGCGTTTCCGGTAACAACACCTGTGGCGCTGCCTACGGAGGCTATGGTATTGTTACTGCTGCTCCATGTGCCGCCAGCTACAAAATCGCTGAGGGTAGTAGTGCTGCCGGTACATACCGTAAAAGTACCTGTAACGGGTGCAATATTATTATTGAACTTCATTACAGTGGCGTGACCACCTACATCGCCATCGGTATAGGCAGTGTATATGGTGCCGTTAGGTGAGGCAGAGATAGTATTGTTAGAAGTGGAGCCGGTAGAGAAGTTGGCGGCACCTACCAAAGACCAGTTGCCAGCGGTATATTTTACCACAGTAGCTTCATCACCTGCAAACCAGTCTACATAGCTGATATAGAGCCCGCCACCGGCATCTGATACAATTTCGGTAAAGTCGGCACGGTCAGGAGAAATGCCCGGTGTGCCTGCTGCTACCCATGCCAGCCCGTCGAACTTCATTGCAGTAGCTCTGCGGCCGTTGGTCCAGTCGGAGAATACAACGAATGGCGTATCGTTAGAGAATGCGATAGATGTATAGGCCGCCTGCCCGTCAGAAAAACCAGGTACACCTACTACAACCCATGATGTACCATTGAACCTCATAACGGTAGCCTTGTTACTGTTGTCCCAGTCCTGAAACACGACATAGGGTACACCAGCACTGTTTATAGCCAGTTTTATATCTGTAACCTCATCGGCAGAAAAACCAGCAGTACCTACATTGACCCATGTAGCACCGTCAAACTTCATAACGGTAGCCTTCTTGCTGTTGCCCCAGTCAATAAATGAGACATATGGTGTCCCTGAGGCATCAAGTGCAATACTGGTTTTCTCTGCCTTCCCGGCAGAGAAGCCCGGAATACCTATGTTTTCCCAGAAGGTACCATTGAACTTTTTAACTGTGGCCTGATAGAGCGCATTTTCGTCCATATATACTACATATGGATTGCCGAAGTTGTTTACAGCAATGGAAGTATAGTCGGCACGGGCGGCAGAGAAGCCTGCCAGACCTACATCGGCCCAGACACCGGATGTGAACTTCTTTACTGTAGCTTTGAATCCTGCATTTTCGTCCATATATGCTATATATGGCGTGCCGGATGATGGATCGGATGCGATGGATGTAAATAATGCCCCACCAGCCGAGAAGCCGGGAGTACCCTCATTATTCCATACAAAACACTGTGCCACGGACAGCCGGGGCAAAACAGCAAGTGCGATAGTGATAATACACAGCTTGTATAAACCTGCTCTCATAGATAAATATTTTCAGGTTAATCAACGACATAACAAGTATATCGTATATTTTATTTCGTTCGTAAAGTTAATACGTTGGTCAGGAGTTTTGGTGGGAAATACCAAAAATATAATGTGGTGTGCGTAATAAACACATATAAATATTGCACTTAAGTAACTGCGTGCCGGGAAGGATGCCTGTGTATAAATATAACCGCCGCTACCGGAAAGGGTAGCGGCGGCTTATAAATACTTATGTGCGGTTATGGTTATCCGTTGATTTCGCCCACCATATCGGCAGGGTTTACCCAATTGTCAAAATCCTCGGCAGAAACATACCCCAGCTCTATAGCAGTCTCTTTCAGCGTTTTGCCCTGCTTGTGTGCCGTCTGTGCTATTTCGGCAGCTTTGTAGTAACCAATCTTTGTATTGAGTGAGGTAACCAGCATCAGTGAGTTATTCACATGCTTTCGGATGTTATCTTCCAGTGGACGCAGCCCCTCTGCACACTTATCATTGAATGAAACACAACCCTCACCTATGAGGCGCGCACTGTGCAGGAAGTTATAAATCATTACCGGCTTAAACACGTTAAGCTCAAAATGGCCATTGCTGCCACCTATGCTGATAGCCACATCATTGCCCATAACCTGTGCGGCAATCATAGTAAGCGCCTCGCACTGTGTAGGGTTAACCTTACCTGGCATGATAGATGAGCCCGGCTCATTGTCAGGGATGTAAAGCTCTCCTATACCAGAGCGTGGACCGGAGCTGAGCATACGGATATCGTTAGCTATCTTCATAAGGCTAACGGCAACTGTTTTAAGCGCACCGTGTGCCTCTACAATGGCATCGTGAGCAGCAAGGCTTTCGAACTTATTTTCGGCAGTAACGAAAGGCAGACCGGTAAGCTGCGCTATATTCTCTGCTACTTTTACAGCATAACCTTTAGGCGTATTGATGCCCGTACCTACGGCAGTGCCACCCAGCGCCAGCTCGCTAAGGTGAGCAAGGCTGTTATTGATAGCACGCAGACCGTGATCCAGCTGAGAAACGTAACCGCTCAGTTCCTGACCAACGGTGAGTGGGGTAGCATCCATAAAATGGGTACGACCTATCTTCACCACATGCATGAATTCCTTTGACTTTGCAGCAAGGGTATTGCGCAGCTTAGTGATACCCGGGATAGTTACATCAATGAGCATTTTATATGCTGCAATGTGCATGGCCGTAGGGAAAGTATCATTAGACGACTGTGATTTATTCACATCATCGTTTGGGTGTACAAACTTATCCTTGTCGGTAAGCTGGCCGCCATTCATAACGTGAGCGCGGTAGGCTACCACCTCATTCACATTCATGTTGCTCTGTGTACCAGAGCCGGTCTGCCACACTACGAGGGGGAATTCATTGTCGAGCTTACCTTCCAGTATCTCATCACACACCTTACCTATAAGCGCAGACTTTTCTGCAGGGAGTACACCCAGCTCACTGTTAGTGATGGCTGCTGCTTTCTTCAGATACGCAAATGCCTGAATGATTTCCTTAGGCATGCGGTTGATGTCCTGAGCTATCTTGAAGTTTTCGATAGAGCGCTGTGTCTGCGCGCCATAATAGGCATTAACGGGCACTTTCACTTCGCCCATTGTGTCTTTCTCAATTCTGAATTCCATAAAAGCGTATGTATTGTGTTTTTGTATTGTTTGCGGCGCAAAGGTACGAGAGTATGCCGGTAAAGTGAAGTTTCGTGTATGGTATAAAGATTGATGCCTGTTAAAGCTGTGATACAGATTACTGTAAACATCATGCACACGCCATAATACAAATGATGTTACCTTTAAGACTAAACGTCTATTATGTGGCAGGAAACAGACAATAAGCTATACCGGAAGTTTTCATTTAAGAATTTCAGTGAGGCATTTGCCTTTATGACAAGGGTAGCACTGGCGGCAGAAAAGCAGGACCATCACCCTACATGGACCAATACCTGGAATACTGTGGAGATATGGCTGTGCAGCCACGATGCAGGAAATACGGTAACTGAACGGGACCATAAACTGGCAAAAACAATAGACCAGCTGATTAACTAAGATTACCAGGAAACCGGAGTGGGGTAGTGCTACTAGGCTTCTTCCCGTATCCGAGAAATGGATAGCGGCTCGCGGGTTACGTGCTGCTCCAGATAGTCATTTAGCTTGTAAGAGTAATCGTTAAGCTCCCCGGCGGTCTCAATAAGATAAGAGATATACTCCTGATATGCTGTAGGGTCTGCAGGCTGCTCTTCGCGAAGCAGATACAACAGCCCTTGTAGTGTGGCAATAGGCCTGCGTATCTCATGTGAAACCATGAACAGCATCTGTTCCAGCGATTTCTGATACATTTTCCGGTCTTCCTCCATCTCCTTTTGCTTATTGATGAGCACCCGGAGTGACAGGTAACCGGTTATATGCTTGCGGGTATCTTTGATGGGGATAATAACTGAGTTTACCCAATATATACTGCCATCCTTAGCAACATTTTTTATCTCGCCGGTCCACATTCTTCCGGAAGCGATTGTCCGCCACATGTTGGCAAAAAATGCACGGGGGTGATGGCCGGAATTAACTATATTATGTGTCTTGCCGTGAATCTCCCGTTGTGTGTATTTTGAAATGGCACAGAAATTACGATTGGCATAGTTGATAACTCCTTTTTCATCAGTAATGGTACAGATAATGTGAGAGTCGATAGCTGTTTTAAATGCAGTGAGTGTATTGAAAAGCTTTTCCCTGTCCTGTTTTATCTCTATAGTGTCATTGACATTTCTGCCTACGACCATTACTTCTACCAGGCAACCATCGGCATCGAACAGACCTGTAGCTTTCCATTGAACCCATTCTTTATAGTTTTCAGGGCCCGACTTTATAGTGAAAGAAACAGAGGGGGCTTGTGGCGTCATAGACTGAATCTGACTTTCATACCACCGTGCACGATCTTCAGCAAAACCATGTGTATAATCCTGGCCTATCTGGTCTTCTTCTGAAGACCGCCATAAGTCCAGGTAAGCCTTATTTACCAGCTTTTTTTTACGGTCAGCTCCTATTATCAGAATATAGTCGTCGGAGTTGAGCAACAGGTTATATCTGAGGTCTCTGATATCCGTTTTTTCAATCATCTACAATTTCCCCTTAGTATGCACAATAAAGGGGCTGTTAACAACAGTCCCTTACCTGAAGCGTGCGAATGTAAGCATGACCAGTGATATTAACGCGCATAAAATATCATGTAACTACATGATATTGGTCATGTTAACATTCAAAATAACAACAGAGGGGCAATCAGGAGCGTTTGTAACCTGCTACTACATCTTTATACAGCTGCTCGTACTGCGGAATGATGTGCTGCTTTTCAAAGCGGCGCGCCTGAGCCAGAGCAGCTTTTTTGAAATGATGCAGGGTGTTATCGTCTGAAAGGATTTTCAACGCATTGGCTGCCATATCGCTGGTATTACCTACTTCTGACATGAAGCCGGTCTTGCCCTGTATATTGATTTCAGGCAGGCCACCTGCATTTGTAGAAATGACGGGTACACCACAGGCCATGGCCTCCAGGGCAGAAAGACCAAAGCTTTCTGTGGCAGACGGGAGGATAAACAGATCGGCTATGCTCAGTATTTCACTGATCTGCTCCTGCTTGCCCAGGAAGCGGATGTCGTTATAAAGTCCCATACTGCGTGCCAGCTCTTCTACGGTCTGGCGCTCAGGGCCATCACCTATCATCAGTAGCTTGGCCGGGATACTCTTTTTCACTTCGGCAAATATATTCACCACATCGGGTACACGTTTTACTGTACGGAAGTTAGAAACGTGTGCCAGAATGCGCTCTCCTTCAGGCGCCAGCATCTGCTTGAAGTGATTCTTATCGGACTGGTGAAAACGTTTTACATCCACAAAGTTGTGAATGACATGTATTTCCTTTTCTATATTGAATGAGCGCAGCGTTTCCTCCCGCAGATTATCAGATACAGCCGTAATAGCATCAGACTCATTGATGGAGAATGCAACTACCGGCGCATAGGTGGCATCACGACCTACAAGCGTAATATCGGTGCCGTGAAGCGTAGTAATAAATGGAATATCCTGCCCCGTCTTACGCAGTATCTGTCGCGCAAAGTAAGCCGCAGATGCGTGGGGAATGGCGTAGTGCAGATGCAGGATATCCAGCTTCTGATTAGTAATAACGTGAGCCATTGTGCTGGCCAGTGCAGTTTCATAGGGTGGAAAGTCAAAAAGAGGGTAGGTAGGCACCTTTACCTCATGGAAATAAAGGTTTGGATGAAAGCTCTGATTGAGCCGGACGGGTTGTTCATAAGTGATAAAATGAACTTCATATCCTTTGTCGGATAATGCAATACCTAATTCTGTAGCCAGGACACCAGAACCACCAAATGTGGGATAACATACAATTCCTATCTTCATTACGCTGTCTGTTACTGCCGGGCATTACCAATAATACCCATAAACGACTGCAAATATCAACAGTATTGGCTTTCCATCCTTAATATGCGTATCAGAATTAACGATACTGCAACGCAGGTATCAATACTGTACGATGGATTTAAGTTCCTGAAAGTTATCTATTACATTTGCACAAAATTTTATTGTAATGTCATTACTTATAGTAGGTACCATGGCTTTTGATGCCCTGGAAACACCATTTGGTAAGGTAGACCGCATTGTGGGCGGCTCTGCTACGTATGCAGCTCTTGCAGCTTCGAACTTTACAACCCCCATCTATCAGGTGTCTATAGTGGGTGGAGATTTCCCTGAGGAAGAAATGGAAGCACTGTCGTCGCGCGGTGTAGCGCTGGAAGGTGTGGAAATAGTACCTGATGAGAAAAGCTTTTTCTGGAGTGGCAGGTATCATATGGATATGAATACCCGCGACACGCTGGTTACCGACCTGAATGTACTGGCCCGCTTTGACCCTAAGATTCCGGCCAGCTATCAGAATGCTGAGTATGTGATGCTGGGTAACCTGGCGCCTGCTGTACAGATGAGTGTACTGGACCAGCTGCAGAACCGTCCTAAACTGGTAATCATGGATACCATGAACTTCTGGATGGATATAGCCATGGACGACCTGCGCAAGGTACTGGCCAAGGTGGATCTGCTGATGGTGAATGACAGTGAAGCACGCCAGCTGAGTGGTGAATACTCTCTGGTAAAAGCTGCTAAGAAAATACAGCAGATGGGACCTAAATATATCATCATCAAAAAAGGTGAACATGGTGCACTGCTGTTCTATAATGAGTCTATATTCTCTGCCCCTGCGCTGCCGCTGGAAGATGTATTTGACCCGACTGGTGCCGGTGATACATTTGCCGGTGGATTCATAGGCTATCTGGCACGTATCAATGACATCTCATTTGAGAGCATGAAAGCGGGTATCATAGCCGGATCGGCAATGGCATCGTACTGTGTAGAGAAATTCGGACCTACACGTCTCAAAGAAATCAATGCTGAAGATATCAGCTGCCGCATCAATGAGTTTATTTCACTGGCTAATTTTGAAGTGAGATAAGCACTTAAAATGTGTACAACATGTAAACAGGCGGGAGTAATGCTCCCGCCTGTTCGTTTTATAAGGATAACCGAATGGTTATTAACCGCGTAATGAATTGACAAGGTCTATGTACTGCTGCATAGCTGCTTCTGCATCCAGCCCATCGAGTGCAGTCCATGCATTATGCTTTGCTTTGGCTACAAAATCAAACGGGTTGGTAGGGCCTTCAGCCGGGGCATTGCCTTCGGTGGCCTGTTTATAAAGGCTGTACAGCTTCAGCAGTGTGTCATTGTCAGGACGTGATGTAATTTGTTTGCTGTTAGTTACTGCCTGCTCAAAAAGTTCTTTTACGTTCATATCTGTAGTTGTTTAGTGAATGAAGTTCTTTTCGCCTGCCTTTATCTCTACGGCCAGTACATTTTCATCGGGAGGTATAGGGCAGTTAAATCCATCGGAATAAGCACAGTATGGATTGTAGCATTTGTTGAAATCCAGTGTTACTTTCCCATCTCTGATATCTGTAACCGGGATATCTATATATCTGCCACCACCATAGGTTTCATCATAGTTAGTATAATCCCGGAAAGGAATAAACAGGTAGCTACCGGAAACAGAATCTCTGAGAAGATCTACGCTCTGATAGGCATGCAATGTTAACTCTTGTCCATTGAGCGTGAATGACAATGTAGCATATTCTCTGAATGGCTTTTGTTTGCCGCTATGTGTAGGTATCATAAACGGCTTGCTGCCGGGCGTTTCCTTTACTGTTGCTACAACCTTATAGGTAGCATTGGCAGGGTAGAAGGATATACGCGAAAACTGATTTGGCTTAACCGGCTGACGCTTTTCGGCATGTAGCTCTTCCAGGTAATTTTTACGCCATGCCGCTATCTCTTCTGTATATGACTGAGCAAAGGTCGTGTGAGCAGCGAACATTATCACTACCCACATGACCTTTGCTATATGCCTGTGTATTATTATCATGATTTTACCTCCGGCCGCATCTGGGGGAAGAACAGTACATCCTGAATAGAAACATTGCCGGTAAGCAGCATGGCAAGACGTTCTATACCAAACCCTATACCTGCAGTAGGTGGCATGCCATACTCCAGTGCACGCAGGAAGTCATTATCTATAAACATGGCTTCATCATCGCCGCGCTCCATAAGCTTTAGCTGGTCTTCGAAACGCTGACGCTGATCGATAGGGTCATTCAGCTCACTATAGGCATTAGCAATTTCCTTACCGTTTATTATCAGCTCAAAACGCTCTACCAGTCCTGCTTTACTGCGGTGCTTTTTGGTAAGCGGGCTCATCTCCACAGGGTAGTCTGTAATGAACGTAGGCTGTATGTAATGATGCTCACACTTTGCGCCAAAAATCTCATCAATGAGTTTGCCACGTCCCATAGACGGGTCTACTTCTATCTGCAGTTGCTTGCATAGTGTACGCAATCCGTCTTCATCCATATTGCTGATATCAGTACCTGTATGCTCTTTTATGGCATCATATATGGTGACACGGGCATACGGTGCCTTAAAGTCTACAGATACACCATTTACAGATGTAGCGGTACTTCCGTTGGTAGCAATGGCGGTCTGCTCCAGTAACTGCTCTGTGGTTTCCATCATCCACAGATAGTCTTTATATGCAACATAGAATTCCAGAATAGTAAATTCGGGGTTGTGCGTGCGGTCCATCCCCTCATTGCGGAAGTTTCGGCTGAACTCATACACCCAGTTGAAGCCACCTACTATGAGGCGCTTCAGGTAGAGCTCATTGGCAATACGCAGGTACAGAGGCATATCCAGCGCATTATGATGCGTAATGAACGGCCTTGCAGCGGCACCACCGGGTATGCTTTGCAGCACGGGTGTATCTACCTCCAGTGCGCCACGCTCATTGAGGAAAGAGCGGATAGCATTCTTCATCTTTGTAATTCTGACGAAAGTATCCCTTACCTCGGGGTTAACAATAAGGTCGGCATAGCGCTGACGATATTTGAATTCCAGATCGGTAACCGCATCAAATTGCTCGCCGTCTTTTTCCTTAACTATTGGTAGCGGACGAAGGGCTTTTGATAACAGCGTGAAAGATGTAACATGAATAGATATCTCACCGGTACGGGTAGTAAACACATATCCCTTAACGCCAACGATATCTCCTATGTCCAGCAACTTTTTCCAGAGTACATCAAACAGAGACTTGTCTTCGCCGGGACAGATATCATCGCGTTTCACATATACCTGAATACGTCCTGTGCTATCCTGCAATACGGCAAAGTTTGCCTTACCCATATCGCGGCGGCTCATGATACGGCCCGCCAGAGATACACTCTGAAAATCAGCAGCAGTCTCCTCAGAGTAATGCTGTTTTATATCGCTTGCCGTGTGTGTAATGTCATATAATGGGGCGGGGTATGGGTCTATGCCCATAGCCTCCAGTTCGGCCAGCTTTTCGCGGCGCACCAGTTCCTGTTCGCTAAGTGTTGCTTGCATGGCTGCAAAAATAGTTTATTGTAAGTGCAAAATGAATATAACACCTGCATCATGCCGGATGATAATATTACTTATGAATGAGATACAGAAAATACTCACTTATATGCATAAGGAATAGTAACGGTAAATCTGGCTCCTGCGTTCTCTTCAGATATGATAGCTAGGCTGCCTCCAAGTCCCTTTATAAGGTGCTTAACCAATGCCAGCCCGAATCCGAATCCTTTTTCTCCATCTGTACCATCCGTGGACTGAGTGTTTTCGTCAAGGAGCGTGGCTATTCTGTCTGCAGTAATACCAGTACCTGTATCAGAGACTGCGATAGTGAGGGTTTTGCTATTGTTTTCAGCATCTACATGCAAACTGAGGTCTACAGTAACATTTCCGAAACGTGGTGTAAACTTCATAGCATTGGAAATAAGGTTTCCTGCTATCTGCATCAGCTTGCTATTGGGGAATACTACTTCTTCCGTGTCCCTATTGGTTTTGATAATGAAAAGTATATTCTTACTCCTGGCCTGCGGGCTGTAAAGCTTTTCCAGTTTTTCGCGGAACATTACCAGTGTCAGCTCATTAGGCTTTACATCTGTATTCCGCTTTTTATCGTTTTCCAGTATCTCATCTGCCAGTTCCAGTACAGAGCGACCGCCTTTCTGTATGAGCTGAATGAACTCAAGCACTTCCTCCAGCTTATTCTCTTCGCCCTGCTCCCCAATAATCTCTGCAAGGCCTATGATGCCGCCAATAGGTCCACGAATGTCATGCAGAATCTTGTTCTGGGTAGATTTCATGTCACTGAGATTGCTATGCAATGCCTCTATATGTTTCTGAACTTTGAGTCTTGTAACAATTTCCTCGGCTATAAGGACAAGCATTTCAGCTTTTTCAGGAGTTATTTCGCGCTTGCTTTTGTCCAGCACGCAGAGCGCTCCCAGATTATAGTCCTGTATGCGTAGCGGAATACCCCAGTAATAACGGAGATGGGGATTGTCTGTAACATAAAATTTATCAAAGAATCTGCTGTCAGCAGAAAGGTCGTTTATCTCAAAGCTGCCATCGCCCATAATGGTGTACTGGCAAACAGAATCTTCCCGGGGCATCTGCTCTATCTCAAGACCAAATGTAGAGACCGTCCACTGAGTGTATGAGTCTATGAGATTGACAAGTGATATTTCAGTGCCGGCAATTTTAGCTGCCAGCCTTGCCAGATCTTTATAGTTATTGGTAAAAGATGAGACATCAATATTCAGATCAGAGAATGCGAGAAGCCTGTCCATCTCATTCTGAGGAACGGGAGCCTGTGACATGTGTATCGTTTTTTATCAAAGTTAAGGAGGTGCCATTATGTTTGGCAAAGAAATGTTATCAGTTGCTTGTTCTGATATACATAATAGCGTAACTGATGCTATAAACTTAACACTAAGAAAGAAAGGGTAAACGCCTTTTATCTGGGTGGCACTTTAAACTCGCCCTGAACCCGTGTGGTATCTGAGCAGATAAAATTGAAAATTCCTTTGTAGGCGGGTGTCGACTCTGTAATAATCAGTGTACCGGACACAGAGCGGGTTTCTATACTTGGAGTAGGGGGTAGCCAGGTAGCGGCGGCATGTAAACTATCAATGCTAATTGTATCCAGAGCGCCGGAGTAATTTTTAATCCATAAAGTAAGGGTAGCCCCACTACCGGGCATTACTGCCTGAATGAGCATTGAAGTAGTGGGGCCAACCGTAGTTTTTGCATTTGTCACCATCTGCCCAGATGAGTAGAACTTAAAGCTACCCGCAGTGGCAGATACAAATGGTTCAATAGGCTGTTCTTTTTTACCGCACGCTGCAAGCGCACAGGTAAGAACCAGTGAGATACGGGAGAGAAAGCCTGTTGCAGACATTTGTATATGTACCGATACGTGCCGGAATAAACCGGATATCAAAAAAAGACCTGTATCAGCTTTATTTTCAGATATTACCAATCAATTTCTTCAGATAGATGCCATACCCGCTTTTGAAGTAGGTAGCAGACAGTTTCTCCATATGCTCATCACTTATCCAGCCATTGCGGTAAGCAATCTCTTCTATACAACCTATTTTCAGGCCCTGACGTTTTTCAATGACCTCTATAAACTCGCCAGCCTCTATAAGTGAGTCGAATGTACCTGTATCCAGCCATGCTGTACCACGATCCAGCACACCCACTTCCAGCTTGCCCTTTTCCAGATATACGCGGTTTACATCTGTTATTTCCAGTTCGCCCCTTGGTGATGGCTTAATAGACTTAGCTATTGATACCACATCATTGTCATAGAAATACAGGCCTGGAACTGCATAGTTTGACTTGGGCTTTACTGGTTTCTCTTCTATGCTCAGTACTTTAAAACTCTTATCGAACTCTACTACACCATAGCGCTCAGGGTCATGTACCTGATATGCAAATACGACGGCTCCATCGGGGTTTACTTTATTCTTCAGGAGTGTACCCATACCGGAACCATAGAAGATATTGTCGCCCAGAACAAGTGCCGCAGGGTCATTCCCAATAAAGTCTGCACCGAGGATAAATGCCTGTGCAAGACCCTCTGGTTTAGGCTGTACCACATATTCAAACCGGCAGCCAATCTGGCTGCCATCGCCCAACAGCTTTTTAAATGCTACCTGGTCTTCAGGGGTAGTGATTATCAGTATTTCACGGATGCCTGCAAGCATAAGCGTAGATAACGGATAGTAAATCATCGGCTTATCGTAAACCGGCATCAGCTGCTTGCTCACAGCTATGGTGAGTGGGTAAAGACGTGTACCGGAACCGCCTGCGAGAATAATACCTTTCATTATCTGTGTGTGTATTGAGTTTCGTAATACTTTTTATAGTCGCCTGAGGTGACATGGTCCAGCCATTCCTGATTGTCCATATACCAGTCGATGGTCTTACTCAAACCTTCTTCAAAGGTAACAGAAGGATACCAGCCCAGCTCTTTATTGATTTTATTGGCATCAATAGCATAGCGGCGGTCGTGGCCTGGCCTGTCTTTGATATAGGTAATCAACTCTGCCGATTCTCCGGGATTACGTCCCAGTTTAGCATCCATTTTCTCACAAAGGAGCTTAACGAGCGCTATATTCTGCCATTCGTTGAAGCCGCCTATGTTGTAAGTTTCTCCGTTTCTGCCTTTATGGAATACCATATCAATAGCACGGGCATGGTCTATAACATAAAGCCAGTCGCGCGTGTATTTACCATCGCCATACACGGGAAGTGGCTTTTTGTTCACTATATTGTTAATGAACAATGGTATCAGCTTTTCCGGAAAATGGTTAGGCCCGTAGTTGTTAGAGCAATTAGTTAGTACAAATGGCAGGTGATATGTATTGCCGTATGCCCGCACAAGGTGGTCAGATGCTGCCTTTGATGCAGAGTAGGGCGACTGTGGGTCATATGGAGTTGTTTCCAGGAAGAAACCTTCTTCTCCCAGTGAGCCATACACCTCATCTGTAGATACATGATAGAAGCGCTTACCGTCCATGTTATCTTTCCAAAGAGTACGGGCTGCATTGAGCAGATTGGCCGTCCCCATTACATTCGTCATTATGAATGCGTTAGGGTCTATGATGGAGCGGTCTACATGGCTTTCTGCTGCCAGGTGGATAACACCATCAAACTTATACTGCTCAAAAAGCCGGGTAATGTGTGCGGCATCTGTAATGTCGGCCTTTTCAAATATATAGTTCGGGGCATCCTGAATATCTGTCAGGTTTTCAAGGTTACCTGCATAGGTAAGAGCGTCAAGGTTCACTATCCTGTATTCAGGATAAGAGTTGACAAAAAGGCGCACTACATGGGAGCCTATGAAGCCAGCGCCACCGGTAATAAGAATAGTCTTGTTCATGCTGTATAAATAGCTGCTACCTGTACTTTTCAGTCTCAGACAAGCTTGAATGTTTCAATAAACTTGGTTGTGAAGTTGCCTTTCCTGAAGTCTTCATTACGCATAAGCTGCAGATGGAACGGAATAGTTGTTTTTACACCTTCTATTACATACTCGCTCAGGGCACGCTCCATAGTATCTATAGCTTCCTCGCGGGTTTGTGCTACAGCTATAACTTTTGCAATCATAGAGTCATAGTAGGGTGGGATAGTGTATCCTGCATATATATGCGAGTCTACACGTACACCATGACCACCTGGAGTATGCAGTGTAGTGATTCTGCCGGGACATGGGCGGAAGTCGTTATACGGGTCTTCTGCATTAATACGGCATTCTATAGCGTGTATCTTTGGCTCATAGTTACGGCCACTGATGGGAACGCCTGCAGCTATCTTTATCTGTTCCTTGATAAGGTCATAGCTGATTACTTCTTCTGTTACACCATGCTCTACCTGAATACGGGTATTCATTTCCATGAAGTAGAAGTTGCGGTGCTTATCTACCAGAAACTCAATGGTACCAACACTCTCATAGTTGATAGCAGATGCCGCCTTGATAGCTGCCTCACCCATACGCTGGCGCAGCTCTGGTGTCATAAACGGCGATGGCGACTCTTCTACCAGTTTCTGATGACGACGCTGGATAGAGCAGTCGCGCTCACTGAGGTGACATACTTTCCCAAACTGGTCGCCGGCTACCTGGATTTCTATATGGCGGGGCTCTTCTACAAACTTCTCCATATATATGCCATCATTCTTAAATGAAGCACGTGCTTCCGCTTTGGCCAGAGTATATGCATCTTCCAGTTCACTTTCTGCCCATATAACCCTCATGCCCTTTCCACCACCACCGGCAGTAGCCTTAATGATGACCGGATAGCCCATTTCAGCAGCTATGCTGCGGGCTTCTTCCACACTTTCCAGCAGACCTTCAGAACCGGGTATTACAGGTACACCGGCCTTAATCATTGTTTCCTTAGCGGTTATCTTGTCGCCCATAGACCTGATCATATCAGGCGTGGGACCGATGAATTTGATTTTGTACTGTGCGCAGATTTCAGCAAATGTGGCGTTTTCAGCCAGAAAGCCATAACCCGGATGTATCGCATCGGCATTAGTAATTTCTGCGGCAGCCATTATGTGCTGCATGTTGAGGTAAGAATCGGCGCTCTGAGGCTTGCCAATGCAAACTGCCTCATCGGCAAAGCGGACGTGAAGACTTTCTTTATCGGCAGTAGAGTAAACAGCCACAGTACGGATACCCATCTCACGACAGGTACGGATAATGCGTAGCGCTATTTCTCCACGGTTGGCAATCAGTATCTTTTTGAACACTTTTTCAGAGTTTTATATAGATATAAAAATATATGCTTTTATTGAAAAATGGCCTTCTAAAGGCCACTTTCCGTATTTGACATTCTGTCATGGACATATTTACTCAGTTAGAGAGGCTCTACCAGGAAAAGCGGCTGATCGTACTCTACAGGAGTAGAGTCGTCAACAAGCACTTTCAGTATGCGGCAATCTATATCAGCTTCAATATCATTGAACAGCTTCATAGCCTCAATGATGCAAAGCTTCTGGCCTTTCTTCACCTCATCTCCTATGTTTACAAACACAGGCTTATCGGGCGATGGGCTTCTGTAGAAAGTTCCGATCATAGGAGATTTGATAGTAACACCAGCTGCAGCATTATCAGCAGCTGGCTTTGCAGCAGCAGGCGCAGCAACCTCAGCAGGGGCTGCGTGTGGGGCGGCAACGGGTATCTGTACGGGTGCTGGTGCGGGGGCCATCACATATGTAGGCTGAGCTGAACTCATTTCCTGTTTGATGGTAATTTTAAAGTCACCCTGCTCTATGCTAAGCTCACTAATACCGGATTTATTTACGGTTTTAATAAGCTCTTGTATTTGTTTATACTCCATGAGTAATTGATTTTATCCGAAAGTTAAAAAAAATAATGGTTCAGGTAAGTCTATTTTCAGAAAAAACGGTGAAAAATGTGGTGAAAACTACTCTTTCACACGCTCTACGTAGTTTCCGGTTTTCGTATCAATTTTAATTAGCTCATCTGTTTCCACAAATAGGGGAACCATTACCGTAGCACCTGTTTCTACTGTAGCAGCTTTCAGTGCACGGGTAGCAGTATCTCCTTTAAGGCCTGGTTCAGAATAAGTAATGCGCAGAACGACGTGAGGAGGAAGCTCCACACTCATAGGCGTTTCTGTTTCTGTATTAACAACAACAAAGCACTCCTGACCATCCTTGAACAGTTCAGGCCTGTCAATCATATTCTCGCCAATAACGATTTGCTCAAAGGTGTTATTGTCCATCAGGTTAAAGCCGGTATCATCTTTGTAGAGGTACTGGTAGTTGCGACGCTCAACGCGAACAGGGAAGATATTGTCACCAGAGTTCCAGGTATGTTCTATGGTACGGTTATTGTCTACGCCTTTGAGCTTTGCCCAAACTTTTGCAGCGGCACGGGCGGTTTTATTCTGCCCGAACTCAACTACTGAATAAAGGTTGCCATCAAGCTTAATAATAAGCCCATTGCGCATATCTGCTGTTGTAGCCATGAAAATCAGTTTTGTTATATGGTCTGCAAATGTAGTGATAATAGGCTAAAAGCGAAATTGGTAAAACGTGAATTTGTAAGTGAAAATATATTCACATTTACCCAACGAAATGCAAACCTATTATTGTCTCTTGATAGTATAAGTTGCAGTATGCCTGACGTTTATGAGCTTGCAGCCATAAATCTCAGTATTACCTGTAGTCTTTTTCATCATTTCACCTTAAAAATAACCTTATGAGATCTAATCCCGTTTTCTGTCTCCGCCTGTTTTGTGCTTTCTTTTTGCTCCTTACTTCATCACTATCTGTGTATGCGTCCCATATTGTGGGTGGGGACCTTTATTACACCCATGTAAGCGGAAGCACGTACAAAGTAACACTTGCATTATATGGCGATTGCGGCCCTGCCAGTGCAGGAGCATTTGCTACATTGCCCAGCGGTGCCCCTGAAATATGTATTTATGATGGAGGCACCTATGTAACTACACTCACATTATCTATAGAACCACCTACGGCAGGTACTGAAATTATTGTTGTCCGGGGAAATCCAGAACCGTGCAGAATACCTCGCGAAAACCGCATCAGAATGGGCTTTCGGATTTAATGGCAAAATCAAGCCCCCCCTCTTTTAAGTTGGAAATAGCGATTGCTGAATTTCGAAGTTGGGATTGGAATAGCCTGTAAGTGATTTTTCAGGGTTTTGCAGAAACTTCAGCAGATCTATATAGGTCATCAGGTGCAGGCGAATCATGCTGGCAATATTTGAAAATGACCAGTGTCGCTTTACTTTATCCTTTATAACTTTTATTAAAAGGTCTGTAATCAGAGAACACCATATCTGTATCTTAATTGCATTCGGGCTATCGCCTAAAAAGTACTTCAGCGGATAGTTTTGTTTTAGTCTTTTGAATAGCAGTTCTATCTGCCATCGGCGTTTATAGATGTCAGCGATATTAATGGCAGCCATTGCTGTATTGTTGGTAAAAAAGACAAGTACTTTTTTTGTTGCGGGGTCTTCATAAACAATTCTTCGCGCTGTCATCTTATCTTTTCTCTGTTTAGCACCAGCCAGAATATTTTGATCGCAAACTATTCCTTGCAGCCTTTGCTCTTCAGTTATTGACTTTGTCTGTATAACTGTATAGGCCAATAAACTGTGCATTCGGGTAACCCATGTGACGCCGTTGTTGTTCCAGTTTATCAGAGGGGCAAACCCATAATATATGCGGTCAAATGTCACAATAGAATCCTTGGGTAAATGGAGCATGGCTGGAAAAATATTATCATTTTCTTTGGCCTCCGTCAGACAAACAAAACGAGGAACATCTTCACTCGCATTTATCAGCACATGAGCCTTGACTCCACCTTTGCGTCTACCCGTAGGGATCTGTCCACTACCGCGCATGACTTCTGAGAAAAGGCTTATCGTAGTAGAATCAAAAATGAACAATCGTTTTTCCAGCGAACTCAGAACCCGGCTGTCCGGATAAAAGCTTGAATACAGGCGATGATATATATCTGCAAACACTTGTTCATTCCTATTTGCGTTTGCTTCAGATAAAGTGCTTCGCCGAGGCATATAACCTATTCCCAGGTGATTAATGCGGGTGCTACAGGCCATCATTCCCGTAATTACTTCCCGTATTGATTTACACTTCTGGAAGCTCGTATACAGCATTGTGACCAGATGTTCATAGGTCTTAAACCGCTTGTAATACCTGTCCGATTGATGACGCTTAGAAACATCATTAACAATATGCCGGGGTAACAATTGTAGCAGTTGATTGAAAATCGGCTGTCCGGTAAAAAATGTACTTTTACCCATGAGTAGTTTGTTTTGGTAGTGCTTAACAAACTTACTTATTGAGGAGGCTATTGCCTCCTTTTTTTTGTTCATTTAGTATTTTCCCCGGACAACAATATACTGAAATTACACCATTGTGTTCGGGGGTAGTATCTCAGTGTGTTAATCCTTCATCTACTACACCTGCTATAAAGAAGTTTACATACAGCGCTACCTATACGCTGCCACACACATCTTCGGTATGGAGGTTTATATTTAATGGTGCATATGGTCCCAGCTCTGCCGGACGTGCTGCAGCGATTACCAATATAGCCACTGCCGGTAGCACAACCATGCAGCTCACCGACACACTTAATAATGCCGGGTATAACAACTCCAGCCCATCACTGCTGGTATCACAATCTACTTTCTTTTGCCTGAACGAATATAATAACTACAACCCAATGGCATCGGACCCTGATGGTGATGCACTGGCATATGCTCTTATTGATGCCACATCAGCTACAACTACCTGTACCAGCATAGGCAGTGCAGTATCCTATGTATCTGCCGATGCATGGCCGGGTGTTCCGCTTTCCGGAACAAACCCTATAAAGGTGGCTGCAGGCACTTACAGTTTCAATAATACAGATGGCCAGCTTTCTTTTTTCCCTAATGCGCTACAGCGGGCTGTAGTTGTGTACAACATAAGGGAATACAGAGGTGGGGTGCTGGTAGGCACCAGCCAGCGCGAAATGACTGTACTGGTCACCGGAAGTTGCAGCTCAGTTACCCCATGCTCCGGCATGCCATCGGCCTGGACATATGTATATGACAGTGTATGTAGTGCAGCCGATACATTGACCCTGACTGGTTACTCCTGCGCTGGGGTAACGATGCAGTGGGAGTGGAGTGCTGATGGCGCTACATGGAGCATTATAGCAGGAGCTACAGGAGCTGAATGTCCTACAGCCAGTGCTCCCGGACCATACTACAGGTGCCATTTTGTATGTATATCCAGCGGACAGTCGGCTTACAGTGGCGTCATATGCCGTGCTGCAGGCACCGCAGGCAACCTCAGCGTACTGGCAGAGCTACCATCGGGGACATCCTGCTCGGCAGTAAATTTTGAGATGAAAGCATGTTCTATGTCATCGGGAGGTACAATACGTACCTATTTCGGAGATGGCACCAGTGCATTGTCGGGAGTACTGGCAGCGCCGGGAGTACCAATTGCTTATCTGACTCACAACTATAGTTTTCCGGGCACATATACTATAAAGCATGTCCTATATAGCGGTACCAGTGCTATAGATTCAGTTTCATATCCGCTTACCTATAACTTCTGCTTTACCCGACATGTGCAGTTCTATACCGACAATAACAGCAACTGCGTATATGATGCAGGTGATAATGTAAACTTCCTGCCGGTAACCACCGAAATAGACTCCAACGGAGTGCCTCTTGACACGGTAGTGGCTACCGGTGGCTTTTACTATACCTGCCATGGTGGTCCCGGTACAGTATATACGTATAGAGTTATCGGTACTTCGCCTGGGCTATCAGTTACCTGTCCTGCAACCGCAGTATTGACCGACGTAGCCGGACCAACAAGTTACCTGCCGGGCAGCCTGCAGTTTGGGCTGCAATGTACCGGCGCATCTGTGTTTGACCTGTCCCAGCTGGTGTCATTCAGGGCAGGACGGCATACAGGGCTGGCTCATATTGTAGTTATGAATGCTTACTGTGCGGCAAGTGGCGACTCTGTAAGTATGAGCTATAGTCCCGACTATACGTTTGCCAGTTCTTTCCCTGCGCCTGCTGCTGTATATGGCAATCATGTCAAATGGGCATTGCCGCCTCTGTCTGCTACTTCCGGTGTATTTAATATAAACGCAACATTTCATGAGTCTCCTGTGTGGCTGACACCGGGAGATACAGTGGCCAGTGACTACACTACGTATCCGGTAATCGGAGATATAGCGCCAGCCAATAATGTGTCGCACCGTATAGATACCGTATTCTCTTCATGGGACCCGAATGCAATTTCCGTATCTCCTGAAGGCTATATAGCTGCCGGTACAGAGCTTACCTATACTATAGATTTTGAAAATATGGGCAATGCACCTGCAGAGAATATACACATATTAGATACGCTTTCAGAACACCTGATACCGGGTTCCATACAGGTTACAGGAGCATCGGCAGCAATGAATCTGATAATCTCTGCCAGCGGTGGCTATACCGTAGTTAAGTTTGACTTCCCCGGTATAAACCTGCCAGACAGTTCTCACCACAACGAATGTCATGGCATGGTGGTATTTAAGGCAAAAACCCGTACAGGATTGCCTCCGGGCACACTCATTCCGGCACGGGCAGGTATTTATTTTGACGATAACGAAGTAGTTATGACCAATACGGTCACTAACATTATCCACATTCCATCTACAGTAACCAGTGTAGACAGGGAAAATGTTATTATTTATCCTAACCCTGCCACCAGTGAAGTATCCATACTAGCTGCCAGCAACACTTATGATGAAGCAATAATTACCAATACAGTGGGGCAGATAATGGTACAGAAAGATTTGAGTGGCAGTACTAATGTTCTTGACATTCAATCTCTGAAACCCGGCATGTATTATGTAACACTACGCGGAAGAAACGGAACAACAACCGGCAAATTCCTGAAGCTGTAAAACCTGTTTGTGTTTTATATAGAAAAATGGCACCTGATATCCTCAGGTGCCATTTTTTATAGTTCTGTCATGGGGTCCCATAGTATATGCTCAAACCCGACTATCTTATCATTTTCTACTTTAACTCCTTCTTTTTCCAGCAACTGCTGCATTTTTTCGGGAGGGGAGAAGTGGTGCTTTCCGGTAAGCATCCCGTTACGGTTTACTACCCTGTGAGCAGGCACCTTCGGTTTTGCACCGTGACTATGGTTCATAGCATATCCTACCAGGCGCGCTCCTGATCGGGCACCTATTGCTGAAGCAATAGCACCATATGTACTTACCCTTCCTTTAGGTATAGCACGTACCATATCATATATGGCCTGGTATATGTCACTCGTGTCCTTTGGTTCTGTTTTCATCGTTTTTTCTTTTCTGCAATAGCTGAGTGCGGCGGGGCTCTGCTACCTGCTCATACTCATAAGGGCAGTTAAGGCAACCATTGCCACAGCAGTATCCGCGCTGGCGCAGATAATGAGCCGTAAACACCAGTAACCCCTGTGAAGTGATGTAATAGTCTTTACCTTCCTGCATACTGATAGTAATAATTAATCTTCCTGTTCCGCTTCATCCTCGCTATCGGCGGTAGCATTTTTTGCAAATCTGCCTGTAAGCTTTACACCGTCTTCAGGTAAGGAGAATGATATAAAGTAGATGGTACGTCCATCGGCAAGGTGCATTTTTTCATAAAAGGTCTGTATAGCCAGTGGGCCGGTAGCCAGTCCTTTCCCATATATATCGGCAAGGTCGGCATGTACGGTACATCCCTGTTCTTTTACTACCTCTTGTGTAAACTCATATAGCTCCCGCGAGTCGGTTTTAAGGTTGATGCGTGCGCCAGGTTTCAGAATCTGCTGGTAGAGGTAGAGGTACCGTGGGTGAGTAAGCCTGTTCGACTCTTTTTTCAGGAATGGGTCAGGGAATATTATCCATATTTCCTCTATGTCTCCTGCATTAAAATACTGTGTTATATGGCTGATATGGGTACGCAGAAAGGCAATATTATTACGTCCTTCCTCCAGCGCTGTTTTCGCGCCGGTGTATATTCTGTTTCCTTTGATATCTACACCGAGAAAATTTCGGTTAGGGTATTCACGGCCCAGCCCCACACTATACTCTCCTTTGCCACATGCCAGCTCCAGGGTTACAGGTTTATCATTACCAAATACAGTATTCCAGTTTCCTTTCATGTTTTCGGGATACTGCAATACATTCCGGTATCCTAGTATGGCCTGAAACTTCTTTAATTTTTTGTGTCCCATGTGGCGCAAAGATAACATAGCCTATATGTGTAACAAAAAGTTACGGGAGAGCCGGTAGTGTGATAGTAACACTACTGCCACGCCCCTCTATGCTTTCTATATTAATAGTGCCATTATGCAGTTCTGCTATGCGGCGGCAAATAGCCAGTCCCAACCCAAAAGAAACCTCACCATTAGTACCTGAACGACGTGCCGGCGTGAGCTGGTCAAATATGCGGGGCTGCAGATGCTCTGGTATGCCTATGCCATTGTCAATGACTACTATGTGTACTTTGTCGGCTGTACGGGATATAGTACAGTTCACCGCCGCACCTGCCGGACTGAACTTAATAGCATTTCCCAGGATATTGGCCATGAGCCTGTTCAGCTTTTCTTCATCCCCGGCCACTGTTATTGTATCTGACGGCACATCCAGCGTTATAGTCTGGTCTTTGTCAGCAGCTCTTAAACGGGCCAGTGCCACAGCATTGGATACAAGCTCTGATATATTGATACGATTGGTATATTTTTTTGCCGATGAGGTATTGCTGTAGTCGTCCAGTATTTCATTTATCATGCTCATAGCGCTTCCGGCAGCATTGATACACATTCTCAGGCTTTCCTGCTGCCGCTCATCCTCTGTCCTGTCCAGCATTCTTTTATTCAGTGTCATAATACCACTGATAGGGCTACGCAGGTCGTGTGCTACTATGTGTAATATTCTGTCTTTTGCGGTAATACTTTCCTGTAGCTGGGATATGGCATTCTCCAGTGCATCTTTCTGCTCATTTATCTGACTGTTGAGGTTGGTAAGTGTTTTTATATTTTTCCGCTCGCGGCTGTAGTTTCGGTATATAAGCAGGATAATGACCCCTGCCAGAGCTGAAAGGAGGGCAAAGATGCCCAGATATAGTCTGTTAAGTTCTGCATCCCGCTTCACCATTGCTAACCTGTGCTCTGTATCCCGTTCTCTCAGCAGCATGGAATAGTCGGTAAGCCGCATCTTTTCTTCGGCGGCATCTACAGAGTCTTTAAGGAATTTGTAGCGCTCAAATGATTTTGTAGAGGCTGCCAGATCATTGATACGTGTATAATACTTCCACCACAAATGTGTTTTGCGGAGCATAATATCGCTTACCGGCACCGTATCCAGCGTTACCTGCATGCGGTTAAGCACGTTTTTAGTCTGTATAAGGCTATCCAGGTCAAAGTATAGCTCTGCCAGCTGCATGCGGCTGTACATAGCATCTTTTATATCAAAGTTGAAGCTGTCATTGGCATGGATACTCTCATGCAGCAGTTGTATTGCAGTGTCGGGCTGCTGCTTTTGTATGTATAGTTTTGCAATGTTCCCCTTTAATACACCATATGCTATTACCATAAAGTGCTTTACTTCCATTGAGCCGGGATATAATTTTTCGCCCTGTGCCACATAATCCAGACTGGCAGCATAGTACTTCATGGCGCTGTCATACTCTTTCATTTGTGCATACGCCAGCCCTATGTTCATCCACATTTCTTCTTTCTTGTAGAAAGAGGATGGGTCATCTGTGCAACTGTCTGTAGCCCTGTACACCTCCTGAAAATATGTTATAGCTTCTTTATACCGCTTTTGCCGGTAGGTGATAATACCCAGACAGGATATCTGAGGAATAAACTGACATTGGTCTTTAACCTGCTCTGTAATCTGCCGGGCGCGGGAGTAGTAGTCAAATGCGGCTACAAGGTCACCTCTTTCGTAGGCAAAGTTTCCCTTTACAATCATCATGCCGGTGTACACATCATTGTATCGGGTCTCCAGCCTGTTGGCCAGTATGTACGAGAGCATACTATCGGCATACATGGCGCTGCTGTCTGTATGTTTTATCAGAAACGACCATTCTCTCAGGCAGTTATACCTGTAGAGCATAAAATAATGAGAGGCAGCACCACCAATATTATATACCGAGTCTATGTAGTGCCGGGCGGTGATATACCCTGCTGAGTCGTATAAGGTATTGGCTCTGGTAATTACATGCTGATACTTTTTCTCCCCGCCGGTACAGGACCAGAATAAGTAGGTAAATGCCAGTAATATGGTTGCTATTAGTTTCCGTTTCATATAGTGAGATACCGTCCCGGGTATATAGAAAAGGAAAGAGACAGGCAGCAGGCGGAAAGATAGGATGAAATAGGTACAAAAAAAATACTGGTAAGTTACTCACATCGCACCGCTACAACCAAACACCCTTGCTACATTCCTGTCCTGGGGGATTCAATGGGAGCTGGCCGTATAAGACTTACCAGTGCTGCAAAGGTAAGCTAGTTTTTTTACTTTTTCGTTATCTCTTTGCTCTAAACTTCATATTTCTATTTCTTTATTGGCTGTCGTCAATATCCATTCTTATGCGCCATTGTTTGGGCAGGTAATTATTGACCCTGTTGCCGAGCGATTTTACCCATCCCAGCCCCAGTCCGTTATACCGCATAAGATACCATCCTTTCTGTAATCCCTCTGCCTGCGGGTCTTCCCGTTTCAGAAAACGTAACGCCTGCTCCCGGCTAAGCGCTGCTGCAGGTATATCCTCATTTGCATAAATGCTAAGCGCTATATCATGAGCTGGTATCCAGTCCTTACCTGCCGGCTCACCGATAGAGGTACCGATGCGGCGCAGGTATATATGCTTTTCCAGTATAGAAATGTCGGCCCAGTGGCAGGCAGCAACTGCCTGAAAAACATTGTCGCGGGGAGCCGTCACCGTCATGTCGTGGTGAGACAGGTAACGGGCGGCTGCAGCCATAGCATTCTTATCGGGTGTATGGCGGGAAACCTGTTTATTCTTTATAGTACCTGATTCTTCAGTTTTTACTATCGGGGCTATAAAGAAGCCTTCACCGGCCACCTTGTGAGGGAAAAAACGAAATCCCTGCAGCTGTCGGGTACCATTATATACTGTATCTATGTTCCAGTCCTGCGGCACAGTTACAGGCATTTGCTCACATGACCAGGTTGCTGCGGCCCAGTCCAGCACTTCTTCATTTTCCTGTGGCGAATAAGAGCAGGTAGCATATATAAGAATGCCTCCTTTTTTGAGCGCAGGCCATACATCGGCCAGTATACGCTGCTGTCTGGCGGCACATAGTGCCACATTAGCTTCGCTCCATTCATTGAGCGCATTAGGGTCTTTACGCCACAGGCCAGAGCCACTGCAGGGTGCATCTACTACTATAATGTCAAAGTAGCCATGCAGCCGGCCTATGTCGCGCGGATCATTACTGCATACCCAGTTATTTATATATCCCCATTTGCACACATTTTCCTCCAGTATGGAAGCTCTGCTACGGATGACCTCATTGGAAATGAGCAGGCTTTCCTCATCCAGCAGTGATGCTATAAGTGTGGATTTACCCCCCGGAGCTGCACAAAGGTCCAGTACACGCAGGCCCCGCCGGTCATTGATAGCGGTGTGTAGTATATGCTGCAGAAACATGGATGAGGCTTCCTGTACATAATATGCCCCGCCATGGAATGCAGGGTCCAGTGTGAAAACAGGACGTTCTTTAAGGTATACGGCATCGCTACACCACTTTACCGTAGTGTGATTGGCGAATAGCCCCGCGCCTTTCAATGGATGCCGGCGTACAGATACCGGGGGCGGAACATCATGAGCAGCTACAAAAAGATGCTCATCAAAACCGGGTAGTGAGTGTATATCGGTAAGTAGCTGCGAAGGGATAGTCATAAAAACGGACTGTTCAATATTGTAAAAGTAGTGGAAGCAACTCACATACATGGTAGCAGGTAACTGTGAAAGAGGATGGCTTTACTGCAAAAAACTATGTTAACACCCTTACAATAAGTATATAAGTACCTACATTTGTTAGATAACGACAATGAACATGAGGAGTATATTAGCAATATTCACAGCAATATTATTCAGTTTTTCAGCTCTGGCGCAGGGCGATGGCCTGGAGTGGCATACAGACCTGATGAAGGTAAATGAGATTTCTCAGAAAACCGGTAAGCCCATATTCGGGTTCTTTACCGGTAGCGACTGGTGTGGATGGTGTCATAAGCTGGAGCACGATGTTTTTGCAAAACCTGCATTTGTAAAGTGGGCCAAAGAAAATGTAGTGCTGCTGGAGCTGGACTTTCCCCGCAGAAAACAGCTGCCACCAGAGCTGGTACAGCAGAACAACAGCCTGCAGCAGGCATTTCAGGTACAGGGATATCCTACTATATGGTACTTTTCTGTAACTCCTGACCCTGCCACGGGTAAGATGAACATTAATGCCTATGGCAATCAGGGATATCCTGCCGGAGCGCCTAATGGCCGTGAGGATGAGGTGTTTCTTGCTGCTGCCAACGATATACTGGCAAAAGCAAAAGCTGATTTGAGTAACAAAAAAGCTGCGGCACAGCCTGCATCTACTACTGCTAAAACAAGCAGCACTACTAAGGCAAAGACCAAAAAGAAATAGGTAGCATATTGAAACCTATGGTATATAACATGAAGCGGCCATCAGATGAGTCTGATGGCCGCTTCTCATTTTAGTTTCTACTTAGAAATCTGCCTTGCCGGGAGTGCGTGGGAAAGGTATTACGTCGCGGATGTTGGTCATTCCGGTAACGAATAATACCAGACGCTCAAAACCCAGACCAAAGCCTGCATGTGGTACTGTACCAAAACGGCGGGTGTCCAGATACCAGCTCAGTTCTTCGGCAGGTACATGCATCTCTGCCATACGCTTTTCCAGCTTTTCCAGTCGTTCCTCCCTCTGTGAGCCGCCTACTATTTCTCCTATACCAGGTGCCAGTATATCCATTGCGGCTACCGTTTTGTCATCATCGTTCATACGCATGTAGAACGCTTTGATGTCCTTAGGATAGTCGATAACGATTACCGGTTTTTTAAAGTGCTTTTCCACCAGATAGCGCTCATGCTCGCTCTGCAGGTCTATGCCCCATTTTACCTCATACTGGAATTTCTTCTTCTTATAAGCAGGAGAGTTAAGCAGAATATCTATGGCCTCGGTATAGGTGATACGCTCAAACTTGTTGTTCAGCACAAATTCCAGCTTCTCCATCAGCCCCATTTCACTGCGCTCGTTCATTGGCTTCTGCTTTTCCTCGTCGGCCAGGCGCTGCGTAAGGAATTCCAGATCTTCCCTGTTATGCTCTACAGCATAGCCTATGATGTAGCGGATGAACTCCTCAGCCAGGTCCATATTGTCGGTAATGTCATTGAACGCAACTTCAGGTTCTATCATCCAGAACTCTGCCAGGTGGCGGGCTGTATTTGAATTCTCGGCACGGAAAGTAGGGCCGAAGGTATATACCTCGCTGAATGCCATAGCTCCCAGTTCTGCCTCCAGCTGACCACTTACTGTAAGGTTGGTGCTGCGGGCAAAGAAGTCTTCTTCAAAGTTGATGCTGCCATCCTCTTTGCGCGGTGGATTGTCAAAGGGGAGGGTAGTGACACGAAACATCTCACCTGCGCCCTCTGCATCAGAAGCGGTAACTATAGGTGTGTGCAGATATACGAATCCACGGTCATTGAAAAATTTATGAATAGCATATGCCAGGGTATGGCGCACACGGAATACAGCCCCGAAAGTATTGGTGCGGAAACGCAGATGCGCTATTTCGCGCAGATATTCCAGACTTGGACGGTTCTTCAGCTGTAGCGGGAACTTATCCGTATCGCACTCGCCCAGTATAGTAATCTGTGCCGCTTTTATCTCTACCCGCTGTCCTTTGCCCTGAGATGCTATGACAGTGCCATCCACACTTATGGATGCGCCATTGGTAATCTTCCTTACTACATGCTCATCAGTACCCAGCTCTATAACTACCTGAATATTGGCCATGCAGGAGCCATCATTAAGGGCAATGAACTGATTATTACGGAATGACCGTACCCAGCCCTTTACGTTTACCTGATAATCTGTGTCTTGTCTGTTTAGTATTTCTTTGATTTTAGTACGCATACATATACGTTTTTAGATGCTCCTGCATTGTGAGCGCTGCGAAATTAAAGCAATCCTGGTATGTATCCATCTGTTTGATGACGATAGTTGTTACCGCAAGGTAAACGTGTATACAGTTTGGGCAATATCTGCACTACAGTTATATTTGTAAGGTCACATTACCTTATGAACCATTACAATCCCGGCAGGCATATCGTATCTACCTTCAGGGCCCCGGCCAGTCTTCTCACAGATATGGAAGGGTGCAGGGCCGCTTTCAATGAAATTATATCGCAGCAGCAACTCACTAAGGTGGGAGAAGTATATCATTCATTTGAGCAGGGTGGTTTTACGGCAGTGGTATGTCTTACAGAGTCTCATGTCTCTATTCATACCTGGCCGGAATTTGGCATTGCTACATTTGATGTGTTCCTGTCCAATTTTCAGCAGGATAATACAGCAAAGGCAGAGGCTTTTTTCAGTGCGGTTATAGCTTGTTTTGACGGAGAGGAAATAAACACACAAAAACTGAACAGGTGAATCAGCAGGGGATGACCATATCATATGACGGTAGCCTGAGGAGCGTAGCATGTCCTTCATGCAGTGCACTCATACCTGTATATGACCCCAATGGTTGCTATGCCGGTTGCACTAACTGTTTTACATTCTATTCTGCTACGCCGGGTCATGCGTCTCTGGCGCAGGGGTGGCTCAATGGAAATGATGTACAGAAGATGACTTTTGCGCCTGGTGTTCGCGCCCGGCTGGATAATAAAGAATATGTGGTGACGGGTTTTCTGGAGAAGGAAGACCCCAGGGAAGATGTGGTGTGGAAAGAATACATGCTCTATAATGAAGCCTCGGCTGAGTATGTGACACTGGCAGAATATAATGGACACTGGATGCTGATATGGCCCGACGATGAGCAGAAATACACACTGCGGCAGGGGAGGTCGCTGGAAGGCAGGAAGGCAAAAGAGGTAGTGGAAAAAGGTACTGTTAATGTATTCAGACTGTATACCTATTATAAGTTCAGGCTGGTTTCGGGCATGGGGGTGTTTGATGAAGATATAACTGAGCTGAATAATAAAGTTACAGTTACCGAGTATGTGGCTGCCCCTGATATAGTTGTAACTGAAAAGTACAAAGGGGATACAAAATGGTACAGAGGACGTTATGTGCGGCAAAAAGAAGTGGCAGAAGCCTTTAATACTACCATAGATTATCTGCCGCAGCAAAGGGGAGTAGGTATCATAGAGCCACACTGGATAGATGGCATTACACCGGCAATCAATAAGCTAACCCTGGCATTGTTAGCACTGACCATACTTACATTCATAGCATCGTTTATTGTAAACGAGCCGAAGAATGTACTCAATCAGACCTATCAGACCACAAAGGATACAAGTGCATGGGGGAGTGATGCCATGCACCCGGTTACCACAGATGCTTTCCATATAAGCAGGGACGGAGCAGTAGATCTTACTGTAAATACGACTATAGATAATGACTGGATGGAGCTGACCGTGGAACTGGTAAATGATAAGACAGGGAAGACGTATGAGTTCACGAAGCTGGCTGAATATTATCACGGGACGGATGGTGGCGAGTCATGGACTGAAGGGGGGACATCTGTATCCGGTGTGTTTTCTACTGTGCCAAAAGGCCTGTATCATGTAAATATATTTCCGTTTGCAGGTGGCACAAGGTTGTATGAACTGGGGGTGCAGGTAGAAGAGTGTACTACATTACCCTCCAATATGGGCTGGTTTTTGCTGCTGGTGCTGGTAGTATGGATATTTGTGTATATGAAGCAGCATCAGGTAAATGAATTAAGAGGGATTTCAACAATATAATATATGCAGCTTCTGAAACATATATGGCCAGCCCGGTGGTATGCAGCAGTAATGCTGGTGCTGTTTGGCGGTTTTGCATGGGCTACGTTCACCGGATACAAATTGTCGTCCGATGATAATGATGTAAAGAATATAGACCGGCTACAGCGAAAGAATCATGGTCACAGTCACTATTATCATAAATAACTAAACAGCATGTCAATGATAAACATGAAATATATCATAGCATCGGCAGCATATTCCCTGCTGGGCATATTTATACTGCTTCTCTGCTTTGTAATAGTAGAGAAGATATCGCCGGAGAACCTGTGGAAGGAGATTGTGGAAAAACAGAATAAGGCGCTGGCTATAATGGCAGCAGGGTTTATGATAGCCATGGCGCTGATAATCAGCTCGGCAATTCATGGATAGTACTTCCGGCAGCCAGCAGCAATCACTGAACCGGAGTCACAGATTACTACTGTTTTCTGTCTTCGTAATAGCTACCTGCGGGCTTATATATGAGCTGGTGGCCGGCACTATGGCCAGTTATCTGCTGGGCGACTCTGTAACACAGTTCTCTACTGTTATAGGTGCCTATCTGTTTTCTATGGGTATTGGCTCGTGGCTGTCAGGGAAGGTAGATGGAGACCTTTTCCGGTGGTTTATTCTAATAGAAATACTGGTAGGAGTGGTGGGTGGCTGCAGCGCACCTGTTATGTTTCTGCTCTTTGAGCATGTTACTTCTTTTCGCGTGGTGCTGTATGCATTTGTAGCGCTTACCGGTATACTGGTAGGGCTGGAAATACCCATTCTTATGCGCATTATGAATGCCGGAGTGGAGTTCCGGCACTTGGTAGCCCGTGTATTTACATTTGATTATATAGGGGCATTGCTGGCCTCACTTATATTTCCCCTGCTGCTGATACCATATCTGGGGTTAATACGTACATCGCTTGTCTTTGGCCTGTTCAATGTGGGGGTGGCGGTATATATATTGTATAGTTTCAGGGAAACAGTAAGATACCGCAGACGTATGGCAACACTGGTAGCCGGGGGCAGTCTGGTGCTGGTGGCAGGATTTGTATTTGCCGAAAGGATAATGTCTTACTCCGAAACTCTTGCTTTTCAGGACAAGGTTATTTACAGTAAGAGTACTCCATACCAGCGTATAGTACTGACGCGTAACAATCGTGAACTTCGTTTATTCCTGAATGGTAACTTACAGTTTTCGTCGGCCGATGAGTACCGGTATCATGAGGCATTGGTACACCCTGCCATGCAGGCGGTGCCGGCTGCTGCCAGAGTGCTGATACTGGGTGGCGGTGATGGGCTGGCAGTGCGGGAGCTGCTACGGTACCCGGCTCTGAAGTCAGTAACACTGGTAGATCTGGACCCCGCCATGACGCAGATGTTCAGCAATAGTGAAATGCTGCTGCAGCTAAACAAACGGTCGCTACTTTCTGATAAGGTGCATGTGGTAAACACAGATGCATTCAATTATGTGCGTACAGACAGTAGCCTGTATGATGTGATAATAGTGGACTTTCCTGACCCCTCAAACTATTCTATAGGTAAGCTGTACACAGTAAAGTTCTATGAAGAAGTGAGCAGGCTGCTGCAGGAGCGTGGTATCATGGTCATACAGTCCACATCGCCACTGGTAGCACGGCGCTCGTTCTGGTGCATTGCACACTCACTGGAGGCTGTAGGTTTTACAACAGTGCCCTATCATGTATATGTGCCATCCTTTGGCGAATGGGGATATGTAATGGCTATGAAAGGGCATCTGTGGCACCCGGAGGGCACACTGCCTGATGGGCTCAGATACATAAACCGTAACGTCATGAAAACCATGACCAGCTTTCCACCGGATATGGCGGAAGTGCCTACCGATATTAATAAGCTGAATAACCAGGTACTGGTAAATTACTTTGAAGAAGAGTGGGCGCCATATGAACACTGACCGGCCTGAAATGCCCTCGCGGCGGGAATGGCTGCGGCTGCTGGCAGGTGTGCCGCTGGCGGCGGTAGCTGCCTGTAGTAGTAAAAATCCATATAGTCATATAACGGGTGGCATAGCAGGTGCTAATCATAAAGTGGGCCATCTGCTGCGCGATGGTGCAGCAATACCCGCACCTGATGAATATATGGAGCGGGAAATAGTGATAGCAGGTGCCGGAGTTTCAGGACTATCTGCCGCCCGGTGGCTGGACCGTAAAGGTCATAACGATATATTGCTGCTGGAAATGGGGGAACGTACAGGCGGTAATGCCGTATGGGGGCAGAATAAGGCTTCTGCATATCCGTGGGGGGCACACTACCTGCCTGTACCCGATGCGGCAGATGAGGAACTGGCTGCATTTCTACAGGCTGCCGGCGTTATAACCGGTTACAGAAACGGATTGCCGGTGTTTAATGAGTACCATCTCTGTCACGACCCGGAAGAAAGATTATTTATTCACGGGCACTGGCAGGAAGGACTACTGCCACACTTTGGGGTGCCTGGGCCGGACAGGCAGCAGATAGCCGGCTTTATGCAGCATGTAGCCGCGCTGAAAGAGGAAAAAGGGACTGATGGGAAATATGCATTTTCCATTCCACTGGATACTTCCTCTGCCGATGAGCGCTGGCGGATTCTTGATACTATCACATTTGCACAATACCTGAAAGAACGGGGTTATACGTCGGCCTATTTGCTTTGGTATCTTAACTATTGCTGTAAGGACGATTATGGTATGGGTATAGAGCATACATCAGCATGGGCCGGACTGCATTACTTTGCCGCCCGGCGCGGACGGGCAGCAAATGCCGACCATTCATCTATACTTACATGGCCACAGGGTAATGGTTTTCTGGCAGATGCATTAAGGGCACAGTGTGGTAATGCTGAGATAAAGACAGGTGTACTGCTGTACCGTGTTCTCCCACACTTAGATTATGTGGAACTGCATTGCCTGATGCCTGATACAGGGAAAAGCTTTGGAATAAGAGCAAAGAAGGTATTGCTGTCATCGCCCCGGTATGTAAATAAACATCTGCTGGCAGGTGATATCAGCAATCGTATATCCGGGCAGGCATCCTATGCTCCCTGGGTGGTAGCCAATATTACCTTCTCATCTCTGCCCCAGGGTAGAGGTACTGCGTTATGCTGGGACAATGTAATATATGGCAGGGACTCAGTAGGCTATGTTTATGCCAATCATCAGAGCCTCACACCACCCGTAGGAAAGGGGGTAATAACCTGGTATCTCCCTATACAGGCAGGGAGTGACAAAGATGCCCGGATGCAGGTCTATAAACGTTCATGGAATGACTGGGTAAAAGTGATAATGGAAGACCTATCCATAGCTCACCGGGATATACACAGGTTTGTAGAGAATATAGATGTGTGGGTATGGGGGCATGGTATGATACAGCCTGTGCCGGGTTATATATGGGGCAGGGAACGGACAGCAGCAATGAGGCCGGTAAACGACAGGATTTTCTTTGCTCACTCTGACCTTAGTGGTATATCTATCTTTGAAGAAGCTTTTCATCAGGGTATAAGGGCAGCAAAAGAGCTGTCGGGAATGTCATGACAGACGATGTAGCACATAACAGACAACCATGGTTGCGTAGTGCCGGATTTGATACAGTGTTTATACTGTTGCCTCCGGTGCTGGCGCTCGCTGTTTGTATATTATTACCTGCACAGTACCTGCATAGTGATGCGATGCCGCTTGCAGCCTGGGTGCTGCTGGTACTGCTCATAGATGTAGCGCATGTGTACAGTACACTGTTCAGAACTTACTTCAACAAAGCGCGTATGCACCGGCACAGAACATTGTATCTGGCTGTGCCTCTGGGTTGTTTCATTGTGGGGGCTTTACTCTATTCTGTAGGTGCATGGCTTTTCTGGCGGGTGATAGCCTACCTGGCTGTGTTTCACTTTATAAGGCAGCAATATGGATTTCTGAAGCTCTATACACGAAAGGACAACAGGCCCCGCTGGAAGGCATATGCCGATACCGCTATGATATACAGCGCTACACTATACCCCATAGTGTACTGGCATTGCAGCCCCGGGCGCAACTTTGACTGGTTTGTACAGGGCGACTTTCTGATAGCAGACCTTACCGGGCTGAAACAGGCAGCAGGTATGCTTTATGTGCTGGTGGTATCAGTATGGCTGGTATCGGAAGCAGCACTGATATTCAGGATAGGTAAAGCAAACCTTCCTAAAATATTCCTCATTACGGGTACTGCGTTGTCATGGTACTTTGGGATTGTATATTTCAATGGCGATATGGCATTTACTCTTCTCAATGTAGTAGCTCACGGTATTCCCTATATGGCGCTGATATGGATACGGGATGTAGATAAGCCCCGCACCGATACTCCTGTGCGCAAACGCAGACGTATAGCATTTCAGGTTGTTTTCTTTCTTATTACCATTGCCGGCCTCGCTTATCTGGAGGAAGGCTTGTGGGACGGGCTGGTATGGAGAGAGCGGGAAAGTGTGTTCAGTCTATTCTCTGTACTGCCTGTAGTAACATCGCACGATGTGCTGGCCATACTGGTGCCCCTGCTGTCCCTGCCGCAAACCACGCACTACGTGCTGGATGGTTTTATATGGAAACGTAGTCATTTATAATTCCGGAAACTTTTCCCGAATTCGTCAATGGTTTTTCCCGCTTTCAAAAACCGGAAGGAAAAGTGGCGTATACCTTTGCGCCATCAATTCTTGCTCCCACCATTGCCACACTACGTGGCTTTGACATGTTCATTAAGTATTTAAGATAGCGTACGCATCCGTGCACTGCTCCTGCATGTTTGTGTCGTAACAAATGGTGTACCACTCCGTTCCTGCTTTTCTGCGCCCGTAGCCGGGAGCAAGAGGGTTGCGGGTAGTCACGGAAAGCGGACGGAGCTGGTCACCACCAATAAACTATTAGACCAAACAAAGAAACAACAAACCAACAGCAAGATGAAAAAACAGCTACTTACAGGAGCAATTGCACTAAGTGCACTAACAGCGGGAGCACAGGTAAATGACACAGTATATGTAGGCGCAGGCTATGCCAATCAGGTATGGTACAGTCTGGAATCAGATGACCAGGGTTCGGCTCCCAAAGCCAACTGGGACCTGGCTTTTGATGTGTCAGGATTCGGCTCTACTATTTATGTAAATCATTCAGCAGGCGATACTTTATGGGCATATCCATCGGCTGATGCTACCGGATGGAGCACAGTAGATATATCGGGTCTGAGTTCATGGACGCCCCGCTGGAATGCAGATACCTCATGGACTATGGGCGCAATGGGCCGCTATGCCGACCCCTCTGATGCTACCGACCTGGACTGGGGTAAATATAATATGACTACACACATCATCAGCGGTGACTCTATATATGTAATAAAGGTAGCCGGGGTAGGATATAAAAAGCTGATGATAGAAAGCCTGTCGGGTGGCAGCTACAGCTTTAAGTATGCCAATATAGACGGTACAGATGCACAGACGGCAACTCTTGCAAAGTCTGCCTATACCGGTAAAAACTTCGGTTATTATTCACTTTCTGCCAATGCTGCACTGGACCGTGAGCCGGCATCAGCATCCTGGGATTTACTTTTCGGCTCCTACACCCGCAATCTGCCGTCAGAGTATGGTGTAACAGGTGTGCTGGCTAATAATGATGTGCGCGTGGCAAAATGTGTAGAAGTAGCAGATGTAGCCACATTCACAGCATACAGTACCGCCACATTCAATACTGCTATCAATGTCATTGGTTATGACTGGAAAACATTCAATGGCACAGCGTATGACATTGAAGATTCAACTGTGTTTTTCGTAGAGCCAGCCAATGGCGATATCTGGAAAGTGGTATTTACAGGCTTCGGTGGTAGCAGTACCGGTGCTATGATGTTCTCTAAAGAAAAGCTGTACACTGCACCGCCTGCAGGTACTACAGGTGTTATGGCAGCTACACCCAGCGTAGCGCTTTATCCTAACCCTGCATCGGGTAGCAATGTAAACCTTGTGTACAGCTTCCCTGCGGCAGTGCCAGCAGCTTCTGTAACCATTACTGACATGACCGGTAAAGTGATACTGCGTGAAGGAATACAGGGTGGCGAAGGACTGCAGCAGCATATCATCAATACTTCATCACTTATGCCCGGTATGTATCTGGTACAGGTAACCGGAGGTAACTACACATCCATGCCGCAGCTTATAAAGCAATAGTGTAACAGACGAATAACAGACATATTCCGTGGCATGAAAACCATGCCACGGAATTATTACAGACAAATCAAAGCAAAAAAGAATAAAGTGAAACCACTACGTACTATTACTTTCTCAGCCGCACTGGCGGCTATTACTCTTTTCGGCAGCTGTGCCGGAGGAAACAATAATGGCGAAACATCACAGGCCGGTAATACAGAGCAGACAACAACAAAGAAAATAGGGCTGCTGATGGTAAACCACGGCTCCCGCTCTGAAACATGGCGCAATGCGCTTCTGGACCTGGAAAAAAGAGTTACCGACACTATTATAGGTGCAGGGAAAATCAGCGGCATCAAAACCGCATTCATGGAATATACTGAGCCATCTATTGCTACCCGTCTGAAAGAGTTTGACGCAGAGGGCTATACTGATGTTGTGATTGTGCCGGTATTCCTTACGGTGAGTACGCACTCCTTCGACGATATTCCTACCATAGTGGGGCTGAAAGAAGACCCCCAGAGTATGGAAACACTGAAAATAGAGAAGATAGAAAGATATACAGCCAAAGCATCGGTACATATAGCGCCACTACTGGACTTTACCGATGTGCTGCAGAAAAACATACTGCGCCGGGCAGCTGCTTTGTCGAAAAATGCTGCTGATGAATCGCTGGTACTCATAGCTTATGGCGATCATACCTATAATACAGAATGGACCGACCTTCTTACAAAAGTGGGTGGTTATGTACAGGAGCACACAGGCATACATGGCTTTGCTTATGGCTGGTGTGGTCATGTGGCCAGTTATAGCCCAGACTCTACTACTGTAGCTATAAAGCGTGGTCTTAAAGACAGTAGGAAAGCAATAGTAGTACCTGTGCTGGTTGCACATGACGAAATGTTTCAGGTTAAAATCATAGGAGATGGTATAGCAAAGATACCCGGCTCTAAGGAGAAGGTAACTTATGTGGCTGATGCCATACTGCCCGATGCGAACGTGCAGAATTGGGTAGTGGATATCACCGGCAAGCTGGCTGATAAAGTGATGAATGGTGAGGCGGTAGCAAAACAGTAAGATGGCAGGTAAGAAGTTCACTAAACTACGCAGGCTGAATATAGCCACGCACCGGGATCTGGGGTATTTTTTTTCGTCGCTTATAGTGGTGTACTGCCTTTCAGGGCTGGCGCTGAATCATATTGATGACTGGAATCCCGATTTTATCATAACAAAGCAGCATGTAGCTGTAAGCAGCGGGCTGAGCGGAAGTGATGTAAACAGGAATGTGATAGATAGCCTGGGGCGCATGGTGGGAGAGACAAAGTATAAAGTATATGATGTGCCTACTAAAGGACAGGTGAAAATATACTATGACAATGCCTCCTTTCATGTAAACTTTGATACCCACACAGGTATCTATGAAAAGGTAGCAAGACGACCCCTGTTTTATCAGTCAAACCTGTTTCACCGTAATAGTGTGGTGGGCTGGCGGTGGTTTGCCGATGTTTTTGCTGTACTGCTGATAGTAATCAATATAACAGGATTGTTTATACTGAAAGGGAAATACGGTATAGGTGGCAGGGGCAAGTGGCTCATAGCTGCTGGCCTGCTGCCAGCACTCCTGTTCTATCTCATTCACCAACTAACGTAAACATTTATATGTGCAGTTATAATACACTTAAAAGCAGTGCCGATGGCTATGTGGTGCAGTGCCGCCGCTGCAATCATATACAGGTAGGTTTTGGTACTATTGTGGTATCATTTACCATAACTCAGTTTCAAGATTTTATCATGGTTGTAGAAGAGCATTTTCTACACTACCGCCACACGGCTGCGCCCGACCATAAACTGATAACGATACCTACTACTGCAAAGAGTGTTGCAATGGTGTTTACCCTTAATGAACTTGCTAAACTGCGTATGCTGCTGGCCGATGGTCAGCAGCAGCTTGCATATAACCAACTGCTGCAGTTGTGCGAAAACTGACACTCATGAAGAGAAGTATATACTTTTTACTGCCTGTAAGCCTCCTTGCCACACGGGCAGGTGCACAACACCTGCAGCTGGTAGCAGAGCGGGGCATGAGAGCCGGTGTAAGGGTAATGCTGAAGCAGGCTGCCGGTAAGAAAATACTGAATGTAGTACCCGACAGTACCGGCCGGATACTACTCCCCACAGCCGGATACCCTTATGATATAACGGTATCTGGTATGAACATTGAGACCACACACGATACTATTGCCGGCCGTCACGATAAGGTAATATGGTTGCAGTCGCACACTATCGGCGAGGTCGTAATAACCGGTCAGTATGGGCAGATGAATCAGGAGAATGCCGTGCAGCGCATAGAGGTAATAGACAGGAAGAAAATAGATGCTATGGCCGCCCAGAACCTGAGAGACGTACTTACCAACCAGCTGGAAATACGTATGTCATACGATCCTATACTGGGTACTGCGCTCAATATGCAGGGGAGCCGCAGTTACGGAGCCGATGCTAAAATACTGATAGATGGGGTGCCGGTGATAGGTAAGGTGGATGGCGCAATAGATTTATCTCAGATAAACCTGGCCAATATAGAAAGAGTGGAAATCATAAAGGGTCCTATGTCTGTATCTTATGGTACGGATGCTATTGCCGGCACAGTGAATCTCATTACCCGAAAGACAGTAAAAAAAGGTGGGGAAGTGTCGGCTGGCACCTATTATGAAACCCCGGGCACCTATAATGTAAATCTGGCCGGAGGCCTGAGAGCAGGTAAGCATAGTGTACGTTTTGATGGTTTCCGTAATTTCTTTGGCGGGTGGAACCCCGGCAGTGATATTTCATTTTTTGACTTCACAGCCCGCCCTGCCGATGCATCACGGGTATTGTTATGGAAACCCCGGGAGCAGTATCAGGGTGGTGTGCAGTACGTATATACAAAGAACAAAACATCGCTGAACTACAAAGGGAATTACTTCTATGAGCTGATAACCAACAGGGGTACCCCGCTGGCGCCCTATGGCGAAATGGCTATAGATAACAGGTTTCATACCTGGCGTAAGGACAATGCCATATTTCTGAATACCGATGTTGCCAATGGCAGGCATATAAATGTATTTGCAGCATATAATGCATATAAGCGTATAAAAGAAGAGGCTGCCAAAGACCTTACAACGCTGGCAGAATCATTACCGCCCGATGCTCAGGACACATCGCACTACAGTGAGATAAACAGCCGGGGTGTTTTTACCTCCGGTAATACCGGACGCAGGCTGGATTATGAAATAGGGTATGACGTAAATATTCAGTATGCCAATAGTACCCAGATAGAAGACCGGAAACAACAGATGGGTAACTATGCGCTATATGCCAGTGCCGAGTACCGGCCGGTAGCACAGTTTACTGTGAGGCCCGGTCTCCGGTATGCATATAATACCCGTTATGGTGCGCCTCTTGTCCCTTCTCTGAACCTTATGTATAAGCCTGCCGACGGGCTTACCCTGCGCACATCCTATGCCCGCGGTTTCCGTCAGCCGGGCCTTAAAGACCTTTACTTTGACTTTGTTGATATCAATCATAACATACATGGCAACCCTGACCTGAAAGCAGAGTACTCCAATAACTTTCTTGCATCAGCTACCTATATGAACAGCTGGCGGCAATTAAGATATAAGTTCAATGTTTCAGCTTATTACAATCAGGTAAATGACCTTATAACGCTGGTACCTAGGATAAATGGCACTGCTAATGAATACTGGTATCAGAACATAAGCAACTTTACTACCCGGGGGCTGCAGGCCAATGCCGACTTTACACAGCGGTCGTTAACGCTATCTGCAGGAGGTGCGGTAATGGGTACTTACAATCAGTTGTCTGAGCAGAACCAGGCACCTGCATATAGCTATTCGCCCGAATTGAGGGGTAGTGCTACATGGTCATTTCAGAAGCAGGGATTATCTGTATCTGCTTTCTATAAATATACAGGAAGGGCCGTTATATATGTTACCAATACGGCTGGTGATGTAGTGCAGTCGCGTATGAATAGCTATAGTATAGCAGATATTACCATCTCTAAAAAGCTATGGCATAAACGTGTTGTACTTTCTGCCGGGTGTAAAAACCTGTTCGATGTCAGCAATGTATCATCCACTATGGGTGGTGGCGGAGCCCATTCGTCGCAGGGAGCTTCTGCAGCGGTAAGCATGGGCCGGTATTATTTTTTCAAAACAGAATTTAACTTTCACAAATAACCTATGCGTCTGAAAACACCAGCACTGTCAGCATTAGTTATTACGGTAGCTATAAGTTCATGCTCCCGCGACGAGCTTCCGGTAGCGCCTCATGAGAGTGGCAATGTTACCGCGATGAGTGTAGATATGGACCTCTCCTACAAGTATCAGATATATTACGACCTGAGGACGAACACAGTAGTAGGCCAGCATGAAAAAACAATATGGGATATTGGCATTGAAGCGTCGGCAGGGGGCTACAGGGTAGTGCTCAATGGCGCAAAGGCTATGTATGCATTTGCTACATCAAAAACAGAGTTTGCCGGTGTATCATTAGCCGATTCTGCCGGCTTTGCAGCAGGTATGCGCTGGGACTCACATACTGGTAGTATGGATAGCACAGCCATTGGCGACTGGCGGGCACTGAAGCCGGTATATATCATAGACCGGGGTATGGATGAAAAAGGAGTACATCAGGGATGGGCTAAACTGCAGATGACAGACGTTACAGAGACCAGTTGTCATATCCGTTTTGCTTCATTGCCGGGAGGTGAGTCACGGGAGCTTACAGTGCAGAAAGACAGCTTGTACAATCTGGCTTTTGTTTCCTTTACTACAGGTGAGCAGGTGCTTGTAGAGCCGCCTAAGGCTACGTGGGATCTGGCGTTTACACAGTACACTTATGTTTTTTATGACCAGGACCCGCCTACGCCCTATCTGGTAACCGGCTGCCTGCTCAACAGGAATAATACTACAGCTTATATAGATACAACAACTGCATTCAGCGACATTTCCCTGAGTACTGTAGAAACAGAAATGCTAACAAATGACCTTAACACAATAGGGTATGATTGGAAGGTGTACACTTCATCAGGTGCATACGTAGTGCTGGCAGGTAAGAGCTATATTATCAGGGATGCAGATGGTATTCTGTACAAGCTGCATTTTACCGGCTTTTACAACCAGTCTGGTGTTAAGGGTACTCCGCAGTGGGAATACCAGCAATTGTAATTATAAGTTGGCAGCAGGTAGCTCGTATTTTCTGTAAAACAGCACAAACAGGATTACAGACAGCAATAGTTCTACGCCCAGTAAAGGTGCCAGATCGAATGACGCAAGAAACAGCAGCGTAGCAAAAAACAGCGAAAGCACTACCAGCATATAGCGGTCTGTATTCATGCGGGGTATATAGTGCAGCATGGTGTACAGCATACTCTGCGATACCGCTACCGCATATAACTCCACCACTACAAGCGGGGGGAGTGCATGCCGTCCGTTGAGGATGAGAAATGTAATTTCAGGAAGGAATACAACCGCATAGGTAAATGTTACTGTAAGCAGTATTGAAACGTCGCGCAGGGGCATGTTACGTACAAATGCCAGTCTTGTTTCGGCATGCCGCATAAAGTATAGTGGCAACAGCGAATGTGCCGCTATCAGGAACATCATCAGTATAGCTACAGACTCTTTGTTTATCTCTACCTGATTGGCCGCTACCATGCCCTGTAGTAATATTACAGACAGCAGTTTCAGACCTATAAATGTGCCTTTACGCATATTTACAGCATAGTACAGGAGGAAGGTGTATGGTGGCTTGCGCATTCCCCGCATGATGCCGGGCATGGCAGGTAATACCTGTCGCCATACATTATTGATAGTATCGCGGTATATAAAAGCAGCACCTATACACAACCCCGTCTGATACAGGAGAAACAGCGTAGGGTAGAGGTAATGACCGGAGGAATAGCCTACTGCGGCAGTAAGGCAGGTATAGATAGTAACGGGCAGTAACAGCTGAAACTGGCATGATGCCCACAGCCTCAGGTGCCTGCCGTCAGTTACAGAGCGCAGCACATACAGATAGCTCCCGGCAGCACTTCTGAGCTCTTTATGTACATACAGGACGCACTTAAAACTGTACAGTAGCCATATGACCATTGCTGCCAGCAGAAAACGATAGTCGGCCGATATTTCCTGCATGAGATACATATGCATCTCTACCATAGCCTTACCGTTCAGCAGACCAAAGAGTATAAGGAATAGTACCAGGAAAAAGCCTGTGTTTATTTTATAAAACTGCGTTACAATAGCTTTCGTAAGTATCCTGTTCATTCCGGCTCTACGGTTTTGTTCCTGATATAGAGATGTTTCATCGTCAGGCTGCCGGGATGAACATCCTGATGGGAGGAAACAATGAAAGAGATACCCCGTTGTGCATATTCATTTATCAGTCGTTGCAGCACTTCTACCGATGCGGTGTCAAGGGTTATCAGCGGTTCATCCAGCAGCACAAGGCGTGGGTTGCCAATAAAGCCCAGCACCAGCGATAGTTTTTTTGCCATGCCACTGGAATAGGTTGCTATCCTGTTTCCGGCAAAATTACTTACGCCCAGTAGCTCACATAAATGTTCTACCTGGCCCTCAGGAGCTTTTTTCGCATCGGCATAGAAAGAAATCAGGTCGTTACCGGTAAGGAAGCCGGGCAAAAGTGGTTCGGCTTCGGCATAGTTAACTGCCGCAGTATATTCCATGCGCTGCCTGCGTATGTTAAGACCTGCTACTGTAATGTTTCCTCTGAAAGGAATAAGTCCGGCTATTGATTTCATCAGCGTTGACTTACCTGTACCGTTCTCTCCCCGAAGCCAGTAGATACCTGATTCCAGTGTCAGACTGCCGATACTGATAATGTCCTGTTTCCCGTAACTCTTTTTGTACTCCTGAAAAACAAGCATAGGTTGGGTGTGTGTAACAAATGTAAAGTCAGTTCCTGTCTTTCCTGTATAAGATTATGTTATAAAAGAGCAGAAAGGCGGTACAGACTACCCGTACCGCCTCTCTATGTGCATGTGTAGTACCGTAGTACTGGTTACCACAAATGCAGGTTTATGACATTGTGTTTTATCAGCAGATACATAGCTACACCTGTTAATACTACAATCAGAAAAAGAGCCGGCAGTATAGGCTGCTTCTTTTTACGGAATGGGTCATTGAAGCTGATGCGGGCACCATTGGGCAGCTCAGCCAGGTGTGTAAGCGTTTTACCAAACTGAATGTTGATAAGTACATTGGCATTAATAGCCCAGCCGTTTGCATCCAGCAGGGGGGCCAGGTTACGTTTCCTCAGTTTCAGCCATGCCAGTATCATAGCCGGGCCTGATATTACCAGCAGCAGCCCTACAATAGCTATCGGCATCTTCCACCACGTGAGCTTCAGGAATCCACCCACAAACGATGCCAGTACGCCACCTATGGCACCCAGTGCCAGACCTATAGCTGCAAAAATGCCCACAAACTTACCTACATCAAATGGCTGCTCCGGAGCTTTTTTATCATCTTTCGGTGCATCAGCTTTTGCTGGCATAGATGATATATTAGTGTTCATATCGGCCATTACTTTGTCGTTTTGCGAGCTGGCCATTTTATTGATGGTGGTCTCTATGAAGTTTGCGGCTTTACGGTAAGGCGAGAAAAACGCCTGACGTATACTGATGGGGTTCTCTACTATTTTTACGATAGTAGCATCCCAGTCCTGACCTTTTCTGTCAAAGAACAATGCATTCCTCCCTATTACCAAATTATCAGTATCTCCATTGGTAAGGGCGGCTACTATTGTCTTTTTTGCACCGGTAGCCCTGCTTATACAGTTGCAATATATAAGATACATGCCGCTGTAAGATGAGAGCGCATTTTGTCGCCCCATATCGTTTACCTCTATACACAGGTCACAGCTACGCTGGTCTATATATAGTGTACCTGCCTGAAATATGGCTTTTTCTTCAGGTGAATAGAAGTCAAAGAAGGTTACAAAGTTTTTCAGCAGTTTATACAGGTCACGGTGATAGCGTACCAGCCTGTTTACAGCCAGTATGTTATCGGCCTCTTTACTTACTGCTTTATCTGCTGCTATCAGTGCTGCTATGCTTTCCCGGCCATTTCCTGCCAGTATCGCTGTTACCCTGTCCATACCCAGTGGCTCGGCTTCTGCACCTGCTTTTGCTGCCATCCAGTCCACATATGGCTTAAAATAACCGGCCAGACTGTTCCACTCCTGCTCCGTGAGTTCGTTATGTCCCGTCCCGAATTTCTTCTCTGCTACCAGAGTCCGGAAAGCATTAATCGGGCTTTCCCATGCCGGGTTAATACCTATTGTCAGCGGCAGTGTTTTGCCTGCTTCTATTTTTGCCAGCGGATATTGGGCTATCTCATCCATGGCCTGAGAGAGGTCCCGTCCTGTAATTGTCTCTACACGGGCCACCTGCAGGTTCAGTGCATTGGTTGCCTGCACATCAAATGCCGCAAGGCGGCACCTGATAAAATAATCATCAACCTTCGATTTTATAGCGGTATAAGCTGCATATGCTGCACCTGTAGCATCGCCCAGTGGGGTAATGGTATCAGCCGCCTGCTCCTGCTGTTGCCGCCATGCTGCATATTTTGTACATGCATCATAGAATTTACCTGTCAGCTCTTCCTGTATACCATCTTTTCCGCTTCGGTCTTTCACCGTGCCTACACATTTGCTCACTTCGGCTATCAGCTGCTTTACATCAGCATCGTCTGTAGCATCTTCCGATATTACGCCATCGCCATTAAAGCGGGTGTTGGCAAATATTTTCGTTGTGTCTGAGGTGTCGGCTACTGTAAGTCCGTCGTCCTCGCTTTTCCCCATTGTTTTCAGTATCACCCTCGCCGACTCCGACAGTAATCTGCCATGTTCCGTATCGGTATTGATAGATGATATACTGAATGTGGATGCTGGTCTTATTATCTCTGCAGGGTCTTTCAGTACAGATGATATCCAGTTTACCGCAGCTATTACTTCCGGTACATGTATTTGTCCGTCACTGTCAGTATCTACCAGCTCCAGTGTTTTTGTATCTATTTCCAGCCCTTTTATAGGACAGCTGAGTGCTGTCCATAACTTCGGGTCCAGTTCGGCAAGATGTATAAGGTCTCCAGCCGACTCTATATTGACACGCTTTACGCCGCCAACTGTAGAAAAATGCCATGTGTGAGTGTGTGCCATATTGACTGCGTATTGATTCAGCAATTAATTTACGGTAAATAACAGCATGGAGTACCTGTCGGCACCCATTTTGTTTGTTTATGGCACAAAAAAAACCTTTGCAGCAGACACTGCAAAGGTTCCGTATGTTAAAGAATCGTAGTTATTACATCTTCCATTCATCTACACTGGCACTGTTGTCGCTTTCTGCAGTTACCGGTGCTACTGTATCGGCAGACGCTACCATATTGCCTTCTTCATTCTCCTGGTCATGGTTGAATGCGTCAAAGTCAAAATCAGGCATCAGATCTGTCTTTACAAAATTGATGGTGTCTGTGAGTCCGGCAAGAAACTTATTGAAATCTTCCTTGTACAGGAACATCTTATGACGGTCATAACCATTATCATCAAAACGCTTCTTGCTCTCAGTAATTGTGATAAAATAATCGTTACCCCGCGTAGCACGCACATCAAAGAAATATGTTCTTCTTTTACCTGCTTTTATACGTTTACTGTAAAGGCTTTCATTGCGGCTGTCGTTCCTGTTGTCGTCAAAGTTCTTGTTATCGTAACCCACAAAGTCTGTTTTTAGTGATGAATACGTCACAAATTTAATTAAACAGATTTAGTATCCAAATAAATTTGAAGCCTGTGGAACAATGTGTGCATAACCCCTGAATTACTGTTTATACATGCATTTCACCCTTTTGAAGCTTATGTTACTGACTCGGCTTTACGCAATAACTGGTTATATTTGTTGCCAATCCACTTACCGATGAAAGTAGTCATTTTTGCAGGAGGCCGGGGTACCAGAATTTCTGAAGAGTCCCAGCTCCGCCCTAAACCCATGATAGAAATAGGTGGCAAGCCTATATTGTGGCACATAATGAAGATATATGCCGCATATGGTCATACAGAATTTATTATCTGTCTGGGCTATAAGGGCCATATGATAAAGGAGTACTTTGCCAATTACTTTCTGCACAACGCCGATATTACCGTAGACCTTTCCAACAACTCGCTGGAAGTTCATAAAAACTCGTCAGAGCCTTTCCGTATATCACTTATTGATACCGGGCTGGATACTATGACGGCAGGCAGGCTGAAGCGGGTATTGCCTTATGTGGGTAATGAGCCATTTATGCTTACCTACGGCGATGGTGTTTGTAATGTTAATATAGATGAGCTGATGTCGTTTCACCGCAATAGCGGGCGCATATGTACTATGACGGCCATACAAGCCACCAGCCGTTTTGGCGTGCTGAAGATGGCTGATAATGGTGCCATCTCCAGCTTTGAGGAAAAACCTGCCGACTCCGGCACATGGATAAACGGAGGCTTCTTTGTGGTAGAACCCGGCATTGCCGATTATCTGCATGATGATGCCGACGACATTATGTGGGAGCGCCAGCCTATGAATGACCTGGCAGCCAATGGTCAGATTGCTGCTTTCCGCCATCACGGATTCTGGAAATGTATGGATACGCTGCGTGATAAAGAGGAGCTGGAACAAATGTGGGAAAACAAGCCTGAATGGAAAAAATGGTAGGAATGGAACAGCTGCGCCAGGCGTATGCAGGCAAAAGGGTATTCCTTACCGGACATACCGGATTTAAAGGGTCGTGGATGCTGCAGATGCTGTACGCACTGGGGGCCAATGTAAAAGGATATGCACTGGCTCCTGAAAAGCCTAATGACCTGTATCATCAGATAGAGGGTGATAAACTTTGTTACAGCTCAGTGATAGCCGATATCTGCGATAAGCAGCGGCTGCAGACAGAGCTGGTACGGTTTGAGCCGGATTTTGTCTTTCATCTGGCTGCGCAGCCACTGGTGAGGAGAGGGTATGAGTTGCCTTCATATACATTTATGGTCAATGCGCAGGGAACTGCACACGTACTGGATGCTATACGTGCTGTAGAAAACCCATTGACAGCGGTCATGATTACTACCGACAAGGTATATGACAATCCGGAAAGGGGAGTGCCGTTTACCGAGGAAGATAAGCTGGGCGGTTATGACCCATACTCTGCCAGCAAGGCATCGGCAGAGATAGTAATAGAGTCTTACAGGCGTTCCTTTTTTAATCCGTCACAGTACGATAAGCACCTGAAGTCAGTGGCATCGGCCAGGGCGGGTAATGTAATAGGTGGTGGCGATTATTCTGATGACCGTATTGTGGCCGACATTGTTCGTGCTATATCTTTTGATGAAACCGTAGGCCTGCGCAATCCTGCATCTGTGCGCCCATGGCAGCATGTGCTGGAGCCATTGGCTGCATATCTGATGCTGGGTGCTGCTATGGCTGCTGCACCTACACAGTATTGCACAGCTTATAACTTTGGCCCTAACCCTGATGATATGCTTACGGTAGAAGACCTTACCCGGCTTTTCATTGAGTTTTACGGACAGGGCAATTATGAGGTTACCGGTGATGCCAAAGCGCTGCATGAGGCTAAACTATTGCTGCTGGATAGCAGCAAAGCGCTCAGAGACCTGGGCTGGCAGTCGGTAATGGATGCACGCACTGCCATACGCTGGACCGCCGAATGGTATGCCGACCGGCAGACTCCTGCACAGGAAAAATGCATGTGGCAGATAGAGAACTATTTTAAATAACGTATTGCTTACTATATGCATATAGAGCGTTTGCCACTGGAAGGTGCATGCCTTATTACCTTACCTTTCTCACAGGATGTAAGGGGTAGTTTTGTAAAGACTTTTCACAATACGATACTCCGCGAGTCTGGAATAGACTTCACGCTCAGAGAAAGCTATTATTCATTTTCTGCCAGAAATGTTATCAGAGGTATGCATTTTCAGCTGCCACCTCACCAGCATAGCAAGATTGTTTTCTGTCCTGTTGGCGCTATACTGGATGTTATTGTAGATCTCCGTGCAGGCTCCGCTACTTATGGACAGTACTATGCTCAGGAGCTCAGCAGAGACAATCATAAAGCATACTTTATACCAGAGGGCTTTGCTCATGGATTCAAAGCGCTGACTGATGATGCTATGACCTATTATCTGGTGTCATCAGAGTACAGTCGGGAGCATGATACAGGCATATTATGGAACAGCTTCGGATTTGACTGGCAAACAGAAAGCCCTGTTCTCTCAGCCCGGGACTGCTCATTTGCACCACTCAGCGACTTTAATAGCCCCTTCTAAGACAGTTGGCAGGGTAGTGTAAGTTCTATTACAAATGTGCGGCTATCAGACCACTTACTTCAGTTGCCCTATTGTATATCATTATGTGTGAGCCACCCTGTACCCAATGGTCAGGGTGTACATTGCCGGGATATAAAACACGGTCTTTGGTGCCGTGAATATGTATCAGACCTGCAGGCACTGTGTCATTTTTCCATGTAAGCAGTGCATTCACACAAGATTTTACAAAAGCAGGGTCTCCATCGCTTATTACCTTTCTCAGCAGGCTGCGCTCTTCTTTGGTTTCAGCCCCCAGACTGAATAACTCAAACCGGAAAGGATAGTTAAACAGGTTTGCCGGTACCAGCTGAGACCTGTTAAGCCAGTTAATGAAGCTGTTTTTATAGCCTACTTCATTTCGTGTTTTGGCACTGGATACAATGATGGCTTTTCGCACCGTGAATGCTTTGGCTATCTCTGTTGTCAGCATTCCGCCAAATGAGAGTCCCAGAACTATAGGGTTTTCTTCGGGTATGGTCTGAAACATACGCTTGGCATAGGATGCCATATGGTCTTCCTCATGCCACGGCACCCATGGTACCGCTACAAAGCGATAGCCCGGTATCTGTAATTGTGAAAACAGCCGGTGGTCGGCACCTAAACCGCTGATACAATATATGTTGGTATGCAATGGCATGAACTATTATGAATTACCAGGCCAGTGCACTGGCTCCCAGTATGGCAGCATCAGCATCGGGTAGGGCAGACTGCAGCAGTTTTACCTTGTTTTTAAATATGTTCAGCATGTTTTCTTCCATATACTTCCGCGTCGGAGTCAGCAGCATCTCACCCGCATTGGCCAGCCCGCCAAAGAATATAATAGCTTCAGGAGATGTTACCGCTACCGTATCGGCCAGCGTCTCTCCCAGTATTCTTGCTGTATAGTCAAATAGTTCCAGTGCCAGCGCATCACCATTCATTGCTGCATTATGAATGCTGCGGGCATCAGGTGTACCCTTGCGCAGCATACTCTCATCCGTTCTGTTACTTAGCCATTCCGTTGCAGTTCGTACAATGCCGGTTGCAGAGCAGTAAGCCTCCAGACATCCCCTGCGGCCACAGCCACACTCCCTGCCACCTCTTACGGCTATCACATGCCCCAGCTCACCGGCAAAGCCATCATGCCCGTATATCAGTTTGCCATTGGCTACAAAGCCACTACCTACACCGGTACCCAGTGTCACTACTATAAAGTCATTCATGCCCCGTGCTGCGCCATAGGTCATTTCCCCTATAGCAGCGGCGTTGGCATCATTGGTAAGTGTGCATGGCAGCCCTGTTTCACTGTTTATCAGTTTTGCAAGGGGTATTACACCACTCCATGGCAGGTTTGGGGCAAATGCTATTTCCCCGGTATAGTAATTGCCATTTGGTGCACCCACACCTATACCGGCTATATTTCCGGTACCGGCTGCTACCATATGAGGGTGTAATGCAGCCGCAAGTGCCTGAACAAAATCCTGTACCGTAGCATGAGCGCGGGTAGAAATGCTGCCTTTTGATATTATTTCACCTCTGCGGTTTACTATGCCAAAGGCAGTATTGGTACCACCTACATCAATGCCCACCGTCAATGCTTGCATCATAGTCTATTCCCTGTTTTTGAAGTATGCGGCGTACTGCAAAGCCAAACCATGCCAGATACGCAAACCCCGCAGCTGGCAGCCAGTAGGATTTATGGATGCCTATTGCCGCTATATCGGCCAGCTTGCCTTGTATGGGAGGTATGATAGCCCCGCCTAGTATCATCATTATCAGAAATGCCGAGCCCTGAGACGTGTACTTCCCAAGTCCGGCTATAGCCAGTACAAAGATGCAGGGCCACATAATAGAGCAGAAAAGGCCACCACTGAGGAATGAATATATAGCTACCTGACCCGTAGTAAATATACCCAGCAGCATAGCTGCCATACCCAGCATAGCAAATGCCATGAGGGTAGTAGCTGGCTTGTCTTTAGTGAGATAGAAGGCTATCAGCTGAATAAATACACATATTATGTAGCCATAGAATGATGAAATATCGTTGCCTGCCACTGCATTTACACCCAGCACTACACCAAAGGCTGCCACCGGAACAAATACCACCAGCACGGTACGCAGGGTAGCTCCGGGCTCAAATATCTTTATAGAGCCTGCCCACCGGCCTATCATAAGACTACCCCAGTAGAGCGATATGAATGGCGCCACCTGTGATGATGAGTATCCGCCAAAGGCTTCCTGACCCAGCAGCTCTCCCAGATTGCTCTGAATAGTTACCTCTACACCTACATATGCAAATATGGCCAGCATACCCAGTACCAGCTGGGGGTATTGCATGGCGCCCCATTCTTCGGGTTTGCGGGTGGCGCGGCTCAGTGCCACAAGCAGTATGCCTACAGTAAGCACCAGCCCGGCCAGCAGCCACAGAAAGCGCTCTGTCTGCAACTCTGCTATCACAGCAGTATCTGTACTCTGGTTGCGATAGCTGTTAAATACAGGAATAAACACGGCCGCAAGGCACAGCGTCATGAACAGTAGGGTACGCAACGCCTTGGGCGAGCTTTCAGCATCAGCCTCATATTTACCCGCCGGTAGCTTGCGGGAGAAGAAAAACAGGGAGGCCGCCAGCAAAAACAGAGCGCCTACACATGCATACAATATAGTTACCTTATCCAGTCCCAGCGATTGTATCTGTTCGTCGGCAGCTACAGTAGTGCCAAAAAGTGCCAGCGCTACCACTATGGGGCCTATAGCAGTGCCAAATGAGTTGATGCCGCCACCCAGCGTTATGCGGTGTGCGCCGGTTTCAGGTGTGCCCAGCAGCGCAGCAAAAGGATTGGCAGCGGTTTGCTGAAGTGAAAAGCCAAGTGCAACAGCAAACAACCCGGCCAGCATGCCGGCAAATGTATTGGCATTTACCGCCAGTATCATCACCACAGCCCCTATTGCCGAAAACAGCAGCCCATATACAATACTGTTTTTATAGCCCCATTTAGCTATCAGGTCTATACGTGCTACAGATGCCACTGCATACAGCGCCAGCGCCCCAAGGTAGTAGGCCAGATAGAATGCAAAGTCTATGAGCTGCGATTGAAACTGATCCAGATGGAAATAATGCTTGCAGAATGGTATGAAAACACCGTTACCGGCAGCTATAAATCCCCAGAAGAAAAAAACAGTTACCAGTATAGGCAGTGCGCCCTTTACTGAGTTTCCGGTAGCGGGCTGTCCGGCTTCTTTCATGTTCAGCTATTTTCCGGTAAGATAGTCGTTTCCGGGTGAAATGAAAAGAAAACGCCGGAGCGTACACCCCGGCGTTTTTATAGTTTCACGCTACCGTTATTAGTGTGTATCCTCACTCACCGGCATACTTATTGTCACAGCTGCCTGATTTTTGATGGTATATTGAAGACCACCTCTTACCCTTTGTAATACAGCATAGTCATATCCTTTCCCGAAAATATAGTAGTTACCATTCCATAGGTTTGAGAAGGTGCATGTCTGCAGGTTATTCACTTTGCTGCAGATTGCTGAGTCGTCATATACACCATCGGCCGGCGCATCTGTTGCATTGTATTTAATATATACAACCATGCTGTCAAGATTACAGGCATCGCCATGGTGTGCCGGATATACAATGAGGCTTGCATTACCGCCTTTGCCCCCAATAGTATACATAGGGTCGTGCTTGCAGCCGGTAACAATAGCCGATACTGCTATAAAAGTGCTTAGAGTTATGGTGCGTATAGACATGTTCGGTTTATTGACCAGGTTCTGCAAATAGTGGATTATTGATAAATGTACTGTCAGTAAGTGTTTTCAGAAACGCCACTATATCTTTCTTGTCATCATCAGTCAGGTTTATACCATCTTTTACCAGCGGGTCTGTTGTAACGGTGGCGTATACTCCCGTCCTGTAATGCTCCACCGCATCTTCCAGCGTACGCACACGGCCATCATGCATGTATGGTTGTGTTATCGCTATGTTGCGCAGTGAGGGCACTTTGAATTTATACATGTCAGCCATGTCTCCGGTTATCCTGGCACGGCCACTGTCTGTCATTACTATAGCTGGTGCCAGTCCGTTATTGCGAAATGAGAAGTCAGAAAACAGTGGCTCTTTATGGCAGGCTGCACAGTGCTGCCTGAATAAGGTTAATCCCCGCTCCTCATGAGTGTCAAATGTTCCCCCGGTCTCATTGCGCTCATGTTTATCATATCGGGAGTCTGCCGATACCATGATGCCCATAAACTGTGCCATAGCTTTGAATATACGCTGGCTGTTTATAGTCTCATCGCCAAATGCTCTTTTAAAGTGAGCTTTATACACAGCATCTGCAGCTATTCTGTTCACTGCCTCTGTTATCGGCAAATCCATTTCCAGAGGGTTCTGTATGGGATTTATAGGCTGGTTTTCCAGATTGTTTACGCCACCATCCCAGAAGAATGATGAATGCCAGGCCATATTGGCCAGGCTGGGGGAGTTACGGGTACCCAGCCTGTCATCTACACCATGGCTCAGGTCATGGCCGGCATGGGCAAATGAGGCAAACTGCTGGTGGCAGCTGCCACAGGATACCGTACTGTCTCTGGAAAAGCGTACATCATAAAATAGTTTACGACCCAGCGTAAACCCCTCCCATGTCAGTTTATTGTTGGCAAATGTATAAGCAGGCTCCGGCCAGCCCTTAGGCACATTCAATGCTACAGGCTCCCATGTTCTGGGGTCTATTGTTTCTTTTTTACAGCCTGCTGTCCATATTACTAATGGCAGCAGTATGCATATACCCGATATAATTGCTTTTTTCATCCCAGATAATCAGATTACAGTCCGGCATAAGAAACCGTTAGCATGTTAGCATAGTTATCGGCCAGCATTTTTGCATTAGTACCTACAGAGTTGATAGTGTAATGACTGGCAAAGTCTATCACATTCGGCGATTTAAACATTGCGTTTACATCTGCATCTATGTGCACATGATTGTCTCCGCTTTTAGATACAGTTATAGCCGTAGGGAAAGTAAGTGTCACCGTGCGTTGGGTAGCATTGGCTCCTGCAAACCCTGCGGCATGATATATCAGTCCTTTATTGGATGCTCCGGATTGCGGAGAAGTGCCTTCCATTTTTACCATTATATACCCTGTGCTCCACGTCCAGAACATACCATGAGCAGGGTCCAGCGCACCGGATTGTGCCCCTGATACATTGCGCAGGCTGTCTACACCTATCATAAGTGTTACGCTGGTATAAGTATCATAGGGTACATCTGAAAGGTCAAACGAAAGTGATGTGGCATCTTCCTGTTTTATCAGATGGTAGCTTTCACTTTCGGTATAGGTACCTTTTGCACCATTCAGCTTTACATTGGTAATATAATAGTCGAATATGCTCACTTTAAAAGTGTCACCGTGCTCATTGACATAAGACTGGTCGTTGAGCGACAGATTACTGCTGCCTACCTTGTTAGCAAATTCCAGTTTTACTTTTCCGGTGCCGTCTTCCGGTACGGGGTCGGGGCTGGGCGGGTCTTTCTTCTCACATGAGGTCATTATCGCGCTTACCATAAGCGCAGCAAATAACGTTTGTATCGTTTTCTTCATCCCTTTATTGTTATTTATTTGAAATCGTCCGGAACCGGGCTGCTAAACTATAGAGCCGGGTTGTAAGTATTACAATAGCTCCTGCTGCAAAGGCCGAAAGATATAGCCACATATTGCCGCTTCCGGTTACTGCGCTCTTTACTATTGTCAGGGTAGCTACTGCCAGTACCGTGGCTGCCACTATTATGTAGTTATTGTTTTTCATTCTCCTCTTCTTGTATGTTTCTTACCTGTTTCCTTATACATGCCTGCTATTTCGTGAAAGGTATCATGTACCTGAGCAAACTGTTTCATAATAGTACTGCTCTGTTCCTGACGCACTATGATAGCATTAAGTTTATCTGTTTCTTTCTGTAAGCGTTTCAGGTATGTACGCATTTCCTCGTTATCGTTAGCTTCCGGTATCGGAGATACATTCACCAGCTTGGCATTGGCAAAAAGCTCATGCGACCTTGTCTTGATAGGTGTCATATCGCCTTCCTCTGCCGGATGGAATGTTTCAGAAAGAATATTCCGGAAAGTTCTCATCTCAGGCCAGTTCTCAAACTTTGGTTGACTAAAAGACGCTAACGAGCAAAACAATGCACACATCAGAATAACTACCTTCTTCATATATAATTGGTTGTTTATTTAATAAACATAACTATAGCATGTACATTTTCTGAATGCACAGGCAACAATAATAATGTACTACCCTAAAATTAATGACTATTCGTGTATAACAGTAGTTAGATTTTGTTAAAAACGGATATTTATGACGAGTATCAGCTTTTGTATTGTAAATACACTATCATCTATATCTGTGTGTATCAGGTGGTTAATTCCGTGTGTCAGTATTATCTTTTCTATGTCATATGTTCATAACAGTTGTACCATGTTCGTTTGTTTTGTTCCGCAGTAAATTCATTTGCATTTTGCATTAGTTGCATGTATTTACGGTATATATAAATTTTCCCGCGAGTAATTTTCGTGAACTTTTTGAGCAGAAATCTATATGCATGTTGATATATTTTTGTGTTTACTGTGTTGATAATTATTAAATTATGTTGGTTGTTGTAGGGGCTTATACGTTTATACAATTTTAAAAGACAAATGCGCAGTTTTGCGTTAGCAGGTACATTTTTGCGCAGATGCTTCGTACCTCTGCTTATATTATATAATTTGTTGCTAATACAATAGGAATAAATCCCTTTTGCAGTTACAAAGGCTATAGCGCACAGGTTTTGTTTTGTATTTTTACTGCCTATTTATAATCAGGTTTGAAACTCCGTCTGCTGACGGTTGAATAATATGGAATACAATTTTTCCGAAATAGAGAAACGCTGGAAGAAGTATTGGACAGATAATCATGTGTACAGAGTTACGAATGGCGGAGATAAGCCTAAGTGCTATGTTCTGGATATGTTCCCTTACCCTAGTGGGGCAGGATTGCATGTAGGTCATCCGCTGGGCTATATCGCATCTGATATCTATGCAAGGTATATGCGGCTGAAGGGATATAATGTACTACATCCCATGGGGTTTGATGCCTTTGGCCTGCCTGCAGAGCAGTATGCCATAGAAACCGGTCAGCACCCTGCCGATACTACAGCAAAGAATATTGCCCGGTACCGGGAGCAGCTTGATAACATTGGCTTCTGTTATGATTGGGAACGTGAGGTTCGTACCAGCGATGCATCTTATTATAAATGGACACAATGGATATTCCTGCGCCTGTTTCATAGCTGGTTCGACCGTGTATCGGGTAAGGCAAGAGAGATATCTGACCTTATAGCTATATTTCAGACGGAAGGAAATACGGCACATCCATGCCCTGGCGATGATGCCATCAGCTTTAGTTCCGCTGAATGGCTTGCATATTCAGATACAGAGAAAAGAGCAGTACTGATGCAGTACCGGCTGGCATATCAGGGCTATGCTCAGGTATGGTGGTGCGAAGCATTGGGTACAGTTCTGGCAAATGATGAGGTGGTAAATGGCGTGTCTGAGCGTGGTGGTCATCCTGTAGAGCGTCGTAATATGCGCCAGTGGTTTTTGCGTATTACAGAGTATGCCGATAGGCTGCTTACGGCACTGGATACACTGGAGTGGAGTGATGCCATGAAGGAGATGCAGCGCAACTGGATAGGGAAGAGCAGTGGAGCAGAAGTTGACTTCAGTGTAGCAGGTAAAAAAGCTGTTATAAAAGTCTTTACTACCCGTCCCGATACTATTTACGGAGTGGACTTTATGGTACTGGCTCCGGAGCATACACAGGTAGATACATTGACTACAGCAGACCAGGCCACGGCCATAGATACATACAGGCAGTATGTAAAGAGCCGTTCAGAACGTGAACGAATGAGTGAAGTAAAACAGGTAACAGGATGTTTTACAGGCGCTTATGCTGTTCATCCTCTTTCGGGTCGTGAAATACCTGTATGGATATCAGAGTATGTGCTTGCTGGCTATGGTACTGGTGCTATTATGGCCGTACCCTCTGGCGATGAAAGAGACCATGGATTTGCTACGTACTTTGGCATTAGCATTACTAATATATTTGGTGAATTATATACAGGCACAGAGGCATACAGTTCTAAAACAGGAACCATTCATAATAGCGACTTCCTGTCGGGCATGACTGTAGCTGAAGCAAATGAAGCAGCTATAGCCACACTCGAAAAAATGGGTGTAGGTAAGCGACGTATCAACTATAGGCTCAGAGATGCAGGCTTCAGTCGCCAGCGCTATTGGGGAGAGCCATTCCCTGTTGTTTACGTAAATGATGTACCCTACGGTGTCGATGAAACACCCGTTTCAGATTACACCTCGGTAGGTACGTTGCCGGTAGAGTTGCCTTATGTGCAGCAGTATGGTCCGGGACCGGAAGGGCAGGGGCCACTTGCCAATCTGCCGGAATGGGTAGATCTACCTGTAGGTAAGCGGGAAACCAACACCATGCCCGGCTATGCGGGCAGCAGCTGGTACTTCCTGCGTTATATGGACCCCGGAAATGAAACGGAATTTGCCTCACGATCAGCTACCGATTACTGGCAGCAGGTAGACCTTTATGTGGGGGGTACAGAACATGCGGTAGGGCACCTGCTTTACAGCCGCATGTGGACAAAGGCACTTTGTGACCTGGGGCATATAGGCTTTGATGAGCCATTCCGCCGGTTGCTCAATCAGGGTATGATACAGGGCAGCTCCAGACTGGTGTATCGTATTGCCGACAGCAATCGTTTTGTATCTGCAGGTCTCAGAAAGCAGTATGAGGTTACACCGCTGCATGTAGATGTGAGCATGGTAGATGGGGTGAAACTGGATATGGACGCATTCAGGCAATGGCGTACAGAGTATGCCGGTGCTGAATTTATTACAGAGGCTGACGGTACTTATATATGTGGTACAGAAACTGAGAAAATGAGTAAGCGCTATTATAATGTGGTCAACCCTGACGATATTGTAGCACAGTATGGTGCCGATACTTTCCGTATGTATGAAATGTTTCTGGGGCCAATAGATGTTAGTAAACCATGGGACACAAAAGGAATAGAGGGGGTACATCGTTTTATAAAGAAACTATGGCGCCTTTTTTCGGCAGAGAATGGTGAATGGAGCATTAGTGAAGAAGCCGCATCGCCTGCAGAACTTCGCACACTGCATAAGACTATAAAGAAAGTAGGGGAAGACATTGAGCGTTTTTCTTTCAATACCTCTGTATCGCAATTCATGATATGTGTCAATGAACTGTCTGCAACAAATTGTCATAAGCGCTCAATACTGGAACCTCTGGTTACTATCATTACTCCTTTTGCCCCCCATCTTGCCGAAGAGTTGTGGCAGAATGCACTGGGACATAACACTACCGTACTGGATGCTGCATTCCCGCAATGCGAGGAGAAGTATCTGGTAGATAGTTCAGTTAAATATCCTGTGGGTATAAATGGAAAAACCAGAACTGAGCTGGAGTTTCCTGCCGATGCAGCACAGGCCGATATTGAAAAAGCAGTGATGGAAGATGCTACGGTAATAAAATGGCTTGATGGCAAAACGCCTAAGAAAGTGATTTTCGTAAAGGGTAAGATGATAAATGTAGTTGTTTAGTCAAGTATTAGGATATCAGAATGGCAGAGACAGCTCCTCCCCCCATAGTTAGTATTTTTGTTATTACTTACAGGCACGAAAAGTATATTGCTCAGTGCCTGGATAGCTTGCTGGCGCAGGTCACAGATTTTCCCTACCAGATAGTATTGGGGGAGGATTTCAGCCCTGACCGTACAAGGGAGATATGTATGGCATATGCCGAAAAGTATCCTGACAAAATAAATCTGTTACCAACAACAGAAAATATGGGTGCAGTACGTAATGGCCTTAGAACATACAAAGCGTGTACCGGAAGGTATATAGCAATGTGCGAAGGTGACGATTACTGGACAGACATTCATAAGTTACAGAAACAGGTCGATTTTCTGGAGGCCAATCCTGAATATTCTATGTGTTTTTCCCTGGTAGAGATAGTTGACGAACTTGGGTGGGATAAACCTTATGAATTTTATTATAAGGTTTTGGATAAGCAGGATTATACAATAGAAGATTTCATAATGGCTGAGCGTAACCTCATTCCTACGCCGGCATTTATGTTCCGTAATATTTTCCCTGAAAAATTTCCGGACTTTCTGGTAAATGCAAGGGTGGGAGATCTCCCTGTACAGCTTATGGCAGCCGAAAAAGGTATGGCCAGGCTATTGCCGGGACGTATGGCCGTATACAGAAATCATGAAGGCGGTGCTACAAAATCAGAAGAGTTGCTGTTGATTGGTCAGCATGAAGAACTAAAGCTGTTTCACGGCTTTAATAAGTATACCGATTATAAATATAACAAACTGCTCAGGCAGCGTTTTTTGGGCAATGCAAAAGTTGCACTCATATTTGGCTCCAGAAACCTGAAGGGAATGGCCAAACTGCGTAACTATTTCCTATGGTTTCCTGAGTATATGAAGTACAGTGACAAGCTCAACATTCGCGAGATAATGTATTACCATACCATCCTGTTTGCACCCTGGGTACTCAGATTGTTTGCAAGCGGTGGTAAGCAATCTTCAGAGGTTAATAAATAGTTAGTCATATAGCATCTGTATATACTGAACTTGTTTGTGTATTGAACTTTAGTATATGGTTCATTCTTTTGGTATGCACACATAGATATTAGTGTTACAGTTACAGAAGTAAGGAAATAATTACTAAATTCACTTTTAGGGCCTGATAGTTAATTATTCGGAGTCTTACGTCCGTATATTGAATTATATATTAAGATGCCCGGTGTTTCCCATATGCACAGGATACTGATAATAGATGATGATAATGATATCAGGACACTACTCACCCGGTTTCTGACAAAGAACAACTTTGATGCAGTAAACGTGAGAAGTGGTGCGGCAGCAATGGACTGGATGCAGTCTAATGTTCCCGATCTTGTATTATGTGACTTCAGACTGGAAGACTGCAGTGCTGTTTCACTTTTGCCGGGAATAAGGGAAATGCATCCCTCCTGTCCGGTAATTGTTATTACGGGATATAGTGATGTAAAAGATGCGGTAGAAGTGATAAAGCTTGGGGCATATGACTATGTTACCAAGCCTCTTTTCCCCGATGAAATACTGCATACTATTCGTCAGGCTCTTAATAGGCCGTCAGTAGATGCGGGAGACTCTGGCCATGTTGCAGATACAGTTGCAACTTTAAAGAAAAGTGATGATGGTCTTTTTCTGGCAGGAGAAAGTGAGCAGTACAAAACAATTATGCGGCAGGTAGAGCTGGTAGCACCTACTAACTTCTCTGTTATAATATATGGTGAAAGCGGCAGTGGTAAAGAGGTGGTAGCACGTCAGATACATGCTAAAAGCAGTCGTTCTGCTGCACCTTTTGTGGCTATAGATTGTGGCGCCTTGTCGCGGGAACTGGCAGGTAGTGAACTATTTGGTCATGAAAAAGGAGCCTTTACCGGTGCTATTGCTAAAAAGACGGGTAGTCTGGAACTGGCAAACACGGGTACTATGTTTCTGGACGAAATCGGAAACCTTTCTTATGATATTCAGGTGTCACTATTGAGAGTGGTTCAGGAAAGGAAAATAAGGAGAGTAGGGGGGACTAAAGACATTGAGATAGATGTACGCATTATAGTAGCCAGCAATGAACGGCTATGGGATCTGGCGCGTGCCGGTAAGTTCCGCGAAGACCTCTACCACCGTTTTAATGAGTTTAGCATTGATGTGCCACCTTTAAGGGATCGTAAAGCAGATATTATGCAGTTTGCATATTTCTTCCTTAAGGCAACCAATGCAGAATTAGGCAAAACCGTGCAGGGCTTTTCGTCAGAGGTGCAGGAGATTTTTGAAAACTATGTGTGGTATGGCAACCTCAGGGAGCTCAGGAATGTGATAAAGCGTGCTACCTTATTGACAGAAGGTGATATAATCGGTGTCAGATCACTACCTTTTGAGTTGGCAAACTTTTCCAGGTTGCAGTTTGAGCAGTCACCCAGACAGGGAAGTATAGAAGACAATGCACAACCACTTGCCAACAAACTAAAAACTGCTAACCTCGATGCAGAGTATCAGGTAATACTGGAAGCATTGAAAAAAGCCGGATACAATAAAAGTAAAGCCGCCAGATTGTTGAATGTAGATAGGAAAACGCTTTATAATAAAATGAAGCAGTTCAGAGAATTGGATATGTAAGATACGAAACAGGAATTAATAGTATGAGGAGAGAGTCAGCTTATCAAACCGATAGTACAGATACTGCCCGTAGGGTTGCAATGGGAGGACCGGGATTGACGGTGCTTATAGCCCGGGAGGGACATCAGGTATTATTTGTCAATCGGCTTTTTACAGAATATACAGGATATGATGAATCAGCAATAACAGGAACAGCTTTCCCTGATTTATTGTCTCCATATGAACGGGAACGTTTTGAAAGACAGCTTATATCCATCGATGAAGGGAGATATAATCTTCAGGACTTTGTTATTTATCAGCTTGCCGGCAGCGATGGACATTTACTGTCTTTTTGTATCTATTGTGCTGTGAGTGAGCCGGTAAGCGAGGGAGAGCCGGCCGGATATCAGTTGTTACTGATCCCCAATCCATCTGAGCAGAATATTCCTTACAACTCTTCAGAAACCAGAGCTTTGTTTCTAAAGCATTTTGAGGCCGATGGGTTCGGCACTTTTGAATGGGTATTGGATATTGATATAGTATTCTGGTCGGCTGGTGTATATAAGATATATGAGGTGAATAAATTTGTTACAGATATTAATGTGGCGTTTACCCGTAAATTCATACACCCCGATGACCGGCAGCAGACCGAATACAATTCGCAGATAGCTATCAGTACCCATTCCGACCTTGATACTGAGTTCAGAATTATAACAGAGTCGGGCGTTACAAAAGTCTTACACTGTCTGGGCCTGCCGGTATCAGATAATAGCGGTAGAGTTATAAAGTTTATTGGCAGTGTACGTGATATCAGCAAGCAGAGAGCCATTGAGGAGAATCTGCGCCATAAAATGGAAGAACTCCGGTGGTCAAACCGTGAACTGGAAGACTTCGCATATGCCGCCAGTCATGACCTGCAGGAACCCCTGCGCAAAATCACAACTTTTAGTGACAGGTTGCGGGAAAAATATCGTGACTCACTGGCCGGTGAGGGAGAGATGTACCTTTCCCGTATGGTTGCCTCGGCCGACAACATGAGACTGCTTATAAACGGCCTGCTGGACTTTTCCCGGATATCAAGAGCTCATTCTCCATTTGCACAGGTAAGTCTCGGCATTGTGGTGAAGCAGGTAATGAGCGACCTTGAGCTAAAGATAGAAGAAACCAATACTACCATTGATATCGGCATTTTACCTGTAGTTGATGCAGAAGCGTCTCAGATGAAGCAGTTGTTTACTAACCTCATCAGTAATGCAATAAAGTTCCACCGCAAAGGAGTACCTCCGGTTATTAATATTAGCTCTCTGCCGGTATCAGAAACAGACATTTTTACACATGGGTTGTCACATGAAGTACAATATCATAAAATAGTAGTTTCTGACAATGGTATTGGCTTTGAGAACGAGTATGCTGGCCGCATATTTCAGGTGTTTCAGCGGCTTCATGGCAAGTCAGAATATCCCGGGTCTGGAGTAGGGCTGGCTATCTGTAAAAAGATATTGGAACATCACAATGGTGTGATATATGCCGAGAGTCGTAAAGACTATGGCGCAACATTTGTTATGTTTCTGCCACATCGCCAGAAGTAGATTTACATGTTGCTTATTGTATTGCCGGCTATTTTATAACTGACTTGCTGCATTTTTCTATGTCGTCATTTCGTTTCTGGAGATGCTTGTTGCTTTCGTTTTGTGTGGTTACATTTTGTGTGTCCGTAGTAAGTGCGCAGCATAAATCCATCACACCTACCACGTCTTTTACCGTGTCAGGACATGTCCGCAATCCGGGACGCTTTTCTTTAAAGGGTCTTCAGGATTACCCGAAGCAGATTGAAGATAGTGTGATGGTCATTGACAAAAAGGGTATGGTAAAGACAACACTATATCATGTGCAGGGAGTATTACTTACAGATGTATTGAATGCTGCTGATATTCAGATGGCGGATAACCGAGACTATAATCGCCTTGCAGTAATACTTACAGCATCAGACGGCTATACCAATGTGTACTCATGGAATGAGCTGTATAATACCCCTGTTGGTAAAGCAGTGTATATTGTAACATCTGTTAATGATAGTGCACCTGGTGATTATAATGGTGCCATACTGGTGTTCAGTAACCGCGACCTGGTATCTGGCAGGCGGCATATGAAGGCATTGCAGAATGTAGAAGTGCGGCTACTTACACCTGCAGAGTAGTTATTGCTGCATTACTTCTCTTTTTGCTTTCTCCAGCTTTCGTATGGCGTTCTGAGCAGTATTTCTCATGTTTTCATTTTCTTTCAGGTCTGTATATTTCTTTCTGGCCAGTGTTCGCTCTTCCAGTTGCGAGCGGTTCTTTTCTGCTGCTTCCATATAGTCCACCACCTTCATTTGTCTTTTCGCAAGACTTATCAGTCCTTCAAAAAGCTTCTTGTTCACACGTATATATTCAATATTACTGTTGATGCAGGATATAGCAGAGTCACTGGCAGTTGCATATACCGTTGCTTCTGCATTATATTTTTCAGTAAGCATAGCACTCCCTCCGGCCAGTTTCTTGTACTGCTCTATACTGCGCATATTACTTTTATGAATATTCAGTGCCTGCATGTGGTTTTTTATCAGTCTGTCGTATTGTGCAGATACAGAATCAAACCGCTGGAAATAGAACTTAATTAGAGTATCTGTAATACCGTACTTCTGTTTTTTGAACATGCCATTCCATTTTTTTACCTCATCGTCATAGCTGTCCTGCATACCAATGCGTGCTAAAGCTTCCTGTCTCAGCATTGAGTCCTCTATAGTAAGAGATGCTGCCAGGGAGTCAAGCATCAGCTTACTGTCTGCAACCAACGATTGAATTTTTCCGCTGCTCTCATCCATTATGGCATTTAATTTGTCAGTCCTGTCTTTCCTTACTGTCAGCGAGTCATCAATAGCTGTTAGTTCAGGTGCACCCGGCCTTTTAAGTGTTCTTGCTTCCTGTATATTGCTTAGTTTGTCTGTATCTATCTGCTTCTTTTTACTGATGATGTCTGCCCCCTTTTTACGCACACGGGCAGCGGCAGATACGCTACTCTTTATATGTTTCTGGCTTTCAGCTATAAGCCTTTTATCATCAGTTCTTATCTGCCTTATGTGCATTCGTGCATCCAGCGCTTTGGCTTTATTTTTACGGTTTAGTCGGCTATATTCTTCCGGAAGACCTTTTTTCTGCTGCTTTATGTATTGTAGCGCATTTTTCATAGTGTCTCCTGCTTTTTTCAGCAATACTGCAGCATCCTTACCGGTTGTATTTTCGTCCAGATGGTTAAGTATTGAGTCTGTAACAATACTGTTACGTATGGCTAGTGCAAGGTGATATCTATGATTGAACATATATGCGCGGCCAGCTGCGTCATAATATTTCTCTTCAGGAGACATGTCTGCTATTTTATCCAGTTCCGGTGCCGATTGTTTCAGTGTACTGTACTGTGTATTGAAGCTGATAATTGCACTATCCCCCGACTCAAAAACAGCAAGAGGCATAGCGGTATCTGTAAGTTGCCACAGTGGGTCTGCTGGCAGATGCCTTAACCGAAACTGGAATGGAGACTGCATGAAATATTGAGGGTCATATCCAAAACGGAATTTCAGATTCTTCGCTTTAAGCTTTTTTTGCAGATGCAGCTTTCTTAGCAGGTCCTGCAAAAAGCTGGAATTCTGGTACAGCCCACCAGCACCCCATGTAGGGTCTGCCAGCTCCCATTTACCAGCTATTTTTACTGCTACCCATTGGTGACGGGGTATATACATAGAGTCCCCGTTGTCAAAGATCATGTCTTTTGCATAGCCATCTATGGTGACTGCGTTTAACCCTACAGATTTGCACAGTGCTACATACAATTGTGAATAGCCCACACAAACCGCTTTATGGTTTTTGAGTGCTTCTTTGGCTTTGTCTGCGTCATCAGCGCCTGGTTTCCACATGCCATTTACATCATAGGCAATGTTGTGTGTCACCCAGTTATAGATTGCGTTTGCTTTTTCTTTTTCTGAACTGAGGTCTAAAGCCAGCTCAGCTGCTATCGCATCTATATCAGTTCCGTGGTCGCTGGTTAGCTTTATACCTATTGTGGTATCTGTTTGTGCGTTTGTATTAAAACAGTTAAATATGAGTATCAGAAGAATCAGGTGTGTGCGCATACTTTGCAATATGCCCTAAATATAAGTCACACTTCTATAAGTACCAACGTATGACTTTCAGCATATGAGGTTTTCAATTATGTCCGGTGTTCGTTCCATTCAGGCTTATGGATATGTTTTACCACAAAAGAAAAAAGCATCATTTTCTGAATAGTAGCTGCCGTAGTTATTAATCTGTATTTCTATGTAATACCCAGGATAATGCACATGTTTTACGTCTGTATATATAAGGTCACTTTGAATGATTATATATTTAGTAACATGTATTTCCACAAACTACCCACAATGCCTGTAAATTAACGGTTTTTAGGTAGTATGCGCCTGACTATTACGACTCGGAAACATTATATTTGCAATTCGCATTTTTATGTAATTTATGGATCAGAACAATGAGGAACAAGTGCCTCAGGGAGCTCCTGAGGAAACAAATAAAATAGTTCCCGTAAACATAGAGGAGCAGATGAAGACCGCATATATCGACTATTCTATGTCGGTAATTGTAGGTCGTGCGCTCCCCGATGTAAGGGATGGCCTGAAGCCTGTACATCGTCGTGTGTTGTTTGCCATGCATGAGCTGGGTAATACACATAATAAACCATATAAGAAGTGTGCACGTATCGTAGGTGAGGTGCTGGGTAAGTACCATCCGCATGGCGATACTGCTGTATATGATGCTATGGTGCGTATGGCGCAACCATGGAGCATGCGCTATATGCTGGTAGACGGTCAGGGTAACTATGGTAGCCAGGATGGTGACAACCCGGCCGCTATGCGTTATACCGAGGCCCGTATGCTGCGTCTGGGTGAGGCTATGATGGAGGATATTGACAAAGAAACAGTCGACTTCACACTGAACTTTGACGACTCGTTACAGGAGCCTACCGTATTACCTACACGCATTCCCAGCCTTCTGGTAAATGGTTCTTCCGGCATTGCTGTTGGTATGGCTACCAATATGATGCCGCACAATCTTACAGAGGTTATAGACGGTTGTCTTGCTTACATTGACGATAGAGAAATCTCTATTGAGGATCTCATGAAGCATGTTAAGGCCCCTGACTTTCCTACCGGAGGTATTATATACGGTATAGATGGCATACGGCAGGGTATGCATACCGGCAGGGGTAGAGTAGTGCTGCGGGGAAAAGTAACTGTAGAAACCACTAAGAACGGAAAAGAGCAGATTATCATTACCGAGGTACCATACCAGGTAAGCCGCGATGCGCTTGCAGAAAAAATAGGTATACTTGTCAATAACAAAATTATTGAGGGTATAACTCACGTAGCCAATGAGTCTAATAAGGAAGGTACACGTATAGTTGTGGAGCTGCGCCGCGATGCTGTAGCACAGGTTATCATCAATCAGCTGTATAAGTACAGTGAGCTGCAGACATCATATGGCATTAATAATGTAGCACTTGTTAATGGTCGTCCCCGTACGCTCAACCTGAAAGACCTTATATCTGAATTTGTTTCTTTCAGGCATGAGGTTGTTGTGCGCCGTACACAGTTCGAGCTTAAGGAAGCCCGTAAGCGTGCACATATACTGGAAGGCTACCTTATAGCGCTGGACCATCTGGATGAGGTAATAGCGCTGATACGCAGCTCTGCCACACCTGAAATTGCCAAAGAGGGCCTTATCACTCAGTTTGGCATGACTGATATTCAGGCGAAAGCAGTACTGGAGTTACGCCTTCAGCGTCTCACAGGCATGGAGCGTGATAAAATACGCGAGGAGCATGCTGAGCTGATGAAACTGATACAGCACCTTGAAGCGATACTTGCTGATGAAGGTATGAGGTATCAGATTATCAAAGATGAGCTAACTGATGTTCAGAAGAAGTTTGGTGATGAGCGTAAGAGTGAGATACACTACATGGCCGACGAAATGAGAATTGAAGATCTCATAGAAAAAGAAGATGTCGTTATCACTATCAGTCACCTCGGTTACATAAAGCGTACATCTGCTGCCGAGTATCGTGCACAGAGAAGAGGAGGTAGAGGTGCAATGGGTGGCCGTACACGCGACGAGGACTATATAGAGCATCTGTTTGTTGCATCTACCCACCATACGCTCATGTTCTTTACAGAAAAAGGACGCTGTTACTGGCTAAAGGTGTATGAAATACCTGAGGGCGATAAAAATGGTAAGGGTCGTGCTATACAGAATATGATGCAGATACCACCTGACGATAAGATACGTACAGTAATAGATGTGCCGCGTCTTGATGATGAAGATTATGTATCCAGCCGCAGCATAGTACTTTGTACCAAGAGGGGTATCATCAAAAAGACAAGACTGGAAGACTTCAGCAGACCGAGGTCTACCGGTGTAAATGCTATTACCATAGAAGAAGGAGACCGCCTGCTGGATGTCTCAATGGTAGTAAATGAAGAAAGCTACATAATGATGGCTGTGAAGAGTGGCCGTGCAGTATGCTTTGCCGATGAGAAAGTAAGAGCTACCGGTCGTGGTGCGATAGGTGTATTCGGTATAGAACTGGATGATGAGCATGATGAGGTTATAGGTATGATATGCATAGGACGTACCGATATACGCCGGCAGATACTGGTGGTATCAGGTAACGGACTTGGAAAGCGTACCCCATTCCTGGTGCCGGCTACAGAAGAGGAGATTGCAGAGCAGAGTGGCAACCTGGTAAAAGTAACAGATGAAGAAGGTAATGAAAAAGATTACATACTTTCTTACCGTGTTACAAACCGTGGTGGTAAAGGTGTTAAGACACTGAATGTTACAGATAAAACCGGACCACTCGTAGGGTTGCTGGGTGTGGACAAGGATGATGATCTGATCATTACATGCGAGTCTGGTGTTACTATCCGTATGACAGTTGAGTCTATCAGGGAAGCCGGACGTGCTACGCAGGGAGTTAAGCTCATAAATATTGATGGGGGAGATAGAATTGCTGCTATAGCGAGCATTGTACCCATGAAGGATGAGCAGGATGATGAGGAAGCTGCTGAAGGTACTGAAGGTGAAACCGGAGAACAGACCAGCACCGAAGGTGGTGAAGCCGCAGCAGAAACACATGGTACTGACTCCTAACAGGAATATAAGCAATCTGAAAACAAATATTAATTAATATAAAAATGAAGAAAACAATCCTTGTTGCTGCACTGGTAGCAGTATCGTTGCCCGGCATAGCTCAGTACAAGTACGTAGTAAGTGCTAACCTGGCGCTGAAATCTCAGAATTTTGAAGAAGCAAAGGAGCAGATAGACAAAGCAATGGCAAATCCTGAGACGGCTAAGAACCCTAAAGCACTTTTTGCAAAAGCTCAGATATATAATCAGTTGCAGGGGGTAGATAAGTATAAAGCTGATAATCCATGGAAAGATGCTATGGATGCAGCATTAGAGCTGGCAAATACAAAACCAGAGCATGAAAGGGACAATGTAAGCCAGATGCTTATGGTAGGTGCATTTCTTAGTTTCAATGAGGGTGTAAGAGCATACAACGATAAAGAGTATAAGATTTCGTCTGATATGATGAAGAAGGTTATATCTGTAGCGGAAATGGACGGCGGCAAGCGCTTTGATAAAATGCCACCTAACGCACGCAAGCAGATGGATACTGTAGTAGCTGATGCATACCTTACTATGGCTAATGCTACCTTCTTTGGTGGTGATATGGCAAATGCTATTCCCCTGCTGATAAAGGTGAAAAATAATCCTATCCGTAACAGTCCTGCAGTTTATCAGTGTCTGGTACAGGCATATGAAAAGGAGAATAACGAAGCACAGCAGCTTGCTATGATAGCAGAAGGCCGGAAGACTTTCCCATCTGATGCTACACTCCGTAACCTGGAGCTGAACTATTATATTAAAACAGGTAAAACAGCTGAGCTTATTAAGAAACTGGAAGAAGCATCTGCGAAAGAGCCGGGTAATTCAGACCTGCAGTTTAACCTTGCTACTATATATATGAATATGGCTAACCCTAAAGATGGTAGTAAGCCAGCTAACCAGGCAGACATATATAAGAAAGCAGAAACTGCATTTACCAATGCTGTAAAAATCAACCCTGAAAATGCGGTATTAAATTACAACTTCGGGGCACTGTACTTTAACCAGGCTACTGGTGTAAATGACCAGATGAATGCTATAACAGGCTCTACTAAAGCAGATATAGATAAATATGACGCTCTGAAAAAGCAGCGTGACGATTTGTTTGTGAAATCTGCACCATATTTTGAAAAAGCACAAACTAAGTTTGGTGCAGTTGACGCTTCATCTCTGAATGACGAAGATATGCGTACATATAAGTCAACACTTCTGGCTCTGAGCAAGATATATGCTATACAGAGCAAACTTGACAAATCTTCAGAAATGAAGAAATTGTATGAGGGATTGAAATAATTTAATATTCTTCGAGTGATGCGCCCTGTAGTAATATGCTACAGGGCGCTTTCTATTATAGATATATTATACTTCTGCTCTCTGCTGTTTCATGAACATATCCGGAGACTGATTGAATGCCGGAGAAGGGTAGGGTAGAAAGGAAGATATATGTAAGCATTGCAGAACTTATTCTTAATACTGCTGCAGGTATATTATTATACGTTGCAACTAAATATTTCTGACAAAAAAGAGGTGCCCTTACGGACACCTCTGGAAAAAATGTGATATCAGGCTATTAGTTAGCTGACTCTTCAGAGTTAACCAGCTCATTTACAAACTTAGCCACAGCTGCAATGCGTGCGTGGTTAAGTGCATAGTGAATGAATTTTCCGTCGCGCTCAGTGGTAACGATATTAGCACGGCGCAGAATAGCCAGGTGCTGTGAAGCAACTGACTGCTCAAGACGAAGCTTTACATAGATGTCGGTAACGTTCATACGCTTGTTTTCTTCAAGCAGTTTCACGATCTGCTGACGCAGTTTGTGATTGATGGCCCTCAGGGTCATTGCTGCATTTTTTACGGCTACATAGTCCAATTTGATCTGTTCGTTCGATCCCTTGATTACCAGAGTGTTTGCTGATACCGTCGTTTCCATTAAAACTAAATTTTACGATGTTAATTTGAGAAAAAAATATTTTAAAAATTATTCAGGAGAACCCTTATAAAATTGAGTTGCAAACATACTTATTTAAAGCGATATGATTGCCAAAATATTGATAAAAAAAGTTAACATTGAGTTAAAGTATTGATGAAAATTTTGAATGTTTAACCGCAGTAAATTGTTTATCAATTACTTATGGGTATAAACTTGTTTAAGATATAGGGGTGTAACGTGTGCAATGTCAGAAAATATTTTTTTACATACTTCACCATATGCAAATTCTGCCCAAAAGTGAAAGTCTATTGTAATATTTTGGTCAAAAGACAAAAAACTAACTTTTGGTTTATAAAATGTTTCAGAAAGAGCATTAGTAGTTATATGTAAATTATCTACTCTGTTTAATATATCTTCCAATTCGGTCCCGGTCATGTGTGTGGGGGCAGTTATAGCAGTACCCTCGCTGTCATAAACGGCAACAAAATATTCATGCTCTCTTGCTACCAGTATTATTGCCCGGCGTTCACCTTCCTGTACAGAGGGTTGGCTCAGATAAATTAGCTTCAGCCGGTCGTGCATTAATAATGGTATTCCTGCAGCATAGCATATTCCTTTGGCGGTAGCGAGTGCTATTCTGAGGCCGGTATAGGAGCCGGGACCAGAGCATACCGCCACCGCATTCAGGTCGCTAACCGTAATACCGGCATCTGTAAGCACACTGTCTATCATCGTATTGATAGCAGTGGCGTGATTACGGACCTGATCGTTAAGGGCAGAAGCCCGTATAGTGCCCGATTGACTTATTGCTACACCGCTGTTTTCGGCAGAGGTATCAATATGCAGAATGTATGACATAAAAAACTGCGCAAATGTACATTTGTATCTGTTATTTTTGTTGTTATGGAAAAGAGCATCATCAATACCAATAACGCACCAGCGCCTATAGGGCCTTATAATCAGTCGGTAAAATACGGCGATATGCTGTTCATATCAGGACAGATACCTATGGACCCTGCTACGGGAAACCTCATAGAAGGAGATATAAAGGCGGAAACGGAACAGGTAATGAAAAACCTTGCTGCTATACTGTCTGCTGCGGGTATGGATTTCTCCAATGTGATTAAATCATCCATCTTCCTCATGGATATGGGCCAGTTTGCCGAAGTGAATGAGGTGTATGGCAGTTACTTTAAAGAAAACGCACCCGCCCGCGAAACAGTACAGGTGGCAGGCCTGCCCCGTGGTGTGCGTGTAGAGATAAGTATGGTAGCCGGCGTATAACGGCAGGTAGTGGTAATTCCCGTTTTTTCAGTGTTCATAGTATATACGTTAAATAATATTTAGTAGCTTTAGCGTTCAAATTCTTATAAGGAAGCATGAAGTATTTTTCCCTTTTTGCGGCTACCGTAGCTTTGCTGGTAGCATCATGTACCCAGCAGCCGCCTACCGTTACCCCGGGCAAGGAGGCCATTCTCCGCTCTAAAAACTGGCGCATTAATGGTGGTACTATCACTGTTAAGAAGCCAAACGGAAAAGATACGAGTCTTCAGTATTTGTCTTATATAGATAGCTGTTATAGTGATAACTATCTGAAATTTGACTCAATGCACTATGGTGGCGTATATACCGGAGCTGCCAAGTGCAATGCTGCCGACCCTGAGTATTTTAACTTTACCTGGAGACTTAATGCCAACGGGCAGTACATAGATCTTTATGATGGCTTTAATATGATATTCGCTGTATCACAATACATTGAGCCATATCATTTTGACACATTGTCCATGTCTCCCTTTGAGCTGGATACGCTGGTGGGCCGCCTGGATACGATACCGGGTTTCATTAAGCAGTTTATAGTACTGGACACGATACGTGAGTTGAAGTTTTCCCGTTACAAGATTCCGGGATATGACCTGTATGGCGCTGAGATAAGTGACCTTACCGAAGTATCCTTCAAGCTGCGTTTCTCATTCAAGACTACCCGTCTTGACTCTACCGGCTGGCGTGCCGGGGCTCCTGAAAACATGAGCCCTGCTGTGGTTAATGATACAGCCGATTACGAACTTATATTCGGCTCATTCTAAGTAGTTAATTGAACTGCTCTCCTCAGGGAGATGATATATGGGTACACTCTCAGCGATGCAAAGCCGGGGCTGTACCCATAAATATATACCATGTATCCAGGTGATGCTCGCTGCGATGTAGTACATCGGTAAACTGCTGCCGGTGTACGGCCTTATACTTACCTGCCTGCTGCGCATATTGTCTGTATCCTCTGTTTAGTACGCTGTCATTTTTCTTTATATAGCTACGTGCTATAAGGCTGGTGTCCCATGAGTAGCCGCTACCATCGGGCGAAAACAGTCTATAGGTATGGTGGGGGCCATTATATATGAGGTCTATAAGTGCTATGTCGCGGGTGGGGTAGTGGTGTGCTACTCTTTTCAGCAGAGAGATAAAAACATTTCCCCGCCGCCAGGACGCGTGATAGCTGCCTGTAATACACAGAAACGGACTATCTGTAATGTGCTGTCGCTGAAGGTTGCTGAGCATTCCCCGGTCGCGGAGTGCAAAGTGTGCTTCGGTGGCAGGGTTGTCCAGTATCAGCTCCAGTAAATGATAGTCCTGTGCCGGCATCTGTGATTTAAGTGCTTTTCTCTCTGCCCGGAATAATGAACATGCTTCCTTATAACACTTTTTACGGTACTGATGCTGACCCTCTGTTATTCTGGTCATTTGTATTACTGAGTCGGGCAGGTGGTGGATGTACTCACTTAACTGTGTGCCGGCAGTGGAGGGGTGTGCTGCCAGTATCCCTCTTACTACGATGATGAATTCCGTGCGTTCAAAATCCATACCGCGTATATGTATTTGCTTACCGGCAGGCAGTGTGCTGTTTATGGCTCTGATGTCATCCAGAAAATTGCGTACTACAGTATCGGCAGGGTAGTAGCGATAGTATGTAGTATCGCCTGATGATACATAGCGGTCGTAGAGATATGCTGAAGCGTGCCCGCACTCCAGTACTACAGCTGTAATACCGCAATCTTTTACGGCCTGCTGCACCAGGCTGGTATATAATGACCAGCGGCCGGGTATGGTGTGTGCCTCTGCCACAAATATCATTTTCTTTCCGCTGAGTGACTTTCCTTCTATATCTATAGGTAAGGGCTGGGCAATACTTGTAAACGGGAAAAGCAATATCAGCAGTAGACTGATGGTAAAATATGTCATATGGGAGGTGTGGGGATGTTTCATTTGCATGGTGTTTGATGTTACTGGTTGGGTATATTCTAAACGGGTGCGCGAATGCGAAATTGCGCAGTTTTATTTTTTGCTTACCTCTTTCGTCGCAATGTGTTGACAATTATTGACTTAGTTACTTATGTGGCATGAAAAAGGTTACAAAAATTACTCGCGGGAATATTTATATATGATTGTGGGTTACGGCGAAGAGGGGCGTGCAGCGCCATAAGGTAGGCTGTGTTACAAAGGTCGTTTAAGATGGCCAGATGGTAGTGAAAATGTGGATAAGATATCCGGTATATTATTCTGTATATACTCTTGTCATTCTATTAATGGCTGATAGGTACGCCAGTTTCAAACTGGCAAGATTACGTGAGGCACGAGTCGGCAGGGGCGCAGGGCTTGACCTCAGAATCGCGCATGAGTGGGTAAAATTGAGTGATGTAGGATTGAGTGGGGTAGGAGTCGGCTGGGAGTTAGACTCGCCACTGGGGGACTCAAATTTATATCCGACCACCCCAGGCAATAAAAACGGCTATGCCTTTTTATTGCCATCCCTTCCTGCGGCAGGCAGGCCCTCCTTGCCAGGCGGGGAATTTGCCCCTGTTTTCTATAAAATCATTGCATGATATTGAAGTGATGTACGCCAGTTTCAAACTGGCAAGATTACGTGAGGCACGAGTCGGCAGGGGCGCAGGGCTAGGCCTCAGACTCGCGCCAGTGGGTGTTGGTAGATGGTTGCTGGCATGGTTGATATTATACTAAACGGGTGCGCGAATGCGAAATTGCGCAGTTTTTTTGCTTACTTCTTTCGTCGCAATGTGTTGACAATTATTGACTTAGTTACTTATGTGGCATGAAAAAGGTTACAAAAAGGTTACAAAAATTACTCGCGGGAATATTTATATATGATTGTGGATTACGGCTAAGAGGTGAGCGCAGCGCCATAGGGTAGACCGTGTTACAAAGGTCGTTTAAGATGGTCAGATAGTAGTAAAAATGTGGATAAGATATCCGGTATATTATTCTGTATCTACTCTGATTATTTTATTAAGGGCTATATAGGTGCGCCAGTTATAAACTGGCAAAATTTATGTGAGGCACGAGTCGGCTGGGCCGCAGGGCTAGGCCTCAGACTCGTGCCAGTGGGTGGTTGCTGGCATAGTTGATATTATACTAAACGGGTGCGCGAAAGCGAAATTGCGCAGTTTTATTTTTCGCTCGCCTTTTCAGGTGTAATGTGTTGATATTTATTGACTTAGTTGCTTGTGTGGCATGAAAAAGGTTACAAAAAGGTTACAAAAATTACTCGCGGGAATATTTATATATGATGGTGGATTACGGCGAAGATGGGAGTGCAGCGTCATAGGGTAGGCCGTGTGACAAAGGTCGTTTAAGATGGCCAGATAGTAGTAAAAATGTGGATAAGATATGCTATTGTTTTACATTTTTAATCTTAATCTTTAAAAGGTAGGATGTTTTTCACATCGTTCGGAGGTGGTGCTATACAAAGTGATAACTGGAGCTCTCCTCCCTCTGTGAATTTACCTCCATGAGTTTCAGGGATAACATTCTTAACAAAAAGAAGAACAAGATTTGTATCCTGCATACAAGCTGATTTTTGAGGTAGCTTCACTTTATCAGCTACAGTATAAGCCGACAACCAAACCACACCTTGATCTATTATTTTAAGGTGGGCAAATGCTCCCTCAATGAGATATTTAGGATTGAATCTCGCAGGGATAGCGTATATAAGAAGACTAAATTCATCATTGTTTCCCAGATCAAATCGGATGTCTTCTTCTTTGATTGATTCCGACTCCTTTAGTCTAAAGTCTGGTTTATTAACACTCTCTATGAGTAGTAACCATGCATTGTTTTCGGGTACATTGAAAGGGTTTACTTGGAAGTGCTGATCTTTATAGTGGGCACTCCTTTTGCGGTTATTCTTATATGTAAAATGAACTACTCCGTTTGCATGAAAAGAGATATGGTCTGGTAAGTGAGCATCTTCAAGTTTGTCGTTAATAATATTCTCGGTCTTATAGTTACCACCCCAAGGAAAGTGATAAAACATCTCAACTTTTCTATTAATTGCAATTGTTGCAAATATGTAAGTATTATTTTTAATGCTTACATGTATAGTTCGCCGTATTAGGTCCATGTTATATGGTTTTTCTATTAAATATAGCATATTTTAGTATTCAGTAATCATAACCACTACCACAAGTTAGTTGCTCTTTCATATACCTGCTAATGCGCAGACTTTTCTATATCATTATCTTCTCATGGAATTTTAACCATATCTGCTAAAGTTTTAGTACACAGTTCTTAGCCTCAATCATATAGTAACAATTGAGGCGTAGAGGCATTTTGTTCCATAATTCAGACATATAATAAGACTCTCTTATCATATATCTATTATAGAACAAGATTCAATAGTTGATGGATGGAACAACCTATGCAGACCTACTGTATAGTTACTTTAGAAATACCATGATACACGGCTATAGTGCAAGAGGTGTATTTCTTAACCACGAATTACACGTATTAATAGAGGTTGAAAAGGGATTTTTGGTACTAAATCCTCTGTTGTTCTGGAATAGATTCAAAGAGTTGTTTGCTCAGGTATTCGATGACCTTATGAATAATTCAGATTCTGTATATAGAAATCAATGTAAGTTGTATTTGGAACGGGCTTTAAAATAAGTTACGGAATTATTGTTTGTAAAAATATAATTCAACAGCCTCCATATTATTATATATGAAAACCTTGGAGTTACTGAAATCGGTAAAGAAATACTTGTTACCTAATGTGCCTAGATATTTGATCTTGGTATTGTATGCTGATGCAGTATTTGGAGTGCCAATATTTACCATCGTGTATCTGAACTCTTTGTTCAGGTAAATCTTATCACTTTCAATTTTCCCCGAACTGAAAGAAAAGGCAAGTGCAAGACATAAAGCATTTAGAGTTCTCAGACGATTTACATTATCTGGTATCTCAGTTCTGAATACTCCTTCTACATATAGAATAATAGAGAGATAGGAACCTACTCCTAACCCCCAAAGGAACCAGTCTGATAGCTCGCACTTTTCATAGAAATATACGGCTAATACAACAAGCACGATATTTATTATGTATACCAGACATCCATTTGTCTTCGAGTCCTCATCAACATTAAACTTGCTACCAAATAGCATTTCTAGTAGAATGTAGAAACCAGCAAATGATAGGATAGGGTATATCGAAGATGTAATAATATCTGTGACGTTAATGTAAGCTAATCCATTAATATCGAATTTGCTCCAAAAAGCTATATGATAGAGACATCCTGCTACCGTCAGGAATGGAATTGCTATCAAAGGAATTTTACCTATTCTTTCAAACATGCTTACAAATATATATGTAATAATTAATAACCTCAACCGTTTCAGGTACAGGTTAATCTTTCCAGAATATACTGCCATTGTAATATCCTTTATCAAGGTATCGTAATCTGATATGCAGCAAATATCTTTTTATCTTATTGTTTCATAATTTACATTATGTTAAGTTTGTGAAGCAAATTATAAAGCGGGTAAACCCGCTACAAAAAAGTCAAGAAACTGCATGAATGTTACCAATATCTACAGTATTGGCACCAATAACAGTAAGAGAATAACCATTAGTGAATCGCAATGTTGTTACCCTATTGACCTCATCAATAGAAATACTAACAATTTTCTCACCCAACAACTGTTTGACACAGACATCACGAACCTTATTTTCAGAAGCAATTCTGAGTATATTCAGAACCAGACGATCAAAGAATTTCATACTATGAAAATTCTGATGGCGGCTCCTTAACCGGGGATGATGAATTCAGTTTTAGAACTGAATCAAAAAAGAGTTTTGCCTCATGAGCACTGCGAAAAGAAAGTTTTCGCGAAATGTCCCACCTCGTACGCCTACCAATTTCTACATTGATAAACTTATCGTTTATCTCATCAACTACTCGTTGAAGTTCAACAATGCGCTCAACAGCGCAATCAAAATCATCTTCAATCCTACGAAGGGAACGAATAAAGTTATAATAATTCAATGCGTTAATGAAAACCGCAAAGAATCCAAGAAAATAATACCAGTTCATACTATGTTTTTTTTTGAGTTAGAAAATAACTCAACACAGCATAAAAACGACTAACGCCAGCAATTTCAAAGAACTTCTGTAGGCAAATTTCAACAAAAAAACAGAAAAACAATATTATTTGTACAAAATTCGGCTGTGTTGCTGTCCAGTGGCGGCTTTGCGCTTGTTTCAGATTGGGTAACTATTACACCGTGTGCAGTGTGATACAAGGTACTGCACACTCAACTTTTCAACCGTTATTCATATTAAATTTTTCGTATTTTCTACCGAAATTCATATTGCTAAAATATAAATTGCCAAACAAAGAAAAAAAATATTCGGTGTATTTTTTTTATCAACATAAATCATAAATTTGAAATCACATACCGAGAACATCATGTTTATAGAATTCAAATCGACGATTAGACAGGCCATAATTGACCAATACGGCACGATCAGGAGGTTTGCCATAGAAAACCAAGAGAAAGGGTACACATCGGCCAAAATCAGCAAAATACTAAACCCGTCAAACGATACGCTGCTATCCTCAATAATGGGACTGGCCGATGCTCTGAATATGGAAATACGGGTACATCACAAACCCAAACGAGCATAAAGAAGCTGGAGATATCAAGACTGCGGGGATTAACTACCCCTGCTGACACTGAGACAAGCTGAGGGAAAACGGAGTAGTTACCATTAGTACCAACAAAGAGGGCCGGGACAAGTTCCGGCCCTTTGCCATTACAATTAAATCCTACCGGATGCGCTCGCCGCGCAGCGTTACTTTTCTTTTTGGGTTTCCAAAAAGAAAAGTAACCAAAAGAAAAAGAAAAGGGTTTGATAGGGAGCCTCCGGCGGTAGAGGTCCGAGGCGGTTCACTGTTTGTCCGCTTCGCGGGTTTTACCACTTCTTATAGACAGTAGAGCCCCGGGAAGAAGACTTCTTAATTGATTTAATAATCTCCCACCTGTCCTGATGAATGGAATTCAGACAGGTAATTATCCATTGTTCCCAATCATTCTGCTTGTAGGGATTAACAAAAACGACAGGTATCTTGTTCTTGTTATAAACAGTAGCGCGGTACTCATAAGAGGTACTATTACCAGACGCCGCAACCTCAACATAAACACCAAGTTCAGGGAGATAATAGTCAGGAGACCATATGCGAACGCGATCAGCGTCATCATGCAAAACAACAGGCCGCTCAAACTCCCACCTTATTCTATTTTGCTTTAAAAAGTCAGCAACAAGTTGCTCCGCATTGGTCATTTTATCATATGACATAGTATAGAATTTAGGCACAATGTAAAAAAAAATCGGCTTTACAGCCGACTTTATTAATAACCATTTTTCAAATTGCGAATTCGCGCCTTATACCAATCACGCTTTCTCCCCTTCGCCTTTTTCAACTTGCCCAAATAATAATATATCTTTTGAGCCTTAGAATACTTAGCCATAGCTATTTTTTTAATAATTCAACAATCACTTTCAACAACTCTTTCGCATCCCCTCTATTTTTGAAGAGAACAACAATACCGGCGATTAATGCTGTGACATAACCGCCCAAATGAACCCAAGGCCTACCCTTTCGACATCAATAGCGCCTGACGGCTCAGCTGAGAGAAGAAGAGACCAAACGCCAGCACCTACGGCCAAATCTTTAGCCATAGGTGCCAGCTTTACTATTTTGACAGCTTTTATCATTTGCCGCTTACGTTATGATCCTTGGCCATAGTGCCAAGCAGCAATGAACCTACAGCCGTAATCACTACGCCTACAGTATGGAATACCGCATCATTTGATGCAGTAAGCGCAGTACCAATAGCGGCCAACAAACCGCCCAAAGTGGTTTTTTTGTTTTTCATATTTTGAATTTTGGTTTTACAATAAAAAGTATCAATACAGCCAAGAAAAGGACACTTAGCCCTTCATTTTCGGCAGCAAAAAAAAAGCACGATGAACAGGCGATAAACGGTTGTAAGCCTCGTCAATATCTGCCTGAGTGATATTAATAGCGCCTACAGCGCCATTTTCATGGAGCGCAACTGCGCGAAAGAATTTATCAACGTCAGTTTTTGTCCTGGGCAATTTGTCACTACCGGAAAGGCCAGTTTTCGACTTGATTGCGGCAACATAAGCAGGTACATTATTCTCACTTGCAGGAGCATACTTGCGGACAAAATCAGCAACAGTGGCGATACCACGAAGTGAGACCTGAGTATAATAATTGATCAGCCATGCACGAATACCATATGCCATATCTGTGAAAACAATAAAACCTTTGTTTTCTCCGGCCATACCCTGCCAATTGCTGCCCGGGCGCAAATTGCCGGGATTATTATTCCGTATGCCAAGAGGCAACTCAATTCTTCCCCTATAATCCATCGAATGAAATTTTTGAAGCCTGTGGCTGCTTTTTGGCAGGTTGGGGCTTATTAAATAATGTAATGAAACCTTTATTGAATAACATGTTTACAAGCAGCAACAGAGAGAAACACGGAAGCCCTACGAGTATTGCAGCAAAAAGTATTGCAGCAATAGAAATCAGCAATACAATTGCCAGCATAGCAACCGGCCAGCCAACGCGAAAACTCTTTGTATCAGCCACCGACGTTTATTTTATAACCGGCAAAAGAAATAAAAGGTACAAATTGCACTGCCAGTGAAGGGTGAGCAATAGAACGGTCGCCGGTCATGTATGACGGATCATCAGCATTAACGGAACTAGGGAAAGACCCATTTGCAAGTATATCGTCAAACAAAACCGGGCAAGACGTATAATCCATGCCAGATATAAGGAGATAGCGCATTTTGCCCGCTAAACGCAAGAAATAAGCTGAATTAATGCCGATAGCGGAAGGCAAACGGGGGTTAACAGTCAATACTCCAAAAAACAAGACACGACCGGGGTTTATATTTGTCTTAAAGTCTGTGTAAGAATACAAAACAGGAGTAACAGACATCACCTTTTTACCGATGGTATTCTGAACAGACCATTCAATGAATTCTCTATCTTTCTTTAGATCAAAGTTCATTTTCTCTTAGTATATGGAAGTACAACAATTAATGCAACAAGCGCAAAAACAGCCCAAAAAACAGCCGGCAGCTTATCAGGTATTAAACTAGCATTATTAGGAGCATCAGCCCTGAGTTTATCAACCTCAGAGGCCATTAAAACACCCTTCGCTTCAAGTTCAGAAGCATCAAGATACAAGGGGTCAACAAAGAAGGTTCCACGACTATTTTTCACGCATAAATAAAAATCGCCAGTGGTAGTAGTACATCCGACAATCTTACCGATCGGTTCTCCTGCACGTACAGTATCGTAACTGACATTATTACCTTCATCAGAAGTATCTACCTGAGAAAACAGCACAGCACCTGTATCAGGTGCAGTTATTGTGACATCCTCCAACTGGTTCATATAGTAGAAGTTTCTACCATAGTGAACCTTTGGGCCTAATTCCGGAAGCCCAAACAGGTTATAATATATCTTCTGTGTGAAAGTCATAAAATGGATTGAAAAACCCTCCCCCAAAAATGGGGGAAGGAAAAAAATATACATGAAAAAATTTACTGATCAGCAGTCATGAGGCCAGCAGCTTTAAGAGCCGCTATAACAGTGTTGAGCGTACCGCGAACGTTACCAATATCTGTGTTAACCTCTGATGCAAGTGTGTTAACACTGGTACGTGCTTCGGCAAGATCGCCGTAAGTAGCTGCAATTGGCGAGATAGTACCATCTACAGCAGCAGTTACATTATCTGTCTTTATCTGATCTGCAATCGCAGCGGCAAAACCGTCAGAAACTGCCACCGCAGTAGCTATTGAGCCGGTTGCATTTTCATTATTTGCTATGCCAGCCGCAGCAGCATTAATAAAAACGGCATCAAAAACACTATTTGTGTCATGAACACTAGCGTATACGTCAGACCAAAGATCTTTACTTACTTCAAGAGAGTCACCCGGGTTAAACCCAAGATAAGGGCCAAGAACCTTCAGGGAAGAAAAAACGACAGCATCAATAATATTTACAGCAGCCATATTATTATTATTATTATTAAGTGAAAAATTTAATTAGTAATCTATTTTGCTATTTATCTTTTCTCATAAAGAAATACCAAGCAGCGGCAAGTATGCCAATAATAGCAGGCGTACTAAGCATAGCGGCCTTACGCCTACGGGAACCCCTGCGGTAATATCCGCGAACCGAACGGGAAAAACGGCGTACTCTGCGGAAACGCCTCATGAACCTACGACCACGGAACCTTTTCCGCATTCTACGTGTTGCCATATTATATTTAATTTAAACTGAACTTTCGGGGTGATGAAGGAATATCGTTGTCTATCTCTTCATCGTCAATAACATCAGGCTGATCATTACTCATTAGCCAATTGCCTATTGACTTAACACCAATGAGGAAAAGGATAGCCAAACCTACCTGAACATACCATTGCTCAGACTTCTGCAATAACTTTTTAATTGCAGAATCGTTTTCACTTTCTTTCTGTTTTCTTTCCCAGTTGGCGGCTTCGTCTTTCAACTGAGAAAGACGACCGGCAGGGAAATCAATAAACTTTGCCAATAGAGCAAAAATCAATTCGAGGGGCTTCATACTATCTACGTTTATTAAAAATTAATAACACACCTACTAGAGCTAAAACAAGCCATATAAAACCTGATTTAGGCTGAATTGCGGAATTGCTTCCAGTACCTTCTTTTGTAAGAAAAACATTGCCATTTACGTGAATGCCTCCGAGCAGTTTAGACAGCCAGTTACCACCTTCTTTTTTAGCCGGAGAACCATCTGTGCTAACGGAGGCACCGGCACTAATGCCAACACTTTCAGCTAACCTTTCAAGAGAATCTTTCACATTTGCCATTACCGCCTACGATTTCTATTACCTGACATCATTGCAAAAACAGCAACTATGCCAGCAATGAGTATTAAAAAAAAGTTATTACCATTACCACCAAACATAGAGGGCTTATCACTTACAGAGCGAATGCCGCCGTCTTCGTCAATCTCAATATCACGAGTGCGACCAGCACCGGAATTAAGTATCATTGAATCATTGCCAAAAACTCCGGCGCCGGCCAGTGAGGTAGCGAGGTCGGCAAGCCCACTCGCAGCATGACCACCGGCAGCTATTATACCGGCTGTGCGGTTTATTGGCTGCATACCGTTTTCATATGCAACCATATCTGCCTCGTTCTGACTTTCCTTTATAGCAACACGAGCGTCTTTACGAATCTGCGTCCTGTCTGTTTTACCTGACTGGCGTGAATCTGTCCGGGCTAATCGGGTGTCCTGACGGCCATGCGCCCTTTCTGTTCTGTTGGAACGTCTGTCCTCCTTATTTTCAAGCCTGATTGCCTTTTTAGCAAGCTTGAACTCACGGCGTGCAGCTATCTTTTCTTTACGGTGCTGCCTGCGCTCCTGCCTCTTCTTTCCGTTACCAAACAAACCCATGTTACACGTTATTCGTAGTCCTCAAATTCTGCTGAATCGTCAGCCGGATAAACCCCCCTTTGCGCCTGTAATTCCCAGTATACCGCATCATCAAATGGCGCAGCGAATGCCTCAAATTCTGAATCAGACATTTCAGCGACATTTTTACCGCGCTTCTTTGCCAGTGATTTATGATCAGTTTCATTTGGATTTGTGAAACGTTCGGCTTTAGAAGATATAGCGGAAACAGGTTTAACAGGCGGAGCAAATACTGTATGAATATTTCTTACAGTTTTGCTCATATATGGAGTATTAACAGCGGAGCCGCTTACCGGCCCCTTTGTTATATTTCCCGTTTTCCCCGCTATCTGTGCGTAAGGCTGACGGGCATTGCCGTCAACCTTCGCACGCACCCTCACTATTGGCATACTACACTATTTTTATGCCGTCTCTCCCAAGTGTTGTTTCAACTTGTTAGTATTACGGCGATCATGCTTTTCATGCATTCTTGCTGAGCGTGCAACAGTAGTTTTATCTACTATATACGTACGCCATACAAGCACATTTTTTGACACAAGAACGTTAAGAGCATTCATCTGAAGTGAAACTTTCACCTGATCACATTCGCCCTCAGGAATGAGTACGAAAGAGAAGCCATGCAAATCACTAATGCCCTGAGTTTCAAACTGTGCACGTCTGCGAGCAATCATCCTATCAAGTGTATCATTAATGTTATAACGATCACTCGTTATAGTCATCTGTTGGATGATAGCAGTAGCATCGGTTAAAAAAGAACCGGGTGAAGCACCCTGAGTGTTGATGAATGCAAGAGAGGTAATATCATCGCCTATGGCTTCATCAACTTTGCTAATGCCTGCCTGAATGTACTTAGATCGTATAACAGGTATGAAAGTCTCGACGCCTATTGCCTCACGCCATACCATTTCAATAGTTGAACCGGACGCAAAAGAAAGCATTGCAGGAGACGGCAACCAAGCAGAAGTAACAGCGACTTCAAGAGATAAAGTGTCATCACCCTGAAGGTTGATAGGTGACTTTAAATCTATAAGTAAATGCTGTCCATAAGTATATGGCAATGATGAAATAGAACCCGACATCAAAGAGAGATAACCGGGATGCTGCAAACATTCAATGCTGGTAAAAAACATTGATTCAAGAGCCAAAACCTGAAGGTTATCAGCAAAAATGATATGTTCTCTTCCGTTACGGCGTAGAATACATTTCATCTGTACAGATGCAAGATCAGGAAGAGTAAGACCTGAGGTTGTAGAGTAACCAACTCTTACATTAACGGACAGGCGTTGAACCGTCCGGTTTCTTTCGACAAGGATATTTGTATCCGATAATCCGCGCCATATCATGGTTGACCTCCTTTGATTTTAGCCATGAGTTTATCAAACTCAGGCTTTAGTTTGTCGCTGAAAGCAAGGGCAATTACAACACCACCTGCCAGCCACAACCACTTTGATTTGAAAATTTTTCCCATTGCTTTACTAACGTTTTAGGAACCAAATTTTCAAAAATGGAGGTCAGAACAACAACAGTTGCTTTGTGTTTTGTAGGAACAAGGAAAGCGGATTATTTATCATGTGTAATTCGTCATAATGGCGGGAATACAGTGTTTCCGGGTCTCTTGCCACACCGGAAAGGTCGACACCTGATATAAAGTTTTGCTCTGTAGAGAAACCCAATAACTCCTGACACTTTTTTTTCCAATTATAGAGGGTCTTACGGCTTACATCGCCGCCCCTACGTATGTCATCCCATGTATCATGTTTAAACGCACGGAACAGCAGTTTCATTTGCCGGACGTTCATTTTCTGCTTACGCTTTTCACCTTTAACCCGCGGCAGTGTTGCAATATGTTGATTGTACTTCTTTACCAATAATTCAATTTCCTTTACCTCGGGTAGTTGCTGGAACTGTAACACTCTGAAAAGCTCGTTGTGCTTGGCAAGACACAAGAGCATTAGTTTCTTAGTAAGCCGCTGATCATTGGGAACTTTTTCAAGTATAGACATAACAGGGCCATCATAATGAACACCAAAAGGAATTGCGTTTTTATCAATAGCATACTGAGCATTTTTTACAGGCTGTAACTCAATAGTTTCATCACCATTATTTTCAACAATTACCGGCTCTAAAGGTTCATCAAAGAAAAAACGATGTTCCTTACTTTTCTCACTTTCTAACCATTTATGCACCTTCTTTATTACCTCCTGACCTTTGAGCATGAACTGAACATCAAGAAGGCGATAGTAACGTAACAGCTTTTCAATACGCTTGATAGTCTGTATGTTTTCAACTTTAGTTACTCCCCTATTCTCAGTTTTTGTGTCAAAAAATGTCCAGGGCAAATAGTACTCAACCTCAAACAATAACAGCTTATCTTTCTTTTTGTAGAGGTTACCATCCTGACCCCGATAACGTACCTGTAATGCGTTGTACAGGGAAATATTTTCGTCACGTGCAACATAGTTTACTATACGCCTCAGCTTCACATACCCGGGCATTTTATATTTGGCACATCGGGTATTGTAGGCATAAGACATGTATTTGCTGGTAGCTTCAAACTCATATCGTAATATTCTGTCTGAGTAGGACTGCAAATTGTCAATTTGCTGCATAGACAATTCAATATTACTACCTTCAGAAAGTAAGTTGCCGCGAACATGTGTCTCTGTTTTTAGATCGAATGAGCCAAGCATTTTATTATGCACTGTCTGAGAGGAAAAGACTACCCTACCTCCAAAATCCTGAAATGTTTTTCTAATCTGTGAGGCTCCTGTATGTGCAAAGTCTGTTCCTTTGTGATATACTTTGAAATAGTAGTTCTCAGTCTGAAAAGTAACGTTACCGTTATCAAAACGGGTCTTTCGACCATCAGTAATGCGAGGTGCAGAAACACGGCCAACGCTATCAAGATAATGCATTGCATCATGCTTGGAATTGAATATCTGATTAAATGCAATATCCCATCTAAACAACTGAACATCACCCCAATACTTTACGTTTTCAAGACCACGGGTTAAATCAAAAAGTATCTTCTTAAACGCGTATTTCATTGCATTATACCAGTATTGCAAACACAGTTCAGCCATGCCAATTTGTGAACGATAATAGCGCTTTGAAGACATGGGAGGTATTAACTCACAGACATTATTACCAAAGAAGAACTTTGGTAACGAAAAGTCAAACTGTATAAACTTTTGACTTTCATCATACCTGAGTTGTATGCCGCCACTGGAAGAAGGAATAAACAATTTTGCATTATAAGCCATCAATCGGAAAGTGTCCTTTTCTTTATTGAAAAGGGCTTTCCTGAAAGATGTTACACCTTTCAATTCAGGAGAATCTTCAACCATAAGCATGCCTTTGCCACCCTTTAACCTTTCGACAGCTCGAATAGTTACAGGGTAATTTTCAAGATTATGGAGACGCAGTACTACTGTATCCAATGTTAAACTCTTATAATTGCTACAGTGAAGTAAATCTTCATGATTTCAGCGACGATTACAGAAGGCAAACCCATTGTAGGCTCTTGCATCTTAGTAACAACAATAACACCATCATAGTGAGGAGGCAAGGTTATAACCGGTTGCCATCCTGCCCACTCACATTGCTCTAACAAATGATCAAGTGAGTGAAAATGCATCTGCTCTAAAAACATAACATGGCCATCAGGGTTTTTATCGTTAGTCCTGACTGAGTAGTCATACCATACAAAAGGCTTTTGTTGGTCTGACTTCGGAACAAATAACCTATGAGGCGCACGGCCAGCTATATCAATTGCACCCATGACTTACAGATTAATACTATTCAGAATAACTTGAAAAAGCGATTTAGCAGCATCGTATTGTGAAGTATATGGAACGTATTCAGTGCCATCAAGTGGAAAAGAACGTGAATACTTCGGAGAGTATACTGCAACATCGAAACCGTGACAATCAACACGCAATATCTTGCGGTGAGTATTGGGAACAATCTCACCGGGATTAAATCCTAAGGATTCGGCAACATGTCCGTGAAGTACTACAAAGTGTATATTTTTTTCACAGGTCGGCAAGGGTTGTTCTCCCGCCTCCTGCCATCTTTTTTGATCTGACATGACTTTTTATTAATTAAAGTGTTTTCAATAGTTGGCTGATAGTTGATATCGGAAAGAATCAACTCAACAGCACAACGTTTTCTGTAACAATCTGCTGCTATCTTCTTTGTGACTGTATTGCTTCTGTGTCTGGTCTCATATGCGTTATCTAAATCGCGACCATAGAAGTCAAGTAATTTCATAAGATGATTATGCAGAATGCGCTTTTCTGTTTTTCTTAGTGAGTACATCGTTTACTGCGTTACTGAATAAAAAAGCCCCGAGGTACTACCCCGGGGCAAGTGTCAACAAGGATTTGAAAATATTACATGGGTATCCATTAAAAATAATCAAATCCCGGTACGCATTGTAAATCAATGGGTTAGGAAAAGAAATTTTGCATTAGTCGTCTTTACATTATGTTAAGTTAATAGGAATTGAGAATCAATACATTGTGGAATATGCGTAACAATATGCTACAATAATATGGCGCCCTACTGCTGAGGGCGCCATTGTTGCAAAACAGAACATAGCAAACAGGTATATAGGAAAGATGGTGTCGGACGTATCTCCTATTGCGGGTCGTCCGTCTGTTGGTTTTCTATCGCTGCCGCTATCATGGTCATTTCCTGATAGCAGATAATGAAATGCCAGATGGTAATGCCGGGAATGATGATGACGAATAATAACAGCAGATACATAGAAAAAACGCACAGCAAAGTGAATGCCAGAACGCCTGCAAGTGCGTACTCATAATTGCGACGCTGCGTATGCCGGAAACGATCGTGTGTAACGGCTGCATGGATGATGCCACCAGCCAGGGCTACGACACCCATAATGAGGAAAGCATAGCATAACATATTGACATCGCGGTAACCCATTGCCAGCATGAGCGGAATGACTGCTGCCAGTCCGGTAAGCGCCAGCTCCCCCTGCTGCAGTATGAGGCGGTTTCTAAGCGATTTTCTGTTATTGTTCTTCATGTATTTCATGTATTGCTGCGCCAAGTCTGCGGGTTTCGTCCCTACAGATAGAAAAATAAAATACTGCCAGCACCGGGCTGGCAAACATTACTATGTATGCAACCGTATTTTTGAAGTTGGAAAGATAATATGCGACAAACCCCAGTATTATGAGCAGCAGCAGGGAAAGCTCGTACTTTATGCGCCAGCGGCTGCGAAATGCATCGCGTATCATGAGCAGATGACACAGGCAGCTGATTACCTGAATAACACCCACCAGTAAATATGCTGCAAGAAATCCACTCCAGTCGCCGGTAATGATGGCAGCGAAAACCGGTATCACCGCAGCCATTAACTGCAGTATAAGCCCTATTCTTTGTGTATAGTAACGTATCTGCATCGCTATCCTTTTTCTCTTTATATCCATTTTTCACGGTCTATTTTTATACTGAGCATACGTGTTTCGTACATACATATAGAGAAATACCAGATGGCCATAAACGGAGTGACTGCCAGGAGTATATAAAACATGAGCCATGCAAGCATTGGGAACACCAATACCAGACAAAACAGGAGAAATATGCTGAATAGTGTTACCTCATAGCTGGTACGGTATGGTGAGCGGAAATTATCGTCAATAATGGCTGCATGTGCTAAACAGCTTATTATCTGCACTGCGCCTACTGTAAGGTATATTGCCAGTAGTATATCACTATCGTTACTGATAAGGGCAGCCAGGAGTGGAATGATGCAGGCCAGTATCTGTGCTGCCATATCGGCCTGCTGCATTAATAACCGGGTTTTCATAACATTTCTGTTTTGTGGCCGGCAGCGGTGGAGATTTGCCGCCGCTACCGGCCTGTTAATGGATATTATTGCTGTGTGGCATTGTTGAGCTTACTGTAATCATAAAAGTCATTCTGCTGCTTATCTATAAGCGCGCGTTTGCGCAGGCGGAAGAATATGAACATATTGAGGAAGTGCATGCAGCCCAGTATCAGTATAATGGCGCCCAGTTTCAGGCTCAGTACTTCTATCATGGCTCTGGCTGTAGCCACATTGTCTACTACCTGCAGTGTAAATACGGCATATCCTATATTAATAAGGTAAAAACCTACCCATAAGAGATTATTGACGGCATCGGCAAGGTCTTTATTGCCATGAAATATATCTATGAGAAATACCTTTCCATTACGAAACAAGGTATGTGCTACCCATATTGTAATAAAGACAGTGATGATGAGGTAGCTGGCGTATAAAAGAATGATGTAGTTCATAAAATAAGTGATTTAGTAAATGATGAAACATGTGATTTTTTGATTCAGTATAACACCTGGTAGTTATGGTGGATGAGTGGATGTTGTTTTCATACATTTTATTTTGTAGTGTCGGTAATTTCAGAAAATATTGAAAATTAATCTTCTTAAAAAAGACCGATTGCTGCCGGTCTTGTTATTGACTTACTATGATGTATTTATTTAAATAACTTGAGCAAAGTGCCTGTAAACCAATGCTCATCCATTTTTACAAGACCGTCTACTCCCCTGCTGGCCTGGTCGGCAAACTTTTGAATATCTGTAATAACATTGGTAAACTCTTTTACCTCTTTTTCGTTTCCTTCCTTCTCTACTTCCTTTAATTGCTGTAGGGCATTGAGTATAGGTTCTACCTCACGACGCTTGCGCTCACGCACTATACGCATGGCTACTTTCCATATATCCTTCTCTGCACTGAAGTATTCGCGACGCTCGCCGGGCTTCAGCACTTTCTCTACTATACCCCAGTCTATAAGATCGCGTACATTCATGTTGGTGTTGCCACGGCTTATCTGTAACTGGCTCATGATTTCATCGGCACTGAGCGGGTCGGGCGATACCAGCAGCAAGGCATGTATCTGCGCCATAGTGCGGTTAATACCCCATTGTGTACCCAGCGCTCCCCAGTTCTGTATAAACTGCTGTTTTGCTTCGTCCAGTTTCATGATGTAAAGGTAAAATTGATTTTCCGAACTTTCGAAATTTTCTGAAAATAAATTTTCCCAGTATTCAGGCAATGAAAAAGCATGTGCATGCGTATATATATAAAGCAGATTTCATGAGGATACTAAAATATATCTGGGTGCTGTGGCTATCTATGCCTGCTGTGGCGCAGAACATAGTATCCAATCCGGACTTCTCTGCCACTACTGCGTGCCCGGCATACCTGGGAGATATACATAAATGTACCGGATGGTACAGGCCTACATCGGGCTCCAGTGACTATATGAATGGCTGCAATACTGCAGATGTGGGAGTACCTGCCAATATGTATGGCATACAGGATAACCGCGCACATGCCTATGCCGGTATATATACCTATTATGGCACTGCTGACTATCGTGAATATATAGCTACCCATATACCGCCTATGGTGCCGGGTGCAGTGTACCGGGTAACGGTGCGGGTGAGCCTGGCAGAGCAGGCACATGTGGCTACAGATGGCTTTGGCGTATGGTTTACTAAAGATGCCCGGCCGGATTCTGCGGGTTTTGAAGGGACGATACCGGTAAGCCCGCAGGTGCGCTTTACATCATATGGTGTGGTGCGGGCCAAAAGTGTATGGACAACTATGACCACTGAGTATGTGCCGGACTCGGCATATACGAGGCTTATATTTGGCTGCTTTCTGAATAATGCAGCCATAACGGCAGAAACGGATACTCCCGGTACTATGTTCCCTCAGGAGGTGGGTTATTACTATATAGACTCGGTAGCGGTGGAGCGTATATGGCGCAATGGTGTAGGTATAGCAGATGCAGAGCCGGACATGCTGCACAGCTACCCTACCCCTTTTCACGATGCGGTACATATAATACTTACCACTGGCATACCGCAGCACTTTATCTTCAGGCTATATAATGCTGCAGGCAGTATGGTGCGTACCATAGAGGGGCTGGATACAAGCATCATTATGCCCCGGGAGGAATTGCCTTCCGGCCTGTACTATTACCGTATATACTATGACGACGGCCTTACCAGCCGTGGCGTACTAACCGCAGACTGAGGTACAATGATAGCCTAGCGGCCACCACCATCACCTTCCTCATTTGACTTGAGGTTATTTGCACGGTCCTGATCGGTAGGGGCTTCTACCTTCTTTCGTTCTTTCCTTGCTGACCTGCCTGGCCTTTCACCACCCGGCATACCGCCTTTGTCCTGACCACCGAAGCGCCATGTGAAGTTGATATTGCCGATACGTGTTTCCTTCACCCTGTTGATGGTTTGTACATATGTAGGGGTGTTATACTCATTGATAAACTGGCGTGTTTTAAACACATCGGAGCAGTTGATAACAAGTGTTGCTTTATTTTTCAGCAGGTTTTTACGCAGGGCTACATCCAGCCAATAGCTTTCGCGCTGCCTGCCCTGGGTGATTACTTTAGGCGATTCATAGTTGCCATTGAACTGCAGGGAGAAGCCGGCCGGCAGCTTAATGTTTGTATTAGCTTTCGCAAACCAGCCATAACCATTATTGTTAGACAGATAAGGCAGATAAATGGGGTCAATACCCTGCCCTATGGTTAGCTGATTGTTGAAAAAGTTAGCACTAAGGGTGGCGTCCCATGCTTTGGTAAACTGAAAGCGGCTAGTACCTTCCAGTCCATATGTGACACCTGATGCTATATTGAGCGGGCGGGAAAGCAGCTGCCCTATCTCTGAGATGAGTCCCAGGGCACTATCTTTCTGTGTGCCGGTAATAGGAGTGATAACACGCTCAGAAAGGTTATTGGTCTGGGCAAAGTAGGCACTGAAGATAAGCGTGGTGCCCTTATCGCCGGAATAGTTGTAGCTAAATTCTACGTTGTCTATGAACTCAGGCAGTATGTCGGGGTTGCCCATAAATACAGTTCCGGGGTTAGAGAGGTCTTTGAAAGGCATCATCTGGAAAAAGCCCGGGCGATTGGTACGGCGGCTATAGTTTACATACAGGCTCTGCTCCTTAGCAAACTGCCATGATACAAACGCAGAGGGGAACAGGTTCAGAAAGCTGTTGTGGAAAGTAGCCTGGGCAGGCACCTCGCCGGAACCGTCATACTCTGCATCTTCCAGCCTCAGGCCTGCCTGATAGGATATCTGGCCCTTCTGGTCGCTCCAGTTTACATAGGCAGCATGTATCTGCTGGTTGTAGTTGTATTTGGTAAGCAGGATAGAGTCAACTACAAAATTTTTCTCATCGCCTTCGGTCCATATTCTGGGGTCATTGCTGCTATAGAAGTTGTAAAACTGTGATTTGAAACCCATCCCCAGTTTGCCCGATTCCGTTATCGGGTTTACATAGTCGGCCCATACATTAAGGCTGCTGTTGCCTCCTGAGCCCGGTGCTGATGAAACAGTAGCAGGGCCATTGCTTATGCCAAATGTATCTATAGCCGTACGGTAGTTCTGAGAACGTTCCATAGAGTTGGTAGCATAGGTGGCATCAATATTTATCTCCTCTCCTTTCTTTTTGAACTTATGACGATAATCCATTGAAGTAGAGAAGGAAAGCGGGCCTCCCAATGCATCGGAGTAGCGGTCGCGGTGCATGATTTCCTGCTGGCGGGAAGCGTCGGCATATACATAATAGTCAGACCAGTCGCGATAGCCCCACTGCATAGTGTTGATATTCTGGGTAAGGGTAAATGAGTTATTCTTATCCAGGTCGTAGGTAGCACCCAGTGTATTAAAGAATCCGGTGAACAGACGAGGCACATGCTCATAGGTATAGTATGAGTTGCCTGATGCGCCTGTATCCTGCCTGTTGGTAGTTACATTATTAAATGTACGTTTCTGCCGGAAACTGCTGTTAATAAAGAAGTTCCATTTGCCCCGGCGCATATTAAGCCCCAGATTAGCATTGTATTTATCGCGGGTGCCGGCACCCAGAGACAGGTTGCCATTAAGCCCTATGCGGACATCTTTTTTAGTAACGATATTAATGATACCGGTAGTACCCTGAGCATCGTAGCGGGCCGATGGGTTTGTTATCACCTCTACACTCTCTATGCTACTGGCGGGCATGCTCTGCAGTGCCGAGGCTACATCGGTACCCAGCATGGTAGCGGGTTTGCCATCTATAAGTACGGTTACATTACTCTTGCCGCGCAGGCTTATACCCCCATCGCCATCTACCGATACTGCAGGTACATTCTGTAATACATCTGATGCGCTGCCGCCAGCGGTAGTGGTGTTTTTCTCTACGTTAAACACCTTTTTATCTACCTTCAGCTCCATTACCTTTTTCTCGGCAGTAACATTTACGGTTTTAAGTGAAGTTTCTGTAGGGGCTAATTTTATAGTGCCAGTTTTTACATCGGGTGCCGTTGCCGCCACCGTTACATTTATAAACTTTCTGGCAAATCCTATTGACTCTACCCGCAGGGTGTAGCTACCCATAGCTACAGCGGTAATGCGGAAAGAACCATCGTCGTGCGAGAGGTCACCATTGGCCACCGATGAGTCGGGACGAAGAAGTGTAACCGTAGCATAGGAAACAGGCGAGCCGGAGTTGTCGGTAAGCCTGCCGGATATACTGCCTGTAGTCTGGGCAGATAAGGTACTCCCTATGAGCAGCACAAAAATCAGGGGGAGCAGATTGTACAGATGATAACGCATTGTGAACTAAAAACGAAAGCGCAAAAGTCAGTTAATTAAATCATAATACAGGTTGCAGGCAGAAAAAGTATTGTTAATTGGGGTATAGACGTTATATGATGATGCCAACTGGGAAACACTGTAAATCAGATGGTGGTATTGTGTGGAAAATGACTGTTAATATTATGTATCCGTTTTTGTGTGTTTCATAAATGCACTTATCTTTGCACATGGCAACAAAATCCAGGTTCTACGGCGAAGGGCTTACATTTGATGACGTACTGCTCATGCCCGCTTACTCTGAAGTCCTACCTCGTGAAGTAAGCATTGTTACACAACTCACAAAAGATATAAGGCTGAACATTCCGATGGTGTCTGCTGCAATGGACACTGTTACAGAAGCACCGCTGGCCATAGCGCTGTCGCGCGAGGGAGGCATAGGTATTCTGCACAAGAATATGACCATAGAGCGTCAGGCCGATCAGGTGCGCAAGGTAAAGCGGTCTGAAAATGGGCTGATACTGGACCCTATAACACTGAAGCCAAACGCAAGTGTAGGTGATGCGCTGAAAATAATGAAGGAAAACCGCATAGGTGGTATCCCCATAGTAGATGATAACTTTATGCTGGTGGGTATGCTTACCAACAGAGATTTGCGGTTTGAGAAAAATCCGAAGAAGAAGGTAAGTGAGGTAATGACCAAAGAGCGTCTGGTAACTGCGCCTATAGGTACCGATATGCAGAAGGCAGAGCGCATACTGGAGCAACACAAGATAGAGAAACTACCTATAGTAGATAAGAAAGGTAAACTGATAGGTCTCATCACCTTCCGCGACACCATACAGCTGAAGAGCTATCCCAATGCAAGCAAAGATTCTATGGGCCGCCTGCTGGCAGGTGCTGCCGTAGGTATCACTGCCGACCTGCTGGAGCGTGTGGAAGCACTGAAAAGTGCAGGTGTGGATATCATAACACTGGATAGTGCTCATGGCCACTCCAGGGGTGTGATAGAGGCTGTGAAGAATGTAAAGAAAAATTTCCGCACACTGCCTGTAATAGCGGGTAACGTAGCTACTGCCGAGGGTGCAAAAGCACTGGCAGCCGCAGGTGCCGATGCTGTGAAAATAGGTGTAGGTCCCGGCTCTATATGTACTACCCGTGTAGTAACAGGCGCAGGTGCGCCACAGCTCACCGCTATAATGGAGGCTGCTGCTGCGCTCAAAAAATCGGGCATACCTGTTATAGCTGATGGTGGTATCCGGTATACTGGCGATATGGTGAAAGCTATAGCCGCAGGCGCATCCTGTGTAATGGCGGGTTCTATATTTGCCGGAACAGAAGAAAGCCCTGGTGAAACAATTATCTATGAAGGCCGTAAGTTTAAGTCTTACCGTGGCATGGGCTCGGTAGAAGCGATGCAGGAAGGCTCAAAAGACCGGTATTTTCAGGATATGGAAGCCGATATCAAAAAGCTTGTACCGGAAGGAATTGTAGGCCGTGTACCTTATAAAGGACTGCTTACAGAGGTGGTGCAGCAGTTTGTGGGTGGCCTGCGCGCAGGTATGGGCTACTGTGGCGCTAAGGATATCAGCACCCTGCAGACCAGCTCTCAGTTCATCCGCATTACACCTGCAAGCATGGCAGAGAGTCATCCACATGACATTGTTATCACAAAAGAGGCTCCAAATTATAGCCGTTAAGTTATATTTTGATTGCATTTTCAAACTGAATTGTTCAGACTGCTTTGTGGTGGCTGGTTAATTCACTGGTTTACGACTATATTTGCAAAAACACCCCGTATGAAACATCTTGTACTGGCAACGTTCTTACTGGTATCACTTTTCCGGCCGGAAGAAGCTATGGCGAGGTGGGACTGGCTGCTGTATAATACTGAAGATGTACGCCCTGTGCTCACTGTAGGTGCCAGAGCTGGCATACATATGCAATATCTTTCAGGCAAGACTTTGTGGAGCCGTCAGTATGATGAGGGGCCGGTAGGCGGTCTTTTTATCAGTGTGCATCAGCATATGATTGGCGGCAGGATAGAAGGAAATATCAGGCAGACATCTTACCGTAATACGAGGAGTAATATAGAAGTAAATATTATAAACGTAGATATTCCGCTTCTTTTTGAGTTTCGTCCTGTACGTTTTCTGAAAATACATGCCGGAGGCCAGTTGACCAGTTTTCCATTTGTGGAAGATGCAAAACATAAGGATATCAAACGCTATTTCAAATCAGTGGATTGTGCGGTAGTATTTGGTGTTGAGGGTGAGCTCCCTCTCAACTTAATAGCCGGTGGTCGTTTCACGAAGGGGCTGCTTAATATTAATGATACCGGACTTCCCGGTACCTGGACTACTACAGGGGTTCAGTTTTATGTAGGTTATCATTTACCCACAGACTAAGAAACTGTTCGGGAAGATATGCTTAACCTGACCATAATATCAAAACAAGTTAATGATAATCTGAGCAATAGTTGAGCTATCGGGAAGCAAACTTACTTTTACATGTATGACTAAACTTACTATTACTAAAATACGTTTTTTTATAATTTCACTCATATTGCTGGGTACTACCGGTACGCAGGCACAGGTTATGGGCTTTCGTGAGCCTTTGGTGCATATGTCGGTAAAAGCAGGTGGTGGTTTGTCTGTACTGGCATCTGCACCTGTGAAAAGTGCTATGGGGCCATTGGCCGGACTTACCATCAGCCGGAGTTTGGGTCGTACAGGAGTAAGGCTGGAGCTGCTGGGAAGTATGTTTTCCTATACTACCAAATTTCCTGCATCATACTACTCATTGTACAGCCCGGGTATGGACACTGTTTCAAAAGGTGAGTTTCAGGCCATATATGGCAGTGCTCCCCTGCTGGTAACGTATCAGTTCAGAGAAAAGATTCAGCTTTTGTTTGGTCCACAGGTGAGTTATCTGATTACTCTTACCGATAAGAATAATGCATTTACCAAAATATATGGTGAGGATAAGTTTCTGAAAAAGCTGGATATATCAGTGGTAGCGGGTGCAGAATATGCAATTACGAAAAAGTTGAATGCTGGAGCCCGTCTTGTGATAGGTGTTACTGATGTGAATAACAGTATTTACTACCTGGTACCCAGGTCATGGACTACCTTTGGCGCTCAGATTGCATTATCTTATAAAATCTTATAAGTATTGATTACGGAAAAATCGTTTTTAACTTTATATTTGTCGAAACTTTTTGTCATGAAACGCATATTCACAACTATCACGATGCTTGTATTGCTTTTTGCAGCGATGGGGGCACATGCGCAGAAATCAAAAAGTAAAATGTCAATCCCTAAAAGCAGGGAGAAAGATCGTCACAGAAGAAGTGCGACAAACGACCATTATGTGACAGCAGCAATAAAAGGTGGTGCCAACCTTCAGTATATGGGAGGTAATGACGACAGGTGGGATAACTGGATAAAGCCAGGCTATTGCGTAGGTATGTTTGTAAACTACGAAAAGCGCATGTTCGGTTTTCAGGGTGAAGGGATGGTGAAGACATGCCGCTATTATATAAAGAAAGCAGCTTACATTCACCTGCGTACCGTAAATGTAGACTTTCCTATGCTGGTAAGTTTCCGCCCTTTGGGTCATGTGCCTGTGTTTGACAGGGTAAAGCTGGTAGCTGGTCCTCAGTTTTCATTCATCGTTTCTGCCAGAAGGGGAAATCATGTAGATGTGAAAAATGACTTTACCAATGCAGATGTTGCTGCAGCTTTGGGTCTGGAAGTAGATTTGCCATTGAATCTGCATGTAGGTATCAGAGGGCTGAAAGGGCTTGCTAATGTAAACAATACCCGTCCTTCGTTCGAATGGTTCAACTCATCTATTCAGGCAACAATAGGCTTCCGTTTCCTGCAATAACAATACAGTACCTAACTTTCTCTTTAATAAAATGCCTGCTGATGCAGGCATTTTTCATTTGTCAATATTATCATTATCTTACCTGCAGTACAAGATAATTACACTTGCTCTATTATTTTGATGTCTGTTTTTAATGGTAAATATGAGCGGATACTCAGCGTAGCCGTTTATCTTACGTTGGTAGTGATGGTTATATGGGGGGCGGTATCTGTATTTACAGAAATCCGCCCGTTCTGGGTAGATGAGTGGCGTATTATTTATAACCTCAAGTTCAAAACCGCAGATGAGATATGGGGAGATCTGGCATTTATGCAGCAATTTCCCCGTCTGTATCTCTACCTTATAAAGCAGTATACGTCACAATGTAATTACTCATATACATCTCTGCGGCTTATTCCCTGGTTGGTAGGTACGTGTTGTATCATATGCACATGGTTACTTTCAGTAAGGCTATACCGTAAACCGCTGCACAGGTTTCTGTTTATACTGATGCTGGTGTCCTGTGGCACATTTACTCAGTACTATACTGAGGTAAAGCAGTACACAATGGAGCTGTTGCTGAGTGTTTTTGCTATTTTTCAGACAATATTTCTGCTCAGGCAGAGTGAAAAGCAATCGCATATTCTTGTCTGGCTCATATTTTGTCTGGTAGCAGTAGTATGTCCTTTTTTTAGCTATACCTACCCTATTGTCATTGCTCCCGCATTCCCGGTACTCCTCCTGCAAAATATACTGAACTGGAAGCGCGGTAAAGCAGAATGTGTAACGATATCCCGACTTATATACCAGTGGGTACCTCTTTTCCTATGCACTTTCAGCATCACATTGTTTTATATGCTGGATGCATCTCATCTTTCGGCCGACAATCATATGCAGGAATACTGGATGCACCTTATGGTAAGGCATGCTGCCGACCTGATATATGTTCCTGTACATATTTTTCATTTTATGGCACAGCCGGGTTCCGGCTTTGTATTCTGGTGGCTGTTTGGTGTCAGTGGTAGTGTGGCTACAATAGCTGCAGTGAAAAGGCTTGTTCCGGTACTCCGTAATAAACGTCCTGTTGAATCGGATTTGACCGACATATATGCATTGCTGGTGGTGGTACTGGTAGTAGCGTTAAATATAGCCGGTGCATTACCCCTTGGAGAGCCCAGACTCAATGCATTTGCAGTACCGGCAATTTCTGTATTACTCATTTCATTTATGCAGCAGATACAGACACAATCCCAAACTGCTGCTATAGCTACCGGTGTTAATTATCTTATGATAGCTGGCCTGGCGGGAAATATATTTACCACGATACAGGCATCTGTTACCGGCGATAAGTATGAACGGCGCATGGCAATATATAAGGCCACAGGACAGGCCATAGCGCTGGCAAAAAGCAGGAACCTACCTATACTCGTAACACCCGAAGTAGCGTGGCCTTACGACAAAACACGCAATTATCCGTTTGACGGAGAAATTCCCGGAGACTGGGTATTAATGACATGGCCGGAGTATCCGGCATCAGGAGGGACGGTTGTATATGCCATACCTGATACGGCATCAATAGCCCATTACCTGCAGCAATTACCGGAATCTGCTACGGCTGTTATAGCTGGTAATGGCCTGTCATACCGGGAGTATGCTACTATACCCTACTGACAGATACAATTTGTGATATCTTTTAACATACTTAGTCTAATTTTGCAGCGCGTTTTTGCATCATTATGTCATTTATCTCACGTATTTCTGTTTGCTTCGTTGCTGCTATGACGCTACTGCTGTGTGGTGTTCATGCTCAGGGTACTGATGATGATGCTTTCCGTCAGGAGCAATTATCTTCTGAACGGGTAAGCAGGGCCGTAAAGCAATATGAAGATACACTGAGGAGAAAGTTTCATGATAAGAATCTGAAATGGCCACCTGCGGATATTTACTTACGGGCTTTTAAGCTCCCCAATGAAATGGAAGTATGGGCAAGAGATAAGTACACAGAGCCTTACAGGCATGTATATACTTACCGTATTTGTGCTATATCAGGTAAGCTGGGGCCTAAACGAAAGCAAGGCGACCGTCAGGTGCCGGAAGGTTTTTATTTTATAGATGATTTTAATCCAAGAAGTGAATTTCACCTTTCCCTCTTGCTGAATTACCCTAATTACTGCGACCTGACACAGGGTGAAAAGAATCCCGGTGGTGATATATATATACATGGTGGCTGTCTCACCATAGGCTGCCTGCCAATGGAGGATGAAGGAATAAGGGAAATATATGCTTTGTGCCTCAGCTCAAGACTCAATGGTGAAGAAAGTATTCCTGTACATATATACCCTACCCGTATGAGCAAGGCTGGTATGGCTTATCTTTTCCGTGAGTCGGGAGGTGATGCCAGCCACTACCGCTTCTGGAATACGCTGCGTCACGGTTACGAATATTTTGAAACACATCACAAGCTATTGCCCGTCATGTACAGCGATGATGGTACCTATGTAAACTAATAAAACATACCTGCAAAAACCAAAAGATGAAAGCACATAATATCCTGCACAGATTATTGTCATTTTCAATAATGCTGCCTCTGTTAACTATTTTGTTTTCTTCCTGCGAGAAGGAGGTACATATAAACCTGCAGAGTGTGCCACCCAGTATAGTAGTACAGGGAAGTATAGAAACTGACCAGCCTCCGTTTGTGGTTCTGACTACATCCATGGGTTTCTTTTCAAAAATAGACCTGGGTACGCTGCAGAGTACTTTTGTACATGATGCCCTAGTAACCGTATCTGATGGTACAAAAACAGTGGCACTAAAAGAATACACTATAGACAGCAGCAGCTTTAAGTTCAGTTTTTACTCAATAGATATTGCATCTCTTACCGATACAATGTTTGGCAGAAATGGTAAGTTTTATACGCTTACTATAGAAAAAGATGGGGAAACCTATACTGCCACTACCAAAATTCCGGAGCCCAAAGGGATAGATACCATGTGGTTTGATGAGCCCCAGTTTGCATCAGACAATACTCCTGACAGCGCCCGCCAGCTGTTCCTTAACTATACCGATGCCGATACAGCCGGCAACTATGTACGTTGTTTTACCTCCAGAAACGGCGACCCTTTTTACTATTCTGCCAACTTCAGTGATGAGGTGATAAACGGAAAAACTATTAACAACATAGGGCTTGCTGCCGGATATCGTGAAGATGGTACTGACCGTAACCGGGACTCCCTCATCTATTTCTTCCCCGGAGAAACCGTTACCCTGAAGTGGAGTGCAGTGGATAAAGCAGTATACAACTTCTGGAACACGCTGGACTTTGCAAAAGGTGCCGTAGGCAATCCGTTTGCATCGCCTATCAATCCGGAGACTAACATCTCAAACGGAGGGCTGGGAGTATGGGCCGGCTATGGTACTATTTATTACACGGCTACTGTGCCTCACTGATAGGAATCATAGGTACATTGATGAAAAATATGCATCTTTAGCAATTGATTTTTAACGAAATACTGCCAGTCAGTGTTTCTATGAACAAAAGGATATGAACGAAACAGAAAAAGTACATTGCCTAATAATAGGCTCAGGACCGGCAGGATATACCGCAGCTATATATGCGTCGCGTGCCAATCTGAAACCGGTTCTTTATCAGGGAATGCAGCCCGGAGGACAGCTTACAATTACTACAGAGGTGGAAAACTATCCCGGTTATGCCAATGGTGTAATGGGGCCACAGATGATGGTGGACTTTGAGCAGCAGGCTCAGCGTATGGGAGCAGACATCAGATGGGGTATGGCTACTAAAGTAGATTTCTCATCCCGCCCTCTGAAAGTAGAAATAGATGAAGAAAAGTGGATAGAAGCAGACTCCGTTATCATAGCTACAGGTGCATCGGCAAAGTGGCTGGGGCTGGAATCAGAGCAGCGTCTTAATGGTCATGGTGTGTCGGCTTGTGCCGTATGTGATGGTTTTTTCTTTAAAGGTCAGGAAGTGGCTATAGTAGGTGCAGGCGATACTGCATGTGAAGAAGCGTTGTACCTCTCAAAACTGTGTAGCACAGTGCACATGCTGGTGCGCCGCGATGAAATGAGAGCCAGTAAGGTGATGCAGGCCCGTGTGCTGAAAACGCCGAACATAAAGGTGTACTGGAATTCTGAAACAGTAGAAGTGCTGGGTGAGAATAAGGTTAGCGGTCTGAAAATACGCAATACGCAAACCGGAGCTGAGCAGGAAATACCATTGAGCGCATTCTTTGTGGCTATTGGTCATCAGCCCAACTCTGCTTTGTTTAACGGCATACTGGATATGGATGATCAGGGTTACCTGATTACACAGTCCGACTCCTCACGTACAAATGTAGCAGGTGTGTTTGCCTGCGGCGATGTACAGGATAAAATATACCGCCAGGCGGTAACGGCTGCCGGCTCAGGCTGTATGGCTGCACTGGATGCAGAACGCTACCTGGGTGCGCTGGAAGGAGAATAACTATAACAGGACATATAAAAACTGCGCTGCCGGCAACTGAATACAGACTTGCGACAGCGCAGTTTTTTATTCAATCATATATCGCTGGATATAAAAATGAAATTCTACAAATATCAGGGCACAGGTAATGACTTTATCCTTCTGGATAACCGGGAAGGAGCTCATAGGCTTTCTACAGAGAGGATAGAACAATTGTGCAACAGGCGTATGGGGATAGGTGCAGACGGGCTCATGCTGCTGGAGCATACTGATGGCTACGATTTCAGAATGGTATATTATAATGCCGATGGGCGTGAAAGTACTATGTGTGGTAATGGCGGCCGTTGCATTGTAGCCTTTGCCCACATGCTGGGTATTGTTGGTAATAAGGCCAGATTTATGGCAATTGATGGCCCGCATGATGCCCTGATTAATAGCGATGGCACAGTGTCGCTACACATGAAAAATGTATCAGGTATAGTTTCTGGCGAAGGCCATGTAATTATGGATACAGGTTCGCCACATTATGTGAAGTGGGTGCCGGATGTGGCAGGGGTAAATGTATTTGCCGAAGGGCGCAGCATACGTACAGGACACAGTGAGGCCGGGATAAATGTAAACTTTGCACAGGTAGCAGAAAACAGGCTGATAGTGCGTACCTATGAGCGGGGGGTAGAAGATGAAACGCTTAGCTGTGGCACGGGAGTTACCGCGGTAGCAATAGCAGCATCCGGCGGGCAAACCGGCTCTTTTGTTCATTTCATAGAAACACCGGGCGGACAACTGAAAGTAACTTATGCAAAGGACACTGCCGATGCTGCACATGATGTAGTACTTACAGGCCCGGCGGTATTTGTTTTTGAAGGAAGCATAGATGAACGTTGATTACATTATTATAGGTCAGGGGTTGTGCGGCACATTGCTGTCATATGAGCTGCTGGCCGCAGGCCATAAAGTGCTTGTAATAGATAATAAAGAAACCACCGCTGCTGCACGTACCGCAGGGGGGCTTATAAATCCGGTAACGGGTAAGCGACTGGTACGCTCCTGGATGGCCGATGAGCTGATATCTTGTGCTTTCAGCAAATATCAGTCTGTAGGGCATATGCTGAATGCTACAATCATCAACCAGACAGACATCATTGACTTTTTCCCTACTCAGGATACTCAGGCAATATTTGCCGGCAGAGCTGCCGCAGAAGGTAGCGGACTATACCTGGCAGATGATGCGGCTAAATGGACTGAATATTTTAATTTTCATCATAGCGCCGGGCGCATAGCTCCTGCATATCTGCTCAATATTCAGTTAATGATGAGCCTGTGGCAGCAGGTACTGGTAGAGAAAGGTGCATACATGCATGCACATTATGAGGAATCGTTACTGGAGTGCGATGATACCGGCATTACATACAATGGTATAAATGCCCGTGGTATTATTTACTGTGATGGCGTTATGTCGTCATTCAGCCGGTATTGGGAGCGCCTTCCCTGGTCATATGACAAAGGTGAGGTGCTGATAGCAGAGATTGATGATTTGCCCCGCAATCACATATTCAGGCAGGGCATCAGCATACTGCCATGGAAAGATAACCTTTTCTGGATAGGTGCTTCGCACGACTGGAAAGCCAGTGCCAATGGACCTACTACTGCATTTAAGGAGCATACAACCGCTATGCTGGATAAATGGTTAAAAAAGCCTTACCGTATCACAGACCATATGGCAGCTATGCGACCGGCAAACTTTGACAGAAAACCGTTTGTAGGATTTCATCCGGTATATTCACGAGTAGGTATACTGAACGGTATGGGGGGAAAAGGGTGTTCTATTGCTCCTTTTTTTGCGGCTCAGTTAGCCCGGTACATAACCTATGGTACTCCCCTGATGGCTGAGGCCAGTGTAGCTCGCTATACAGGGGTACTAACCGCAGGATAAGCCTACCCTACTCCATTTACGTAATTTTCTATAGGCAGCCTGCGGGCTATAGAGCGTGCCAGGGTCATCTCGTCGGCATACTCCAGCTCACCCCCAAATGCAATGCCTCTTGCAATGGTAGTGAGAGAAACACCGGAGCCGGATAACTGGCGGGCTATGTAGTAAACAGTGGTGTCTCCCTCTATATTGGGGCTCAGTGCCATCACTACTTCTTTTACGTCGGTTTGCCTTACACGCTGCACAAGCGATGCTATCTGAAGTTGCTCTGGCCCTACGCCATCCAGCGGAGACAGAATTCCTCCCAGCACATGGTACAGACCGCTATACTGCTGCGTACTTTCTATAGCTATTACATCTCTTATATTCTCTACCACACATATCTGGCTACGGTTTCTTCCGGGATTGCTACACACCTCACATGTTTCGGTATCTGATATGTTGTGACACTGATTGCAAAAGCGAATCTCCCGCCTCATTTTTGAAACCGCATCTGCAAAACCATCTACCTCTTCCTCATTCAGTTTCAGCAGATGCAGCACCATGCGCAAAGCTGTTTTTCTACCTATGCCAGGTAGTTTTGAGAATTCATTTACTGCGTTTTCTATAAGTTTTGATGAAAAGACCATTCCGCCGCGAAATATTTACCTGATGCAGCTGTAAAATTACCTGATTTAATCGACACCAGTTGTACGTAATCCTTTGTATCCGTTAGCGTTTCAGTGTTAGCCTTAACATTTTTTTGTTGGGCCGCTACTACCCCCATCATATTTTATTCGTTACTTTGCTATGTAGCATATGAGACCTCTTGTTGCATTATTCTTCCTTTTTGTCTTCTCCTTTCAGATGTTCCCTGTAAAGGCGCTGGGGCGTCTTATTGCCAAGGCGCAGATGACAGAAGAAGTAAAGCAATGCTGCGATGATGATGGTTCCTGTGGCGATGATGATTGTTCCAAAGACGGAAAAGATGGCAAGGATGATGTAGAAACATTGCCAGGTGACCTATTCTTAACCACCGTTAGCGATATCGTTACATCGGTTCATACCAGCTCTCAGGTTACCGTTATGCCATGGCTCAGTGAGGAGCTTATTCATCTGTATAAAAAGGACATTCACTGTCCCCCTCCCAACTGCTGATAATATAGCAGATTTACTGCATCAGCCGGAACAGCCTGTTCCGTTACATATTGTGTTTTCTCCCTCTAATATTCCTGAATAGTTAACTCTTGCTGTATTCTATTACAGCATACATCCCATTCTACATATGCAATTTAATAACAACAATTCAGGTGTTAATAAGAAAGACTTTCTGGCAGGTATCATTGTATTTCTTATTGCACTTCCCCTTTGCCTGGGTATAGCACAGGCATCGCATGCCCCGCTTTTCTCCGGCATAGTAGCAGGCGTGGTAGGCGGTATCGTGGTTGGTAGTCTCAGCGGTTCGCACTTAAGTGTTACCGGACCAGCTGCCGGTCTCACCGCTATAGTAATGATGGCACTGGCTACCATGCCATCATTTAATATCTTCCTTTGCTCGGTACTCATTGCCGGTGCCATACAGCTGCTACTGGGCTTTATCAGAGCCGGCGGCATTGCCAATTATATACCATCTTCGGTAATAGAAGGTATGCTGGCCGGTATAGGGCTTACCATTATCATCAAGCAGATACCGGATGCAATCGGTTATGCTAAAAACTCAGCCGCAGTGATGGTGGATGCAGACGATGGTTTTGTAATGAAAACCATAGCTACTGCTATGCACCACATTCAGGAAGGTGCCCTTATTATTTCCCTGGTGGGGCTGGGCCTGCTCATTCTCTGGACTACCCGTCCTTTCAAAAGGCTACAGCTTATACCTGCGGGTTTGATGGTAGTAATTGTAGGTACGCTCCTCAATGGTTTGTTCATAAGCAGTGTGCCTGTACTGGCATTAGACAGCGCTCATCTGGTAAAGCTGCCGGTAGCAGCATCTCTTTCTGAGTTCTTTGGTCATTTTACCATGCCCGATTTCAGTGGCTTTGGTATGTACAAAGTATGGGAGACGGGTGCAGTAATAGCAGTAGTAGCTTCAATTGAAACACTGCTATGTATAGAAGCTACTGACAAGCTGGACCCTATGAAACGCTACACATCTACCGACCGTGAGCTGAAAGCGCAGGGTGTGGGCAATATGGTAAGTGCATTGCTGGGAGGGCTTCCGGTTACATCCGTTATCGTACGCTCCTCTGCCAATGTTAATGCCGGTGCCCGCAGTAAGGCATCAGCCATATTTCATGGTGTTTTGTTGTTGGTATGTGTGGCTACTATTCCTACCATTCTCAATCTTATTCCAAAAGCGGCACTTGCAGCTATACTGCTCTTTACCGGTTACAAATTATGCAAACCGTCATTCTTTGTACATATGTGGAAAGGCGGTGCGTCTCAGTTTATACCATTTATAGCTACTACGATAGGTGTAGTAGGTCTGGATCTGCTTAAGGGGGTGGGTATAGGACTTGTTATCAGTATAATATTCCTGCTCAGGCATAATGCCCGCATCTCTTATTTTATGAAAAAAACGCCTGCATCAGATAAGGATGTTACCATAGAGCTGGCACAGGAAGTGTCCTTTCTCAATAAAGCAAGTATTAAAGATACACTTGCCCGTATTAAACCAGGCAGCAGGGTCACCATAGATGCCACACAGTCTGAATACATTGATTTTGATGTGCTGGATATTATCAAAGAGTTCAGTAATGTACAGGCACCTGAGAAAGATATAGAAATGACCCTTATAGGGCTGAGAAATACCTATACAGGCAGGAATGCTACTACAGTAGATACAAAGAACAATAACGCAAAACAAAAGATTAGTATAAAAGAGGCAGATGCCCGATAAACAAATAAAAATGGAAAAATCATATCAAAAATTACTGGACAACAATAAGAACTGGGTACAGACAAAGCTGAATCAGAACCCTGAATATTTTAAAATTCTGGCTCAGGGACAAACGCCCGAATATTTATGGATAGGCTGCTCTGACAGCCGGGTACCGGCCAATGAAGTAACAGGAACCAATCCCGGAGAAATGTTTGTGCACCGCAATATTGCCAATCTTGTTGTGCATAACGACCTCAATCTGCTTAGTGTACTGGCATATGCTGTAGATGTGCTGAAAGTGAAGCATGTCATTGTATGTGGTCATTATGGTTGTGGTGGTGTACAGGCTGCAATGAGTAATAAGCAATATGGTCTTATAGACAACTGGCTGCGTAACATTAAAGATGTATATCGTACACACTCAACTGAGCTGGATGCCATAGAGGATGAAAACTCACGGTTCAGGAGATTTGTGGAGCTGAATGTAATGGAGCAGGTGAAAGACCTGGGCAAAACAACTATTGTACAGAATGCATGGGCACGTGGCCAGAATCTGCATATCCATGGCTGGGTATATGATATTGCCGATGGTATCCTGCATGATCTGGGCGTTACCTTCCGTTCCGCAGGAGATTTGCACCGCGTATATCAGTTTGAAAGCCTGCCAGCCTCATAAACACAAAAAGCATATTAATAAGAAGCGTATCCGGTCAAACCGGATACGCTTCTTTCTTATAGATAGATACATACCTGCCCCTCTTACCTGATTACAGCAGATTTATTAGTGCAATTCAAAGTTCATCCTTAGAGAACGACATAAGTTTTACCCTAATAAAAAATCCTCCCGGTATGTACCGGGAGGATTTTTTATTATACTATTTTAAAAGTATTATCTAAGCAGTGTCACATTTCCTTTATGTGATTCTTTTTGTCCGTCTTTGAACTCAGCATCAATAACATAAACATATACTCCTTCGGGCTGAGGTACACCATTCAGATTACCATCCCATCCTCGGCCATCAAGTGTGCTGCCTGAGAATATCTGCTGTCCCCAGCGGTTGTAAATAGCCATGCTGAAATGGGTGAGGCCTTTAGTCAGCAACTGACGAGGGAAGAAGAAGTCATTGATACCATCTCCGTTTGGTGTAAATACGTTCGGTATATCCAGATAACAATCGCGGGATACAATAACTGAGTCCGTAGTTTCACAACCATTTACAGAAATAGTAGCAGCATAGGTGCCTGGAGCTACTATTCTGATAGATGGTGAGGTTTCACCAGTATTCCATTTCCAGGTAGCGCCACTTGCAAAAGATGATACACGTACTGCTGCCAGATCTATAAACATAGAGCCAGGACATATAGAAGTGTCAGGTCCCAGGTCAAGACTTGCATACGGGAAAACATCCACACGACGCTCCAGAACTGTATCGCGGCAATATTTGTAGTATGAGTTTACCTGTACATTGAATGTACCCACATTGTTGAATGCATGGTATACAGGATTTACATTCTGCACACTATCACCGGGTTCAAAGTACCACGTAAGACCATCTGCACCTTCACCTACTCCATCCAGTGTAAATGTGAGGTATTTACCCGCACAGGTTACGTCGCCGGTGAGTGAGAGGCTCGGGTAAGGCATTGGCCATATTTTGGCAGAAACCATACCACGTTCGCTCACACAGCCCTCGTCCGATGTCTGTGATACATACCATGTTTCAGTATGTCCGTCTTCCGTAGAAGGTGTAGGTGCAATAGCAGTACCGGTATCACCTGCAGCAGAGGTAGCAGATGTATACCACCTTACATTAGTACCCGTAACAGAGAATGGTATAGCAACATCATACTGGCAATAGTTAGTATCAGGCCCTACAGGAGGCTGAGGTGTCTGGTTCACAACTACATTCACTATGGCAGGTACCAAACAGCCATTCAGTGTCACATTAACTGTATATGCTCCGGTTGCTACTGTCTGCACGTGTGCTATATAAGGATTCTGATCTACCGATGAGAAGAATTCAGGTCCGCTCCATGAATACGATGTTGCACCATTGGATGATGTACTCTGCAGGAAGAGCGTATCTCCCGAGCATACCGGAGTATTGCTGGAAGCAGAGGGCACCGGTAATGGACGCACATCTACAATGATGCTGGCATAGTTATAGCAATTGTTTTTAGAAACTGTCACTGAATAGGTACCTGCATTAGCCAGTGTTACCGGGAATATCATAGGGTTTGCAGCCACAGAGGTAAACCCTGCCGGCCCACTCCATGACCACCCCACACCTGATGTAGTACTGGAAGCAAACAGCATCAGTGTATCTCCCACACATACAAAACTATTGCTGGATACGCCTGATAAATCCGGGTTTGGAGGATCTACAAGCACTACCGGCCCTATTGTATTATAAGGGCACAGCGCATTGATAATAGTAATGTCGCTGTAAGTTGCAGCTATGAGGCCTGTAAGTATTAACTGGCCTGTAGCATCTGCTACCAGTGTTTGTGTCTGAAGCACACCATTTACCCTATAGCTGATTGTATAGGTAGTATCAGGACTTACCATACCGGTTATGGTTATCGTACCCTCATTGCCAAAACATGTGGTAGGATGCGTAAATGCTGCTATAGTAATTATTCTTGGCGCAGGGTCCAGCAGTACTGCCACATTTGTATCAGTACATCCTAATGCATCTACTACCATTACACTGTATGTACCGGCAGATAAGCCGGTGGCCATAGATGTGGTTTGTGTAGGGGCAGTTGTCCACGTATAGTAGTAAGGCGCCGTACCCGATAATGGTGTAACAGTAGCGGAGCCATTGTTATATCCGTTACATGATGGCGTATCTACAGATATACTTGTATTTACTGCCGGTAGTATGGATATAGTATATACATGTTCCTGTGTACATCCCGATGCATTTGTTACTGTAACGGTATAGGATGTAGTTGCAGTTGGCGTGGCCACAGGGTTGGCGCAGGTGGTACAGCTAAGTCCTGCTGCTGGTGCCCAGCTATAGGTTAATGGTAATGCAATGTCGGTAGCATTGGGGTATAATACTACACTACGGCCGGCACATATGGCTGTGTCATTACTTGGGTTTAGGGCCAGGTGAGCCGGAATTATGCGCGTATACAGCGTATCCGGGCATCCGAAGCCCGCGTATGGGCCCAGAACCACGGCAATAGTTGTGGGGCCGGGTGGAAACGGTATCGTTATATCCGGTGTAGTACCGTAAAGAATAGTGAAGGTAGCAGAGTCGTACCAGGTATATGTCTCAAAGCCCGGAGGTGCGCTCAGCGTAGGTGGTGTAAGCGTATCGCAGGTTGAGGCTGCAATCTGGAAAAGACCACAACTCAGATCCACATATCCATAACCGAAGTGACCACCCTGAGAGCAGTCAGTATTTGTAAATTCTATAGCCACCGTAGTTCCGGCAGCAGATGAAAGGTCTATACTGGATGTAGTCCAGTCTTTATAGAAGATAGGTGTACTTGTTGAAGGGTTTGGAGAACATGTAGTACAAGGCGAATTCATAAAGCCTGGTAGTCCGCTGGATGCGATATAAGTATATTCTGCGCATGGAATCGGTGCCATTGAAGCTGAGTCAAAAGCTTTCACCTCAAACCTTGGCTGTTGTGCTGTAGAGTGAGAAGGTGGATTCTGGAAAACAACTGCATAGCGATATACAAGGCTGTAATTAGATATTGTAGCCGGGACGTGTACATAATATACAGCACGCTCAGCCTGAGCGCCAGTACCCTTATTACCCAGCTTGAATGAATAGGAACCACCACCCGGTGCCAGTACCGGAAAGCCACCATATTCATCTATAGGGCCTACAGATGCTGCCGGAGTAGTACAGCCTATCAGTCCTGTGGCACTGGTAAGTGTATGCCTGCATGCTATGGGAGCAACAGGTGTAGCAGGGGAAAGAATAAGTGTGGCCGTAGAATAAGAGCCTGTATAAAAGTTCCACTGCGACAAATCGCCATTTTCAAAATCAATGTTTGGCGGGCAGTAAACCTGAGCTGTGGCGCTCAGAGACAATGTACAGGCAATAAATAAAGTACCAAGTAAACGTAATATTTTCATTGGTATGATTTTTGGTGTTTTGGTTCGTGGTGAATCAATGAATCAGCTATCCTTGTAATATACAATGTTGCGTCAGCAATTTAACAATATGTTTCCAAATTTTGTAACATTTAGTGGTGTTCACACAAAAAAAATATTACAAATTAATTGTTGGTTAAATCCCTCAGATACACAGATTGAAAACAGGCTGAATAGTCAGGCAAGTCTTACTTCAAAAAACTGATAACCAGTTTCATAGACGACGTATGACAATACAAGGTTTGAACAAAGAATACATTTAATTATGTTTTCTTTGTAATTCAGTATATTTCATCAGAATTCAGGAAACTTACACCTTGAAATTTGTATCAGGTGAGCTCAAAAACTGTAATTTCGGGTAGTACACCTAGGCGGCCGGGATAGCCCAGAAAGCCAAAGCCACGATTCACATACAGGCGTTGTTTCCCTTCCTGGTATAGTCCTGCCCATTCATCATATACATATTGTACAGGACTCCATTTAAACCACTTACTGTCCACGCCAAACTGCATGCCATGTGTATGGCCGCTTAGCATGAGGTCCACATCTTTATATGAGTCTAGTACCTCGCCACGCCAATGAGAAGGGTCATGTGAAAGTAGGATACTGAATGGTACATTCTTTTCAGCCAGGCCATCTGTAGCTTTCCGCATATCTCCGTATTTAGGGAAGTTTGCTTTGGCGCTCCAGTTTTCTATACCTATGAGGGCTATCCTGTCCTCTCCACGCTCCAGCACAATGTGTTCATTCATCAGCAGGCGCCACCCTACCCCAGCATGTATATTTTTGAGACGTTCCAGATTTTCTCTTTTCGCCGTATCTGAGGGCCATGCTACATAATCGCCATAGTCATGGTTGCCCAGCGTAGAGTAAACTCCCATTGGTGCCTTAAGGCGGGAGTAAATAGCTTTAAACCTGTCATCTACCTCATCGGCCACATTGTTTACCAGATCTCCGGTAAACAGAATAATATCGGCTTCCTGATGCAGAATGCGTTCTATTCCATGTTCTACCGCACGGTGTTCATCAAATGAGCCTGTATGTATATCTGATATCTGTACTATTTTAAGTCCTTTGAATGCTTTGGGCAGGTTATCAAAGGCCAGTTTCACTTTACGCACACGGTAGCGGTACCTGTTTGTAAGCCCTGCGGTAAACCCCAGTACTGACAGCCCTCCCAGTACCAAAGCAGTCTGTCTCATGAATGTGGACCTTTCTATGGACGATACGGCGTCGGTTGCCGGTGCATTCCTGAAAGCCATTGATGCTACCATCCAGGTAATAGCCCGCCGTATATCATCTACCAGCATTACCAGCATTACCAGTATTTTCCCTACCACAAAACCTAGTACCAGCGCTACATACAGATTGCGCAGCAGGTGTGGCACCTCGGCCCAGTTGATAGCTCTGAAGAATATGAGACCGGCCCAGCTAAGCACAGTAAAACCCAGATATACAGACATTAGCGGTATGCGCCATCCTGGTGACATAGCCCTTACTGCCGACCGGACAGCTATGTAACTGTAATACTCTGCGAGTCCTATCAGTCCCAGTATCAGGAAAAATCTCAGTCTCATACAGCAAATATCATGGTTTTGATGTCAATACATCAAATATGCGGCTTAAGAATTGCCATCAGAACTTCATAAAATCCTGCATTTGTGTTTTCATTAGCATTATAGCCTCACTCCGCAGAGTATTTCCATCAGTAGTTAGTTCTTCCTTTACTTTAGAAAGCAACATTTTATTATAGTGCACATTTACCTTAAGATAGTTAAGGATGGCGGTCATATGCTCTACCCCACGCAGGTTGCCTGCGCGCCCTACTGATACTCCTGTGAGTGCTGCTTTCTTATGCCACCAGCACTTTTTGATATCGCTGTTGTCCAGTAGCATTTTCAATACACCGGGAAAGCTGGCATTATACTCAGGCATGACTATTACAAACTTATTGGCAGGGATAAGGAACTCCTCCTCCAGTTTTATCATCTCTTCATTACGTGTCCACAGGTTCCGGTTTTTCAGGGATAGCAGTTGTGCCGGTTGACCCAGCTCCTCTATTATCTGAAGATATATTCCTGCTACTTTTTCGGTTATACTGTCCTGTCTGTTAGTGCCTGCTATTATTGTGGTCATTGATTATTTTACAAAGTCAGTTTTTCAGCTTCAAAGGTGGTGACATTTTATCATTTTTCAGACCACACTTATTATTTTCTGTTTATGCATGCATAGCGAAGATGTATTACAACAACGGGCGGCTACCGTCAGTAGCCGCCCGTTTCCTACAAGCAATTGATAACTAATGTTAGTCTTCTATCACATAAATATCCTCGCCATCATTCTTCATTCTGAAGTTTTCACGCGCATACTTCTCCAGCGCAGCAGGATTGTTTACCCTACCCTTTACGTCCAGCGACAGTGATTTTGTTTCGGCCTGCATTGCAGCTATCTCTTTTTTGAGATAGGCAATGTTATCCTTTACATTGTCCAGTTCGTGCTGGCGCTCGCGAAGCGTCATCCAGTCATTCTGATCGAAATAGGCTATCCAGGCAACAAAACATATTGCTACTACCAGATATTTATTTGTCAGAATCTTTATGACCTTTTTCATTACACTAGTTTATTTACAAGGCAATTTACCAAGCCCGTATGACAGCAGAAAGAATACTTATGCACAAATTAACATGTGCTTATTTCCCAAACTGCAACAGCTTACCCGGATAAAAAGCATTTTCTTTCAGCTCCTCTTCTATACGCAGCAGCTGATTGTATTTGGCCATACGGTCGCTACGGCTGGCAGAGCCTGTTTTTATCTGCCCACAGTTAAGCGCCACTGCAAGGTCTGCTATAGTAGCATCTTCGGTTTCCCCGCTGCGATGGCTCATAATTGTATTATATCGGTTGTTCTGAGCCATTGTTACGGCATCGATTGTTTCGCTCAGCGTACCTATCTGGTTTACTTTTACCAGCAGTGCATTGGCGGTATTGTCTTTGATACCTTTCTCAAGGCGGGTCACATTAGTTACAAACAGGTCGTCACCTACCAGCTGTACTTTGTTACCCAGCGCTTCAGTAAGCTTTTTCCAGCCCTTCCAGTCATCTTCAGCCATGCCATCTTCTATACTTACTATAGGATACTTTTTGCACCACTTCACCCAATACTCTACCAGCTCATCACTGCTCATTTTCTTACCATCGCTTTTGTGGAAGTGATATTTCTTGTCTTTTTCATTCCACAGTTCGCTGTTGGCAGCATCCATAGCTATAGATACCTGTACTCCTGGTTTATATCCTGCCTTTTCTATGGCTTTCAGTACCGTTTCTATAGCTTCCTCATTGCTCTGTATATTAGGTGCAAAACCACCCTCATCACCTACATTCGTGCTGTAGCCTTTTTCTTTCAGTACCGTTTTCAGTGCATGGAATATCTCTACTCCCCAGCGAAGCCCTTCGCTAAACGTAGCAGCACCTATAGGCATAACCATGAATTCCTGAAAGTCTATTTTATTATCGGCATGAGCGCCGCCATTCAGAATATTCATCATAGGCACCGGTAATGTGCGGGCATTAGCGCCACCTATATAGCGATACAGTGAAAGCCCGGTAGACTGTGCCGCAGCTTTGGCAGCCGCCATGCTTACGGCAAGCATAGCATTGGCACCTAATTTGCTTTTATTGGCTGTACCGTCTATATCCAGCATTATTTTGTCTATGCCGCGCTGGTCAGTCACTTCACAACCGTAGAGCTCCTCAGCAATCACGTCGTTAATGTTGCTTACAGCTTTCAGTACACCTTTACCAAGATATTTTTTCTTGTCGCCGTCGCGCAGTTCTACTGCTTCGTGTTTGCCTGTACTGGCTCCGCTTGGTACAGCTGCACGGCCCATTACGCCTTCGCTTGTATATACATCTGCTTCTACGGTGGGGTTGCCTCTGCTGTCCAGTATCTGGCGGGCTACTATTTCAGTAATGAAACTCATGAGTGTGAAAATTTAATTTGTACTGCAAAAATATAGGTTACACGTTACAAAAGATAATGTCGGGCAATAATGAAATCATATCCGCTTTGCTGTCTGCCACAGCACAAAAACTTTTAGCAGAATGTTAAGTAGTAAAAATGGTGGACCAGGTAAACGCATCATTCTCTAATTTTACCCTAAATGACACATATGAAACCAAATATCGGCATAACAGAAGAAAACCTGACAGAAGTATGTAAGATACTGAACTCACTGCTCACTGATGAATTTGCACTATATGCCCGTACAAGGTATTGCCACTGGAATGTGACAGGCCCGGCATTTTCAGTCCTGCATCAGTTTTTTGAAACACAATACAATGAGCTGGCAGAAATGATGGATTCGGTTGCTGAGCGTGTGCGTCAGCTGGGAGGCATAGCTGCCGGAGGCAATCTTGCCAATATCACTACTTCTATGAGGCTGCCTGAAGCAAAAGAAGAACAGGGCGCTATGAAGATGGTGCTGGGACTGCTCAATGACCATGAAACCATTATCCGCGAGTTAAGAGACAGCCTGGATAATGTGCAAAATACACTGGGCGATGCCGGAACTGCCGATTTCATTACCGGCATTATGGTCGCACATGAGAAAATGGCGTGGATGCTGCGCGCTCATCTTTAGTCGTATTGCGTATTTAATATTTATCAGCGCTCTGCGCCTTACATTAATTAAGTAAGGTGACAGAGCGTTGTTGTATACTCCTATCGTAAAAATACTGCCATAAACTACCTTATTTACTGTTAAACCATACCAAAGCAAGTAACTTTGCGCCCACAAAACTGCTTTACAGATGCATCTTATAAGAAGGAACCGCATATTACGTGTATCTCCGGCCATGCGCCAGATGGTGGCTGAAACAACCCTGAGACCTGCCGACCTGATAGCTCCACTCTTTATCATAGAGGGTAAGGGCGAAAAGGAAGAGATATCTTCTATGCCGGGTTACTACAGAATGAGCATTGACAATACCATTGCAGAGGTAAAGGCAATGTGGGGGATGGGCATAAGAAGTGTGCTGCTGTTTATAAAGTGTGCCGATGAGGCAAAGGACAATAAAGGGACAGAGGCGCTCAATCCTGACGGACTAATGCAGCGGAGCATAAAAGCGGTAAAAGATGCCTGCCCGGAAATGGTGGTTATGACAGATGTGGCACTGGACCCATTTTCTATATATGGTCATGACGGGATAGTGGCAGATAATGAGATAGTTAACGATGCCACAGTAGAGGTGCTGGCTCAGATGAGTGTAAGCCATGCGGCAGCCGGTGCCGATATGGTAGCCCCCAGCGATATGATGGATGGCCGGATACTGGCCATAAGGGAAGCGCTGGAACAGGCAGGCTATGCAAAAACCGGTATTATGGCATACAGTGCCAAATATGCCTCCTGCTTTTACGGTCCGTTTCGCGATGCGCTGGACAGCGCACCGGGCTTTGGCGACAAGAAAACCTATCAGATGGACTATGCCAACAGGATAGAGGCCGTGAAAGAAGCGGTAATGGATGTGGAAGAAGGCGCTGATATAGTAATGGTAAAACCTGCTATGGCTTACCTGGACATTATAAGAGAAGTGCGTAATAGTGTAGATGTACCGGTAAGTGCCTATCATGTGAGCGGGGAATATGCCATGATAAAAGCTGCCGCTAAAATGGGGTGGCTGGATGAGCAGAAGGCTATGATGGAATCCCTCACATCAATAAAGCGTGCCGGTGCCGGACTCATAGCCACATACTATGCCCGTGAGGCTGCGCAACTCATTAACGGGCAATAACGGGACATTACAAACCGTTATCATGCTACTTTTACCTATTTTCACATAAGCTATTCATGCACATGCGTGTATCCATATTACTGATTGCGGCAATATCTTTTATGACAGTTCTTGCCGGTAGCTCTTGCCGTAAAGAGCGGCAGATGCTTACCACTGGTGGAGAACTCAGGTTCTCTGATGATACACTCAGCTTTGATACTGTGTTCACATCGGCAGGAAGTTTTACTACAGGTATATTGATATATAATACTCAAAATCAGGATATTGTATTGAGTTCTGTGAGAATGAATAATGCCAGCTCCTATTTTCATCTGAATGTAGATGGCTTTAGCGGAAACAGTGTTACAGATATTCGTATTGCCCCCAGAGATAGTGTATATGTTTTTGCTACAGTTAATATAGACCCTAATGATAAGCTTACACCATTTGTTGTCACAGACTCACTGATAGCAACACTGAATGGGCGTGACTTTTATGTTCCTTTTATTGCATATGGGCAAAATGCCCGGTATATAAAAGATAGTGTAATAACCACCAATGCTGTTTGGGACTCTACCCTGCCCTATGTCATTATTAACAGTGCGGGTGTGGCATCGGGTGCCACGCTTACCCTCAATCCCGGATGTAAGGTATACATGCATCAGAATTCCGGCCTTGTGGTATTTGGCAAACTCCTATGTAATGGAACAGCCACTGACAGTGTCATATTTCAGGGCGACAGGCTGGACAGGCGTTATTTCGACTATGAGGGCTATCCCGGAGAATGGGGCGGAATATACTTCCACTCATATAGCAGCGGTAGCCGTCTCAGGTACACCCGTATCATAAACGGTGGCAATGGTGCACTGGGCAATCCTGCAGCAGTATGGGTAACTATTGACTCTAACGGTGCAGGTTCAGAGCCTCAGTTACGTATGGAAAACTGTATTATCAGTAATTCCATAGGTACCGGCATATATGCACAGAAGGCTACTGTGTCTGCTACCAATTGTCTTATACACACTACTGGTGGCTATGCATTGGCAGTCATACAGGGAGGCCGGGACACATTTACCAACTGTACTTTTGCCAATTATGGTGGTACGGCATTATCGCACAGCTCGCAGGGTACGGTAGCTATTCTTAATTATTACAGGCCCGATCAGTACACTATATTTTATGGCGACCTCTATGCAGCAATGAATAACTGTATTGTGTATGGGTCACTGGATAGCGAAATAGTGTGCAGTGCTGCTCCTGAGGCAGAAGCAAAACTGGAAATGAATCATTGCCTGCTGAAAATGGGTAGTGTAAGGGAGCCTTTCGTGAATTTTACCGAATGCCTGTTTAACGAAGACCCACTTTTTGCCGATACCGAGAAGAAAGATTTTCATCTGAAAGAAGGCTCACCTGCTATTGGTACCGGCAATATTTCTTTAATACCAGGTATAGACCTGGATGGCAGGTCAAGGACAACTGCCGATATTGGTTGTTATAAGTTTGAATAATACTTTCATATTATGTATATGTAGTTGTTTAACTTAAAGTGAAATAATTACTATCTGCACCAACATATTTACAGTTTACATCTGTCTAATTGGGTAAATATTCCTAATTTAGTGATTATTTGAACCTTACGAAACTCGAATCAAGTCAGATATTTATGAAATTTTCTACTAACAGGATTTCCCTGCTGGCATTAGGGCTTTTTGTTGCAGGCAATGTATATGCTCAACAAAAAGATAATAGTGGCGTAGCAAATGAGATACGCAATGAGGCAGACGGCACACTGAAGTCGCTCTCATTCCTGCCTTCTGCAAACTGGAAACCCGGACAGGCAGATGAGCTATTTACCCGTTTCTGCGATGTGAAAAGTGAAAATCACACAGAAATGAGATTGCTGCACTCTACTACAAACAAAGTCGGCGCAACAACCGACAGATACGTAGAGTATTTCAAAGGTTTAAAAATATCATATAGCAGTGCTACCGTCAATAGTAAGGAGGGGAAGGTAAGCTTTGTAACAAGTAACGTATATAAACCTGATGCCGGCCTGTCTGAAGTCCCGGTACTATCAGCTGGCACAGCGTTTACACATGCACTGGATTTTGTAGGTGCCACAAAATATAAATGGGAGAACCCTACAGAGGAAGCATACATAAAAGAGCTTTACCATAAGCCTGATACCTCCTATCTGCCACATGGTACACTTACATGGGTAGAAGATCTCCGCTCAGAGAGTAAAGACCATAAGCTGCATCTGGCATGGTGTTTCGATATATATGCTGAAGAGCCACTAAGCCGCCAGGAGGTATTTATAGATGCCGCTACAGGCAAAGTACTCTTTTCCAATCCCCTTATCAGGCATACTGCTGCTACCGGCGCATCGCGATACAGCGGTGTAATACCATTTCAGACATCCTTTGTAGGTGGCACATACAGACTTTATGACTCCACAAGAGGTAGCGGTGTATATACCCGAAACATGAATAATGGTACCAGCTATGGCGCTGCTATACAGTTTACAAGTGCTACCAATACCTGGCCGGCACCAGCTGCAGGTGATAATGTGGCGCTGGATGCTCACTGGGGTGGTGAAATGGTTTATGATTACTGGTTTACCCGTCATGGCCGACTCAGTTGGGACAATCTGGATGGTATACTCCTCCAGTATGTACACTATGGCTCTAACTATAACAATGCTTACTGGAATGGTACTGCCATGACCTATGGCGATGGTAGCGGAATAGCTGCCGGTGGTTTCAGCCCACTTACCTCATTGGATGTTACTGCTCATGAAGTGGGTCATGGCGTTTGTGAAGCTACTGCCAATCTGGTGTATGCTATGGAGTCCGGCGCACTGAATGAGGCGTTCAGCGACTGCTGGGCGGCTGCTATTGAGCATTGGGCAGACCCTCACGAAAGCGATGCAATGCCTAAAAGCTACTGGGATGTGGGTGAGGAAATAGGTACTGAGCCACTGCGTAGCATGAACAGCCCTTTACTGCAGGGACAGCCGGATACTTACGGCGGAACTAACTGGACAAATCAGGTAGGTTGTACTCCTACAAGCGGTAACGACTATTGTGGCGTACATAGGAATAGTGGCCTTATGAACTACTGGTTCTTTCTCCTGGTAAATGGTGGTTCCGGTACCAATGACAATGGAGATGCATACATTGTTAATGCGCTGGACTGGACAAAGTCAGAGATAATACTATATCAGGCAGAGCTGGCGCTAACGTCCACAGCTGATTATATGGATATGCGTACGGCCTCTATCAATGCTGCCAATATGCTTTATGGCCCCTGCTCGTTCGAGGCGCAGTGTGTTACCAGTGCGTGGTATGCTGTTGGTGTAGGTCCTAACTTTATGCCTTGTACACCACAGATATCGTTTGAAACACCACTTATAGAGGTGATGGAATCTGCTCCGTCTACAGCCTGTGGCGCCAGCAAAACAATATCTATTGGCATTACTCCATCAGGACCCACCATTGCAGGTGGCAGCCCTATCGTAGCGCTTATGCCAGACCCGTCGTCTACAGCGGTAGCCGGTGTGGATTATACTTTTAGTACTCCGGCGGTTATCTTCCCGGCAGGCGATATGTCTACCCGCTATATTACAATGACCATATTTGATAATGGCAATGTTAATGATGATAAGTTCTTGAAACTGGGACTTTCCGTCACTGCGATGGGTACTGGTGCAATAGTGGCTCCTTTCAATGACTCACTTACTATCAATATATATAATGACGATAGCGTTCCTCATCCGGGTGGTATTCTGTATCCAAATCTGAATGCCGGTCTGCCTGTAGTGAGCGACTTTACCTCACCTTTTTATGGTACGAGGCGCAGAGCAAGGTCTCAATACATGATTTTTGCACGGGAAATGGCAGAAGCAGGTGTTGTGCCGGGAGTGCCCATAACACAGGTAGCTTTTGATGTGCTTACCAAAAACTCTACAGGTGCATTTACTTCATTTACTATAAGTATGCGCAATACAAATGCTGTAGACCTTTATTCTGGTTTTGTTACCGGTTTAACACAGGTATATACCGGAAACCATACAACCAATCTGGGCATTGACTCAATAGATTTCAATACAGGAACTTTTACATGGGATGGCTTCAGTAATGTGGTAGTTCAGTTCTGTTATGGTTCCAATGCCAGCACATACTCAGGAAATGACCGTGTGGCAGGTGTGCAGCAGGGCGAATTTACCATAGGCGACTATAATGTTACCAACAGCGGTTCCGGTACAGGTTGTGGTCTGGGATTCAGTAATGGCAACCGTACAGTAGTGCGCCCTGCCATGCGTTTCAAACAGGATGTACCACCTTCGGAGGTAGAGACAACAGCAGGAAGCAACAGAGTATGGAATGTGCGCACCGGAGAGGAAGTATATTTCTACAGCACTGCCGATACTCAGGTCATAGCTGGCATCATGGGTATGGACAATGACCTGGGCTGCGTTACGGCAACCGTGACACAGCAGGGCAATGGACTGACACCAGCTGCATTTTCAGGCGTTAACCGCATGAGAAAAGAAGTGAATATTGTACCAACAACGGCTGGAGCTATTACCACCAGTGATGTTACTATTTATCTGAACACTACAGAGCTGGCAGGAGTGGACCCGGCTACACTGCTGCTGCTGCGCACTACTGCAGCGGCAGATACTGACGTTAGTACTGCAAACTCTGTGGTGGTAACACCTACACTCGTTACCGGTGGTAACTATACCGGGTTCAGAGGTACTTTTACGGGTTATGGACGTTATATACTTATAGATGGACCGTTGTGCAATACGCCAGCATCATCCATTACACCGGTAGGACCTACCTCTTTCTGTGTGGGTAGCAGTGTATTATTGAACGCACCTTCAGGTGCCGGATTAGGATATCAGTGGCAACTGGGTGGCGTAGCCATTCCCGGTGCTACAGATGCCAGCTATACTGCTACACTGGGCGGAGACTATACAGTTATCGTAAATCAGTCCACCTGCGACAGTACATCTCTGCCGGTTACGGTGATACTTGACTCTGCTTATGCAGCGCCAATTACAGGAACCGCCACAGTATGTGAGGGCGCCACAACCATATTTACTGATGCTACACCCGGTGGCGTATGGAGTACGGGTAATGCTGCTGTGGCTACCGTAGCTGCAGGAACAGTGACGGGTGTTATGGCAGGCACGGCAGATATCTCATACACTGTTACCAATGCATGTGGCGCCGCTACTGCTGTACGCACAGTAACGGTCAATGCTCCTACTGCGCTTAGTGCATCTACCGGAGCAATGGCTGTTTGTGAGGGGGCTACTACTACCCTCAGTAACAGTACAGCCGGCGGTGTATGGAGCAGTGGCTCACCTGCTACTGCATCAGTTGACGGTACTGGTAATGTTACCGGTATTGCTGCCGGTACTGCCGATATCAGCTATACATTTACAAATGCGTCAGGTTGTGTTTCTTCTGCAGTATCTGTAGTAACAGTAAATGCAGCTCCTGTAGCTACTACTACGCCTGCCGGCACATATCTGATATGTGTAGGCACTACGGCTACCATCAATGCATTGCCTTCATCTGCAGCCCTCTCATACCAGTGGGTAGATGGTGGTACTGATATTCCAGGTGCTACCGGTGATACATATATATCCGGTACTGCCGGCGATTATCATGTAAGGATTACAAATACACTGGGTTGTGCATCTACATCGGCTGTTGTAACGGTGAGCATTAACCCTACACCTACAGTAGTTGCAGGAGTTAGTGTGACATCGGGTGCAGGCACATCTATGTGTGCGCCATCATCGCCGGTTACATTTACTGCCACGCCTGTTAATGGAGGTCCTACCCCTGCATACCAGTGGTATGTAAACGGTACGCCTATGGGCACCTCGGCCGATACGTATGATTATCTGCCATCTGATGGGGATGAAGTAAGCGTAATGATGACCAGCAGCTCGCCATGTGCTATACCTGCTGTGGCTACTGCATCGGTAACACTTACAGTTATTCCATGGGGTATGCCGTCTGCTGCTGTGGAGGCCATGCCAAATGATACCGTTTGTATAGGTTCTACGGTTACATACAGCGCAGTACCCAGCTATGGTGGTACAGCACCAGTGTACACGTGGACACGTAATGGCATCAATGTAGGTACAGGACCTACCTATACCAATGTCCCCAATAACGGAGATGTAATAGTATGTACCGTTACCAGCAATTATACCTGTCTGCTGGCATCGTCTGGTGCAGGTGCGCCACTCATTATGCGTGTGGAAGAGCCGGCTGTAAATACGGTGGCTATATCTACTGCTACACCGGTTACTACACCGGGTGCGCTTGTTACATTTGCCGCTGTAGCACCTAATGCAGGGCCTACCCCATCTTACCAGTGGTATATTAACACAGTTGCGGTACCCGGGGCTACAAATATCACATTTACTACTACATCACTTACCAACGGGCAGACTGTTCATTGTAAGGTTACCAGCAGTCTCATATGCGTAGACCCGCTTATAGCCCTCAGTAACGGTATCACTATGGTGGTAGGTACACCCGGAGGTGTAAACGGGATAGAAAATGCAGGTGTCATATCTGTTATACCTAACCCTAACAATGGTTCATTTGTCATTGCCGGCGATGCTTCATTTGCTGGTGGTGAGCCGGTACAGATAACGGTAATGAATATGCTGGGCCAAAAGGTATATGAGCATACATCAGAGCCGGTTTCCGGTACGCTCCATGAAACGGTTACACTACCCGCAGGCACAGCTGCTGGTGTGTATCTGCTTTCTGTGAAAACATCATCACAGACTGCTACCTTCCATGTGACGGTTAATAAATAAAGCAATCATATGTAATGTCAAAAGCGGAGACCGGTTAGGTCTCCGCTTTTTTGTTGTATTACTCATTCTGTTCATAATGGCAGTTGCACGTACATAAAATGGATGCCCGCAAACCGGTATATCGGCTAACTTTACGCCTTCATGCTGCTGGCTGCTTTTTTTATATGTGTATTGATGCAATGCCTTTATGGCCTTTTCTTTCTGCGCAATACAGCCAGACCATCTGCGCTATATCATGAAAAACCAACAATTCCTGTTACCGTACTGATATGTGCCCGTAATGAAGCACAGAATCTGAGTTGGAATCTGCCTGCGGTTCTGGAGCAGAAATATACAGATGAGGCAGGGACACCATTGTATGAAGTGCTGGTAGTAGATGACCAGTCTACTGATGATACACAGGATGTGGTGACAGACCTCATGGCACAGTTTAGTCACCTGCGTTATATAAAGTCCGGGCATCCTGCTGGCAAGCAATATGCTTTGCAGACAGGGGCAGAAGCCGCACAATATGATGTATTGGTACTTACTGATGCCGACTGTACTCCTGCAGGTAGTAACTGGTTGGCTGCGCTCTCGGCCCCGTTCTCTGAGGGAAAAGAGATAGTTTTAGGTTATGGCAGATACAATAGCCGTCCCGGATTGTTGAATACATTTATCAGATGGGAGACCGTACATACCTTTTTACAGTATAGTTCCTATGCTATTGCCGGTATACCATATATGGGTGTGGGGAGAAATATGGCATGTACGCGTCATGTATTACAGTCTGCCGGTAACCATCCTTTGTGGCAAAAACTGACATCGGGCCATGACGATATCATAGTACAGTCTGGTGCCGGCCCCGGAAATACGGCAGTGGTATGCACACCAGAAGCTGTAACCTGCTCAGATGCAGAAAAAAGTTGGGATGGCTGGGTGAAACAAAAACAACGGCATACCTCTACCGGTAAGTACTATCGGGAACCGGGCAGGACATTGCTGGGGATTTATGCAATCACACATGCGGGTATGTGGCTGAGCATATTGGTTATGAGTATCCTGTGCCTGTGGACTCCGGCAGCATTGGTGCTGTTTGCTGTCAGGTGTGTTATCGCATGGCTGGTATTCCGGCTCATTTCCCGGAAAACAGGAGAAAGGTTTACATTTTTTATATGGCTGGCTGGTGATAGCGGCTGGATGATATATAACTTTGCGTTCCTTCCGTACATATCATGGAAAAACAAAACAAACTGGAAGTAGTTTTAAAATACTTCGACGATTTTAGTGAAACACAACTATCCCAGCTGGAAGCGCTGGATGCACTTTATAATGAGTGGAACGGAAAGATAAATGTCATATCCCGTAAGGATATAGATGCGCTGTATGAAAAGCATGTACTACACTCGCTGGCTATAGCGGCTATATGTCCGTTCGATGATGGCGCCCGTATTCTGGATATAGGTACCGGTGGTGGTTTTCCCGGTATACCGCTGGCTATCTTGTTCCCTGAATGCCAGTTTGTACTGGCCGATAGTATAGGCAAAAAGATAAAAGTAGTGCAGGAAGTAGCAGCTGCCATTGGGCTGAAGAATGTAACAGCTATTCATACCCGTGCTGAGGAACTGAAAGGGAAATATACTTTCGACTATGCAGTATCGCGCGCTGTAGCACCACTGGCAGACTTGTGGCGATGGGGAAGTCCGCTTATTGCCAGAGGGCAGAAAAGTGACGAACTGCCTAATGGTCTTGTATGTCTTAAAGGAGGCGACCTTAAGGCTGAAATAGCTGAAACCGGTATGCAGCGCATAGTGCAGGCATGGAGTGTACATGATATTTTTCCGGAGCCATCATTTGAGGAGAAGTTTGTGGTATATGTGCCAAAGCTGAACTGACGAATCTTTTTCACTATTTTTGCGCCCTGACCATCAAAAACACAACATCTTATATATATGGGTAGGATATTTGAAGTACGTAAGGCCAGTATGTTTGCGCGTTATGACCGCATGGCCAAGCAGTTTACACGTATAGGCAAGGAAATTGCAATAGCTGTAAAGAAAGGCGGGGCTGACCCTGACAATAACCCCATGCTGCGTCGCGTAATGCAGAATGCGAAGTCTGTGAACATGCCTAAAGACCGCGTGGAAGCAGCTATTAAGAACGCTCTGGGTAAGGACACCAGTAACTTTGATGAGGTGTTGTACGAAGGTTATGCCCCTCATGGTATAGCGCTGCTGGTAGTTACCGCTACTGACAATACTACACGTACAGTTGCCAATGTACGCTCTCACTTTAATAAAGGTGGTGGCGCACTGGGCAATAGTGGCTCGGTAAGCTTCCTTTTCCGTCACCTGGGAGTATTTAAATTGAAAGCCGAAGGTCTGGATATGGATGAGATGGAGCTGGAGCTCATAGATTATGGTCTGGAAGAAGTAGGTGAAGACAGCGAAGGCAACATTATTGTTCGTTGCGGTTTCACTGACTTTGGTAATATGCAGAAGGCGCTGGAAGAAAAAGGAATTACTCCTATTTCGTCAGAGCTGGAGTGGATACCTTCCTCTACTGTTGCTATTACAGATGAGCAGGCCGAAGATGTATTTAAGCTCATAGAGCGTGTAGAGCAGGACGATGACGTTCAGCATGTGTTCCATAATATGGCATAATTAGAATAACCTGATTATATAGACGACTGCTATGGCGGTCGTCTTTTTTTATGTCACATTCTGTACTGGGTACTTGCGCCTGTATTTCGTGTTATCTGTCCCCCACCCTTATTTCCGTTGTATTTATGCTGTATCTGCCTTTTTAACAGAGTATATTTGCAGCCGGTCTCACCTGTTATTTATGTATTCGATAATAAGAAGTCTGCTTTTTCGCATAGATGCCGAAAAAGTACATTATATGGTTATGGGCTGGCTTACAACAGCCAGTAAGATAGCGCCCCTGCGTGCCATACTCAGAGCAATGTTTGTAAAAAAAGCGCACACTCTGGAGCGCACACTCTGGGGTATTACCTTCCCTAACCCTGTAGGGCTTGCTGCCGGGTTTGATAAGGATGCCCGTTTTACAGACTCACTGGCATGCCTTGGATTCGGGTTTATAGAAATAGGTACTGTTACGCCACGCCCCCAGCCGGGCAATCCGCAGCCCCGCTTGTTCAGACTTCCGGCCGATAAAGCGCTTATAAACCGTATGGGCTTTAACAATGGAGGTGCTGCGGCAGCTGCAGAAAGGCTTAAAAAGCGTAAAGCACATGTTATAATAGGTGGCAACATAGGCAAAAACAAAGACACCCCTAACGAGCAGGCCACGGATGACTATGAAAAAGCATTCCTGGCATTGTATGATGTGGTTGACTACTTTGTAGTGAATGTTAGCAGCCCCAACACTCCCGGCCTGCGTGCCCTGCAGGATAAAGAGCCGCTCACACAGCTATTGAGCCACCTGCAGCAGCTGAACAGGGAAAAAGGTAAACGTAAACCCCTCCTGCTGAAAATAGCACCTGACCTTACCAATGAACAGCTGGATGATATTATAGAAATAGTACGCAATACCGCTCTTGATGGCATTGTGTCGTCCAATACCACCATCAGCCGTGAAGGTCTGGCTACCCCGCCCGATGAAGTTGCGGCGATAGGAATGGGTGGCCTCAGTGGTGCACCATTGAAAAACAGGGCTACGGAAGTAGTGAAATACCTGCATAGCCGCAGTAATGGCACTATTCCCATTATAGCATCAGGCGGCATATTTACCGCTGCCGATGCGCAGGAAAAGCTGGACGCAGGCGCATCACTGGTGCAGGTGTACACTGGCTTTATTTATGAAGGTCCTGCCATTGCAAAAAATATATGCAGCGGCATTCGTTGATTTACAATCTTGAAAGGCAATTACATTGGTCTGTTGCCGAATACTCTCGTATCTTAGATGGAACAAAAAACTACGATGGCACAACTGGTTAGAAAAGAAGACGCACTGGAATATCACGCGAAAGGGAGACCCGGAAAGATAGAGGTGATACCAACAAAAGAGACAAAGACCCAGCGCGATCTGGCGCTGGCCTACTCTCCCGGCGTGGCCGACCCGTGTATGGAAATACACAACAATCCTGAAGATGTTTATAAATACACCGCCAAAGGAAATCTGGTAGCCGTTATCAGTAATGGTACAGCCGTACTGGGCCTGGGCGATATAGGGCCGGAAGCATCCAAGCCAGTAATGGAAGGTAAAGGGCTTCTGTTCAAAATTTATGCCGATATAGATGTATTTGACATAGAGCTGAACACAAAGAACATTGATGAGTTTGTAAGTGTAGTAAAGGCAATGGAGCCTACATTCGGCGGCATTAACCTTGAGGATATCAAAGCTCCTGAATGTTTTGAGATAGAGCGCCGTCTGAAGGCGGAACTCAGTATTCCCATCATGCACGACGACCAACATGGTACTGCTATTATCTCCGGTGCCGCTATGCTCAATGCGCTGGAGCTTGTCGGTAAGAAAATAGAGGATATCAGAATGGTGATAAGCGGGGCCGGAGCCTCTGCTATATCCTGCTGTAAAATATACATGGAGCTGGGAGCCCGCATTGAGAACATGTATATGTTCGATACCAAGGGACTCATTGTCAGCAGCCGTACCGACCTTGATGATAACAAGCGCCCGTTTGCCAAAGATATGGAGCAGATAAGCCTTGCCGATGCCATGAAGGGGGCTGATGTATTCATAGGACTCTCAAAAGGTAATATCGTATCTAAGGATATGGTTTCGGGCATGGCAGATAACCCGATTGTATTTGCCCTTGCCAACCCCACTCCTGAAATATCCTATGACGATGCCATAGCGGCACGCCACGATGTTATTATGGCCACTGGTCGCTCAGACTATCCTAATCAGGTAAACAACGTACTGGGTTTTCCCTACATATTCCGCGGCGCGTTGGATGTAAGAGCGAAGGGCATTAATGAAGCTATGAAGCTGGCTGCGGTACATGCGCTGGCTGCGCTGGCAAAAGAACCCGTGCCGGATAGTGTGAATGCTGCATATAATAACAGTCGTCTGAGCTTCGGACCTGGTTATATCATACCTAAGCCTATGGACCCCCGCCTGCTGGTAACGGTATCTACAGCTGTAGCCCGGGCAGCAATAGAAAGTGGTATTGCCCGCCATCCCATTACCGATTGGACTGCCTATGAAACTGAGCTGATGCGCCGCTCCGGCTCTTACGACCATCTGCTTAAATTCATCAACAACAAAGCAAAACAGCGCCCTAAACGTGTGGTATTTGCCGAGGCAGAGAATTATAAAATACTGCAGGCTGCACAGATAGCTAAAGATGATGGTATTGCCATCCCTATCCTGCTGGGCAATAAGAAGAAGATACAGGAGATGATAGACCAGTATGGCTATCATCTGGAAGGTGTAGAGATAATAGACCCTAAATGCGCCAGCATGGAAGGTAAGCGCAATGAATTTGGCGAGCTGTTCTTTGATAAGCGCAAACGCAGAGGTATAAACCTTTATGAAGCCAAAAAGATAATGCGTGAGCGTACATACTTTGGCTGTATGATGGTGCAGAATGGCGATGCAGATGCCATGATTTCAGGGCTCACCCGCAAGTACCCCGATACTATCAGGCCCGCGCTGGAGATAATAGGTATGGAAGATGGGGTGAGAAAGGTAGCCGGCATGTATATTATGCTTACTAAAAAAGGCCCACTGTTCTTTGCCGATACCACGCTCAACTTCAATCCTACAGAAGATGAACTGGTAGATATCACCATGCTTACAGCCAATATGGTGAGCAGCTTCAACATCAAGCCGCGTATAGCTATGCTGTCATATTCTAACTTTGGCAGCAGTCCGTCGCATGAAGCTACTACCGTACGCAATGCTGTAGAGAAAATAAAAGACGCTAACCCAGACCTCATCATTGATGGTGAAATGCAGGCCGGCGTAGCTTTTAACCAGGAGTTGCTGAAGGAAAACTATCCATTCTCTGACCTGGTTCATGAGTCGCCCAATGTGCTCATATTCCCCAATCTTGCTGCGGGTAATATTGCCTACCACCTCCTGCAGGAGGTAGGCGGTGCCGAAGCGGTAGGCCCCATTCTGCTGGGGCTAAGGAAGCCGGTATATGTACTGCAGCTGGGCAGCACTGTGCGCCAGATAGTGAATATGATAGCCCTGGCGGTCATAGAAGCGCAGAATAAAGAATAATAACAACAGAACACTACAGATGCCACCGGTACCGCATCCGGTGGCATCTTCATTTTAGACACGCTTTGCACTTACCTTTGCGCCATGCTCACAGCTAACGATGCCGAAGATATATGGGATGACGAGGAGCCTGAAGAGGACGTCACAGAAGAGAATGCCGAACCGGTAGAACGGCTGCGTATCGTCACAGATAAGCGGCAGGAGCCACTGCGTATAGACAAGTTTCTGATGAACCGGCTGGAAGGCGCTACGCGCAATAAGGTACAGCAGGCTATAGATGAAGGTTTCATTCTGGTTAACGACAATATAGTAAAGTCTAACTATAAGGTTAAAGCACACGATACCATTGTCGTTTTTGAAACCCGGCGCCCCGAAAGCCAGGAGATAATCCCGGAGCAGCTACCTCTTAATGTGGCTTATGAGGATGATGCGCTTATGATTATCAATAAGCCAGCCGGCATGGTAGTACACCCCGGTTGCGGCAACTACAGCGGCACACTCGTAAACGGGCTTATGTGGTATATGCAGCAGGCTCATATAGAAGTAGATGGCCTTACCCGTGTAGGACTGGTGCATAGAATAGATAAGGATACCACTGGCCTTATAGTAATAGGAAAAACCGAAAAAGCCATGCAGCACCTGGCTGCACAGTTCAAAAAGCACACTGTACACCGGCGGTATATAGCCCTCGTATGGGGCGACCTCCCCGAAGATGAAGGTACCATCAGGGCGCACATAGGGCGCAATTTGCGATTCAGGAAAATAATGGATGCCTTCCCCGATGGAGAGCATGGTAAAGAGGCCGTTACACACTATAAAGTACTGGAACGGTTTAATTATGTAACGCTTACCGAGCTGAGACTGGAAACAGGCCGCACCCATCAGATACGTGTACATATGAAGCATATGGGGCATCCCCTGTTTAATGATGCTACTTATGGTGGTGACCGTATTGTAAAGGGTACCGTATTTAATAAGTACAAACAGTTTGTAGAAAACTGCTTTAATATACTGCCCAGGCACGCCCTGCATGCAAAAGAGCTAGGCTTCATGCACCCTGTAGAAAACCGCTGGTTGCAGCTGGACTCAGACCTGCCGCAGGATATGGCGCAGGTAATAGAGAAATGGCGCACCTATACGGCTGGTATCAGAAAGCAGTAATGCATGTCTTTGCCACAATACCCATAACTTAGAAGTATGGTTCATAAGATACTCAGCGACAAGCCTACAAGGTTGTTTCTTGCATTGTCTTCTTTTTTCGTTGCCAATGCACTCATTGCAGAGTGTATCGGGGGTAAGCTCCTGTCTCTGGAAAAAGTATTTGGTATGGAGCCTCACCCGTTTTCACTGCTGGGGGAGCCGGGGCTTACCTATACCCTTTCCTGTGGTGTGTTGCTATGGCCCCTGGAGTTCATTATGACCGACATTGTCAATGAATATTTTGGTCTCAAAGCAGTCCGGCGCATTTCATACATAGCAGTGGTACTCATCAGCTATGCATTTTTTATGTTTTATGCAGCAATCAATACCCCACCCGATACTGCTTTCTGGGTCACAAGTCAGTCCGGTTCCGGCATACCAGATATGCAGGCTGCTTTCAGCGGCATTTTTGGGCAGGGAATGTGGATTATTGCCGGCAGCCTGACGGCATTTCTTGTAAGCCAGATGGTAGATGTATGGGTTTTTCACCGCATCAAAAAACTCACCGGTGAGCGTATGGTATGGCTGCGCGCCACAGGCTCTACAGTTATATCTCAGTTGGTAGATAGTTTTGTTGTATTGTTTATTGCATTTAAGCTGGGCCGCGACTGGAGCTATCAGCGTGTTATAGCCCTGTGCCTCATTAGTTATTCCTATAAAGCTACAGTTGCATTGCTGCTCACACCTGCTATTTATATGGTTGAGAAGATAATAGACCGTTATCTGGGTAAGGAAACAGCTGCTGCCATGAAGGCCTCTGCTATGGCCCGGGAAGATTAATGTTTAATCTCTCAGCAGTATTACGCGCGATGTTTTTCCTTTTTTATTGAACGATTGCAGCCGTTCTTCTCTGCCTGCATCATCACTCAGTCTCAGCTCCACCGTATTGGGCGGGTTTTTACCCTCATCTATAGCCGTTACCACTACTTCATTCCTGCCGGGTATCAGCCGTAGCAGCGTTCTCTTCTTTTCTGCCGATAGTACGATGCCTGCAAGTACCTGCTTGCCATTGAGCGATACAGATACCGCATCACCATCTATTACACCGGCATCCCATAGTTCCAGGGTGCATACGGTAGCGCGCCATTTATATTCTATGTCAGTACCTTCCGTTATTTTCCCGGGAGCAGGTGCCGGGCTGTCAGTAACAGGTTTTGTATCATGCGGCACAGTGGTTTTCTCTTTCATTTCCCACTCAGCTGCCGGTACATCCAGCGTTATGTCACCCTCGCCGCACAGCTGTTTCGTACGGTTCATAGCCCTGAAGCGACCATGAAAGTGTACATTGCCCTTCTTCTCTTTCCAGCGTAGCACAGCATTGATGTAGCATACAGCCATTGAATCCGGTATTTTACCCAGCGCCACAGTTTCCTGTAGTACCATCAGGCCCGCCTCCCGCTTTATCACACAGCTTACTTTGGTTCTTACTATGGTGCCGTCCTGGTTCGTTACCGATTGTCCTTTTGCGCTACTCTCACGCATGTCCAGTTCTACCCTGTACGGATATACTCCGGCATCCTTTACTTTCATCTGCCCTTTCAGCACGCACTTTTGCTGTGCATGTGCCATTACAGGAAGAAAAATGAACAGAACTATTATACGGGACAGTACCGGCATATTATTTGTCTTTACGTAGAGATTTATAAATGCGGATAGCGCTCATGAGCAGTATCACAAAAAGCACAAGGCCACCCAGCCCCCACACAAGGCTCATGCCCTGCTTTACTACTGCCAGCATCACTATTGCTACCAGAAATATGGTAGCTACTTCATTCCATATTCTCAGCTTTGTAGACGAGTACCGAAACTCCCCTGCCGCCTGCTGTTTAAAAATACGGTGCAGTGTATAGAAGTACACATACAGCAATATCACAAACGTGAGCTTTATGTGCAGCCACAGCTCCATATGGCCGCGCAGATACCACATCCACGGCCCGAAAATAAGCGTTAACACCGCCGATGGCCATGTAATACCATACCATAGCCTGCGGCTCATAATGCCAAATTGCTGCTGTAGAATAGTACGCTCCGGCTCAGGCTTGTCATTGGCCTCTGTATTATATATAAACAGGCGCACGATATAAAACATACCGGCAAACCACGTTACTATAAATATTATATGCAGTGCTTTTATATAGTCGTACATAACTATAAACGATTTCCGTTCAGTACAGGGATTACATCAGGTTCCTGGCCCGCTCAAAGATAGCCCGAAATGGCAGACCTTATCCCACAACCCGTAGGTATTAATCCTTTTGCCCATTTCATGGGCTGTATGTGTGTAGCTGTTATTATACTTCCGATACCAGTGTACCTACAGCTTCTACCCATCGTGGCTGTATATTCATACAGGGGATGTAGGTATAGGATTGTCCCCCGGCATTCATGAAGTTTTCCTTCTCCCGTATGGCTATTTCTTCCAGCGTTTCCAGGCAGTCACTTACAAAGGATGGACACACTACTATCAGGTCTTTAATGCCCTCGGCAGGCATTTGCTCCATACGCATGGTAGTAGCAGGTTTCAGCCACTCTGCACGCCCCAGTTTCGACTGAAATGCTACACTGTAACGCTCTGCCGGTAAGCCCAGCGCAGCCGCTACCAGCCTGGTGGTTTCATAACAGTGATGTCTGTAGCATACGCTGTGGGATGGCGATGCCGTAGTACAGCAGTTGCCGGAGCGCAGGCAATGGCTGCCTGTGCTGTCGCGCATATGTATGTGCTTCTCTGGTATGCTGTGGTAGCTGAAAAGTATATGATGGTTGTTACCATCTACATATGGGCGCATGCTTTCCACCATTGCTGCTATATATGCCGGATGGCCGTAAAACGGTTGTACCACCTTTATAGAAAATCCATAACCCTTTTTTGCATGTACTTCCTGCGCCTGTACCACTGCCGTCTCAAAGCTGGACATAGCATAGTGTGGATACAGCGGCAGCAATACTACTTCCTCTACATCCGGTGCTATACGTAGCAGTTCTTCATACGCATACGCTATACCGGGGTTGCCATAGCGCATAGCTATAACTACAGAGGCATCTGTTGTTTTGCTGAATTCGTCACGCAGCTGGCGGGTAATGTGTACCAGCGGCGATCCATCCTTTGTCCATATTTCCTTATACGCCTCTGCCGACTTTGCCGACCTGAATGGTGTAATGATACCCTTTACCAGTATGGTACGCCATAACCAGGGAGAGTCTATGACACGCTCATCCATCAGAAACTCATCCAGATAACGTTTTACATCTTTTACCTCAGTAGAATCCGGCGACCCCAGATTCATCAGTATGATACCGCGCTTATTACCTTCTTTCATATAATGGGAGCAAAAACGACTGCAAAGAAACATACTAAGTGCCTCAGCCGCATGTGACGTCCGTCAGTTGTGCGCCTTAAATGACGTATGTGTGACACAAGGTAGTCTCTTATCAGGCCTTGCCAGAGGCCGCCGGCATGCAGAAGGTAAATACTGCACCCTTGCCTGGACCGTCGCTATGAGCCTGTAGTAATCCCCCATGCCTTTCTACTATACGCCGCACTATAGATAGCCCTACACCATTAGAGCTTTCTCCCTGTGTGCCTGTGCGTGATGCATCTGTAAATCTGTCCAGTATTCTTGTAGCATCTGCCGGATAAAACCCGATACCCTCATCAGCTACTGAAAATACCACCTTCCCGTTCTGCGCCTGTGTATGTACCACTATCGATTTGCCGGAGCCTGAATATTTAATCGCATTTGTAACAAGGTTTTTTATGGCCTGTTTCAGAAAAAACGGGTCTGCTTTTACGGTACAGATGCCATTGGCGCTGTTATGTATCATTACCTGCTTGTCAGTAGCTATCACATCCAGTGACTGCACCACATCAGTAGCTATCGCTGCCACATCTACTACTGCATCCGGCCCCATGCTGGCAGAGGTTCGCAGGCTGTTCAGTAGCTGTTTCATTTCGTGGTGCAGCGCCTCGGCCTCAGTACGTATTGTTTGTACATTGGTTACCCGTTCTTCCTCATCACTATAGTCATACAGGCTGCACAATGCCACTATTCTGTTGAGCGGGGCTCTGAAATCGTGCGATATAATGTCAAAAAGGCTGTCTCTGTCAGCTATCGCCTGGTCCAGACTGGCATATGTATCCTGTATCTGAGATAGCAGCTTTCCCACCTCATCATGGTCGCCCGTGGGCAGTGAGAGCGGCTTTGATGCCTGCATTACCGATGCCAGCTCCTGCTGTGCTGTTACTAATGGCTTTAGTAATGAATGCAGCATGGGCAGTGTAGCGCCTGTAGATAGTAAGGTGAGTATCAAAACTATTATTACGGTCGTTTTCTGGGCTCCGTCGGGTGCTGTAGTTGCCAGCATATAGCCTATCAGGCCTATCAGAGGCACATGTATCCCCAGAAATACGATGAACAGGAATTTGTTCACATAACTCTTCTTCAGCAGCGGTGTGCCGGAAAGTATTTCATATACACTCATAGTTGGGTGCGTTTGCTAAATATCGGTGCAAAATAATAACAACTGCATAATATAAGGCCTGTGTTAACGAAAAGCTTATACGACAGGTCGTTAGTACTGACAGTGTCACGGAGCTATATTCCTGGCGGCAAAGTGAATATTGTCGCTGTATTCCGGCTTATATTTATTCATTGGCTAAATGCTCCTTGCAAAACCACTTTGTGGTAAAACATCGCATAATGGTGGTAAAATGAAATTGTTTTGAAAGAGGAATTATTTCCTGTTGCAGGTGCATTTCTTGCAGAGTCCCCGCTGCCATCAGCATACGATAGTTTAGCCTCATCCTCACTGCCGCCAAGCCTTCTTTTTCATTTGACTGGCAGTACAATGACATCCCCTCATGATGCCCATTATTCCCGGAAACCCGCACCCACACTACAGTCTTTTTTACATCATATGCTCCCTGTGGCATATCATATACCCATAGCTGCACAGCATAAGATATCAGTTTTTTACACCCACGCCCTTACTCCATTTTTACACCCAAAATATTATTATGTACGCATTACACATAGCAAAAATCAGGATGGACATTCAGGCAAATACCCCTTACCATTGTCATATAACAAAAAGTACGCGAGCAATTTTTGTAACCTTTTTGAGAAAAAATACACTTTGTGTTACGTGTGCTGTTTTGTGCAATATGTTGATATTCATTTTGTTATACATTTTGTCTGCACATTGGTTACGTTGAAAAAATAAAACTGCGCAGTTGCGCAAAATGTATCACTGCTCATTGCTGGTCAGCATGCGTTTTGTGCAGGCAGCGCAGTAACAGAATTGCCATCCCTAACCTCCTGGCATATACATTTAATGAAAAAGCCATCAGCAGCACACTTTTATATACTTATATTTGACATGGTAGCAACACCTTAAAACATAAATACTTTGGTTCTATCTATAAACAATATCTCTAAATCTTACGGTAACATCCGTGCGCTTAAAGGCGTCACATTCCATGTGCCGGAAGGAAGTGTATATGGCGTATTGGGGCCCAATGGCAGTGGAAAAACCACCCTGCTGGGCATACTGCTCGATGTCTTAAAGGCCGATGGTGGCACATATCACTGGTTTGACAATGTAGCGCCGCATGACGCCCGCAAGCGGATAGGCTCACTCCTGGAAACACCCAACTTTTATCATTACCTGAGTGGGTACGATAATCTGGAAATTACAGCCGGTATCCGTAATACTGATAGTGCCGGCAGAGAGCGGGTCTTACGTCAGGTGGGGTTATGGGAGCGGCGCAATAGTAAGTTTCAGACATATTCATTAGGCATGAAACAGCGGCTGGCTATTGGTGCAGCATTACTGGGCAGCCCTGAAGTACTCCTGCTTGATGAGCCTACCAATGGGTTAGACCCGGCAGGCATTGCTGAAATCAGGGCGCTTATAAAGCTGCTTAGCAGTCAGGGTATCACTATTATTATTGCCAGTCACCTGCTGGATGAGATAGAAAAGGTATGTACCCATGTTGCTATCCTCAAGCACGGCGACTTGCTTTTGCATGGGCATGTAAATGAGGTACTGCTCAATGAAGATACAGTAGAGGTAAAAGCAGAGAATATGCCGCTGCTGCTGCAGACATTGCAGCAAATGCCCGGTATTACCGCTATTAAGGAGACGGATAGCCTACTGATGCTGTCATGTGGCGATGTGGCAGGCACAGCCGCTATTAACAGCTATTGTGCATCCAGAGGCATTGTACTCTCCCATCTGCTCCTGCGTCGCAAAAGTCTGGAAACAAGATTTATGGAACTTACTAACTAACTGATACCCACTGTAACATGAATATAATGTCTCTACTTTCTATAGAATGGCTGAAGCTGAAGAAGTATCGCACATTCTGGGTACTTACCGGGCTTTTTGCAGTATTACTGCCACTGTGGAACTATCTGATAGCATCCGGTATCCTGAAAATGGGTGGTGATAGCAAAAAAGGAGTCAATCTGCTCGATACTGCTTATACATTTCCCGGTATCTGGGGCAATCTCGGGTTCTGGGCTGGTTTATTCGTCTGGTTTATTGCCATCCTTGTTATCATCATTACTACCAATGAATATACATTCCGTACACACCGCCAGAATATCATAGATGGCTGGACTCGGTTGCAGTTTTTTCATGGTAAGGCGCTGTTCGTTTTAATATTGAGCGTAGCGCTCTCAGTTTACTTTTTCCTGCTGGGTGCTGTAATGGGTGGCTACTATTCGCATGGTTTCAGCAATATTATGTCCGGTATCACAGAGCTTGGCTACTTTTTCATTACCTGTCTGGATTATCTGGGCTTTGCCCTGCTTATAGCGTTCGCTATCAGGCGCAGCGGTCTGGCTATAGGGTTATTCCTGCTTTATGCTATGATTATTGAGAATATAGGAAAGTCTATAATTAATAGTTTAGCCGATAAGCCCTGGGGCAATCTTATGCCCTTACAGTGCAGTGATGAGCTGCTGCCTTTTCCTCTTATGACAATGGCCCGCTCCCTTATGGGGGCGCAACAGCAAATATCAGTTGACACTTATGCCATAACTGCATTGTGCTGGTGTGTTATATACTATTTACTGAGTCGTATGTTACTCCTCCGTCGGGATTGGTAGTACAGTCGTCACCAGTATGATACATATTTGGGACTGCATTATATTTTATCTTGTTTAATAATACAGGCTTTTAGTATTATCTGATTCTTAATTTCCATAACTTTGCGCGAAATTTTTTAGAATCTTTTAATCAATACATACAAAAAATGAGCACAGTTAAAGTCGCCATCAATGGTTTTGGCCGTATCGGTCGCCTCGCTTTCCGTCAGATATATAACATGGAAGGTATTGAAGTAGTAGCAATCAACGATCTTACAAAACCAAACGTACTGGCACACCTGCTGAAGTATGACACTGCACAGGGCCGCTTTGATAAATCTGTAACTCATAGCGATGATTCTATCACCGTTGAGGGAAAAGAAATAAAAATATATGCACAGAAAGATCCTGCACAGATTCCATGGGGCGCACACAATGTAGATGTTGTTCTGGAATGTACAGGTTTCTTCACTGACAAGGCAAAAGCTGAAGCACACATCACTGCAGGCGCTAAGCGTGTAGTTATCTCTGCTCCTGCTACAGGCGACATGAAAACTGTTGTTTTCAATGTAAACCACGATATTCTGGATGGTTCTGAAACAGTTATCAGCTGCGCTTCCTGCACCACCAACTGTCTGGCGCCTATGGCAAAAGTTCTGAACGATAAGTTTGGTATCGTTACTGGTCTTATGACTACAGTACACGCTTATACTAACGACCAGAACACACTGGATGCTCCTCACGCTAAGGGCGACCTGCGCCGTGCACGTGCTGCTGCTTCTAACATCGTTCCAAACTCTACAGGTGCTGCAAAGGCTATAGGTCTGGTACTGCCTGAGCTGAAAGGCAAACTGGATGGTTCTGCACAGCGTGTACCTACCATCACAGGTTCACTTACTGAGCTGGTTTGTATGCTGAATGCAAAAACTTCTGTAGAAGAAGTAAATGCTGCTATGAAAGCTGCTGCTAACGAAAGCTTCGGCTATAACGAAGACGAAATCGTAAGCAGCGATATCATAGGCACTTCTTTCGGTTCACTTTTCGATGCTACTCAGACTAAGGTTATCACTGCAGGTGATGCTCAGATGGTTAAGACCATCAGCTGGTACGACAACGAAATGAGCTATGTAAGCCAGTTGGTACGTACAGTTAAGTATTTCGCTGGTCTTATCAGCAAATAAGCATACTCATAATATTAGCATATTGCAAAATCCATAAGCACGTCTTATGGATTTTGCTTTTATTGGGGGGCAATGATATGAGACACAACTTTCTTTCAATTCATAACGGGCTACTATCAGCGCTGCTGATATTCCTTGCCGGGTGCGATACACCCGGCGATGCAGGTAATCATACCCCGCCGGTAGCAGCGCCTGTTGCGGTACATTCCGCTCAGCATGTTACATCCTGTGGAGATGCCGGTAGTGCAAAGCGTATTGCACAGGCATTGTCACTTGAAGTACTGGAAGGCATGTCAGTAGCTGAAGCCACGGCATGGAAGCCCTGCCGCAACGACTGCAACGGACTTACAGATCAGGTATTTGATACCATTTACGATGCTCATTGCATAATATCTATACGCCGCGTTGCAGAATATATGGGTGCATATCCTTCTGCTGCTACCACATGGCACACCTTTGATAAAGCTACAGGGAAACGGGTATTGGCAGCTGATGTGCTGCTTGCTAACCGCACCAATGCACTCATTGTTGAGTGCAACAGGCGTTTGCGTAATGCCGTAAACAGTGAAAGGTCCTATTGGAAAGGAGAGGAACAGGAATTGTTTGATGCATGTATCAAAGAAACCAGACCATTTGAGAGTCGTGACCTTGATCATTTCTATCTCACAGATACAGGTATAGTATTTGCATACAGCTTTGACTTTCGCCATGTTGTAAAAAACATGGAGCCTGATGGTGATATCGTATTCACTACCGCCGATATACGTTCGTTTCTCAGGCCAGATGGGTTGTTGGCATATCTCATACAAGAGTAGAAGGGGATAGGCTATATGCCCACCCCCGTTCTCTCTATCTGGCAATCGTTAGCTTTTCCGTGTACAACCCGCTGCTACACTGCACCCGTACTATATAGACTCCGGATGGTAGCAGGGATAGCCCGGTCTCTACGTGCTGCTGCTTTGTAAGACAGGATAGGTTCAGGACATTCCTACCCGCCATGTCGGTAATGGACAGTTCTGTTATATCATTACCCGGAGCAGATACGTGCAATACATCTGTTGCGGGATTGGGGAATAGACGAATACTACCAGTACCAGCTTGTAAGGTTACTCCTGCCGGGCCATTACGGAAGTTCACATTGTCTATATTGATGCTGCCACCCAGTGCCGACTTGTAGCTGAATTTGACAATGACGCCATCAGCCGCACTATATGCTCCCAGGTCTATATCTTCAGTACGCCAGTTGGCAGCAGTGGGGTTTATAAATGCTGCAGGTACAGACAGGGCGTTCAGTATTGGCGACGGGAAGGTAGCCAGCTCTGCCCCACCCTTTTTGTATACAGTGGTATAGGTAGTACCGCAGTCTGTAGATACCATTACAGAAAGAGTATCAGCAAATGAGGTGTCTACAGTAGTCACAGGTGGTATATACCGGTGGTAGTTATAGGCCACATCAAATGTTACATGTGGCTCAGATACCGATGTCAGGTCCAGTATCGGAGACTCCATTTCATCTACCCTACCCGCATTGTCAAACAGGAGTATGCTGTTAAAGCTGGTCATAGAGGCAATGCCTGTTTTGCGCACAGTGTTGTCTCTGTCCCATGCACAGTATATATCGCCCGATGTACGCTGTATCCAGTTCACAGGAGGGAATGCCACCGCCTCAAATCCTTCCGATATTGGTAGTGCATTGCCGGACGTTGCTATCTGGAACGATGCGCTTTGTTCGTTGTTGGCAGTTACCGTATCTGTAATGCCGGCATTGATACTGGCCACGGTAACAGTAAGTGTGTGTATTCCGTCTGCGGCTGTTACGTCAGGTAGCGTTACCCAGGTATGCTGGTATGGAGCCAGTGTTCCCGTCCAGCTGTGGCTGAATGTACTGCCGGCGGCCACACCGGAGAAGTTTACAGTGCTCAGTGTATCTGTGCCTGTATTTCTGATAAGGCAGGCTGCGGGCAGTGTTACAGCACAGCTGCGTTTTGCTATGGAAACTGCTACTATGTCCGCATCTCCACCCGCATGTGCAGGGGTGTCAAAATATGGCAGAAACCCATTCATTGCAGCAAATACAGGTATTGTATGCGCTACACCCGGCACTCTGTTGAGCTTAACTATACCATCATGTAGTATCAGCTGCCGGTACATACTGTCTATAGGTCCGGTATATAATATGTCGTCGGCTCCATGGGTTATATATACGGGTATTTGTGGCGCATTGGTATAGTTGAATGTGTAACCTCCATCATTGAGTGCTTCTTTTACTCCCTGTATGGCGGGCGTATTTAGTAATAGCCCTTTGAAAGTACTGGAATTGTCCAGTCCATATCGGAGTGCGGCTCGTCCACCCAGAGAAAATCCCTGAAGTATCACATCAGATGTGTCGATATGGTAGGTTTCCATAGCTATATCTATAGCTGCCTGTATGATGCCTTCACCACCAGCCGGGTTGTAATAGTCAGCATTACGGTTAGCCGCTTCAGGGCATACCAGTATTGTATTCGCAAGGTGTGTGGGCCATGCCAGAGAAGATACAAGCGCATTCCTATATGCATTGCAGGTGTCTCCCAGCCCATGCAGGCATACCATGAGTCTGTAAGCTGTACCGGCAGTATAGCTGGTAGGTACATATAGAGATACAGCCCGTGGCATCCCTGAAAACACAACAGTAGTATCGTAACTGCCGGTATGTTGTGCCCTTACGGCAGTACCGGAAAACAGGCAAAGCAGTGCCATTACCATGAATGGTTTGATTTTTTGTTTCATAAATAGTATGTATTTTTTATGTTAGCACATAGCGTATCAGTCAGGAGTTTGGTGTCTAATTACTCCTGATAACTAATTGAATATCATTTTATTAGTCGCCTTCTTCCAGCTCAAAAACCTGCTCCACAGTTGTATTAAAATAGCGGGCTATTTTAAGAGCTATCACAGAAGATGGCACATAACGTCCTGACTCAATAGAGTGTATTGTTTGCTTGGACACACCTATAGCATGCGCCAGATCGCTTTGGGTTATATTAAGCTTTGCCCGTTCTACTTTGATATTGTTCTTCAATCTGTTACTATGCCTAATAATGAAATGAGTATCAAAACTATAACACCAATGGCAAGATAAATAAGCATCCCCCATTTATTCCTGCCTATCCCTGACAGGTTTTGCCAGAGTGTTTTGTCTTCATATTCCCAATGCTCATCAAAGTATATGCCTGTATAAAATGTAAGCAGATATGTGAATATTCCTGCCCCGGCAAACATGAACAATATGCCGGAATCAATCATTTTCATATCAGCAGACAGGGACCCTACCATTGCAATAGAAAGCACCAGTGAAGTTTCCATCATGAATGCAATGAGGATTGATTTTAGTCTGATAGCTTTTGCTCTGTCATCGTCATACTTTTCTTTGCTGAATATAATAATGAAAAGACCAAAGAAGGCAAACCACTGTGCCATAGCCAGGTGTTGTGCTGCTGTAAATTTCTCAAACACTACAAATGGATGCAACCGCTCTGCTACTACGGCTATAATCCCCAACAGTGAGCATAATATCCCCCACTTTTTAGCCTTATATTCATACATCACAGTCAATCCTTTCATAAACAATAATTTTGACGTTATAATTAAAGTTTGATTGTACAAAAGTAAAGCAAACTTTAATAAAGTACAAGCAAACTTTACTTATAAAAACATAAAAATACTTATTGAATATAAGTGGCTCAACCGTATCGAATAAGAAAATTAAAAAATATGCATGCGTATCTGCATCTGCGGAAATATATGCTAATCAGAGATGGGTAGTGATAAATAATCAGAAATACTTGTCAAGCAGTGCAACATAATCCTGTACTACAGGCCCTGATGCTGACTGATCTTCTTCAAAGTAAAAGCGGTGTGGGTGCTGATTTACATATACTATGACATCCAGATAGCCCATGTCTGTAGTAGAACGACCTATGTGCTGGTTATGGCGTGGCATTATTTTACCCGGTACCGTGTATAACAGTCGCTTTACCTGCTCATACAGCATATCATTGTTTAGCGGTGTAAAATTCATCTGAGATGCATATGCCATGAGGTCTGTAACAGAAGAGTCGACACGGATATCAGAGCCGATGCGATAATATATCAGTGGGCCGGCCATAGTACCTGCATCCGGCACACGCCCTACCACAATATAATCGGCACGCCTTACTAAAGGCTCCTCCTGTTGCTCACAACCGTATAAAGTGAATGCAGTTGCCAATATTACAATCAGCTTCTTCATAAGTTTCGGATTGTTTAATATTCAAATGTCAGGAAAAATTTATGGTTTCAGGTACAGATCAAAATAATCAGTAACCTTCTGCATCAGATGCACTCTGTCCTTTCCTCGTACATTATGTGGATGCCCCGGATATACAAAGTAATCTACCTGTACTCCATCATCTACACATTTCTTCAGGAAGTTGATACTGTGCTGCCATACTACCACATCATCGTCTGTGCCATGTATAAGCATGAGTTTACCTTTCAGGTTCTTTACTTTTGACAGCAGGCATGATTTGTCATATCCGGCTGGGTTATCGTCAGGATTATCCATATACCGCTCTGTGTACATAACCTCATACATACTCCAGTCCATTACCGGCCCACCGGCCACAGCACAGGAGAACACTCCCGGATGACGCAGCATGAGCGATGTAGTCATAAATCCACCAAAGCTCCAGCCATGTACGCCCATTCTTTTGGCATCTACATACGGTAATGACTTCAGGTATCTGACGCCCTGCAGCTGATCGGCCATCTCTACATCCCCCAGATGGCGGAATGTAGCCTGCTCAAAGCGCAGTCCCCTGTTCCAGCTGCCGCGGCCATCCATAGTAAACACAATATATCCACGCTGTGCCATATATTCATACCAAAGATTACCACTGGCAGGGAAAGAATTATGCAGTAGCTGCACATTAGGCCCGTTATACAGATATACGATTACCGGGTATTTCTTAGCCGGGTTAAAATCAGTAGGCAGAATGAGTTTGCCATATAGCGGGGTTACACCATCTGCAGCGGCGAGCTTTACATTCTTCACCTCTGGCCTTGCGTAGCCTGTAAGGGTGTTTTCTGCTTTTAGTACCTCATGATATACAGACGACTCCACTCCATATACTACTGTGTTACGCGGCACATCTGACGATGAGTAAACATCCAGCACATAGCCTCCATCGTCGCTCACGTTTGCGTTATGCATACCCGGCTCTTTATCCAGTCGCTGCATAGCGCCATCTTTCAGGCTCACTGTATATATGTGTTTTTCCAGCGGAGACTCTTTTGAGGTCGTTACTACGATCTTATCTGTTGTCTTGTTGATAGCGGTCAGTTCATTCACCACCCAATGCCCGTGTGTAAGTTGTTTTAGTAGTTTACCGCCGGTGTTATAGAGGTAAAGGTGATTGAATCCATCCCGTTCACTCTGCCATATAAACTGGTCAGGGCGATGAGGCAGGAAGGTAAGCGGGTGTGTAGGATGTACATATTTTTTATCTGTTTCCTCAAACAGTGTACTTAACTTATTACCTGTAACCGCATCATATTTATTGAGCCACAGATGATTCTGGTCACGGTTCAGCAGGGCTACATAAATGTAGCGTTCATCCGGGCTCCATGTTACAGCTGTAAGATAGTGGTCGGGATGTTTGGTCCCGGTCTGTAATGTTACCGTACGACGGGTATTTACATTATATACGCGTAGTGTCACCTGATGAGAGGTGCCACCAGCCATGGGATACTTAATAATATCAGCCTTTGCAGGAGTGGTTCCCCATCGCACAACAGGATAATCATTGACCATTGTCTGGTCCATCCGGTAATATGCAAGATAGTTTCCGCCTGGCGAAAAGAAAATACCCTTGTCTATACCAAACTCATCCCGGTGCACAGCCTTGCCGCTGATAATATTTTTATCAGCTTCATCAGTAATCACATGACGAATACGGGTACTACGCTCCTGCATCTGCAGGTTGTTATTTATGGTATAAGCAATACTCTGACTCTTATCTACAGTAATATTCTCAGCATTGGCGGGCAACTCTGCTGCCAGTGTCCAAGACCATTTATTATCTTCATTCAATACGCCAATAACAACATTAGTCTTGCTGATAAAGTATGCTTTACCGGCCGATAGCCACTTTAATGCAGGTAGTCCTGAAACTTTTACCGGCAGCTTTCCCGGTGATACAAAATGTACATCCTTTCCGGAAGAACGGCTATAATCTGTTACCTTCCATACCTCAGCACTACCCTCTTTCACTACCTGCCACAGGCATCCGGTCTCAGGCTGCCAGGAAGCTCCTTTTATTCCTTTAGGAGCAAAAGTTGTGTACATGCCATTAGTTGCTTCGGCAATTGTGTAGTTCTTTTTCTGTGCTGTAACCGGTGAGCCGGACAGGAAGAGCGCAATGGCAACGCATGAGGGGATAGCAGTGTAACGCATAGCTTGTGTCATTCTGATAAGAGAACAAACATAATATTTAATTGGTTTGGGTGTTATAGATTATTGGAAAGGTAGTACCTGTATGTTTTTGTGCAATGCAAAAAGTGATATCACATCTGTCTGTAAAGGATTGTTATGGTTACGACGGTTCCCATGTCTGGCGGCATACAGTCAGTATGATCAATTGAGATATTCATCTCTTCATATTTATTGAATATTTCAACGAGGTCTTTTATCATTCTGTTGCCATAGGACTCATTCGTTTTTTCACTGTTAGCCTTTGTTTCCATCGACATTTTTCTGCCTATCCCGTTATCCTGTATTGTACATCTTACTCCATTTGTTATGCCTGTGAAATGAATACTAAGAATACCTGGCCTGTCACTGTGAAGGATACCATGGTTGATGGCATTCTCTACAAATGGCTGTATCAGCAGTGAAGGTATTTCCAGCACAGATGTATTCAAATCGCCGTCCACTTTTATGTCCGATACAAATCGATTTTTGAATCGCGTCTGCTGCAGTTCTGTATAGTTTTTCAGATTCTCAATCTCTTCATCTATTGTAATAAACTTATTGCGGGAAGACCGTAAATAACTCCTGAGCAACTTTGAAAACCGGGATATATGCGCATACGCTTCATCCATCTGGTTTTTGCTCACCAGCAACAATGCTGAAGTGAGCGTATTAAATATGAAGTGCGGATTGATCTGAGCATAGATTGCCTTTAATTCCAGCTCCATTTGCCTTGTCTTTCTTTCGTTGGCATTGTTCACCATCCTACGTGTAACCATGACCGATATTACCAGTATTATGAGTGCCGTTAATATTATACCAATCCATATTATACTCCTGGCTGTATGTGTCTGCCACCACAAAGGTTTTATATAAATAGTAAGCTCAGTGGCATCACTTTCCCATCCATCATCTATGCAGTATACCCATGCTTTATAATACGTATCTGGCAAAAATGTACCATCTACCTGAACTGTACCTGCATTACTTTTTCTCCATATAGTATCATTAGAAAGACGGTAATATATATCCAGGCGTCCATTGCCGAATGGGTTTATTACATCAAGCACAAAACTTCTGTCGCTATTACCAAGACGTATTGTATCTGCCTTACCCAGAATGTGCTTCTCATTATCAAAAAAGGCTGTAATAACCGGATGAAGATTACAATTGGTTGTTTTTACATCATCATATTCATTGATATCAGGACGTTTTATGCAATACGTTTCCTTTCTGGTAACTAAAAGTATACTGTCGCCGCATGCAGCAATATCTTCTACGGTTCTGTAATTAGTTTTCCGGAAATTGTAACGGGTAACAGGTAATGACAAGCTACCGTCAGTTAGTATCCTGTAAAATGATATGCCGAAATCGCCTGCTATTACCAGCTGGGTATCCAATACCCGTATAAGACAGTTGCGTAAGTTGATATTGGTATGTATATGTGCATATCTGCCGGCGTCGGGATTGTATAGGAACAATGAGTCATCTTCATGGATAATATAGTTACCTTTTACCGGCTCTGTTTCAATATTAGTGAGGTTATGAAAAGCTTTGTCTGTAAGGCCAGGGATTTTCTTTATTTTTTTCTCTGCTATATCATATACCAATACATGCATGTTGGTGATAGCTACAAACCTGTTTCTGAAGGCGTCGTATACGACTTTCTTATACTTGTCTGCATCTACCGTATGCTGGTAATAGTAATGAGTATTCGCAACCGGATATTTGATAACATGCGCTCCGGAGCTTTCGCATACAAACCATGTGCCTGAATTGTCAGTTGCGGCATGCTTCATTGTCATACCGAATACATTAGTAGGTATGTTTACTATGCTACCAGAACCCTGATGCAAAAAGTGGGCTGCCTGCCCCATGAGCAGAATGGTGTCACTGTTATATTGAAATGCACGGTTCACCTCACGTTGGGTTGCATGTGAAGCAATGATTTTATTGCCCCGAATTATCAGAAAATTATTCTGCAGTGAGCTGAACCAAAAAGAGACAGCGCCGCTATCTGCTGTACCCACATTCCTGTACCCCGATAAAGTCAGTGTTCTGGCTGGAATAAAATGCTGTACTGTATCTGCTATATAAATCCCCGACTTATTAGTGCCATAACACCTGCCCCACAAACTGCGCATTGCGTGTGTGGATACTGCACGCAATGAAGCATCTCTACCCACTAAATCGTCATAACGTTCGTGATATATAAAAGACAAGGTATCGCCAAGATGCAGGCACAGCATAGACGACTCAGTATAAACAAATATCCTTCCTTGCGCCTTCAGATCATTGCTATGCGACACATAACGGACGGCATCAGTAATGCCATATTTTCTCAGATTAACAGTATCCGCAAATCCGGTTTCAATATTCAGATGAATCAGATTGTAACCCGAATCATTCAACCCATATACAAAAATATGATTACCAAAATTGGTGCCTTTAGTAGTATGCCTGACACCATCCAGAAACATGGTATGAAACCATAATGAGCGGTCGGTTACATCATGCATATAAATGTCTGGCCTTGCAGCATTTAGGTTTTTCACGCTGTCCAGCCGGGATATCTTATACTTGTTAAAAGTATAAGACACCGGTCCTGAATATATTACAGTTACATCTGAGCTGCTGTCTTTGTGTCGTGGGTCATAGGCATCTATTGACACACTATATAGTGTGTCATCAGGGATAAAACATAAAGATTCTGACTGCCACCCATTGATAAAGAACGAAGAAAACATAACCCCACTATCATAGTGGTAAAATACCCTGGGAGAAAAGGTGCCGGTGGTATTCTTTACAGGTACCCGTACATACCTGTCATTTTTTATATAGCCTACTTCCTTTGCCTGAGTACTTATCCATATCCTCCCTTTCAAATCCTCTATTATCCCCCAGTTGTCCTCATTTGGCAACCCATCGTTAAGACGGTAAAGCCGGGTATCATAGCCATTAAATCTGGCTACACCTCTGTCTGTAGCTATCCACAGATATCCATATTTATCTGTAATCATATCATAGATATGATCAGAAGCAAGGCCATTTTCAGAATTGAGATTGAATGCAGGCGTTGTCTGGGCATACGCTATCTGGGAATGGGATATTATACCTGAAATCAGGCCCCATATCAGGTAGCTACAAGCCGATACTAAAGCCCTTTTCATTTGCTGTCACCAGGTTATCAGTTCCTAAACTATAATATTCCTGACACTTTATTAACTAATGTTATTAAGAAGGCTCTTTTCAGCTGTTTATGTAGTATCACCAGATGATTTTTGGGTCATTTTTAAGTTGTTAAGATAACCGGCTCAACGTATGGCTCGTCTTTCTGTATATCCACTTCTTTACTGCCAGCCATTTTCATCTTCTTTTTTATGCGTTTATGCTCCTGTGCATAACGGTCGCTGTAGTCTTTGTCATTGGTCCAAATACGCGCATTTTTTATACTGGCCAGCGCAATCGTATACATTTCCTGACGCTCATATAATAGCGCTTCCCTGTGCCAGATACGGGCTTTATTGATACCCGTAACATTAAGTGCTCGTGCTATAAGCTCTTCCGCCGCTTTTACATTCCCGGTGTCGGTCAATAAGTCAATGTAATGATAATAGGCCTCAGTATAATCCGGGGCATGATATAATGCCAGTCCAAAACTCTCGGCCGCTAAGTCATACCGGCATAAGTCTTTATATTGTATTTGTCCACACAATGTTAGTAGTCCTGAATGGGTGTCATCATGCGATAGTCCATATTCCAGGGCTTCGAGTGCATCATCTATATCGTAAGGATAATTATCCTTAGCTTTTAAAAAGTATTTATCTGCAGCTGTCATGGCTGAAAAAAATAAGAGTCTTAAATAATTTATTGGAAACAATCAATCCTGCATCTATAGCAGGTAATACGTCATATGCCAGCTAGCAAAAAGGTATGCTGAACAGCGCTGCCATGGGGCTGGCAGTAGTAAAACAGGGGCGATATGTAATTATCTGACGCACTGAAAAAGTACAGAAGCATTTAACGCACTGCATTGCAAATATAGAGATAATATCAGATTATATTGATAATTACACATTACTATGTGCAACTTGATATGCTATATGCTTTTATGACGGGCTATTTTGAAAATGTGCCGAAATGCCACAGAATACCAGAAGGGTCATGTACATAACAGACTGCCCCCCAGGGCTCTGTACGAACAGGTGTAATGCGTGCTGTATGATAATGTGATGGAAGATTAAGTTTCTGAAGATCATCCCAGAACTGATGCACATCTTCTACCTCCATAAATACCATTGTATTATCTACCCAGTCTTTTACATATGCGTCCTGAAGATAAAAACCGAAATCACCAATACGGAACAGCGTAAGATTATGTGATAGTACTACTTCTTCAAATCCTATATCCCGATAAAAACTACTGCTTTCCTGAAAATTCTTTGCGCCTATAAATGGTCTTATTGATTTTGCTCTGATATCCATATGGGTATATCGTTAAATGATTGCAGCGTAAATATACGGAATGACAATCCTGCATTTGAATGGATACAGTATTTCAGGAGTTTTTATACAAACATTGTAGCATAAAAATAACACTTCAATTCATACTTAACGTAAAAGTAACATGAATATCACAATTCGGTAAACACCAGTTTACATTGAATGATTAATTACGATTCTACTTTTGCCCCACAGTTAAGAAATAATGAATAAATTATTATCATTTACGCTGACATTGCTGCCTATCTGTTCACTGGCACAGACAGATTCACTACAACAACCAACCAAACCCAAAAGCCACTGGTATGAAAAAATATCAGTAGGGGGTTATGTGCAGGTACGATATAACCGTCTGCTGGAAACCAATCCAAAATTAAAGAATGAACAGGGAGATAAGTCGTGGGGCGAAAATGGAGGCTTGTTTATGAGACGCGTGCGGGTGCGGATATCAGGACAGATACATGAACGCGTATTTGTATACATTCAGCCCGACTTTGCCAGTGCAGCCTCATCGTCTGGTCTTAACTACGGGCAAATAAGAGATGCATACATGGATGTGGGCTTTGACAAAAAGAATGAATTCCGAATCAGGCTTGGGCAGAGCAAAATTCCATATGGATTTGAAAACATGCAATCCAGTCAGAACCGCATGCCGCTGGATAGAAATGACGGTATCAACAGCTCTTTCAGTAATGAACGCGATATGGGGGCTTTCTTCTATTGGGCTCCTTCATCAGTAAGGCAGTTGTTTTCCTATCTGGTAAGCAGTGGGCTAAAAGGCTCTGGAGACTATGGTGTTTTTGGATTTGGTGCGTTCAATGGACAAACCGCAAACAAACCGGAGCAGAATAATGAATTACATTATGTAGCGCGGGTAACCTACCCTATTAAAATAGGAAAGCAGATAATAGAGCCGGGTATACAGGGCTATACCGGAAACTTTGTCCTTACTAACGACCAGCTAACAGAAGGCGTAAAGAGATTAAAAAACAGAAGTTATACAGACCAGAGAGCGGCTGCTACATTCGTATTATATCCTCAGCCTTTTGGTATCATGGCTGAGTATAACATAGGTAAAGGGCCTGAATTCAATAAGGCTACCGACTCTATAGAAGTACAGAACCTGAGCGGTGGATACATAACCATGAGCTATATGCTGCGACACAAAAAGCAGGTAATAATGCCCTTTGTAAGGGGGCATATATATGATGGTGGTAAAAAACACGAAACAGATGCCCGTAGCTACAATGTAAAGGAGTTGGAAACCGGGATTGAGTGGCTGCCTATGCGCAATTTTGAACTCACGGTTATGTACACAATGAGTGAGCGCCGTTTTGAAGACTTTAAGACGAAGGACAATATGCAGAAAGGTAACCTGCTACGCATACAGGCGCAGCTCAACTTTTAGTACAGTACAAGAAGAATGATACTTACCCCTAAATGCAAAACGCATCAGAATTTACTTCTGATGCGTTTTTATGTAAAGCAAATCATGTCTATTTACCGCTAAGGTTTTTCAGCATATCAGCCGTCATACGGGCCAGGTCAAACTCATGTTTCCAGTTCCAGTGCTGGCGGGCTGTAGTATCGTCTATGCTGCGTGGCCAGCCATTGGCTATCTGCTGGCGGAAGTCGGGCGCATAATCAATGGTAAATGAAGGAATGTGCTCCCGTATAGCTGCTGCTATCTCTGCCGGAGAAAAACTCATGGCAGAGAGGTTATAAGCCATACGTGTCTGTATTTTTTCTACCGGGGCTTCCATCAGCTCTATAGTACCACGAATGGCATCATCCATATACATCATAGGCAGGTAGGTGTCTTCTGCCAGAAAGCAGGTATAACGGCCATTCTTCAGCGCTTCATGGTATATCTCCACCGCATAGTCGGTAGTGCCACCACCCGGTGCCGACTTCCAGCTAATAAGACCAGGATACCTTATGCTGCGCACATCCAGCCCCCAGCGCTGATGGTAATACTGGCACCAAAGCTCACCGGCATATTTACTGATACCATATACAGTACGGGGTTCTATAACCGTTTCCTGCATGGTATTGTCGCGTGGCGTAGTAGGGCCAAATACGGCTATGGAACTGGGCCAGTAAACTTTAGTGAGTTTTTCCTGTACTGCTATATCCAGTAGCTGCAGCAGGCTCTGCATGTTTATATCCCATGCACGTGCGGGGTCTTTTTCGCCGGTAGCAGAAAGCACTGCCGCCAGCAGGTAAACCTGCGTAATACGCTCACGTACTATAAACTCTCTGATAGCTGCACCATTGGTAGCATCCAGTACTGCATAGGGTCCCCGGTCTTTCAGCATAGGGTGTGCTTCCTGTCTTATATCAGAAGCTACTACATTGTCTGCACCATATATTGTACGGAGGGCGGCAACAAGCTCTACGCCTATCTGACCACCGGCACCTATAACCAGGACCTTTTCTTTTTTCATTTTATTAATTGAGAAGGACTAAAGTAACAAGTAGCTGCGGGTTAAGCAAATTATCGGCAGATTTAGCATTTTTTTGAGAAATATCAACGGTTACACAGTTTGTAGCAGTGTTTACCCGGCCATAGGGTGCCATATAAGCGGGCTGGCTTTACGGCCATCTATATTCTCCAGTATAGCATAGAGTACCTCATCTTCAGTCATACCGGATTCGGCAATCATATTTTCCCACACCTCATTATTTACATACTTAAATGCTGAGGTAAGGTCTATCTTCCATAGATTATTTTCTTTATTGAAGCGGAACGAAATACCATTGTTACCTGCCGAATCAATAAACTGCACCCCGGCTGAGCCATCCTGCTGCATAGATACCTCAAAACGGAATCTTCTCAGGCTGCTTTCGTCGTCCTGATTAACCATGCCCATCTGCACCAGATACTGAAAAAGAGTGGCCCCGTTCATTGCTTTGATTTTTGCCATCGGCGTAGTATGCCTTAATGCCAGTACCAGTATCTTCTGATCAAACCTCAGATAGCGTACCGTAACACTGTCGGCATTGGTTATAACGGGAATGAGACTGTTATAATAGGACAGCGAACCTGAATCTACCAGCTTCACAGCTTCTGCACCCAGGCGCATAGATGTGGTGCGGTTATACTCCCAGAAAGACTGCATCACATCCCCTTTCTCATCGGGCCGGCCGGCACATGACAGCAGAAAAATTAATGGCAGAAACGCATATACTGATGCCACACGGAAACAAAGAAAAAGCATGATATTGTTGTATTGATTGCAAGGTAACAAATATTGTGTGGTGTACACTGACAGGCATATGGTGCCATTAATTCATAAAAACTTATTTTTGACGCTGCAAATCAATACTTCCGCATTGAAGGGAAACTTAGGACAGGTAGGCATAATAGGTAATGGCAGCTGGGGTACCGCGCTGGCCAAGATACTGACCGATAACGGCAGAACCATACACTGGTGGGTAAGGAATGAAGAGGCAATAGAGTACCTCACATCCCGCAGTCACAACCCACATTATCTTACATCGGTAAGGTTTTTACCGGAAACCATACGCCCTACCAAAGACCTCACTGCCATGATGGAGCAGTGCGATACGGTAATAGTAGCAGTACCCTCGGCATATGCACAGGGGGTAATAAGCAGCATACCGGCACAGGTATGGAAGACACGCAATGTTATATCGGCCATAAAGGGCATTCTGCCGGAAACAAACCTCCTGCTGAATGATTATATGACGGAGTCATGCAGCCTGCCACTGGAAAACTATGTAGCAATAACAGGCCCATGCCATGCCGAGGAAGTAGCTTATGAGCGTCTGTCATACCTCACTTTCTCTGGCCTCAATGATGCACTGACTACAGAGGTAGCTGCCGCATTTGACAATAGTTATATCAATACCACCCACAACCATGATATATGGGGAGCGCAGTTTGCAGCTGTGCTGAAAAACATATATGCTATAGGCGCAGGCATGGCCCACTCACTGGACTATGGCGACAACTTTCTGAGTGTATACGCCACCAATTGTTACCGGGAGATGTATGGTTTCCTGCAGCGGCATTTTGAAAAAGTGCATCCCTCCGATGAAAAGCCGGATTTTCATACCAGCGCATACCTGGGCGACCTCCTGGTAACCTGCTACTCCCTCCATAGCAGAAACAGAACCTTTGGCGCCATGATAGGTAAAGGCTACACAGTAAAAGCGGCTACACTGGAAATGAATATGGTAGCAGAAGGCTACTATGCAGCCCGTGGCATGCAGGCAATATCTGCTCAGTATAATATTCCATTGCCTATGGCTACCATCATCTACCGCATATTGTGGGAAGGGCTGCACCCTGCCACAGGTTTTGCGCAGATAGAGAAAATGATGAGCTAATACTATTTCCAGAACTCATCTTCATAATCATCAGTATGCGATAGCTGATGCGACTCCTGCAGTTGCGCACCTATTGCAGCCAGTTGCTGTGCTGTCAGCTTTTGCTCAAGGTGTGGGAAAAGCACCCGCTCTTCAAAGCGGATATGATTATCCACCATGTCGGCCAGTGCCGTCACGCCGACATCCGTTGCCGCATCCCCTACTGCCGATAGTGCCTGCCTTATATCATCATGTTCTTTAAGCGCCTGCAGGCATAGCTCATCTACGCCATCGGCAAACAGTAGTTGCTCTTCCTCCATAAAGTGTGGCGCCAGGTGCTGTGCATGGAAATAACTGATATAGGGCAGCATACGGGCTACCGGCACCTGCTTTCTAATCCCCTGCCGCAGCTTCCAGCAAAACAGAAGTCCTGTATGATGGTCATGCGATAATGGTACAATGCTTTCATGTCGTTTCATACAGTGTCCGGTTGAGTGGCATTCAGGGATATTCTCTTTCGTAATGAAGTTAATGATTATTCAGCTTTAGTTGTCAGGTGTGTTTGCAACATAATGCTCGTATAGGGGGGCTTATATATTGGTAGTATTGGTTCCACTAGTACAACCTGAACCCAATGGTAGCTTGATACCAATAGTTTTTGTATTGAGGTGTGGTAGAAGTTCCATCACCGTTATTCTTTTGTAGGTCCCAACCGGCACGTGCACTAAGTACCATACTTTTCATACTGATGTCAAACCCAGCAACAAAGCCGAATATATTCTTGCGAATATTGTCGTTCTCAAACTCTTGCTCCTGTGCTATCGTTGTAAAAGCATTCCTGAATACATCTTTCTGCTTTGTAAGAAAAGAATATTGAGGTCCGGCAAGGATTGTTATAAACTCAGTAGGCTTTAGGCATGCGAATATGGGCACATCTATAAAGCTCGTTGTGCGGGTAAGGTCATATGAGCTACCTAGAATATTACCAGTTCCTTTAAAACCTTTTTGAGAGAAAAGCAATTCCGGCTGGATACCAAAGTATTTACCAATAGGTATGGCAACGAACGCCCCAATAGCTAAACCGAATTTCGGGTCGGCGTGAAAAGAACTACCGCTTGTTTTGTAAACGTTAGAGTAATTGGCACCTACCTTCACCCCAAACGCTGTTCTGCTGCGGGTGTCAGTTGCATCGACAGCTATAACTTGTGTAGTTACTGTGCTGGTGGGCTGGTCTGTTTGAGCAATACCATAGTTAGATATTGAAACAGCGACTATCGTAATAAGAATTATTCTTTTCATTTTATCTATAATTATATTTTGAGTTTATTGTTTGGAATTACTTGACATTATTTACGCCAATGTCCTTTATTGCATTTCCCATCTCGTCCATATCATGGTTGAATTCGGTCTTAAACGTTTCCCACTGTTCTTTTCCGTCTGCTTTATAGTCGTCCATTCTTTTTTTCATATCTGAATTCTTTTGTTCAAGTTCTTCGATTTTCCGCAGGTAATCTGCCTTCGCTTCTTTCTTTTCCTGATCTACTCTTGCCTTAAACTCTTCAATACTTTTGTTATTGGCTGCTATTTTTTTATCGGCATCACTTCTGTAGCTTTTCATTTCAATCATGTAAGCTTCATTCGCTTCGTTCAGGTTTTCATTCGCTTCAGCTACTTCATCTTGTGCATCCTCTACATTTTCAGATGAAGAAGAGTTGCCACAACTTATAATGAAGGAGCCGGTAATGATCAGAGCAATTATTGTTGATGCTAAAATGTATTTTTTCATGTTAATTTGTTTGAGTGTGATGATAATGCACAACATGTGCATTACAGTTCTGAAATAATTTTGTGTAACTCTTCTTTTGTTTTGCCAAGCTTTAATTGTAGCCGTCCTATTAGTTCATCCTGTTTGCCTTCTATAAGCATAAGGTCATTGTCAGTTAGCATAGCAAACCGTTGTTTTAACTTCCCCTTTGTTTCATTCCAGTTTCCCTTTAGTTCCATTAGATTTTTCATTGAAGATTTTGTATCTGTTTTTTTGAATAAATAGTTATTGTTGCAGTTAGCGCCTTAGTTGTGCTTACAGGAGGATAATAAGCAGTATAAGGATAAGTATCAGAGCACCCGCTGATATATATATACCATTACCTATGTCTCTGAGTTGGTGTTGTATAGACCGCACTTCTTTTCTCAGTCCCTTTTTCTCTGGTGCTGTAAGGTTTGCTTTATCCATAGATTTTATTTCGGATAAGCGTGTTATCAATGCGTTTGCCTGTGCGGATTCCGTCATGTCGCTGCTTGTTGCTGAAATAGCGGCTGATGCAGCATTTGAATGGTACGGGAAACATGTCAGAGATATGCTTGCAAACATTATAAAAATTATTATTTTTTTCATCGTATTTGTTTTTATCTGTGAAGAAATTTTCACATCACAAAGGTCAGTGATGTGCTGATGTAAAGTGTTACACAATGGCAATCAATAATTACATCATTCACACACTTGGGTATGTGGTCAGTAATGTCATTGGTATCTCTACACAGAGGTTACAACCTTCATTTTGGCTTCAGTTATTACGCTAAAGCAAAATGCAGGAAAGGGATAGAAGCCCCACTCCTGCACTTTTACTTATAATTAGTAGCCAGTATATTCCTGACATATAAACGCTACATTCTACTTTTTCTTCTCAGACATCCTCATAGAGGTTCTTCTGTTTTTTCTTCTTAATGAATAACGAAAGAGGGAGCTGCAAATCAGCAACTCCTTCTTCCGTAGTAGTACCTGGCTACTGGTAATAACCAACCCGGTCATTGACTATAGATGGCACGTTGTGCCACCTGGAAATGTGCTGTTTGCCTGATCTTCGTAGTTGTTGCACGACTCTGTTGCCTGACCAATATTTGCACTCTTGATATCATGCTTTATATTAGTAGATGCCGCACCAACAACGGTGGTGCAGGTACATACATAATTCTTCTTGCACGAAGGAAATGCGGCCAAACATAGTAATGTAAACACTGTAATTACTTTTGTGTTTTTCATGGTTTTTTGTTTTTAGACTCTGAATTTTTATGTATCGAAAGGTGCTTTATTGCGAACCCTTTATGACGGGTGTTTCGATACACAAAGCTACACCGCCTTGATAGTCTATGTGTTACACAACTCCATGAAGAGGTTACAACATCCACACATTTAGACGTTACAACAGGATTCCGGAGCTTAGCAATTAGCTAATGTGAGTAGGATAGAGAATGCTCCAACATCTGGCTGTGTCTTTCCTGCTAAATGAAATATTTAGCAGGATTCTAATTTTGGTGTTGAAAAGTACAGGGTTAACAGTAACTCAAATCAGCGTTTTTTAACCGACTCTCGGCAATCCACAAACTACATGGGAATTATATAACTGGTACTCATTAAAGTGTAACGCCCAACCCGTATAATGTTCGCACCTTTATTTAATTATTACAATTCGGTAACGACTACGAAAAAAGATGGAAGATAATTCGGAGTTACAAAAAGACGGTATTGTCTCGCTTACAGGAGTCGTTGACAGCTATGCGAAAAAAATGGAAGCCTAAAACGCAACTAAAACGGCAATTGGTGTTAAAGCAGTTGTTGAAAATGTTGAAGTGAAAATTCCAAATTCATAGACCAAAACCAATATGGAGATTGCCAACGTAGTAGTAACATCGTTAAATTGGAACACGGTTATCCACCAAAGGTAAAGTAACTGTAAAGGTGGAAGACGGCTAAGTTACACCAGACGGTGAACTTCCGTGGAATTACCCAAAAAAGAAGCAGCTAAGAATGCTGTATGTTACCTTGTTGGGGTTAATGGTATAAACAATAACATCAAAGTCGGTGTTTCGGGAACGACTGTAACGTTATCCGGAAATGTATCTTCATGCTACCAAATATTGTCCCAACCCTATGCCATCATGTATTCGGAAAAGAAGTCAGGTCGCCTTGACAATGGACAGAAATCATATAAAAATGAACATCCTAAAATCATAGAAATGAAAACCAAAACAGAATGGGAGCAGGACATCCTAAACATAACAACTACAATTAATCAGGAGTTCCCTGAGCTATCTAAATATATCAACGAAATGCCGCTACACAATTCTGGAAACGAGGAAATGAGCGTAAAGAGCCTTGAAGACTACTTTCATTCTTTGGAGGAGCTTGTCGGAAAATACTCAAAAACACACATTGGAAAAATAACAGCAAAAAAAGCCCGCTAGATCAAGGGGCTCACTTGGTCTCCTAACTTGCAAGCATCAAGTACACTTGCTTCTATATTAAAGAATAGTATTTTATAGTTGCAAAACAAACGCACTCCTCACTCACTTTACCCCCCCCACCCTTCTCTATCCAGGCTTCTGTATTGTATGGCTTCAGCAAGATGCTCAGGGCGTATGTTATCACTATTGGCCAGGTCGGCAATGGTGCGGGACACTTTTAGTATGCGGTCATAAGCACGTGCGCTCAGGTTCAGCCGTTCCATGGCCGTTTTCAGCAGGTTCTGCCCTATGTTGTCAATGGTACATATTTCCTTCAGCTGCTTGCTGCTCATCTGTGCATTGGCATAGATGCCGGTTTGCCCTTCATAGCGCTTAGCCTGTATCTCTCTGGCATTGATTACCCGCTCACGCACCTCATCGCTTGTTTCGCTCGTTCGGGCCGATGATAGTTCTGTAAAAGGTACCGGAGTTACTTCTACGTGCAGGTCTATACGGTCCAGCAGTGGACCGCTTATCTTGTTCAGGTAGCGCTGCACCATTATTGGGCTGCAGGTACACTCCTTCTCCGGGTGGTTAAAATAGCCACACGGGCACGGATTCATAGAAGCTATGAGCATAAAGCTGGCCGGGAAGTCTATGCTCACTTTGGCACGGGATATAGATACCCTGCGCTCCTCCATAGGCTGGCGCATTACCTCCAGCACAGTACGCTTAAACTCAGGCAACTCATCCAGAAAGAGTACGCCATTGTGTGCCAGTGATATCTCCCCCGGCTGCGGATTGCCACCACCACCTACCAGGGCCACATCACTTATAGTGTGGTGCGGGCTGCGGAAGGGTCGCTGTGCCACCAGTGAGGTATTACCCGGCAGCTTACCGGCCACACTGTGTATCTTGGTAGTCTCCAGCGCCTCGTGCAGCGAAAGTGGCGGCAGTATAGTAGGCAGCCTCTTGGCCAGCATGGTTTTGCCGGCACCAGGCGGGCCTATAAGAATGGCATTATGCCCTCCGGCTGCAGCTATCTCCAGTGCCCGCTTCACATTCTCCTGTCCCTTTACATCATTAAAGTCTATCTCAAAGTGATTCTGTGCATCAAAGAACTCTTCACGGGTATTTACCTTCAGTGGCGTTAGTTCTGTATTACCGGCAAAGAATCCTATCACCTCACTTATATGCTCTACACCGTACACTTCCAGATTGTTTACCAGTGCCGCCTCGCGGGCATTTTCCTTAGGTAATATGAGCCCTTTAAACTTCTCTGCACGGGATTTTATGGCTATAGGTAATGCACCCTTTATAGGCTTCAGGCTGCCATCCAGCGATAGCTCGCCCATTACCACATATTCTGCCAGGCGTTCATTGGGCATCTGTGCTGTAGCCGCCAGTATGCCCAGCGCTATAGGCAGGTCATATGCAGCCCCGGCCTTCTTGATATCTGCCGGCGCCATATTGATAACAATGCGGCCACGGGGACGGTCATAACCGCTGTTTTGTATGGCAGATATGACACGGTCGGTACTTTCTTTTACTGCATTATCGGGCAGGCCTACAATGTATACACCTATAGCGCCACCAGGGGTATCTACTTCTACAGTGATAGTAATGGCATCTACGCCATAAACAGCGCTGCCAAAGAGTTTTACAAGCATCTTATAGTGATTCTTAAGGCTGTAAATTTACGCATATGCATACAGCATACATAGCTATCATAAAAAAAGCCATCGGAATACGATGGCTTTACAAATATTATACTGATGCAGTTTCCTTACTTAAGCGTCAGATGCGCAAAGTTCGATGATGCAGGCTCTCCCGCAGCATGTCTTACTGCATTATATGTAGGTATGATGTAGCGCGCGCTGTAATCATTGTCTGATATAAACTTAAGCACATACTCTACCGAGAAGGCAGGATCATTACGCTTACCTACCAGCAGATACTCCAGATAGAACAGACAAATACCGGAGTCGAATGAACCTCCATTGTCCTTTCCTATCCACTTTTCAGCAAAAGCTACAATATCGTCCTTATTGTCAGTTATTTTCTCCAGAAGCTGTTTTAGTGTAAACACTTTCAGGAATCGCAGACGCTCTACATCTCCTTCTATATCTACCTCATCATTTATCTTAGCGCCGGCACGCTCTGCTATCATCTTATCTACTTCCTTCACTACTTTGCTGCTCATCACAAATTCACGAAGCATAGCATCGTTCATGTGAGCATTCTCGTCCATGTTCACTGGTCCGGCAACACCCTCGTTCTTCTGCTCCGCATTTGCCTCGATAGCATTGTTTTCAGTAGCTGTCGCACCCTCTCTGATGATTTCAGTAGTGCGCTCTATCATACCGCTTACGTTCATGTTGAACGTGTCTATCTTATCTATGTTCAGCGATACGCCATCAGATGGGGTGCCGTTCGTTTTAGCAGGCTTATTTTCTTCTGCAGTACTTGCCGTAGCATCATTTGCTTCGTCTGTTACTGCATCCACACCAGATTCGGCTACCGGTATCACTTCGTCCGTTTTCTCTTCTGTCGCCGGAGCATTTTGTTCAGATGACAGGAGGTCGTAACTATCCGTTGGTTTCTGTACTGATGATGATGTGAGTAAATCAAAATAATCATTATCAGCAGTACCATTAGTATTATTCACACTGTTGATACTCATACCCAGCGCGTCGAAACTATCTACGGACATATCCATCTTTTCGATGTGACTGATACGGTCATCGTTGTTAGTTTTCTCGTCTGATATGTGTTCTGCAATTACATCTGAAACATGAATTTCAGGCGTAGACTCAGAGGATGTATTTTCATTTGTTTCAGTAACTGTGATAATGTTTTCAGGTTCAGAAACCGGGGTTTCTTCCGGTATAACTGGTTCTGTAGCCACAGCGTCATTAACTAATGTAGTGCTGCGCTCTAACACTGGAACCTGCTGAGTATATGAAAGTGAGTCATCATTACCGACATCACTTTTCATTCTGTTGCGAATTTTGATAAATTCTATATCGGCCATTTCCAGGAATGCACCTATCCTGTAAAAGTCGCGCTTTACGGTTTCCGGCAATTCGCTGGAAGGTCCGGCAAGGCTTCTGTGCATAGCTCCGTATACATCCTGGAGGATGGAAGAAACATGCACATCAAATTTATGAGCCTCAAGTATTTTATATTCGGGCAGCTCCATCCTGTTTGCCCTGAGCATAGCCTGATACACTTTCAACGAACCTGCGAAGCTATCATTGCTCTTACCGGAGTTTATTTCGTACAGCTCAAATTCGGAGTTCAAAACACTCACGATTTTCGCAATTGTGTCTTCAAAGAAGCCAACAACCCTTATTACAGGGACTTCTACCTGCTCTCCGGAATCTGTGAGGTGAATTTCAATAGCAGAATCTACCCTATAGCAGGGGATGCCGTTATAAGTAACCACCTGCCTCACAAGATCCTCCATCTTCACCAAAAAAACACTACTCTTTTCCATCAGAAAAAGTTTATGGCACACACATTCAAAAATACCTTACAATATTACGACAGAAATCGAACTAAACTGCTGTTGCAAGCGTCGTTTAACTGCTGCTTAGTGACACATTAACCAGTCGTTAGCAAATGGCGTTTGCCTCTGTAAGCAAAGGTATTATTACAGCATGGCGCAAGTAAACAGGAATAGATGTAACATGAAAAAAGCGAACCTGACGAGGGTTCGCTTTAAGCTATTGATTTTCTGTTATTTACATTATTATGCAACTGGCTCTTCTGAACCTATGAAGCTTCTTACCCATTCAGTTGTTACTGATTTCGGACGCTCGATTGGCAGTCCGAGTGCACGGTCCCAGCAAAGGCTGGAAAGAACACCAAGTGCACGGGATACACCAAACAGTACTGTGTAGAAGTCTTCTTCCACCAGACCATAGTGTTTCAGCAATGCACCGGAATGTGCATCCACGTTTGGCCATGGGTTTTTAATTTTTCCTGTAGCTTCAAGAATTGGAGGTGTAACCTCATATACATTCCATACCGTCTGAACAGTAGGGTCATCTGCACAATGACGCTTTGCAAACTCCATCTGCGCTATAAAGCGGGGGTCTGTTTTGCGCAGTACAGCGTGGCCATAACCCGGCACTACTTTACCCTCTGACAGTGTCTTGTGAATATACTCAGCTATCTGCTCTTTTGTTGGCAGATTAGTATCCAGCTCTTTACACATGTCCTCAATCCAGCGTATCACTTCCTGATTCGCCAGTCCATGCAAAGGACCTGCAAGTCCGGTCATGCCAGCGGCGAATGAGAAATAAGGGTCACTTAAAGCAGAGCCAACCAGATGGGTAGCATGAGCAGATACGTTACCACCTTCATGATCGGCATGAATGGTGAGATATAACCTCATAAGCTCTTTAAAGCCTTCGCCATCATAGCCCAGCATATGACCAAAGTTAGCACTCCAGTCCAGCATGCCATCAGGCTGTATATGTACACCATTTCTGTATTTACGACGATAAATATATGCCGCTACACGGGGCAGGCGGGCAATAAGTGTCATTGTATCTTCATAAACATATGACCAATGGTCTTTTTTGCTGATGCCGTTTGAATACGCACTGGCAAATTTGGATTCTGTCTGCAGTGCAAGTACTGCAGCAGTAAACTGAGTCATTGGATGTGTTGAAACGGGGAACGATTCTATAACATCAAACACATGGTTAGGAACATGAGAGCGGCGGGCCCATGTAGCAGAAATATGCTCTACATCTGCCTGATTAGGCAGCTCACCTATCAGCATCAGATAAAACAATCCTTCAGGAAGTGGTTCACTTCCGCCATCCGCCTTGGGGAGACGCTCACGAAGCTCAGGTATAGAATATCCGCGAAAACGGATACCCTCATTCGGGTCAAGTAATGAAGTTTCCGTTACAAGCCCGGGAATACCACGCATTCCCTGATAAACCTGGCTCAGAACCACATCGCTAACCTTCTTATTCCCATGTTGCTCCAGAATATTTTTAATCTCTGCACTCTGAATATCTGCCTTACTTCTGAAAAGTTCTTTTACGTACCCCATACATGTGTGTTATATCGTATTTCAATATTTTTTTAACGCAAGCAAATGTAATGAAAAGCGTCCTCAAATCCTGATGAAAAACTCTAAAAATTGTTTTAAAAAAACGTATCCATAGAAATATTTATTACCACCCGGCACAATGCATTGGTTAAAAATAAATCTGAAACAAATTGTTGCAAAATTGAAAACAGCAATTACCTTTGCAATCCCAATCAAAAAGGGAGCATAGCTCAGCTGGTTCAGAGCATCTGCCTTACAAGCAGAGGGTCCGCGGTTCGAACCCGTGTGCTCCCACTAAATACAGGACTGATAGCATTGTCAGAACTGCATTACAGAAGTACTTTTAAATATTGCATATTACATCGGTGTGTATTTTTTACATCGTAATAATTTATGCAAAAGGGAGCATAGCTCAGCTGGTTCAGAGCATCTGCCTTACAAGCAGAGGGTCCGCGGTTCGAACCCGTGTGCTCCCACACCCATCAGATAGAAAGTCGCTCATTGAGCGACTTTCTTCGTTTACAGAGTATACCACCAGTCAAGTATGTGTACGACACATATCGGTAGCAACCTGAGCCATAATAGTTACTCTTCACTCTCAGAAAATAATGCTGTGGTACTCCCTGACGCTTTACCATAAAAAATAACAAGCGCTGCCCGTAACAGACAGCGCTTGCTTTGAACGTCAGATAGTCAGCATTACTGCTTCACCATTCTGATGGTAGAGGTCTGCCCCGTTTCCTCACTGAGTACTACGAGATATAGACCATTAGCAATAGTAGATATATCTATGCTGGCCGCGGCATCATTGAAGTCAGCTATTGCCTTGTAAACTACAGCCCCGGAAGTGCTGTATATTCTCACTGATACAGGCTTGTCTGTAACCTGTTTACGTGTGATGACAAAGGTGCCATTGCCGGGGTTGGGGGCCAGCGTGTAGCCTATATCAGAATGGGCGTTGCCACCTGCCATACGGGCTGAAGGATAAGGGCTGCAAATAGATGCTGTACCCTCACAACCGGAGGTAGCCGCTGCCAGTACACAACTGCCGCTATATGCAACACCAGATGAGGCTGTGGTGTGCACGGTAGGCCGGAATATATAAGAGCCGGAATTAGGCCGGGTGTAGAACTTTGACAGATCTGCGTCGGAATACACGGTCATGGTCTGGTAGGTTGAGGTGCCGTTCCATGAGCCTGGCCAGCCACCTGTAGAGCCGGCGTCATCTATCCAAATGTTGTCCATTGGATTGCAGGATGCGCCCTGATCGCCAATTTCAGCGCCTGAGCCGTCCACAGAGTCCAGCACAAATCCGTAAGAGTGGCGCGCCATCACATTATTATGCCAGCTTACACTATTCTCACCCAGAAACCTGAACCCAACCATTACATCATGTGCATAGTTGCAGCTGATATCGGTGAATGTACCATCAGAATCGCTGACAGATATCATTTCAACAGCCGTATGACCAGCGGGGTACACTCCTCCCGGTCCGTTAAAGTCAAAACCAGAAGAGACATCCCCATAAATGTGGTTGTTCGTTACTGTTTTCACAAATACAGCGCTTGTAATCCCGAGCGCTATTCTCCTGTACAATCCGGCTCCTGTCTGCTGGTTCATTACTACCGTATTGTTATCTATATGGGATACAAACTGCGCAGTATTAGGTTCCGTACCAAATAAATAGATGCCCCTGCAGAAACCTTCAATACTATTGTTATTTACAGACAAATATGCACCTCTGTCAGTGGTAGTAGCTACATCTTTCACATTCACGGCATACCCCGACTCGTCGCTTGTGTCATACGCATTGTTATCGGAAAGTGTGTTGTTTTCAATAACCACCTGTGCATCCGGGTTGAAGGCACTGTTTAGCTGCAGGTCTATGCTACGTTTGCAGTCTGTGATGGTGTTGTCTTCCATAATCTGTCTGTCAAAAAACGAATTGGGCGCTGACATGTAATTTCTGATGCCGTATGTCATTCTTGTCACATCAGTGGTAAGCGTTGGAAAATCAACTGATATTTTAGCTTTCCGGCAAACGAGATCAGGCCAGTTCAGAGCCAGTACCGCCGCACCACAATTATAGAAGCGGTTGTTTGTTGCTGCCTGAGAGCCATAGCCCAGTTCTATCGACCGCTTAAGGCCACCATATCCCTGCACCCCGGTATTGAGCGAAACCTGATCTCCTGAAGTGAGGCGGAAAATGTTGTTGTACAACTTTATATTGCCATATAAAGTAACAACACCTCTGCTCAGCGTATCAAAAAGATTGTAATCGTCAACTACTGATGAATCCCCTATCACAACTCCATAATAATCATAGCCGGAAGCCGAAGAATCTGTGTGGCCTGTCTCATCCACAAAAATCCCTATGTTGTTAGCAACGCCAGAGTTGTCAGAATTGAAAACAGAAGGAAATGCATCTATGCCAAATGCCGGGTTCGCGCCAGTTTCGGTACCAGCCCTTAATTGCGTGGCTTCTGGCCAGCTAAAGGGATAGCAGTCGGCAAAAGTAAGTGGCGTCTCAGTACGATTGTAGTTGCAGAAATTCCGCGACGTAAATACAGACGAGGTAAACAGAAACGGGTAAGCTGGCACCGACGAGGCAAGCACGTATTCCCCAATCCAAACCCCATATGCATTCCTGTTGTAAATGGAGTTTTCAGTTTCCAGTATATTACTTGTAGTCGGCAGATACGAAACTGGAGAAGCCCCGGTTATCAACACTCCCGCAACAGCGTTTTCGATAAGCGTATTGCGCATTACCTTCAGCTTACCTACATATTCGCTATTGTTTGCAATGGATATTCCACTCCACTTACAATCGGGAGATGCAAAAAAATGCACGCTATCCAGCACCACCGAGTCACGCACCTCAAGCGTAACGCTATCTCCCATAAAAAACACAGACCCTGGCGCGGGGGACACTCCAAGCCTGAGCGTAACAGGCGAGCCATAACCCGAAATAAAATACCTTCCCGGGGTCGTAGGAGAAACATTTTCTGCCGTCAGGTCTGCACTCACAATTGTGTGGTAAGATGGCTGAGCATCCTCTCCTTCATAAGATGAATTGCAGACTTTGATATGCTCACACGGCCTGCAACCCTCTCCCGGATCGATGAGCTTAATGGTCTTTTCAACAGAACACCCTGAGCCGCCGGAAGCAGTAACTACATAAGTGCCACTGGTGGGCGCTGCCGTAAACGTGAATACAGCAAGATCATCCCCTTCCGATGTTTCAGTAGCAGGTATGGCCCCATCCCATGAGTAACTGGTGCCACTACCACCTCCACCTACAGTAAGTACAAGACCGGGACAGTAGGCAAATGCATCACCACATATCTCTATCGGCGTTCGCTCGCAAACGGAGAAATCCAAAGCAGATGATCCTACAGTCACAACAGTAGTAGTGTAGCAGCCGGGATGTGAGTAGGTAATGGTAGCTGTCCCCCCGGCAATACCGGTTAAACTACCGGATGATGCATCGATAGTGGCAACAGATGTATTGCTACTGGACCATGTGCCGCCTGATATAGCATTTGTCAATGTAGTTGTCTCCCCTACACAGATGTCTGTATCTCCTTCTACTGGCTGTAAGCCTATCGCAATCGTTTTTGTGCGGGGGCAGGCAGGTGTACCGGTAATGTCTGTTGTATAAGTGATTGTCACTATTCCACCCGAAACGCCGGTAACAACACCAGTAGTATCATCTATGGTAGCAATGGCAGTATTACTTGATGTCCAGCCACCGCCCGGAGTGGCACTGGAATAGCTACCTGTAGAGCCAACACATACAATGTCCGGGCCTACTATTGGTTCTGGCCCCTTAACTATCAGGTAGGCTTTTACATAGCAGCCATTACCTGTATATGTATACAGGATTGTATCGTAGGCGTTGGTAATGCCAACTGCACCGGTTGCCACACCAGTTGTAGCATCAATAGTAGACACTGATGGATGCAGGTTAGAATATGTTCCGGGTCGTGATAATCCGGATGGGTCAGAACCGGTAAACGTAACTGACAATCCGGCACAAACATTCACATTCAGTGGCGAAATTGCCGGTGCAGCATTCACAGATACCAAAACTGTACTTCGGCATCCATTAGATAATTGATAGACTATCGGATTCTTTGTATACACTACTCCGGCTGGCAAACTTCCATCGGATGAAAGAACACCGGTAGAACTATTTATGGATGCAATATCTGCTCCACTTTCGCTCCATGTCCCACCCGATACATCAGCAAACGCTTGTGTGGTAGACACACCACTACCTACCGAACACAGGTTAAAGTCACCCGTGATGGCAACGGTACCATTCAGCGATGAAACAGTGAAATTGTAAGCCCGCGCAGAGCCGGATGCAGTTGTGTACCTGATTTGCGAGGTGCCTGCTGCCACACCTTCTATCACACCATCAGATGTAATAGTTGCTACCGCTGGTATTGTACTGGACCAGGTTCCGGGAGAGTCGGTATTGGCCCACATATGCACTGTGCTGCCAATGCAAATGGATGTTGAGGGGAGGCCGTGATATATATTCCAGTTGGGTGTCCATGGTTGTGCATTACCTACATAGACACAAAATAAAACGGATATAAAAATGATTATTCTTTTCATAATATTTGTAAGGCTATTAGTTATTCAAGTAGATAGTTAGATTAACGACCATGACAGATAAGCGGTACATAGATTTACGAAATATAGTTTTGATCATTTCATAGGCATCATTTTTTGTTTAAATTAATAAAATATCGAACAATACAATAGCAAATGGTTAACAATTTAATTTTTCATTAAAGTAGACATGTCTGAAAAATAAAATTTTACACATGCGCAATACATATACATAGTCGCTGTGCCGAAACTTTGAACGATTGTGTATATGGTTGAAAATAATGCATGCGAAGCCTGAAACACAGGCTACACTTGGTTAACAGAGAGATAGTAATTGTAAAAGTGATTGTGCCTGTAGTTCAAAGCGAAACAACCATATGCCAAAAGGCTCAGGAATGCCAAAAAGCGATAACGTTATTCTGTCTATAAAGTTTTGGGAAAGGACACCTGCACACTACACCCCAATAAACAGTATAAAGCCTGTCTGAAATAACACATTACAGTTTTGAGGGGGGGGTACTGTGATTATATAGATGGTAGTTACGTATGAAAACAAAAAGGGGCACGCAAAACGCGCACCCCTCATCACTTCACAACAAAATTAAATATTATCCAAGATACACTTTAAGTGCATTACTGTAACGTGCTTTCTGCAGACGTTTGATGGCACGCTCTTTTATCTGGCGTATACGCTCTTTTGTAAGGTCATACTTCTCCCCTATCTCTTCGATGCTGGGGCCATTATCTCCTTCAAGACCAAAATAAGCTGCCAGAATTTCAGCCTCACGCTGGCTGAGCGACTTCAGTATCCTGCGTATTTCATTGCGCAGAGAGTCTTTCATTACATCGGTATCTGTGTCGGCACTACCTTCCAGCAGGTCGCCCATGGCTACATCTTCTGCCTCGTGCACAGGTGCATCAAGCGAAGTATGACGTGTGTTGCTGGTAAAGATGTTCGTCACCTCAGTTTCGCTCATATCCAGTATCTCTGCCAGCTCTTCGGTAGAAGGTTCACGCTCATTCTCCTGCTCAAATGCAATAAATGCCTTGTTAGCCTTATTGTATGTGCCTATTTTATTCTGTGGCAGACGTACAAGACGTCCCTGCTCAGCCAGAGCCTGAAGGATTGACTGACGTATCCACCACACAGCATAAGAAATGAACTTAAAACCTTTTGTCTCGTCAAAGCGCTGAGCAGCTTTAATAAGCCCCAGATTGCCTTCGTTGATAAGGTCGCTCAGAGAAAGACCCTGATGCTGATACTGCTTTGCAACCGACACAACAAAGCGCAGGTTCGACTTCACAAGCTTTTCAAGAGCCCGTTGGTCGCCCATGTGAATTTTCTGCGCAAGCGTAGTTTCCTCTTCGGGAGTGATCATTGATATCTTGCTGATCTCCTGAAGATACTTTTCTACCGCCTGCGAATCACGGTTAGTAATCTGTGTGGCAATCTTTAACTGCCTCATAAATTATCCTTTTTTAAGATTAAAATATAAAATATTATCCATTACATGCTCTCTGCGTGAGCCTGAAAGAATGTCCGAAACTTCTAAAGGCGGGTTTCTTACGACATTCGTTTGCAGGAATACACAAATTCTCATGTATTTAACAATGACCGCACAAAATATGTTCCACAATTCATTAAAGGAATCCTAAACGGCAAGAGCGATGCATAGATAACGTCTGAAAAGTAGTACAGTCCTGACTTATAAAAACTATGAATAATTACTATAAGGCTATTGCTTGACCCGATACTGACAATAACTGACATTATTATGCTGCAAAATTATACCAATATGTCAAAAATGCTACCTTTGCCGCACTTTTCACATCAACTTTAACAAAACATGGAAAAAGATTTATATCAGCATCCGGATTATTACCTTCTTGATGAGTTATTGACCGAAGAGCAGAAGCTGATTAGAGATACTGTACGCGCATTTGTAAAAAAAGAGATATCTCCTATTATTGAAGATTATGCCCAGCGTGCCGAATTTCCACGCCAACTGATTAAAGGTTTGGGAGATGCAGGCTGTTTTGGACCGTTTATACCTCAGAAGTATGGTGGCCCCGGGCTGGATTACATTACTTATGGCATTATGATGCAGGAACTGGAGCGCTGCGACTCCGGCATACGTTCTACAGCATCAGTACAGGGTTCACTTGTAATGTTCCCTATCTATAAATTTGGTAGCGAAGAGCAGAAAATGAAATATCTGCCCAAACTGGCTACCGGTGAAATGATGGGCTGCTTTGGCCTTACAGAGCCGAATCATGGCTCAAACCCAGCTGGCATGCTCAGCAACTTTACTGATGCCGGAGACCATGTAATACTGAATGGCTCTAAAATGTGGATATCCAATGCCCCATTTGCCGATATAGCCGTTGTATGGGCAAAGAATGAGCAGGGCGAAATTCAGGGCCTTATACTGGAACGTGGTATGGAAGGCTTCTCTACACCTGAAACGCATGGTAAATGGTCGCTGCGTGCATCTGCTACCGGCGAGCTGGTATTTGACAATGTGAAAGTGCCAAAAGAAAACATCCTGCCAAACGTAAAGGGTCTGAAAGGGCCACTTACCTGCCTTTCCAGTGCACGCTTTGGCATAGCATGGGGAGCCCTTGGCTGTGCTATGGACTGTTATGATACAGCATTGAGATATGCCAAACAGCGTGAGCAGTTTGGTCGTCCTATTGCAGGCTTCCAGCTCACACAGAAAAAGCTGGCCGAAATGATTACGGAAATCACTAAGTCGCAACTGCTTAACTGGCGCCTGGGTGTATTGCGTAATGAAGACCGTGCTACTCCGGCTCAGATATCCATGGCAAAACGTAATAGCTGTGATATAGCACTGAAAGTATCCAGAGAAGCACGTCAGATCTTGGGCGGCATGGGTATTACAGGTGAGTTTAGCATCATGCGTCATATGATGAACCTGGAGTCAGTGGTAACCTATGAAGGCACTCATGATATCCACCTGTTAATTACAGGTATGGACGTAACAGGAATTAACGCTTTCAGCTAATAAAATCGATACCGGGTATTATGCTTTCATAGCCCGGATGTATATACTACAAACGGGATTTCTGATATGTCAGAAATCCCGTTTGAATTTTGCACCACCCTACCCAATTATATAGGACTATTGTGCTGTTATATATTACCCCTGTGTACTCCCAATGTCCTGAATAAAAAAGGAGTATACAGCCAAGTGCTGTATACTCCCTGAGTAAGATGTTATTAATTTAAGTCTATACAGCAGCGCCTACTTCCGGCATCTCCTGTGGATATAGTTTGTTTTCCAGCTTCTCACGTATTGCTGAGAATGCAGCGAGAGTTTCATCTACATCTTTATCAGTATGTGCTGCTGTAGGTATGATACGCAGTTCTATCTGTCCTTTAGGTATTACAGGATATACTACTACAGAGCAGAATATGTCATAGTTTTCACGTAGGTCATACGTAAGCTGTACCGCATCATACAGGCCGCCTTTCATGAATACCGGCGTTACAGGAGTATTGGTAGTGCCCAGGTCAAAACCCCGCTCTTTAAAACCTTCCTGCAGTCTGCGCACATTATGCCACAGCTTTTCGCGCAGTTCCGGCATAGTACGTAGCAGCTCCAGACGCTTCAGATTACCTTCTACAAATGCCATAGGCAGTGATTTGGCAAATATCTGTGAGCGCATATTGTAACGCAGGAATGTAAGAATCTTCTTATCGGCGGCAAGGAAGCCACCTATGCTAGCCATAGATTTCGCAAAAGTAGAGAAGTAGATATCTATATCTTCCATACAGTTCTGCTCTTCACCTATACCGGCACCGGTAGGGCCCATAGTACCAAAGCCATGCGCATCATCTACAAACAGACGGAAGTTGTACTTCTCTTTCAGTACTGCAATCTCTTTGATTTTACCCTGATTGCCACTCATGCCAAATACACCTTCAGTGATAACCAGAATGCCACCACCTGTCTTCTTTACCATTTCAGTAGCACGAGCCAGCTGCTTATCACAGTCTGCTATATCATTGTGCTTATACACATAACGGTGGCTGGGTATCATACGCAGGCCATCTATGATACATGCATGCGATTCTGCATCATATACAACTACGTCATGACGGCCACAAAGCGAGTCAATAGTTGACACCATACCCTGATAGCCAAAGTTGAACAGCATAGCATCTTCTTTACCTACAAAGTCAGCCAGCTCACGCTCCAGTCTCAGATGCAGGTCAGAGTTACCACTCATCATACGCGCGCCCATCGGTGTAGCCAGGCCCCAGCGTGCAGCACCCTCAGCATCAGCCTTGCGCACTTCAGGATGGTTAGCCAGTCCCAGATAGTTATTAAGGCTCCATACTATTTTCTCCTTACCACGAAACATCATGCGGTTCCCTATTTCACCCTCAAGCTTCGGAAATGCAAAATAACCTGGCGATTTCTCAGCGTAGTCCCCTATAGGTCCCAGTCTGTTCTCAAATTTGGCAAATATGTCCATGTGTACTATATTTTGTTTTTGGTACAGTTGCGAAATAAAAATCTATTTAATGGGAATTAAACGGCGCAAAATTAATAAAATATTACTGCCAAACAGAATAGCTGTCTGCACTTTCGCATTTTGAGCTACATTTTTTAACATTGTGATTCATAATTCCTATTGGGAATCAACGGTTTTGTTGAATATCCGGCCTAAATATAATAACAAAAAAAAGTTATAATCAGAAGAGTATGAAAACCAGCAGATTAACAATATTGTTGCTATCAGGTATATTGGCATCCTGTGGTGTACATCGCGAAGAGGTGTCCCGCCCACGTATCGTAGTAGGTATAGTTGTGGACCAGATGAGGTGGGATTATCTGTACCGGTACTATGAGCACTATGGGCATAGTGGTTTTAAAAGGCTGATGAGAGACGGTTATAATTGTCAGCAAACCATGATTAATTATCTGCCGGCATATACTGCGCCGGGACATACCTGTGTTTACACAGGCTCCGTACCATCTTTGCATGGCATTGCTGGCAATGAATGGATGGATAGAAATACCGGTGAAATGGTTTACTGTACTGATGATGCTACGGTAAAGCTCACAGAGGATGGCAGGCCTATGAGCCCTGCCAATCTGCTGGTAACTACAGTTACTGATGAGCTGCGCCTGGCTACAAATTTTGAATCAAGGGTATATGGTGTGGCAATCAAAGACAGAGCCTCCATATTGCCTGCAGGTCACCTGGCAAATGCGGCATACTGGTACAATGAGCAGACAGGCCATTTCGTGAGCAGTAGCTACTATAGCAATCCCACCCCAGCATGGCTGCAATCTTTTAACAATCGTAATGTTACAGATAGCCTTCTGGGTAATGGCTGGTATCTGCTGCATAACGAAGAAACATACACGGAAAGCACTGCCGACTCAACTCCTTACGAAGGTGCATTCCCGTGGGAAAAAGAGCCGGTATTCCCACACAGGTATGATACGGTTACCGGCCCACGCAGGAATGCTATAGTGAAGACTACTCCTGCCGGTAATACTTTGAGTATTATGATGGCTAAAGAATGTATTGAAGGTGAGTCGCTTGGTAAAGGCGCTGCTACCGATTTTCTCACGCTCAGCCTCTCTGCCACAGATTATGTAGGGCATAGATTTGCTCCTAACTCCATGGAAGCAGAAGACACCTACCTACGTCTGGACCGTGACATTGCCGACTTTTTATTCTATCTGGATAAGCGTTATGGCCGTAACGGATATCTGGTATTCCTTACCGCCGACCATGGCGGCGCCCATAATGCACAATTTCTTATCGACCATAATGTGCCTGCGGGAATGGAACCAGCCGGAACTATAAGTGGCATCAATGAATATCTGCAACAGCTATTCGGACTGGAAAACATAGTAACATTTACGGATAATTACCAGGTATGTCTGGATGAGGCTTTGATAGCACGTAGTGGTAAAGACCGTGCTGTTATCAGGCAAACCATTATCAACTGGCTGGAGCAGCAACCTGCCGTAGCCTATACATTAGATATGGAAAATCTGTGGAGCAATACTGTGCCTGAGCCCATAAAAACAATGGCTGTGAATGGTTATCATAAAAACCGCAGTGGCTCTATACAGATAATACCGGCTGCCGGCTGGTATGGTGGTAATGGCCATAAAACAGGCACTACCCACGGTACATGGAATCCTTATGACACACATATACCCCTCATATGGTTCGGCTGGAATATAAAGCGGGGCGAAAGCAATGAGCAGGTACACATGACCGACATAGCACCAACACTAGCATCATTATTACACATACAAATGCCCAATGGCTGCATTGGAAAGCCTATAAATGTGGCATTACACTGATGGCAATAAAATACGCTTTATATATGAGGCAAAGAGGCGTTCACCTGGGTGAACGCCTCTTTAAATATTTAGTCACTGCAATTGTTTGTTATTTAATCGTTTTTATGAACCCTGTCAGTGTGGGCACCAGACCGGGGGCCAATGGCAAATCTGGTATGGAGTAGGTAGCAATATTCCGTGTGCGGTCTTCAGGAGCAGATTTCAGTACATGATTCATACCCTTTATTATTTTCAGTGAAGCACGTGGGTATGCTTCCTGCAGCGTTATTGCCTCTCCTTCCGATACTTGTATATCGGTAGTGCCCTGCACTATCAATACAGGAATGTTCAGCCTTTTTATCTCATTCTGAGGGTCTATATTTATCCATGATTTCAGGTATGGCTGCACCGATGGGCGGAACAGTGTACTTAGCTCATCCCCGGGGTCGGTTATTTGTTTACCATTCTTTATACTATCCAGTAAAAACGCAGCTCTGAGTGACAACTCTTCCGACTGTGCTGCTATCTGCCGCACCAGTATTTTATCTGCACTGTTAGCCAGGCCCGCTACAGATATATAAGCTGCTACCGGCTCTTTGGCAGCCGCCATCATACCTACCAGTGAGCCCTCACTGTGCCCCAGCACTATTACAGACGAAAACCTCTTGTCCTGTTTCAACTCAGCTATTATTCCGGCCGCATCATCTACTATATCACCAAAGCGCATTGCCGACTCATCTCTTAGTGCAGCTGCACTCTCACCTGTACCACGCTTATCATACCGCAATGATGCGATGCCCGCTTTCTTAAGCGAATCAGCTATCAGCTTATAGGTATTTGCTTTTACTGTCCCTTCCTGATTACCATTTCTGTCAGTAGGTCCGGAGCCGGCTATTATCAGTACTACAGGTACAGGTTTATCACCATCAGGTATAGAAAAGCTACCGTAAAGGTGCCCTTTCCCACCCCGGTAGTCAAAATCTGACTTTTCAGAGGGGTTAGCTGCCTGTGCCGGTAGAAATCTGAATGTTTCCAGTTTTTGCTCCTTGTCTAAAGAGGTGACAAGGGTTAGAGTGCCTCCTGCAAACCCTGCGTTGTAGTAGCTCAAACCCTGTTCTTCTTTCAGAAAAGTATATTCTTTAAAGTCGCCATATTGCTTATGCATCTGGCTCATGGTCTCTATTGTTTTGTCTTCGGGCAGCAGCTTTTTTATCCTGTCAGATAACATCCCGAAGATATCTCCCCCCTTATCTGCATTGAAAAGTGTCTGAAACCTGTTTACAGCGGCATCTGTTGCTGTATGGTCCTGTGCATGAGCGCCGGCTGCATACATTAGCATCGCAGCAGCAATATATTTTTTCAATATCATTCTATTGGTTATTAAATGACCTGGTATTGTCCTTCCTGTCAGCTTTGACAAATATAAGACCCACTACCAGATTCACATCAGGTTTTAACTTTTTACAGCATTACAGGCGTGTATACGTTTAGTTTTGTTGGTTTGCCCCTAACTGAATGAAGAATGTAGTTCCTGCTTTCTCTGCGCTCTGAAACCAAAGGTAGCCGTCATGTAGTTCTATTATCTGGCGGGTTATATATAACCCCATACCTATTGACTTTTCACCACGGGTGCCCAGGCGCTTGGCTTTTGTAAACTTATTAAATATAAATGGCTGGGTAGATAGTGGAATTCCAATACCACTATCTTTTATTTTTATCAGCAGGCTGTTACCATCTACAACAGATGAAATGCCTATTGTACCGTTTTCAGGTGTGAACTTAATGCCATTTGATATCAGATTATTTATTGCCCGTTTCAGCTTAGAGCGGTGTACCGGAAAATAGTAGTCTTTTTCTACCAGTTCACAGGCTATTTCTATGTTTTTAGCTGCTGCCAGTGTTAGCATGCTTTCTGTACATTCTTCCAGAAAGCTGTTTATTTCTGTAAGCTCAAATTCTCCTTCCTCATCCTGGTCCCCTTCCAGCTCGGGTATAAGCAGCAGGTCATTGATTATATCACTGGCATAGGTACAGGCTTTATCTGTATAATCCAGTAGCTCTATGTTCTCTTCTTTTATAAGATTAGCCCGTAGCAGGGATGATAATCCCATAATGCTGTTTATGGGGTTCTTCAGGTCATGGGCCACACTCTGCACTATTGTTTTCTGCTCATTCACTACCCGCGACAAAAACTCTATAATATCGTCATAGCTTATCAACCCTATAAACCGCTCTGCTTCAAATACCGGCAGCACTCTGAATCGGGTTTCCCGCATCACATCTATTGTGTCATTTACAGAGTGTGATGGAGAAACTCCCGGCTTTTCTATGATGCAGTCTATTGCTAGGTTATATGGCTGCAGTAGCAGATCAGTAGCTGTTAAAACACCGTGGAAAGTGCCATTTTCCATTACTACAACCGCGCTGCTTTCGGCCACAAGATGCCTCAGGCTCTCAATGCCCGCATATGGAACTACTATCGTGTAATTTTTCTGAATCAGGTTTCTGATGACCATATATACTACGATTCAAACTCAATAGCATTTAAGGAAACGTCCACATGAAAATCAACCTTCACTACTTCAGTAGACGTTACGTAAGGAAAAACACGTTTGCGTAGCGTATGAACAATTTTATCTGCATCTACCTTAGCCAGTAAGGCGGTACTCACAAATATGGTACTGATGTTTTCATCTGCTACATCTATCGCTTCAAAACCATCGGGAGCCAGTAACTGCAATACTTTATTTATACCATTACGACCATGCGACGACCTCCTTCCCAAAACAAGTATATCATTGAATGGGGGTAGTTTTACAGTCTTAAAAGAGACCCTGATATCATATCGCACTTCTGACTCATTCATTATTGCATTCTTTCTTACTTTTTTCTAATGTTATACGCAAGGTAATAAAGTTTATGTTACATTGTTTTTTTTACTTGAATTGTTGCATTAACAGAAACAATTTTTTAAGTTTGTTATTTGTTAACACATGGACGCTAACCAATAGTTGAAACAATTAATGTTATGTACAGATTAGCATTTGTTATTGACGATTCAACTATAGATCGTACACTGTCCATGACTGTGATACGAAAAAGATTATTTGCCGATAAAGTACTATGCTTTAGTAATGGTATTGATGCACTCGCTCATCTGCAAACTAATCGTAATAATCCGGAAGAGTTACCAGATGTCATATTTCTTGATATTCATATGCCACTGATGGATGGCTTCGGTTTTCTTAATCAGTATCTTATTCAGGAAGCAGATAGAGTTAACACGCCAGATATATTTATCCTATCCTCTTCTATTAATGAGTCCGACCATAAAATGGTGAATAAGTATCCCATTGTAAAAAAGTTTATCAGCAAACCGATGACAATGGAGGTAATGGATGACCTGATTCAGTCACTTCAGTAAACGGGGAAGAATTGCATTGCTGTTCTAATGAACATCTCTCCCTTTCCATTTGTACCCACCTCTGAATCCCATAAAACCTGCTGTTACTATGTATATGATATGCAGGGGCTGTAATAGCGGAAAGAAAACAAGCACTCCTCCTGACCTGAAAAACCTTGCTACCGGCAGCAGATATATTATTTCTGACAGCGTTTTTATTGCCAGTATGGTACCAAGTAAAAGGAGTAGACTGTGCACTACAATACTGCCTATAGCCAGGGCCGCAATCATTAAATTAAAAAGATACACCAGTATCAGTATCGCGGTTAGCCGCCTGTCGTCATATTTCCCCGACTTTGAGGCCCATCTTATACGTTGACGAAAGAAAGAGAGCCAACCAGGCTGCGGCTTTGTTGTTACTATTGCCCCCCTTGCTTTAAGATATACTATAAGTGCTCCGGGTAGCTTACTTATTTTCGTCATCAGCAGGTAGTCATCGCCCGATGCCAGATGCATATTGCCCTCATACCCGTTTACCTGCTCAAATACAGCGCGAGTAAATGCAAGGTTCGCACCATTACTCATTCCTCCCATTCCCATAGCGTGTGCTGCCGCGGTAATACCCTGCATACTCATAAAGTCAGTATGCTGAAATATGTCTGCTATGCGTGGGGCTGTCTTGTACACTACAGGCGCTATTACCATAGCTGGGTTACGCTGCTCATATATGGCAGCTATATGTAGCAGCCAGTTTTCAGGAGCTATACAGTCAGCATCGGTTGTAACTATCAGCGTTCCGTTACTGACAGCTATCCCGGCTGTTATAGCCATTTTTTTATAAGCATTTCCGCCAGCATTTTCCGGCATCACCTCCGACAGGTTTACCATTGTCACCCCCTTGTCTGCATAGCTCCTGGTTATCACAGCTGTATTATCAGTTGAGTGGTCATCTACTACTATTATCTGGTACTGGTGCCGGGGGTAATTTTGCTGTAGCAGTGATGCTATACATGCTTCTATATTATCCTGCTCATTGCGGGCCGGGATGATAACAGAAATAGATACGGCTGGCCGGAAACCGTCTGGCACCGTAAAGTTGGGCTGTTTATGCCAGCCGGCAAGGTATAGTGCCATCAGCAGTACATATGCCACGGTTACACTGATACATATAGCCCATAATATTGTCATAATTTCAGCAATGGCGCCACAAACATTGCAGCATTACCAGCATCAAATATACGGTGTCCTCTGTCGGTAGTTGTAACCTTGATGGTATCTGCACACTCAGCCAGCGACAAGGCAAGTGCCGGTGGCAGCACCCTGTCCCGTCGTCCCATAAATATATATACCGGTATACTGTTTTTATTAATTACAGCACGTAGTACTTCTGGCTTGTGTACACACTCTTTCAGGGCAGGCCATGCTATTTGTAGTTGGGTTCTTGCGGCTTTGCTACCCATTGCCTGTACCGATAATCTGTACATGGCATCAGGTATCAGTCGCAGGCTTCGCAGTATGCCTGCAAGGCGCACTCCTGTGCCTCCCGCTGACAACACCATTGAAAAAAGCTGCTTTCCTATGAAAGATTTTGTACAGAACCGGTACCATTTGTTGACCGTAAGCCCGTCCGATGCCATAAGAACCATGTTATGTATCATATCAGGCACTGCCATCATAGCTGCCAGTGCTACCCTGCCGCCTATGCTATAACCCATTAGTGTTACCTGTGTCACATGCCATTGTTTACATATGTCGGCTATCAGTATGGACAGATGTTCAGATGTAAGTATATTTCCCTCAGTCCATTTGGTTGACCCATGTCCTGGCAGGTCTATGGCAATAAGCGTATACATATTACCGGTATGTGTGACAAACACATCATACACACTGGCATCCTGCCCGTAGCCATGAAATGCCAGTAGCACCCGGTCGCCACTACCCCATATACGGTAGTGTAGCTCCTCTTTATCTATGCTGAAAAATGGCATCGTTCTCAAAAATACCAAACCCTGTCCACTGTATCATTAATACGATATAGGGTAATGTATCGCTGCATAGTGTTTCCTATTGGAAATATACTGCTCTGATAGTTTTTCTTCTGCCTCCCAAACAGGCTACGATTAACAAGCCATTATTTAGCAGAATGTAAACGCCTGGCAAAAAGATACAAAATAAATATCTATGATAAATTTCTTTTATCTTTCCGGCAAAAATCCTTTATGTTTGTAAAATACCTCTCTGAAAATATTGTCACTATATGATACGTAAAGAATTTCAGGTCGCTTCAGCTACATCCAGAGATAATGACGATGTTGTTGCCAGTGGTGGCATAAAAGAAGAAATATTGCGTGTCATTGACACAGCCTTTCTTAATGGTGCAATTGTAGAATTGAAAATACTGGAAGGTGTAGACCTGATAAACGGAGGTAAAAGATTCTCAAAAATCAGGATGGATATTGTCTCTAATACAGACTTTGACAAGTACGACGGTTAATCAGTCAACCTCTACCCAGATATTCTCAGCCTCTTTTTTCCTGATACTCAGATAATAACCTGCAATATTTATTGCCAGAGGGTCGCCTAGTGGTGCTATCATTTCCACCCATACCGGCTCACCCGGTACACATCCCATTTCCATAAGTGTAAGCCGGAATTCACTGTCCTCATGTTCTTTTATTACTGCTTTAGCTCCGGCCGGAAGCTGTGAAAGTCTGAATGCTTTCTGATTATCCATGACTGCAAAGTTACTCTATTTATATATCGCTACGCCATACAGCTTATGCCTGCTGCTACCGCAGAATCAGAAATGCATGTTAAAACAATATATCTTTGCTCCGTTATGCTGCTCAGGTCATTCCCGGAGATTAATATGGTTCGCAACCTCAAAAATGAGGCCGCCCGGGGAGGAACAGAGTGGCGTAATGTAGTACTGAACTTTGAGTGCAGAGAAGCTTCCCGTTTACATCTGGAAAGCCCTTACTCCATTTTTGCCAACATTGGTGGCCATAGCCATTGCAGGATAAATAAAACAGCATACCGGGTAGAAACAGATATGTTTCTGCTATCTCAGCCTGGCGATATTTATGATCTTACGGTAGATAATCACCAGAAAACAGTACTGTGCAACATACATATCAATAAGCGCTTCTTCGATGGTGTAGCTGCTACCCTGCAGCATACTCACGAGCAGCTGCTGAATGACCCTACATCCGGCAGGCAGGCTACTATAAAACTCAATAGCCAGCTATATGCACGTAATCATAGCATCAATTCAATATTACAGCAGCTGCGGCAGGATAGTACTTACGACAACGGCGCTTTTGATGATACGCTCATATTGCTCACAGAGCATTTACTGGTGCAGCATGCAGGTATCCGAAAGGATATGGAGAAACTGCCCTTCGTAAGAGTGGCAGTAAGAGAAGACATATACCATAGGCTTACTATAGCCCGCGATTATATTCATAGCAATTATCGTTAGGCCATTGACCTTGATGCCATATGCCGGGAAACGGCTCTGTCCCGCTTTCACTTTTTAAGGCTGTTTAAAATGCAGTTTGGCACTACGCCTCATAAGTACATTTCTGATTTGCGCCTGAAAAAAGCGGTAGAAACATTACGCACATCTCAGGACACTATTTCATCTATTGCGTCCGACCTCGGCTATGAATACCCTAATTCTTTCATCAAAGCGTTCAGAAAGGCATATAATACTTCGCCGGAAAAATACAGGCGTCATGAAATAAGCAATTTTGGATAATCTCACCTGCAAGCCCATGTATAGTATTGCAGAAAAATTCAAGGCATGACAACTAAAGTATTATTTGTACTACTTACCCTGGTAATGGTGACGCTATGCATAGCTGCTGTTTTTTATACACGCACTATTACTATCAGCGCTGGCCCTTTGCGCCGCAGAAAGAATATCATAACGGCAGCAATGACCTCTCTGTGGCTGGTATATGTAGCTGTAATTTCCTATTCCGGCCTCCTGCAGACTACCGCATTACCACCCCGTATCCCATTACTGCTTATCCTGCCACTATTTGTATTTATTGCACTATTCCTTAGCAGGCGCAGTAATGCCACACTTATAGATGCTATTCCGTTAAACTGGCTCATATACGCACAGGTGTTCAGGGTAGCAGTAGAGTTGCTGCTGCATCAGCTTAGTGTGGAAGGTATTATACCGGAAGATGCTACATTCAAAGGGTATAACTATGAAATAGTCATAGCTGCTACTGCGCCACTCATAGCTGCAGGTTGCATCCGTAGTGGCAGGCTCATTCGCTTACCGCTCATACTATGGAATATTGCCGGGCTCACCACACTGGCCATTGTGGTATTCCTTTTTATGACACATGCATATGCACCCGGGATATACACTAATGCTGGCCCGTTCTCTATCATTGACTTTGGCTCTTTCCCATATACACTGCTCCCGGGCTTCCTCATGCCACTTGCAGTTTTCATGCATATACTTGCATTGGTAAAGCTGCGCAGGTTATCTGGCAGTAAATAATACCTGCCGGTTAAAACCGTGATCAGTGTTTTATAAATGTCGGAGCGCTGCGCGATTACAATTGCTCTATAGTACGATACACCATACACCACATCATTAATACCATCAATAACGCAATAAGTGTAAAACCCGATAGTAAACGTACATTTATAGCCCGTACCACATACTACCCTATGTTGTGCCGGGTAAATAAACACGTTATGTCCATACATGGTGAAATAAAAAGGGTTACCACCCATACGCTGCAGTGGATGAAGCAGCGCGATGAAAAGATAAGTATGCTTACAGCATACGACTATTCAATGGCCCGTATTTTCGATGATGCAGGTATAGATGCAATACTTGTGGGCGACTCAGCTTCCAATGTTATGGCGGGGCATGAAACCACCCTGCCTATAACGCTCGACCAGATGATATATCATGCCCAGAGCGTAGTACGCGCCTGCAAGCGCTGTCTTGTAATTGTCGACCTGCCATTTGGCTCATATCAGGGAAATAGTAAGGAAGCGCTCAACTCTGCTATACGTATCATGAAAGAAGCCGGAGCCCATGCTATAAAGCTGGAAGGCGGCGAAGAAGTAGTAGATTCTATAAAGCGTATAGTAGGTGCCGGTGTTCCCGTTATGGGACATCTGGGGCTCACACCTCAGTCTATATACAAGTTTGGCACCTATACGGTACGTGCCCGTGAAGAAGAAGAAGCAGAGACACTGCTGAAAAATGCGCTGGCATTACAGGATGCTGGTTGTTTTTCTATAGTACTGGAAAAAATACCAGCATCATTGGGTACCCGTGTAGCTGAGCAGTTAAAGATTCCTGTAATAGGTATCGGTGCCGGTGGTGGTGTAGATGGTCAGGTGTTGGTGATGCACGATATGCTGGGTATTACTCAGAACTTCTCACCCCGTTTCCTGCGCCGTTATCTCAATCTGTTTGAAGATATCTCCGCTGCTACCCGTCAGTATATTGATGATATCAAGAGTCAGGACTTCCCTAACGAAAAAGAACAGTATTAAGATTTTTTGCTGATGCAACCCTATTGTTACATTCTGCGTTTTATCTGTGATGCATACCGGCACATTGCTGGAATACATCAATTATTAAAAGAATTGTGAATTTTAGTGTTGATACACGTACTAATGACCCGAAAAGTACTTTATAGTTTTATTTTTGACTTTACTACCATTATAAACATGTGTTTCGTCATTGACGAAAGAAACTAACCTCAAAAGAATAGTATGAAGCGATTATCACTTGTTACCGCAATGTTGCTTACCACTGCAGTAGCATCATGGGCCAAAGACGGATACCGACTGGTACTTAAAATGCCCGGCGTAAAAGACTCAATGGTTTTTCTGGCCCACTATTATGGTAAGAACCGCCCCACAATCTTCAAAACGGACTCTGCCCGTTTTGATAAAAACGGCACAGCAGTGTTCAACAGCACAAGTGCCGACTTCGTTGGCGGTATTTATATCTTATACCTGTCAGACCTTCAGACCAATTTTGAAGTATTGATGAACAAAGGTGATGATATCACAATCATTGCACCTCCTGGCAAAATACCTGATGGTATTGAATACAAAAACTCTCCTGAAAACACTCGTTTCAGCGAATATGTAAAGTATCTGAAAGACTACAGTGCCGGTGAAGAAAAATTAAAAAAAGAGCTCGAAGCTGCAAAAACAGCCGACGATACAGCTGCCATCCGCAAAAAAGCTATAGCAGCATCTAAAGAGCTCAATGCATACCGTCGCGATTATGTAAAGAAAAATCCTGGCACACTGCTGGCTACAATATTCAATGCCATTGAAACACCTACTATACCAGAGGGTGACCATTTCCTGGAAGATGGTAAAACAAAGGACAGTACATTCAATTACCGCTACTATAAAGCGCACTTCTGGGACAATTTCGATTTCCGTGACGACAGGCTTATTTACACGCCTATCTATGATGCCCGCCTCGAAGAGTATTTCAGCAAGCTGGTACTGCCCTGGACTGATAGCGTAGAGAAAGAAGCAGATGAGTTGCTGCGCAAGTCAAAAGGCACTAAGGATATGTTCCATTACACGCTATGGTGGATTACCCGCTATGTCGAAAACAGCAAGGTAATGGGCATGGATGAAGCCTTTGTATATCTGGTAGAGAACTACTACATGAAAGGTGATGCATTCTGGCTCAAGCCAGACGAACTGGAAAAGTATATAGACCGCGCCAGAAAAATCGCTCCTAACGTTATTGGTAATGTAGCTCCTGAAATTAAACTGCCTAACATAGCCACTAAAAAAACAGAGAGTCTTCATGCACAGAAGGGCAAATACACGCTTATCATATTCTATTCACCCAGCTGCGGACATTGCCAGCATGAAATGCCATCTATAGACTCTCTGTATAAAGAAGTGCTGAAGAAGAAAGGCGTAACAATGTACACAGTGGCTACAGAGGGCGAAGAAAAAGCTATTACCGACTTCATCAGCAAATACAATATGACAGGCTGGGTAAATACATGGGATAATGACCACACAAGCGATTATCACAACAAATTCGATGTGTACAGCACTCCTACCATTTACCTGCTCGATGAAAAGAAGATTATCCGTGGTAAGCGTCTGGATCATCACAATATTGCCGGCCTCATAGAAATGCTGGAAAAGAAAGAAGCAAAAGAGAAAGAAAAAGGATAATAACACAAAGTATTTACCACATAAAAAATAGTCCTCAACATTGTTGAGGACTATTTTTAGATATATAGGCCAAAAATGGTTGGTAAAATCTGCTGTAACCCTTTACTGCATTGATTTTGGAAGAAGTTTATTGAAATTAGTTTCAATAAACTTCTTTGCTTTATGGTTACTTCAAAAAAAAGCGA
>JAUIBA010000048.1 GCA_030427635.1 Bacteroidia bacterium
TACTTCCAGAGGCGTACGGGATGTTACTTTCTTCCTTTTCAGGCTGGCTAACATTTATGCCTGATATATCTCTTCCCCCAATTATTCAGCTTGACCCATAATCACCTGAAATACTTTACTGTAGCGGCTTATAGCTCCATTTCCACATACGAAAAAAGCGCCCGAATAGGACGCTTTTGCTTTTGGTGGCGGAGAGAGAGGGATTCGAACCCCCGAACCTGTTACAGTTAACGGTTTTCAAGACCGCCGCGTTCGACCACTCTGCCATCTCTCCGGGTGCAAAATTATATAAGCAGATTAATTTTCAAAAAACTTTTTGCAAAAGCGCCATATATTTTAAAACAGAAAGTCTCAAAAAGGAATGAAACCCGCTACTGTGGCGGGTTTCAGAGAACATTATTCATGAACATATGTGATATACCCTGCGAAAAAAACACCTATTTTTTGCCGAGTACTATCTCATCCAGGCTTTCCTGTGCCAATGGGTGATAGTTTAGCCGGTATTTCTCATACAGACGGCGTGCCATTTCCTGGCCAGGTGGGGTCTGCATCATCTGGCTATATAATGGCTCAATGAACTTACGACGGCCAATGGCACTAAGAAACTGCTCCATATGAGGGTAGGCCGGTGTATAGTTTGCCTTAAGCGCATGCAGATACCATTCAAATGCCAACTCACTATTGCCGGATTCTGAGAGACGGAATGCCTTATCGAGGGAGGTGAGCTGGGGAATGGAAGCAGAATCGGGGAGGCCGCGGAGGAAGTATAACCACTCATGGGCACTCCAGTGAATAAATGCGAGTTTTTCAGGTGGCATACCCTGCAGGAATTTTGCTCGTTCAGCATCTACTTTACCAAACAACTCGTTTCCTGCACGGGGACAGTTGGCCGGGATGCCGGGGCCGTATACCCACTCATCTGTATTGAGACTGTTGCGCAGGGCGGTATCTTTACCTATGAGCACTGTATCCATGTAGTTAAGGAAGCCCTCTGTGGTAATGGTGCGGAATGCAAAGGCATCGAAATATTTCACTAAAAACTTATCGAACCTGTCGCGGCCGGCTGCACGCTCTATCATGCGCAGGAAGTGGCAGCCTTTCTCATAGGGGATATCATTTAGTCCATCGTCGGGGTCGCGGCCTTTGAGGTCCAGCTTGAGCCAGGTATCCCGGCTATCGGGGCCCATGGAAAGAATAGTGTTTTGGAGGTCCTGGTAGCCTATTTCCCATAGCATATCGGCATAGGCGGCTCCCATCATCTGCTCCATGATGCGGCGTTCAAAGTAGTTGGTAAAGCCTTCATTGAGCCAGAAATCGTTCCAGGTAGCATTGGTAACCAGATTACCGCTCCAGCTATGTGCCAGCTCGTGCGCCACCAGGCTTACGAGAGAGCGATCGCCGGCTATGATAGATGGGGTGAGGAAGGTAAGCTTAGGATTTTCCATGCCACCGATAGGGAAACCGGGAGGCAGCACCAGCACATCGTAGCGACCCCAGCGATAGGAGCCATACAACTGCTCGGCATTGCCCACCATGCGACCTACGTTTTCGAACTCCCAGCGTGCTTTGTCTATCATTCCGCGCTCGGCATATACTCCGGTGCGCTCATCTATACCACGGAATACGACATCGCCCACGGCCAGCGCCATAAGATAGGCCGGAATGGGCAGAGGCATATCGAAGCGATATACGCCGGAGTCGTTGAGTACATCATTATTTTCTGCACTCATGAGGGCCATAAGCCCTACGGGCACGCGTACCTGTGCGGTATAGGTGAAGCGGATGCCCGGCCCGTCGGGGCAGGGTATCCATGAGCGGGCATAGATGCTTTCGCTCTGGGTATAGAGGAATGGGTGCTTCTTGTCATGTGTCTGATCGGGGGCAAGCCACTGCAGGGCACGGGCATTGGGGCCTGTGCGGTAATGGACGGTTACAAACTTAGAATTGTCATTGATAGGTATATGCAGGGCGCTACCGAGGTAGCGGATGGGTGTATCCAGATTAAACCCTGAGGGGCGTGCATCTACGATAACGCTATCGATGGTCATATCGTAGGTGTCCAGTATGAGCTCTTTCTGGTGGTGTGCGTTGTTGATGGTCCACATGGCGCTGCCGGAAATCTGCTTTGCCTCCATATTCACCTTAATATCGAGATGCAGGTGTTTCACAATGACACTGTCGGCATTAGAGAGGGTGTGATCGTCTACCCACTGAGCGGCGGTAACCGGCTTAAGGGTAGATTCCTCGGGGGCGTGCTTGCGAAAACATCCTGTCAATAATACAATAGCGGCTACAGCAAAGAGGCAGTGTCTGAACATAGGCTTACTGATGTGGTTCGTTCTGATGGGGAGCGTGTTTGTTTCTTTAATTGATATTACCAAATTAACTAACCGGTAGCAAAATTACACATTGTGTGAGAATGTACCGGATAATGTGAAAATATGTATATGCGTGTTTGGGGAGCCCCCACCGGCTCCCCCCAGGGGGAGAGGTGTTTTTTTGATTAGTATGCTGCGATGCCGGGGCGACTCACTGCATTAATATCAAGTGCCTGTGCAGCATTCACCCGCATGAAAAAGGCGCCATCAGGGGTGCTGCTTCCTGTTACTGATGGGGCATTTCTTTCTGCATCCTCCTACAGGATGAGAAAGTGCGCAGTTTATTTTTCTGAGCAGAAATAACCGTAACAAACTAACAATCAACTACTTAAAATTTACAAAGTGCGCAAAAAGGTTACAAAAATTGCTCGCGCGTTTTTTTATTATATCAGCCCCCTCTGGCCCCCACCGACTCCCCCCAGGGGGGAGAGGTGTGTTTTTTCATTTGTACTTCTATGCGCTGGTTTTCCTGCTGCGATGCCGGGGCAACATTCACCTGCATGAAAAAAGTGCCTTCGGGGATGCTGCTTCCTGTTACTAATGGGGCGTTCCTTTCTGCATCTACTCTTAAGCAATCGCTCAGAATGGAAAAGTGCGCAGTATATTTTTTCCGAGCAGAAACAACTGTAACAAACTAACAATCAGCCACTTAATATTTACAAAGTGCGCAAAAAGGTTACAAAAATTGCTCGCGCGTTTTTTATTATATAAGTCCCCACCGACTCCCTTCAAGGGGGAGAGGTGTGTTTTTTCATTTGTACTTCTATGCGCTGGTTTTCCTGCTGCGATGCCGGGACAACATTCACCTGCATGAAAA
>JAUIBA010000013.1 GCA_030427635.1 Bacteroidia bacterium
GTAATGGTAAGCGGCACACCATCCTTTCCCGCTGCATAGGCATTCCCTTTTGCAGGCCATGTCAGTATGGCTTCTGGGGTATTACCTGTATGGTGCATAATGTTGCTGAGATGTAGTGCTACATCGCTGCGCCGCACCTTCCATATCTTAGCCCATTGTTCCGATGTTGCATAATCCAGTGCGCCCGATGCATCCAATGGGCCCGGCCAATAGTCATTCCCATTCTGTCGATAAGTCTGTGCTGATAAATGTAGCTGTCCGGCATTATCATACGCACTCATCCACAGGGCAGCGGCAAAGCCTACATGCTTCTTTGAATCGGCAGGAAATTTACAATGAGCACGCTGTATGACCGGATTCCACCACATATCGCCATGCACCAGCACCGCGGCGTTGATACGATTGGCATCTATTGAGTCCATCACAGAAAACGCAAGCTGGGCATAGCTCATTGGCATACATAGCAAACAGGAAAGTGTAATCAGGATTTTCTTCATAAGGTTACTGTTTTATAAGACGACCACGATATATGTATTCCTCACCCGTAACTACTACCGTATAGTAGCCAGTAGGCCATGTACCTATATCAAGTGTTGTTGCTAACTGGCCTGCCGGTTGCTGCAGCACACGCTGCCCTAATGCGTTATAAACCGAGAGTACAGAACCTGATACCGGAGTTACAGGCATTACTATACTTACAAACTGCGTGGCTGGTACAGGGTGTACGGTAAGCCACTGTAACGGAGAGGAGACATCTCGCACAGATACCGCCTGCTGCCAGTGCTGCCATGCCGTATCCGCTACTTGCCGCAAGCCATTAAAATTCTCTATTACCGGACAGCCTCCCGCACTACTATCTACAACCAATGCCATCACCAGACGCTCCTTTGCCCCAGCAGGTAATGTAAAGTCGTTTGAGGCAAGTACATAACGACGGTCTCCTGGGTTATCACGATCACTGCATTCACTCCATATGCCTGATGGGTCATCTGTATAAACGTAATTCCGCGGAGTTCCACCTGCAGCCGTCCAGCGGGCTGAATCAGTATTATATGTCAGAGGCCTGCCATCCGGATACTTAGACCTTAAGTAGCAGTCATAAGTCGTGTCTGTTATTGTGAGTAGGAGTATTGAAGGGTCATTACTAACATACATAAAGCTACCGGCCGGTATAATATTATCCGGACGGTCCCCGGGAATACGAATAAAAGTCAGCCCCCTTGCCGGCGGGTTACTTCCGTAACTATTATCAGGATGTCCTGCTACAACACCATCGTTATTTGTCCCGTTGTAAGTAACAGCCATCCTGTGTGCAGAGTCAAAACCGATAAAATCATCCAGATAATAACCTAAATCCACATCTTCCCATATTCCCATGCGCATATTTTCATAATCCTGTCCAGACTTATTTATGACCGTATAATCATGATAAACAACGTAATCTATCAGTGTATTGCGCTTATACGCATAAGCCAGTGCATGCACCTGTACCTTTAGTGGCTTACCAGAAGTCTCGTCATGCGAAGGACCGTTATCACTGAATACCCAAAACAGTATCTGCTCTCCCTTTATGTCAGGGTAATCACCTTTCAGTGGCTGGTAAGTGCCATCTCCGTTCACATCTATAAACGGGGCCATATCCTCCGTAATGGTAAGCGGCACACCATCCTTTCCCGCTGCATAGGCATTCCCTTTTGCAGGCCATGTGAGTACAGCTTCTGGGGTATTGCCTGTATGGTGCATAATGTTGCTGAGATGTAATGCTACATCACTGCGCCGCACCTTCCATATCTTAGCCCATTGTTCCGATGTTGCATAATCCAGTGCGCCCGATGCATCCAATGGACCCGGCCAATAGTCATTCCCATTCTGCCGGTATGTTTGTGCTGATACATGTAACTGTCCGGCATCATCATACGCACTCATCCATAGGGCAGCGGCAAAGCCTACATGCTTCTTTGAATCGGCAGGAAACTTACAATGAGCACGCAGTGTGACCGGATTCCACCACATATCACCATGCACCAGTACCGCGGCATTGATGCGATTGGCATCTATTGAGTCCATCACAGAAAACGCAAGCTGGGCATAGCTCATTGGCATACATAGCAAACAGGAAAGTGTAAACAGAAGTTTCTTCATAGGATTACTGTTTTATAAGACGACCACGATATATGTATTCCTCACCCGTAACTACTACCGTATAGTAGCCAGTAGGCCATGTACCTATATCAAGTGTTATTGCGGCCCGGCCAGCCGGTTGCTGCAGCACACGCTGCGCTAATGCATTATAAACTGAGAGTACAGAACCTGATACCGGAGTTACCGGCATTACTATACTTACAGACTGCGTGGCCGGTACCGGGTGTACAGTAAGCCACCTAAGCGGAGAGGAAACGTCACGAACAGATACCGCCTGCTGCCAGTGCTGCCATGCAGTATCAGCTACTTCCCGCAGGCCACTTATATCAGTGATAACAGGACAGCCTCCCGCCTGGCTGTCTACAACCATAGCTACCACCATACGCTCCCGGTTACCTGCACTAAGATTAAAATCCGATGATGTGAGCACAAACCTACGGTCTCCCAGGTTATTACCCGAAGTACACTCCGCAAGTACTGATGCGCCCAATATGATCTTTGTTCCATTTCGCATGCGTCCACGCAGATAATGATTGTATTCTGTATCTACTACAGGATTACCAATAATAGAAGGGTCATTGTTGAACCAGGTAAAACTACCTGCCGGAACATAATTACCGGCAGCATCGCCCGGCAGCCGTACCCATGTAAGACCTACTGCCGGCGGGGTAGAACCGTAAGAGTTAACAGGATGCCCGGCAAAGCCGCCATCATCATTTGTCCCGTTGTAAGTAACAGCCATCCTGTGTGCAGAATCAAAACCGATAAAATCATCCAGATAATAACCTAAATCCACATCTTCCCATATTCCCATGCGCATGTTTTCATAATCCTGTCCAGACTTATTTATGACCGTATAATCATGATAAACAACGTAATCTATCAGTGTATTGCGCTTATAAGCATAGGCCAATGCATGCACCTGCACCTTCAGTGGCTTACCTGAAGTCTCGTCATGCGAAGGACCATTATCACTAAATACCCAAAACAATGTCTGCTCTCCCTTTATGTCAGGGTAATCACCTTTCAGTGGCTGGTAGGTGCCATCTCCGTTCACATCTACAAACGGGGCCATATCCTCCGTAATGGTAAGCGGCACACCATCTTTTCCCGCTGCATAGGCATTCCCTTTTGCAGGCCATGTGAGTATGGCTTCAGGGGTATTACCTGTATGGTGCATAATGTTGCTGAGATGTAATGCTACATCGCTGCGCCGCACCTTCCATATCTTAGCCCATTGCTCCGATGTTGCATAATCCAGTGCTCCTGATGCATCCAGTGGCCCAGGCCAATAGTCATTCCCATTCTGCCGGTAAGTCTGTGCTGATACATGCAGCTGTCCTGCATCATCATAGGCACTCATCCACAGGGCAGCGGCAAAGCCTACATGCTTCTTTGAGTCGGCAGGAAACTTACAATGAGCACGCAGTGTGACCGGATTCCACCACATATCACCATGCACCAGTACCGCGGCATTGATGCGATTGGCATCTATTGAGTCCATCACAGAAAACGCATGCTGGGCATAGCTCATTGGCATACATAGCAAACAGGAAAGTGTAATCAGGATTTTCTTCATAGGGTTACTGTTTTATAAGACGACCACGATATATGTATTCCTCACCCGTAACTACTACCGTATAGTAGCCAGTAGGCCATGTACCTATATCAAGTGTTGTTGCTGACCGGCCAGCCGGTTGCTGCAGCACACGCTGCCCTAATGCATTATAAACCGAGAGTACAGAACCTGATACCGGAATTACAGGCATTACTATACTTACAGACTGCGTGGCCGGTACCGGGTGTACGGTAAGCCACTGTAACGGAGGGGAGACATCACGCACAGATACCGCCTGACGGTAAATATTCCAGGCAGTATCGGCCAACGTACGCATCCTTTCAAAGCTGGTTATAGCCGGACACGAACCAAAGAGTGTATCCGCAACCACAGCAATTACAAGCCGCTCTGTAGCTCCTATATTAAGTGTAAAGTCTCCGGAGGACAAAACATACATCCGGTCTCCCGAATTCAAGCCAAGACGACACTCATTCCATCCACCCACAACAGAAGGGTCATCAGGATATACATAATTTCTTTCTTCTCCACTTATAAGCATGTAAGGTGTATCTGCATTATAACGCAGATGCATGCCATTACGAAAACGGGAATGCATATAGTTATTATACTCCTGTGTGCCTGCCGGGAGCCCGAAAACAGAGGGGTCATTACGAACAGGCATAAAGCTACCCGCAGGAATATAATTGCCGTTTCTATCACCCGGACAACGGACCATTGTAATGCCTAGTGCTGCATTGACGAGTTTATAACTATTTGTAGGAGTACCGGCAGTACCGCCATCCGGATTATAATCCTTATAGTTTATCCCTAAACGCCATGAGGAATCGAACCCGATATATTCAATACCGGGATAAGAAATAGTAGCATCGTTCCATAACGCAACGCGCATGTCATGATAGTTTGCGGACGACTTGTTAACAAAGCTGTAATCGATATAAATGATATCATCAACCAGCGTGTTACGCTTGAAGGCATAAGCCATGGCATGTACTTCAATACCTAACGACTCTCCGTTACTTTGATTATGAGCAGGACCATTATCACTGAATACCCAGAATAAGGTTTGTTCTCCCTTAATATCAGGGTAATCACCTTTTAGTGGCTGGTAGGTGCCGTCTCCGTTCACATCTACAAACGGGGCCATATCCTCTGTAATGGTAAGCGGCACACCATCCTTTCCCGCTGCATAGGCATTCCCTTTTGCAGGCCATGTGAGTATGGCTTCTGGGGTATTACCTGTATGGTGCATAATGTTGCTGAGATGCACTGCTACATCACTGCGCCGCACCTTCCATATCTTAGCCCATTGCTCAGATGTTGCATAATCCAGCGCTCCGGATGCATCCAATGGACCCGGCCAATAGTCATTACCATTCTGCCGGTATGTCTGTGCTGATACATGCAGCTGTCCGGCATCATCATACGCACTCATCCACAAGGCAGCAGCACCCTCAGGTTTCTCTGTGTAATAAGCAGGATTAGTCCACCCGGTACTATTATGTACAGGATCCCGGAACATATCGCCATGCACCAGTATCGCAGCATTGATATTATTGCCGTCAATAGAATCCATCACAGAAAACGGGAGCTGGGCCATGGCGCTTTTCATCAGTAATAGTAAGGGTAAAAAAAGAGTATATTTTTTCATACGGTATAAGCTTATACCCTATAAGACGAAAAAACAGGGTGATAGCCTGGGTGATTTTTTAATTATTTTTTAACGATAGCTGATTATTTAGCTGATAATCGGCGGCTATAGCCTGATAGAAGGGATAACGCCTGTGTTGCACCCGATATATGTACCTTTGCAGCCACATGAGTAAGAAAGGTAAAGTACTGGTGGCAATGAGCGGTGGTATAGACAGCACCGTAAGTGCACTTATACTCCACAATCAGGGATATGAGGTAGTAGGCGTAACCATGAAAACATGGGACTATGCATCGGCAGGTGGCAGCAGAAAAGAGACCGGATGCTGCAATCTGGATTCTTTTAATGATGCGCGCGCTGCAGCTGTTGAGCACGGATTTCCACATTATGTACTGGATATCAGAGAAGAGTTTGGCAGCCATGTAGTAGAGAATTTTGTAGAAGAATATATGGCAGGGCGCACACCTAACCCCTGTGTGCTATGCAATACACATATAAAATGGGCAGCCCTCCTGAAGCGCGCCAATGCACTAGACTGTGACTACATTGCTACAGGCCACTATGTAAAGGTGCGGGAGGAAAACGGCCGCCATGTACTATCCAAAGCACGCGACCTGACCAAAGACCAGAGTTATGTGCTGTGGGGACTGGGTCAGGACTGCCTGTCTCGCAGCATATACCCGCTGGGCGATATGCTGAAGACCGAGGTGCGCCAGCTGGCCCACGATATGGGTTATACCGAATTATCTAAAAAGGCCGAGAGCTACGAAATATGCTTTGTGCCGGACAATGATTACCGTGGTTTTCTGAAGCGGAATGTAGACGGACTGGAAGACCGGGTAAGCGGCGGCAACTTCGTACTGGCCGACGGGAAAGTAGTAGGTAAGCACAGTGGCTATCCTTTTTACACTATAGGGCAGCGCAAGGGACTGGAAGTGGCGCTGGGCAGGCCCATGTTTGTCACCAACATCATACCGGAAACAAATACCGTGGTACTGGGCGAGCTACATGAACTGCAGCGTGCCGAAATGAAGGTACACGGCCTGAACATGGTGAAGTATGACCGTATACAACCGGGTATGGAGGCCATCACCAAAATACGCTACAGAGACCCCGGCACAGAAAGCACTCTGGAACCTACAGGACCAGACAGCGTACATGTGAGCTTTCACCATGCAGTAAACAGCATAGCACCGGGCCAGTCGGCAGTATTCTACGAAGGTGATGATGTGGTAGCCGGTGGTATTATCAGCAGAGGTATGTAATACCCTCCCAGGACAATGATTTCCTGATACTATATCTTCAACTTAATCAGAAAGGGTGCCCCATATGAGGCACCCTTTCTGATTAAAGACAGTATCTATGCTTTACAGCTTCTCCAGAATGAACTTTGTCATCTTGCTATAAAGGTGCAGGCTGGTATTACCACCAGATATACCATGTGCCTTATCAGGATAGTACATACTCTCAAATGGCTTATTGGCGTTTACCAGCGCAGTAGTAAGCATTGCTGAGTTCTGGAAATGCACATTATCATCGGCAGTGCCATGTACCAGCAGGAAGTTGCCCTTCAGATTAGCAGCCATTTTCTCAGGTGCATTATTATCATAGCCGGTAGGATTTTCCTGTGGTGTACGCATATAACGCTCAGTATAGATGTTGTCGTAGTAACGCCAGTTAGTAACCGGAGCTACCGATATAGCCGTTTTAAACACATCGTTACCCTTAAGGATACAGGTAGCACTCATAAATCCACCATAGCTCCAGCCCCATATGCCTATCCTGCCGGCATCTACATATGGCAGCTTTGCAATGCGTTTTGCAACTGCTATCTGGTCATCGCTCTCATAACGGCCCAACTGTCTGTACGTTTTTTTGCGGAATGCCTCACCACGGAAGCCGGTACCGGTACCATCAGTACATACTATGATATACCCCTTCTGTGCCAGCATCTGATGCCAGAAATAGTTGCTGAGCGGGAAACGGTCTGCTACCTGCTGTGAGCCCGGGCCACTGTACTGGAACATAAGTACCGGATACTTCTTGCTCTTATCAAAGTCAGGCGGTGTTATCATCCACGCATTCAGCTCCTGCTGCACACCTTTTATCTTCAGTGTACGTAGCTCACCCAGATCGAATTCTGACATTGTTGCTGCCAGTTCATGATTATCTTCCAGGGTGCGCACTATCTCGCCTCTGCTGTTACGCAGATAATATACCGGTACTTTGTTCAATGCCGAATATCGGTCCAGGAAAAAGCGGTTCCCCTCACATGGGGCAATGGAATGGGTACCAGACTCAGGCGTCAGACATTTTTTCTCATTACCTGAAAAGTCAGTAACATACAGCTGGCGCTGAAGTGGCGAACGCAATGCTGCAGTATAATATACCAGTCCACGTTTTGTATCTACTGCGGTAAGACCTTCCACATCATAGTTGCCCTTAGTAATATCAGTAAGCTGCTTGCTGCTCCAGTCCCAGTGATAAAGGTGTTTGTAACCATTACGCTCACTTCCTACTATCATTGAGTGTCCATCATTCAGGAAGCGGATATCGTCATCTATTTCTATGTATGCCTTGTTGGTTTCCTGGTAGATGTATGAACATTTCCCGTTAGCCGGATTGGCAAGAAGCATATCCAGCTTATTCTGATGACGGTTGAGCCTGTATATGCAGAGTTTATCATCATCTCCTGCCCATTTTATGCGGGGCAGATATATATCCGTTTCCTTACCGGTATTGGCTACTACCGTGCTGCTATTCTTCAGGTCGTGAATTTTTATCTGCACTATAGAGTTCCGCTCACCAGCTTTGGGATACTTGTAGGTGTACTGCTCAGGATACAGTCCATTATATTTAGGCATGGTGTACTCCGGTACCAGCGTCTCATCAAAACGGTAGAATGCCAGATAACGGCTGTCTTCTGACCATTCAAAAGCACGGGTAAAAGAAAACTCCTCCTCATATACCCAGTCACAATTTCCATTGATAATGCGGTTCTTTACACCGTCAGATGTAACAGAGACCACCATATCTTTTTCCAGGTCTTTGTAATAGAGATTATTGTTCTTTACAAATGCTACCTTGTTACCATCGGGCGAGAATGTGGCATGCAACACCTTGTCATAATCCAGCAGCTTTACAGCGCCTGACTCTATATCATAAACATATACACGCTGCATACGTGAGTGCCGGTAAATGCTTTCGCCTTCTGTAAACAAAAGCATCTGATGCTCATCACTGCTGAGTGTATAGTGCTCAACACTGAGCTCTGTGCCACTGAATTTATCAATACTGTTATCAAACAGCTTACGTACCTGATTGCCACTTGCAAGATCGTACTGATAAATGCACATCTTCTTGCCTTCCCACTTCATAGCAGTGTAATGACGGCCATCTTTCATGGCATTAAAACCCGGCACTCCCTTCATGCGGAAGGTTCCTTTTTTGAAGATGTCTTCAAGCGTTATCTGCCTGTGACCCTGCTGTGCCATGGCTACCGGAGGTGCCAATGTTACTGCCGCAAGCAATAATGTGGTCAATTTCATACTGTATCTCTTTTGAGTAAAAATACAGTGTCGTCACCACAAATGCACTATACCCCGCCATATAGCAGGGGTTATATAAGGGGTTAAAAAGGGAAATCAGTAATCGATTGTGGCCTGTATACCACGGTCTATTAGTGCCTCGGCCTGTGGACGCAGCACCTCAAATGAGCCCTTACGTACACTGCATTTGCCTTTGTGATGAATGATAAGCGCGCACTGCTCAGCCTGAATAGGTTCGTGACTACATACCTCTACAAGCGACTGAATAACCCAATCGAACGTATTCACATCATCATTCCATACTATGAGATTATGAAACTCTTCTTCCAGTACAGCTAATTCTTCCTGCGATTCGGTCTGCCAACGGGTAGCAGCATTAAACCTACCAGTATTCATATTGCAAATTTATGAAAGACCTGATGAAATAAACAAAACATTGCCAGCTCAATTTATCAGAAGTAAACCTGTGTATACATATGCATCAGTATTACAGCAGATTACAGTCATGAAAACATGGCACATGAAAGCCATCCCCTGCCCCGGTTTGTACAAACGACTACAAAAAACCCCTCCTGAACAGGAAGGGTCACGGCCATTTTTTCATAAAGCGCGAATGTTATATCGAATCTGCTAATACCACGTACAGCATCCGCTAACTTCTGAATAAGATACATATTGAGAAAACCATAATTCTGCAATGTACCTGACAAGCATAATCAACAGTCCATTACAAAGGTACCTTACCATAATATTGTCATCATATATATTTGGTATTCGTAGCAGTACTTTTTGCAAGTGTATACGTATTACTTCCCATCTGCTGTCCTGAAATTGCATCAGCACGGCAAACGACTCAGATGCCATCTATTTTGTACCGGAAAATGAACACTCACCACTCGTGGCACCATTTATACTGATGGTATAAAAAAGTGTAGTACCCGTGATAGTAGCAGAGGCACTTACACTATATGATTGCCCACAGGCATCCAATACCGTAGTAGCAGGAAATGTAAGCGTATTGCCATTGGCTGTACCATCCAGTATCTGCTCTTTTACACATCCTATACCACCTACATTACAGGTGGTGGTCACTTTTGTTTTGTTAACGGCTATAAACTCCTGTTCTGTTACCCCTCCGCTACCACCATTACATGTGGCTGTACCTGTCCATGTACCATTAAACTTTGCCGCATGATCCTCTTCTTCTTTTTTACAGCCTGCCAGGGAAACAGCTATCATACCAACAGTAAAGATGCTTAGCGCAATACAGGAAATTCTTCTTTTCATAAAAGTGTAAATGTTTGGGTGAAAATAATATTAAACAAAATCAACAATCAGTTGCCAAATGCCTACTACCGGTACCATTCGCAAGCGTAGCTACATTTTTTGTAACCGGGTTCAGGCCATACTCTGCAGTAACCTCATAAATGCTTCTCTCCTGCGTACCGATACTTCCAGCACTACATCATTATCCATAACAACGGCTCCATTTTTCCCTCGTTGAAACCTGAGCATATGCCCTATGTTTATGATATGCCCGTGATGAATGCGGGCAAAGGTTTCTGAAGGTAGTATTTCTTCAAAGTCTTTCAGGTTTTTGGTAGTAACAAAGGTGCGCTCTATGGTATGTACATGCGTATAACTTCCATCGGCAATGATATACCTTATATCCTCAAGGCGAACCACATGCCGGAACCTGTTATCTGTAAGCACTACCTCCCGCCGGACAGTATTATTTTCCTCCATATTTCTGAGCAGTGTCTCATAATCTGCCGCCAGTTTGTGTGCAGTAATATTATGCGCCACTTTATCCACGGCTTCTTTCAGCAGTTCTATATCCACCGGCTTCAACAGATAATCTACTGCTGCATAACGGAAAGCTTCCAGAGCATAATGATCGAATGCCGTAATAAAAATGACAGATGCAGAGAGGTCTGGCAGCGACCTCAGCAGGTCAAAGCCATTACCATAAGGCATCTCCACATCCAGAAATATAAGTTGCGGCTCGGCCTCCTCTATGAGCCGCTTACCGGTGCGTATATCGGTAGCATCTCCTACTACCTGCACCTGTGTACAATAAGTAGCCAGCAACTTGCGCAGCATAGCTATATTTTTAGCCTCGTCGTCAATAATAATAGCTGATATCATAGGGATAATGCAAATCTTATAGTGATGATAGTGCCGGTTTCACTGTGTGTTTCAGGGGTCTTGTCAGTAACATGAATGCTGTAACGCCCGCCGGTACTACGGCTCACCAGCTCCAGCCGGCGGCGTGTAAGCTCCATACCATGTGATTTATACGTAACTCCTTTGGCCGCCCGTATTTCTTTTGAGCGGGTGCGGCCAATGCCGTTATCCTCCACCTCACACACAAGGCTTTCTGCATCCCTGAAGAAACGTACCGCCAGATGTCCTTCCTTATCTTTCAGATAGCACAAGCCGTGACGTATGGCATTCTCTATAAAAGGCTGCACGGTCATAGGTGGTATCTCGGCCGTATCCAGGTCCACATCTCCGGTATATGTAACTGCGGCTGTAAACTTATGCTCATAGCGCATCTGCTCCAGCGAAATATAGTTTTCAAGGTAGGCAATCTCCTGCCTGAGGGTAATAGCTGCACGTGCAGAGTATTCCAGTGTCTGCCGCATCAGTGTGGCAAATCCTGACAAATACCGGTTGGCATTCAGCACATCACCTTCCACCACAAAATGCTGTATGGAATTAAGACTATTGAATATAAAGTGCGGATTCATCTGCGCCCGCAACTGGCGCTGCTCCAGCTCTGTTTTTTCCTGCTGTGTGCGTAATCGCTGCTGTCTGAAAATGAGTACCCCCAGTAAAAGCAGGATAAATGCCACCACTACAGTGCCGTAAATAACTATGTTTTTCTGCCGCAGATGCAGTCGCTGCAGCTCATTGGTACGGCGCAGCTCATTGTTATTCCCGGCCATCTCTTTAAGCTCAAAGCGCGCAGCATACTGTGCCAGTTTCTGTGATGTTTCCTGGTTCAGGATAGAGTCATTAAACTTCATTGCCTGCACATGATGCAGGTATGCTTTTTCCCAGTCCTTCTTTAAGGCGTAGAGACGGGAAAGGGCTTCTTCTTTCCGGGCAATATTCTCAATGTTGGCAAGTCTGGTAACAACGGAAAGACCATCCAGCAGCAGGGTTTCTGCTTTGTTTATATGACCGCGGCGCATTTCTACTTCAGCCATACTCTGCCACGTTTTAGCTACATCCAGCATATTGCTGTCGGCAAGAAGCAGCGGCAGTGCATGGGAGAAGTAATACATTGCAGAGTCGTCCCGGTTTTTCAGAAAATAAAAGTTCCCCAGATTTGTCATGATGCCCGGCAGGGGTACGAGATTCATTGATGCTCTGAACAACTTTCCGGCCTCATCTATACGCCCCATCGACATATAATTCGTAGCTATATACCCCGTAAACTGAGCCTCCGTAACTGTATCTTTCTGTATACTGAAGAGTGCGATGGCTTTCTCATAAAAACGATTGGCCTTTTCATACATCTTCTCATGTGTGTATATGACACCAAGAGAAGAGTAGGCATCACCAAGAGCTATACTGTCTGCCCGTTCTATGTATATAGGCAATGCCCGCTCTATATATGCTGCTGCCTTTGCATAATCGCCCGACTGTGTATAGATGGCAGAAAACACATACAATACACGCGACTCATCTGCACGCAGGCTATACTGTTCACAGATATCTAATGCACTGTCACAATAACTGACGGCATCTTTTAAGTTGCCCATATACATATGAGCCAGCGCTATAGTGCGGTAAGAGCGGGCAATGCCGGGTTGCCAACTGAGTTTCCTGGATGCAACAAGACCAGACTGCCCCAGCAGCATGCTACGATGCGGCTCAGACCCCATACAGGTCACCGCTTCTTTTATAGTACTCTTTATGGTTACAGTATCTGTGAGAGGCTTACTGCCCGCATGAACCTGTAGGGTAAACAGGCATACGGCCGGTAAGACAATCCTTACCAGCAGGCATGAAAGGTATTTAAGGGTATAATCCATAGTGTATAGCCAAGATACACAACTAACGCCACACATAAGTACGAGCGTCTTCCGGCGCAGTTGTTTTTTGCAACTGTTGGTATTATCTACATAAGTGTGATTTATTCCTGCTGTATGGTATCAGGATTATACCCCACAAAAAACGCGATCCAGGCAGAGCGGGACAGCCGCTGCAGCACAGGCTGCAGCAATACCAGCAATACAGCATTGGCTCCCAGCCACCAGAAAATACTATTGTCATCCAGCGAAATACCCAGAGTCAGCTTCCACAACACAAAAGACAACCCTGTAATGAGTACTGTGAATGCATAACTTACATAGCCGGTACCAAAATAGAAACCTGTCTCCAGTTCAAACTTCTGACCACATACGGCACATTCGTGCGGCATAGTTACAGTATTCTTTAAATGATAGGGATTGGGGTCTGTAAACAAATGTCCGCGACGACACCGGGGACAACGACCACGAAATACGCTCCACAGCAATCCCGGAGCTTCTTTTTTAATCTGTGCACACATGAGTACAAGTATTACTATTAGTACCGGCCTGCTGCCTGAACTGTGCAGGTGTAATACCGGTGTATTTTCTGAAAAATCTGGAGAAATAGGAATTATCCACAAACCCCAGCTGCCATGCCACCTCTGCAACGGTGATACCTGGGCTTACCAGTAGCCGACGGGCTTCCAGCAGCACACGCTCACGAATAAGTGTACCTGCCGACTTTCCGGTAACCTGAGTACAGACCGCATTAAGATGATTGGGCGTAATGTGCAGTAACGGTGCATACTGCTGTGGCAGGTGCAGCGAGGTATAATGCTGCTCTATAAGCGCACGAAACGACTGCAGTACCGGTAGCCCGTTCTGCTGCATTCCTGCCCCATAAACATTCACATGACGGGCTACAGTAATAAACACCTGCATCAGCAATGCTCTCACCATATCCTGTGCCAGGGGCTTATCGGCCATGGTCTCTGCGGCCATAGCACTCAGCAGTGCTTCCACATCTTCCGCAGCAGCCCCCATATCTACAACACTATCTGCAGCATTACCCAGAAGAAAAGGAAACTGACCCTGATACTGAAGTGCACCTGCAATGGAGTACATATACTGCTCAGAAAAATTGACCACATAACCATCTATATCTCCCTCAAAAAACCAGCTATGTACCTGCCCCGGTATCATGAAGTATATCTGTCCCGGGAGTACCGGAAACCGCTCAAAGTCAATAGTATGTGTACCACCACCCGCAGTGAAAAACAGTAAATGATAAAATGAATGACGATGAGGAAATTTCAGCGCCTGCTGCCGGCCCAGATACCGCGAAAATCGCTCAGCAGTAATATCTCCACGCATATGCCGGGTATCGGCCAGCGTGTCGATATCATAAACAGGAATGGTATTTTTATTTGCCTTTGCCAACTATGCAAAATTACCTGTATCCATGAATAGGATAAGGACTTTATAACGATTTGTAAGGTACTTTTTACTGATTTCAGCAAGACAGGCGTTCAACTCCGGATATTGCCTGATAGAAATAGCCATAAAAAGTCCTGGTATACAGCAGCAAAACAACGGTGGTGACTATATTTGCGCGTCCCTTGCCATAAGCAATGCATCATCCGCTTCTGAAAGTAACTCATATATACAGAGAGCCGAGGAATACCGGCGTATCTATTGAAGGCATTTTTCAAACAGTAAGAAAAGACCTGGAGGGGAAGGTATCTGTTACTGACTTTTACTGTGATCCTTCACTTTCCCGCATCGGCAATACAAAGAAAGTAAGCAGAAGTGCCGGAGATATTAACCACATAACGGGCGATGTTAACTTTCTGGCCATAGGGCTGCGGGGACAAAAAAATATACTTACTGTACACGACCTGGGATATTATGAAAATCCGGTTCACTCCCGACTGAAACATTTACTATACCATACATTCTGGTTCAGAATCCCATTAATGTATGTAGATATTGTAACCGTGGTATCAGAGTTTACTAAGGAAAAACTGATGCGTTATTTCCACTATCCCGAGGAACGTATCCGTGTAATACCAGACCCGGTAAAGCCTGTTTTCAGAGCCGCACCACGCCCAGCACTGCGGGAGCGTCCTGTGGTACTGATGCTGGGAACAGGTAAGCACAAAAACCTGGACGGACTCATAAATGCTGCCAGAGACGGCGCCATGCACCTGGATATTGTAGGCTGGCCCGCCCCTGACGAGGTAGCAAAACTGAAAGAGTATAACATACCCCATACTATAAGTAACGGCCTTACTGAAGAGCAGGTGTGGAAACACTATGCAAACTGCGATATTCTCTTCATAGCATCGCACTATGAAGGGTTTGGTATGCCTATAATTGAGGCACAGGCAGTAGGCAGGCCAGTAGTGACCAGTAATAAAGGAGCCATGCTGGAAATAGGTAAAGACTCAGCACTGCTGGTAGACCCTGACAGCCCGGAACAGATAAGAGATGCCATAAATGCACTGGCGGGGGATAATGCGCTCTATGAAGCTACCGTAGCCAAAGGCAGTATCAATGCCGCCCGTTATGACCACAGAATTATATCGGAACAATATCTGGCACTATACAAGGAGCTATACAATAGGTAACATCCTCCCTCAGGAGGCACGTAATGTAGGTGCATCGGTGCGTACTGCCCGCGATGCAGGATACCATGCAGCCAGTATACCCACCATAACTACAGTGATAAATACAAGTACAAAATCGAGCAGGTGCATCTCTACCGGATAAGCATCCATGAGGAAGGAACTGCCCAGTGAAATGAATCCATACTTCATTTGCGCAAGACAGAAACCTGCCCCTACCACAAACCCGGCAAGACAACCTATGAGCGACCATAATACCCCTTCGGCAATAAATAGAGCGCGAACAGTATCCCGTCCGGCTCCCATTACCCGCAGTATGGCTATATCCTTCTGTTTTTCCAGCACCAGTACAGAGAGTGCCCCTACCATATTGAATGATGCCACCAGCAGCACCATAACCAGTATGGCATAAATAGCCCACTTTTCAGACTGCATTACCATAAACATGGTCTGGTTTTGCTGATAACGGTTTTCTATCTTATAAGATGTACCCAGCATACCGCTCAATGCTTTCCTCACTTCATCTTCCCTGCCCGGCTCCACACTCAGCTCCAGAGAAGAAATATGCCTTTCCTCATTAAATAACGTTTGTACCAGCGACAGTGGCGCCAGTATATACTTGTCGTCAAACTCATCAGAAATACGGAAAAAACCCGCCGGATGTACCTGAAGGCGGCGATATGCAGACAATGGATCGGCAATGAAGTTTGTATTTTCAGCATTGCCATACCATATTTCCAGCATACTGAAAATGTTATTCACATCATTGCCCAGCTCATTAAGTATATGAGCCCCGGCTATACATGTCTGCGGATTACCAGTGGAGACACTATCTTCACCTACAATGTTTTCCTTTATGTCATTTACATTAAAGTAGTTTCTGTCTATACCCTTCAGCCACGCTATCTTCTGCTCTCCATTGGTCACGTTATTGACAATAACGTTATCCTCTATCACAGAAGTAACCGCTCTTACGCCAGTTATTGCACGGATGGCAGACAGCCTGCTGGTATCAGCTATGAAAAACTTACCGCGGACGGCTGTAACCCGTATATCGGGATAAAAGCCACGATACAGGTCTTTTACAAAACCTTCCAGTCCGTTAAATACAGAAAAGACAATAATCATTGCTGCACTGCTTACAGCAATAGCCACCATACTGATGCGAGACAGCAATGGCACAGCATTAGCTCTGCGCATACCACGGAGATACCGCCATGCCAGCTGTACTATCAGTGTACGGTTCATCTCTTATCAGGCGTCGGAGTCGCTATTTTCCTCATTTGCCTTGCGCTCCTCATTAATCTTTTTAAAGATGGCCTCCATGTGAAACACATGGTCCAGTGTATCATCAGAAAAGAAAGTAAGTTCAGGAACCCTGCGCAACTGGTCCTTTATCCGCTGCCCCAGCAATTTCCGGAGCTCCCATCCGCGCTCTCTGATTCGTTTCAGCAGTGCATCTGCATCATGCACCTGAAAAAAACTCAGGTACACACGGGCTTCCAGCAGGTCTGGTGTCACTGATACTTTCGATATGGATACCATACCGCCATCTATCATATTTATTCCTTCCCTTCTGAAAATATCAGTAAGCTCTTCCAGCAGCACTTTGCCCACCTGTTTCTGCCTTTTTCCTTCTTCCATAGCACTTTTATTATGCTGTAAAGTTATACAAGTTGTGGCACTTAAGGCTATGTCATAGCCCAATACGCGCATAAAGGCGCGTATTGTCACCTGCTGATGTGTAAACCAGCCGCCAGCCACTATCTACAGGGGCAGTCAACTTCCTGAATGCAGCATTATCAGCCAGCGCAGCAGTATAGCCCCACATAAGCACATAATCTATGGCTACACCGGTATGCTGCTCATACCCCTGTATATCGGCAGCGGGCATCTGAGCCTCATGGCTCCCACCACTTCCCAGAAACACATATGGGTTTACCCCATCCTTCCATGCCACAGGAAAGTATCCGGTATTGGCCTCATAGTTGTCCATAAAAATAAGAGGCTTATCGGCCCCTATATATTGGGATGCATGGTGAAAGACAGAATTGAGCGGTATTATGGCAGTCCCATCTGCGCGCCTGCCACCCGGCGAAAAATCAAGGGCCAGTACCGTACTACCAGTCCGTATATGATTACCGGCCTCTATATGTGGCACCAGTGCTGCCGAAGCTTCCTGCATGACCCCTATACGGGATATACTGAGTATGATGAAACAAAGAAACAATATCCCGCCAGCATACTCTCTATATCTGACTCCCTGTAACCTGAAGGCTGCAATACAGGCCACAATAATCATAATAAACCATTGCATACGTATACTGATGATGAGTATACGCCCCATAAACTCCTCCGGGAAAAATATGTATACAAAAAATGAGGCCAGCAATACCAGAAAAAAACCATCATGCCGGTGTATGGTGTACCCCCGCAGAAGGCGCACAAAAATCATTACCCCTGCTGCAGTCAGCAATACCCCTGCCACCATTGCCCATATCTCCTCTCTGTCTGTAAATCCTTTAAGATACTTGAATTGTAGCAGCTCTATGAGCCTGTAAGGATGCGGAGACACGGACAAGCCCAGCCCACCCTCTCCACTGGTAAACAGAACAGCCAGAACAATAAAAGGTAGTGTAACGGCCAGCAATACCCCTATGCGAATGAACAGATAGCGTACACGATGTGGTGCGGCTGCCGGAGAGCAGGAATAAGACAATATTAAAGCCGCACAGGTGCCTACTCCCAGCACAAACGGCAATAGGTGGGTAAAGTATGTAATTACCGTAACGATGATAAAAGGAACAAGATGCCGCAATCGCTTCCCATCCAGATAACGAAGCCATGCCCCTACCATCCACAGCCAGAATGCAATACCAAAAGAAAAGTTGGAAAAACCCTTTGCAAATGCATAAGAAACCGGAAAGAGAAATACCACCAGCAGCCAGTAACTGTCCCGTACACCTAACCGGCGCAGTAACATCAGAAAACCAGAAATAAATACAAGTACATATAGCGTGTACAGAAGCTTTGCAGCTATAGCCCCATTGAACATGGCAAGCAGCAATGCCAGTGCGTAAGTGGTAAAGTTATTGGGGATGGCGCTGATACGCACCTGATAAAAACGCTCAAACAACGACGCCCCACCCGAACCGGACAATACATCATGTACAATACGTGCATTGTACAAATGACAGGGACCATCGCACGTAAGATAATATGCCGGAAGCCAGAACTGAATAACTGACAGCAATATACCTGCGGCCAGTAATATGCGCAGCAAGGTCTTATGTACAGGCATAGGTACCATAATGCAAAACGAATGTAATGAATTAGCCCGGTGTTACTGTGCAAAGTTGAACCTGAGCGTTACCCCGGCACGTGTAGTAGTAGCAGGGAATGCATTGGATACATATGGAATGGTCTGCTGACGGTCAAAGAAAATGAGCAGTGTAAGCAAATCATTCACTGAATAGTTGATTGTAGGGTTCACCCTTATTGTCTTCTGACCACGTGAGGTAACATTGACATTATTAGCCAGGAATGTGTTGCTGGTTCTATCGTCACGTATACCTATATCCAGCTTAAATATCAGTTCATTCTTCAGTCGCTTCACGCCAAATATGGGGAATGGCAGACGTATTCCTTTCTTACGGAAACCGCCACCTATCACATACTCCATGCTGGCATTTTCACCCACCTGATAGTCTATAAGACTCAAACTCTGCGTCTTCGACTTCCGTACTTCAAATTTGGCCGTCAGGTTATTCTTGAATGCCGCATTAAAACCTATCAACGGGTTAAATGCCTGGGTAATGGTAACATTCGGCACCTGGAAGTAGGGCACATAGTTCTTAGAGTTAGAATCTATGAAAGATGGGAAGCCCAGCCCATACAAGTCGCCAAACAACAGCGATGAATTCATACTGTTCATAGCCATTGTACCGGTAAATGCATGGTCTATTATAAAACTGTTCATCCTCTTGGAGAAGAACGGTAACTTACTGAGACCATTGTAATTCACACGCCAGTTCGGCATCGGCAGGAAGTATTTGAAAGGATTGTTGCGTACTTTATCGTGCTTATAATCTATCAATGCCGCATTATAGGCATCACGCCCCCCATATGCTGCCAGGAATGAAGGAATGAGTACATCCTGCGAGAATGGGCCATACCCTTTGGCATACCCGGGATTATAAGGGTCCGGCAATCCATTGGTATATGGATTACTGCGACCCAGCCTGTTTGAAATAATGGGCCTGTTGGCAAGGAACTGATTATAAACTTCTGAACCCACACCTGAATTACGGAACATGCTCTTCATAGCTATGTGTGTAATGCTGAAGGAGCCTGTCTCATATGGGGTAAGGTGCGCAAAAGTACCGCTACCGGTATCGGCATATAGCTCGCTATGCGACTTGCTGAATGATTGTGTAAGTGTTAGGTCTATGCGGAATGTCTTATGCGGCAGCAGCGTAGCCTGTGCATTAATATTACGCGAATAGGTCTGCTGAAACTGTGCATTAAACAGAGAATCTCGCGACAGGCGGCCTGCTGCTGCCTGGGAAGCCAACCAGGCATAATCGGGCTGATAACCATACACGAAATCAAAGCCCGGAGCCATGGAATAGTTGTTCACACCCATAAAACGGGTACTATCCATATAACCCGGCAATATGGTGCCCTGTGTTTCGGTCACATTCAGCGTTACCCTGTTTAGTATTGTTAGTGTATGACCTATTATATGCTCTACCGGACTCAATGCCAGTGGCCTTGCTCTGCGGGCCTTACGGGCAGCCTTCCTGGCTTTTCGTTTTTTCTTTTTCTCTGCTTTTCGTTTTGCCTTGTCCAGCTCCTCCTGCACCTCCACCAGTGAGTCCAGTTGAGCATCAGTAAGGTTAGCTGTATTGATACGTGGGAATGCCGCTTTTACCTTGTCCAGCTTTGATAGTGGTGCACTCGTAGAGTCTTCTTCTGCTCCCCGTTTCTTACCTTTTTTCTTACCGCCCGGTTCTGTTCCATCTTCCGGTTTTCCTCCACTATCGTCTTTATCACCTTCCTTGCCATCAGTACCCGGCTCACCCGGTTTTCCCCGCAGGTCTTTTACCGGTGCCGACCGTTTGTCGCCACGCATAGAGCGGCCGTCCCTTCCGGGCAATGGATCCCGTGTGCGGCTCTCACCTTTCTTTCTGGGTTTACTATTCAGTGCCTTCAGCCAGCGCGACTTGTTATACAACTGTGTCATGTTGTATTCACTGGTAATGGTTTTGGTTTGCGTATTGCCTATGGTATTACCCAGTGCATAAGCTATTGGCGGCGCTGTGGTCCAGTTATAGTTTGCAGAGTACCCCACACGGGCATTCATCCAGTCAGTAACCGGGAATTTGGAAAACGGTAAGGTATAGGTACTGTTGAATGTCTGATTATAAGTATTGTTTTTGCCGAAAGTAGCAATGCTGCGAAAGAGTGAATCCCGCTTTGCTTTGCTGTCTATCATGCCATACGGTTCCTCTACCCTCGATACGTTGGTCGCAGAATAATCGAGCGATAATGACCGCATCAGCTCCCACCTCAGAGAGTAAGTACGCGTCCACGTAAAGTTCTTGTAAAATGATGCTGGTATACGGTAACCACTACCATCATCTATATTTCGTATCTGCAGTTCCTGTACTATTCTGTTCACATCATTCCTCACATTGAAGGTAGAAGGAAGCGGGTTGATGTTAATATCTTTTATAGGCGCCAGCCAGCGCGACTTTGATTTTATTGTACGGCGGAAAGGCTCAAACGACCGGGACTTGATAGCATAAGTATAACCCATACCATAACGCTGCGTTGTAAGCCTGTCCACTTCCAGCAGTGGGTTATGCTTAAACTGGTTATTATATGCATAGGTAAAGTCAAAATTCTTAATGCTCCATGGCTTACGCTTAGGCCCGGCAGCAGGATTGCCCTGAATGCGAACATTAGACAGGTTCATACTCGTGATAGAGGTAAAATCCTGTGCAGCCCTGCGTATAGAATCACGGGCACGGGCATTGGCTGCTGTATTCATCTCATGACTCAGTAACACATCCTGGTCAAACGGATTGTACTTAGGTGTACTTACATTCTGCGTATAGCCTACATATAGTGGCAACTGTACGCCCCAGCTACGGGGGAACATTTTACCCAGAGCCAGATTGGTAGCTGCGTTGTACTGATAATAATTGTCCTGAAAGCGCTGCTGTATCTTCTGGTCTATGTTACCATAGCCAGGCGTATGCATAGAGCCTGAGAGATTCACATTACCCAGATCGGCCAGCTGCACAGACATCTTACCGGCTGCTGCATATCCTGCCTGATCATTGGTGCCGGAAATACGCATTTCGTCAAACCATACTTCCACACACTTCGGCAGCCCATCATCACCGGGAGACTTAATATCCTTAGGCGGATTGCGTACACCCAGCATAATATTCTTACCACCACCTATGTTAGGAGTACCTATGATAACGATTTCATTGCCTTTAGAGTCTTTGGTAGTGTATGGTATATGCCTGGGGTGTCCTGCGGCATCACGCTCTTTCTTCGCGTTTACCAGGTCCTGCAGTACAATGTTTACATTGTTGGTAGCAGGCCATACCTGATAGTCCAGTGAAGAGCCTGCGGGAGTTATTGTAAGCGGTGTGCGGTACTCATAATAGTTATTGGTAAAGTCGGCACCTATACGTATAAACGCTTCCACATCGGCATTCTTTACAGGGGTCTGCCCTACCATTGCTTCTGCATGGAGAAACATACGCAGATATGTGAACTGGCGCATATCTACATTCACTTCTTTAAACACACCGCGGGCGTCACCATCCTGTAGTGCACAGGTACGTAGCGATAGAGATTGTTCATTGAGCATTAACTGCCGCGTACCGCCACCGGTAGGGTTTGCACTCTGCTGGCGCACTACGCCCGGCGGCAGTGTGTATGGTACCGGCTCACGGCGCGCATTCTCTTCCAGGCTCACAGAGGTTACTGTAAAGTCGGTAACACCCTGGTTCTGCTGCGGCATCTGCTCTCCGGGAGTAGTAAGAGAATAGTTATAGGTACGCCATTGGTTACGACCCAGCTCCAGAGCAGCAAAGCGCATAAACACACTATCCTGCCAGCCGGTCATGAACATACGTATGAAACGGATAGAGCGGAAGTCTGATATACCACCTACCTTACTATCAAAGTTCTGAACAGGTATTTTAAACTGATACCACCGCTCCGGTGCCGTCGTTCCGTTAGGAAGCTTCACACTGGCATTTTCCTGCACGCTGATGATGTTATTGGTACCCACCTGCATGTTGGGTGTAAAGTCTATACGATACTGGAAGTACGACTCCGACTCATTCATCGTATTGTCCCTGTTTATGTCTTCTGACTCCGGAATAGCCGTACCGGATGTAGCATAAGGAGAGTTAGGGTCAGTAACAGGCGAGTTACCATCCGGCCCGTTGAACTTTTTATATCTTGTCAGCACACTGATGTTGTCACCATTAGTACCGCCAAAAGCAGTATCTCGATAAAACCGGAAGTTGTCATTGGCCGGGTCTCTGTCTGCAGCCTGATAAGCAGGGTTAGAAGCACCGCCATTAAGTTTTACGCTTAACGCTGCAAGGAAACGGTCAAATACCGAATGTTCACTTTGCTGCCCCTGCAGGCTCACATCAGCAAGACCATCATAACCCACATCCTGTATTTTTCTTGAGGCATTATCATTGTCAAATGCACGGGTTATCTGTTGTGCAAAACGTGGCACATAGCCCCATGCAGTGGTATCCATTTTCGATGGGTCAAATGGAGCAGATATACCATTTTCAAAGAAAAGACGGGAATCCTTCAGCACATCTTCCGATACATTACCCAGGTTTATGTACAGAGAACCACCATTTGGGTTAGCCTTGGTAAGAAATGGGTCCATTACCCAAAACTGAATATACTGAACATTGGAGGCCTCAAAGTTTGTATTATCTATAGAACGGGATATCCCCCCCCAGCGGCTTTCCGGGTTCAGCAGCGCCCCCGTATTTGGGTCTATGTTTGTAACATCAAAGTTATATGGTCCCCTATCCTTCGGATAAAACGCGAGGTCAAAGGTATTAAGCGCGCCCTGCAGCACTGCTGTGCTTCTATTAGGAAATACCTGGTTGGAAGCCACCAATCTTATATAATGCTGGTTAGAATCATTCTTTACGTATGCAGGCACTGAAGAGCCCGGGTTCACCAGTGTAGGCTCCAGCATGTACCACGCCAGTAATGCTCTGTTGAAGCCATACTGATGATTGTTGGAGATGGATGATTCAGGGAAAAGCGTTTGTCCATTACGGTTTGTAGCGCCATAAGGTGTAGATGCCAGCGACCATGCCTGCGCAGGAAACTTCAAATCATAACTGCTGCTGGTACCTTCAAAGTCATCAATGTACACAGACCCTTCGGGGTCCAGTGCATTTATCTGCTGAGGGTGACCCGGTAGCAATGCCGCTACTTCCAGATTAGTATTCAGGAACGATGGCGCTGTAGTAGAGTATATAGGCAACTTATCCACCAGTCGGGTGATAGCTTTTACTTCCTTCTGATAGTTTACATCAAGTCCCAGTACTGTGTTCTGAATGGGGTCTTCACCAAATGATACTTTCTGTGTAAATGGACGCTCCTTCAGCCTCATGATAGTAGCGCCTATTGTCAGGTCTTTGTTCTGATAATAGTCCAGACGGGCAGCTGTGAAATTCTGCTGCTGAAAACCGAACGTAGCATTATCCTCATACTGGATGTTGATAGGCACTCCGGAATTAAGGATACCTGTATTCAGTATTTTTATACGCCCAAGTCCATACTCTATTGAATAATCCTGGTTTTCTACCAGCTTGGTACCCCCTGCACTTACTGATACAGAACCAGGAGGTATATTGAAGCCGCCCAGAAAGATGTCGGACGATGAAGACGATTTATAGGTACCGCGCATAATGTAGCGGTCCAGCTGCTGATACTGCTGCGCCACCCACTTAGTAGAGTCATACAGCACTTTATAAATGTAACGACGTGTAAGTACCGGATTACTGTCTATTGCCGACAGGAGATCGCCACCAAAAGGCTCCAGTACAGGAAATATGATTTTACCCTGCTGCGTATTAATGGTTATTCCTTCTACAAAGTCAAATATACCATCGGGCTGTGGCTCATTCTGTGCATTAAGATGATCCAGATTCAGCAGTGTAAGGAAAGGCACACCCGCCTTGCTGCCTTCCGGCAGATAACGCTTCTCTCCACCACCCGGGTCCTGATACATTACATTGAGCGTAAAGTTCTCCTTCGACACACCAAAGCCACCCAGAGCATATACGTTTTTCATCATCAGCTTCCATACAGGAAGCGTAGTACGCGGAGATGTTCCTTTCATCAACTTCAGATACAGCACCTTAGGGTTCGTAGTATCCGGTGGCAGGTCCGATGCAAACTCACCCACCTGATACACCCGGCCACGGTAGGTATAACGGTAAGCTACAGCCAGCACATCATCAGGGTTCATCTGCGTATTCAGCATTATGTAACCAAGCTGTGGGTGAAATGTAAACTCTGTAGGGGATAGCTGGCGGGCAGTAGTACGCTCAAAATCTTGTCCCTGTTCCAGCCCCAGCTGTACGGCTGCATTGGTTGCAGATTTCTGCTGGCGTCCGTTAGGGTTCGTCTGTAACTGGCTGTATAGTCTGTTTGCCCGGTTGTCTGGTAGTCCTGATGGGATACCACCACCGTTATTATTCATCTGTGCCAGATAGGGGTCAGACTCGCCAAGATCCATAAAACCTATCACATCACGCACACCTGATACAGCACCGGTACGGTTTGTCACCCACACCTCTACTTTATTGATAGTGACAAGAGAGTTGATAATAGGATAATCCTTTAATGCTTTATTGTAGTTGTTGAAAAAGTACTGGCTCAGCAGGAAGTTACGGTTCTCTTCATAATTATTGGCCTTTATAGCTATCTGCTGCGACTGTGCCCCACCCTGTATGGTAAGACTTTTACGCTGCGATTTCTGCTGCGATACTACACCTGTTACCCACAGCTTACCAAACTGCAGCTGTGTTTTTATACCAAACAGCGACTGCACACCACTTATAAGGCTACTCTTCAGCGGGAAGCTCACATTACCGGCCTCTATTTTTTTCAGCATTTCATCTTCCTTGCCGTTATAGTCAAGTTTCTGAACGTTCTGATAATCGAATGTAGCCTTTGTATTGTTACTGATGTTGAGCTTCAGCTTATCACCCACAGTTGCCAGCAGATTTATGTTCATCTGCATGTCAAAGTCAAAAATGCCATACTTCTGTGCACGTATGGGTAGCGTAGGGTTTTTAATATTCTGCCAGTTACCGCCAAAGGTCACATCCACATTACCCTGCGGTTTTACAGAGATAGTACTGCTACCAAATATCCTGTCAAACAGTCCCTCTTTGTACATCTGTGGCAGCTCAGGTGTTTTATTGAACTGTGTAAGCCCATCCAGCCTGCGTTGAAAATATGCGTCCTCATCCTGTTTGGCACGATACTTCATGTATTCGTCCATAGTGAGGTAGGTAGGACTGGACAGGTAGTCATTTCCTATGCGGGATGTATAGTGATATCTGTTAGAGTCAGGATCATACTCAAAAGACCTGTTTACATTGGCAGGGTCCTGAAGGTCTATACTCGTAGGGTTCTGCTGGTCTATGAGCGGATTACCTGTTTTATCATAAATTGGGAAATGGAGCACCCGCTCAGAATCTGGTGCTATGCGTCGCAGGCTGTCCATGGCACGTACAGCACTATCTTTTTTAGATGAGGTGCTGTCATCGGCAGGAGGAGGTACATAAAAAGGGAAGTGAAACCCACGTGCTGCGGCATTGGCAATAACCACTACCAGCACAATGAATAACAACAGCCTTACTCCCAAATTACTCCTGACCTTCAATGTTAATCCTGCGTTTTTGACTTTTACAGTACCCGCAATGCTTGTTTGATAATATCCTCTACCGGGAGACCGGAAATATCTCCCAGCTTCCGGATGGCTGTTTCTGCCACAGGCTTTGCAATACCCAGATTCATCAAGGCTATTAACGCATCATCCTGCGTACTATTGTGTGACACGGCCGATGACGATGCTGACGGAAGGCCCTTTTCCAGTTTACCTTTCAGCTCCAGTATAATGCGCTGGGCAGTTTTGGCGCCTATCCCCTTTACCCGCTCCAGCGCTTTACTGTCGCCCGACGATACTGCCTGCTCCAGCTCTGATGTGGTAAGTGAGGAAAGAATAATGCGGGCTGTAGCGGCTCCTACACCACTGATAGCCAGCAGCTGACGGAACGTAGTACGCTCCAGCTCATCGGCAAAACCATATAATACCCACGCATCCTCCCGTATCTGAAGGTGAGTGTATAAAAGACATTTATCAAGGTGCTGGATACGGGCATAGGTCTGAAGGGTTATGTTCAGTTCATAGCCTACTCCATGCACATTCATATATAACAGCGATGGCGATTTATGAGCCAGGCTGCCCTCGAGAAAAGCAAACATTAAGCCTTGGTTTAATTGTGGACTACAGGTCCATTTTTACTCTCAGGCCACGGGGGATGATTACCGTGACATTAAAGCATAAAAATAAAAATGGTATGATTGCTCATACCGCCCGAAAGGTACGAAAAATAATGGGAGCTGTAAGATGCCATACCTGACGAATTCTGAAAAAAACGCTGATATAACAATGAATAAAGCGATAGACACACTGTTATCAAATTTTAAATAATTAAAACCTGATTTATATTCCGGTCATAAAGTATAATACAATAGGCGCAGAGCTACTAATCCTCTTCCTTTCCGGGATATATACGCCACGGATGCTTTTTCTTTTTAGACCAGGTAATAAGCCCTACACCTGCTCTGATAGAAAAATATGTAGGCATAAAGAACTGATTGGCATTGGTCTTTGCACCGGCAAACTGGCGTGTGGAAACATCCGCTATTGGATTGGCCAGAAACCCGAAATCTTCATTTACAAAAAGGTGGAAATTACCCCCCAGTCGCATAAACTGGGTAAACCCAAATCCCATACGTACTACATACTTGCTCAGATTGTCAGAGAAATCAATAGTACTATCATAACGCTCACCACTCCATGTAGTTGAAGACCACTTGTTCTGTATTGCCTCTGCACCACTTTGCAACTCACCTATACCACCTGTAAAATACATCTGCGACTGGCCACGCGGTCCCAGTTGCACCACTATCATTGGCGAAAAAAAGCGATACTGTACCTTGGCCCTGATACTCTGACCGGTTGATGCCCCCACCTCTCTGCTGTAATACGTATTGAACGTCTGATAAAATTCATACGTTCCCAGTCCCAACCCTCGAGCTACACCACGGTAGTAGTAAGCACCATAGCTCATTCCAAGGTCATAGTTATACCTGGTGGCAAAGCCAATTCCATCCCAGGCAAAATAAAAACTGTTGGAAAAGCCTGATAAAGAAAGACAAACAAGGAGTAATGAAAGGCATATTCGTTTCATAGCGGAAAAATAGTGAAATTGTTTATTTTTCACTATTATTTTACATCTTTTTTTGTATAAGTGTGTAAATAGGACTGTATACGCCACAACAAGACAGCATCATACACAACAAAGTAAAAATAAGGCGCCCCTTATCATCACATAAGTCAGTACTATACTAAAATGTAAGGCTTGCTTAAAGTGTATAATAACTGCTGTTAAGCTCAGCATTGGCAGTCTCTGCAGCCTCAATAGGTGCAAAAGAAGAAAGTGGCTCACCTTTATGTTTACCTACAGCTGTTGTGTGTTCAAAATGAGCCGATTGCATACCATCTTTTGTAGCTACTGTCCATCCATCATCCCCTGTAAAGACTTCTTTCTTCCCCAGGTTTATCATGGGCTCTATCGCAATCACCATACCTTCGCGCAGGCGCTTGCCTTCTCCTCTGCGACCATAGTTAGGAACCTGAGGATCTTCATGCAGCTGCCTGCCTACACCATGCCCTACCAGCTCACGCACTACACCATAGCCATGCTCACGTGCAGTGAAGTTCTCCACAGCATATGATATATCACCCACCCTGTTATTGTCCCGGGCCTGCTCTATACCTCTGTATAGTGATTCCTTTGTAATCTTAAGTAACTGCAGTACCTCCGGCTTCACATTGCCTATGGCAAATGTGTATGCAGAGTCCCCGTGGTATCCATTCATATATACACCACAGTCAACGGAAATGATATCTCCATCTTTCAACTCGTACTTTCCGGGAAAACCATGTACTACAACCTCATTCACAGAAATACACAAAGACGCAGGAAAGCCACCATACCCTTTAAAAGAGGGCACACCACCATTATCTCGTATAAAGGTCTCTGCCATCGTATCCAATGCGCTTGTCTGTATACCAGGGCGTAGCATTTTTGCCACCTCTGTGAGTGTAGCAGATACCATAAGGGCACTCTTGCGCATTATTTCTATCTCGTCTTTGGTTCTGATGTATATCATAACTAATGAGGTAAAATATATAGTAGCAACCATTACCAGCGCTACTAAAACAGTAAAAAACAAAAAAGCCAGAAACCACTGTTTACACCGGGGTCTCTGGCTTTGAAAAGTATTATTATTTATGCAGACACACTACTACGTGTAGCACTGCCTGTAGCAGCCGAGCGACCTGTTATGCGGCCCGTCTTCATAAGTCCGTCGTAATGATTCATAAGCAAATAGCTTTCTACCTGCTGCAGTGTATCAAGGATAACACCTACACCAATGAGCATTGACGTACCACCAAAGAACGATGCAAAACCACTCTTAACATTCATCACTGATGCAATACCCGGAAGTATACCAGCTATAGCCAGGAAAAATGCACCAGGCAGTGTTATACGGTCCATGATAGTAGCAATGTAGTTAGCGGTATCTTCACCTGGTTTCACACCTGGTATAAAGCTGTTGTTACGCTTCAGGTTATCTGCCATTTCAGTAGGGTTGAAAATAAGGGCAGTGTAGAAGTAAGTAAACGCAATTACCATGATAGCATATACAAGATTGTACCAGAAAGAGCGGTTGTCAGAAAGTGCCTGAACAAAACCTGCAGCCTTTTCATTTGTAGTAAACCCTGTAAACACAGTAGGTATGAACATCATTGCCTGAGCAAAGATGATAGGCATAACACCTGCAGAGTTCACTTTCAAAGGAATGAAATCACGTGAGCCGCTAAGCTCGTTGGTAGAGCTTGCATTGCCTATAATACGGCGTGCATAGTTTAGCGGTATCTTACGTACACCTTGTGTAAGAAGAATAAGGCCTACTATCACAGCAATGAATACAGCCATCTCCACCAGTAGTATCAGAAGACCACCGGCACCTGCTACATTTTTAGATTGAAATTCCTGCATCAGTGACTCTGGCAGACGAGCCAGGATGCCCACCATGATGATAAGAGAAGTACCATTACCGATACCACGATCAGTAATCTTCTCACCCATCCACATAACAAAGAGCGTACCGGCAGTAAGCACTACTACAGTAGATAACCAGAACATAAATGTACTGATATCAGGTGTTATAGAACTGATATACTGTGGAGAACGCAGATATGCTACGTATGCACTTGCCTGAAATGCAGTAACAATAACAGTAAGATAGCGGGTATAGGAGTTAATCTTGCGACGACCGCTATCTTCTTTCTGCATTTTAGCTATCTGAGGTATTACGATACCTGCCAGCTGCATAAAAATAGAAGCAGAGATGTAAGGCATTACACCCAGTGCGAAGATAGATGCACGGCTGAATGCACCACCCGAGAACATGTTGAACAGGCCGAGAATACCGCCGGGACCGCTCTGGTCCAGACCTGAAGGGTTAATACCTGGCAGGGTTATATTACATCCTACACGATAAGCCAGCACGAGCAGCAGCGTATATATAATACGCTTCCGCAACTCTTCTATGCTCCAGATATTTTTTAGTTTGTCAATAAATTTCTTCACAGTAATTCTTTCTAAAAAATGAAATGCGAATAAACAATAAAAGACGCATTTTACCAAAAATGCGTCTTGTGAGTGTTTAGAGAACTTCTATTGTGCCTCCTGCCGCTGCAATTGCTTCTTTTGCTTTGGCACTTGCCGCATGAACTTTAAATGTAAGTGCGGTTTTCAGCTCACCACTTCCCAGTATCTTCACATTGTCTGTACGGTTGATAAGACCACTGATATAAAGTACTTCAGGAGAGAATTCTGTAATCTCATATTTCTCAGCGAGGAAGTCTATCTGACCCAGGTTAAATACTTTGTACTCAACACGGAACGGATTCTTAAATCCACGCTTAGGCATACGACGCTGTATAGGCATCTGGCCACCTTCATGACCACGCTTGCTCTGGTATCCGGTATCGGCCTGCTGACCTTTGTTACCGCGTGTAGCTGTACCACCATGACCGCTACCTTCACCGCGACCTATACGTTTTGTTTTCTTTACTGAGCCAGATGCTGGCTTAAGATTGTGCAGTTGCATTTTTTACAATTTTTGAACTTGCGCGGAATGTAAAACCGCTCGCAAATCAAGGTTAAACAAATAGCTGACAAGCGCTCCTATCAGAGCGCTTATCGGATAAATCAGTTAATTTCTTCTACTTTCACCAGGTGATGAACCGTTTTTACCATACCCAGTATCTGAGGGGTAGCTTCCACCTCTACTGTGTGATGCATACGGCGCAGACCCAGCGCTTTCAGGGTGCGTTTCTGACGCTCCATGCGGTCAATGCCGCTCTTCACCTGAGTAATCTTTATCTTTGACATAACGAATCAAAATTCTAATTTCTGGTTTCAAAATCCGCCTGCCGTAAGACGACCAGACGATAAACGGTTATTATCCGTTAAATACCTTCTTCAGGCTTACATTGCGCTGCTTAGCCACCTGTATAGGCTCACGAAGCATACCCAGTGCACTGAATGTAGCTTTAACCACGTTGTGTGGGTTAGCTGAGCCCAGTGACTTAGACAGAACGTCAGTAACACCAGCTGCTTCAAGCACAGCACGCATGCTACCTCCGGCTATCACACCAGTACCGTGAGCGGCAGGTTTGATAAGCACTTTTGCAGCGCCATCACGTGCCAGCTGCTCGTGAGGAATTGTACCGCGCATTACCGGAACCTTAATCAGATTCTTTTTGGCATCATCGATACCTTTGGTAATTGCTTCCTGTACTTCTTTAGCCTTACCAAGACCATGGCCTACTACACCATTGCCATTGCCTACTACCACAAGTGCAGAGAAGCTGAATGCACGACCACCTTTTGTAGTCTTCACTACGCGGTTGATAGCAACCACTTTCTCATGAAGTTCAAGGTCGCCGGCTTTTACACGATTAAATTGTGTCTTCATATTTTTTCAATTATCTGGGTGATGATCAGCTGTGCCTACATCACGCTATTTGTTTTTTCTTCAACGCCTCTGCGGCGATATTACTGAATTATTATCAGAATCGCCGGCTGGGCCGACGCCTTTGTTTAGAAATTGAGACCACCTTCGCGGGCACCATCAGCCACGCCTTTTACACGACCATGAAACAGATAACCACCACGGTCAAAAACACATGTAGTAACACCAAGCGCTACAGCCTTCTGAGCAAGCGTTTTGCCAACGTTTACTGACTGCTCTGTCTTTGTGCCTTTTACAGCAGCAACGTCTTTCTGACGAGAGTTAGCAGAAGCGATAGTTGTACCGGTAGTATCATCTATCAACTGAGCATATATATCCTTGTTGCTGCGAAATACAGACAACCTTGGCTTCTGTGCAGTACCGCTCACTTTTGAGCGAATGCGCCAACGAAGCTTCTGACGGCGGATAACTTTAGGATCTTGTGCCATTTTATCTTTGTTTTTACGGGCTCATCCTTTTATGGATGGCTACCGGAGATTTATTGAGAGAACGGGCGATCAGTTTTCAGGCTGCCCTACCCGTTCCGGATGTATAAAATATTATTTCTACCTTACTGCTGAAATTATTTACCAGCAGACTTACCAGCCTTACGACGGATAATTTCATCACTGTAACGAACACCTTTTCCTTTGTATGGCTCAGGCTTACGCAGGCTACGTATTTTAGCTGCTACCTGTCCCAGCAACTGTTTGTCTGTTGACTCCAGTGTGATGGTAGGACGCTTTCCTTTTTCAGCAGTAGCAGATGCTTTAACTTCTGAAGGAAGGTCAAAAATGATATTGTGAGAAAAACCAAGCGCCATGTCTATCTGCTGACCGGTTACTGCAGCACGATAACCCACACCTTCCAGTTCCAGTACCTTTTTGAAGCCATCAGTTACACCGATAACCATGTTTGATACCAGTGAACGATAAAGACCATGCAGCGCACGATGACGAATCTGATCTGTAGGGCGAACAATGTTTACAATGTTGCCTTCCTGCTTAATGGTGATATCGCGGTCCAGAAGCTGGCGCAATTCTCCTTTAGGGCCTTTAACTATTACTTCGTTTGCCGGAGTAACGCTGATTGTAACCCCAGCAGGTACTACAATTTCCCTTTTTCCTATACGTGACATAAAATCAGTTTATTATAAATCCTCAGAGTTGTTTTCAGTTACCGTATAGAGAACTTTATATTGGCAACTCTGATCAGTTATTTCTGGTTATTAATAAATATTACACATTACTTCACCACCTATGTTCTGTACACGGGCTTCCTTATCTGTCATTACACCTTTAGATGTAGAAACGATAGCTATACCGAGACCATTCTGAACCCTGCGGATTTCTGATGGCTTTGCATACTGGCGCAGACCTGGACGGCTAACGCGCTCCAGAGAACGGATAGCAGGCTCCTTCGTCTGAGGATCATACTTAAGAGCTATTTTAATAAGGCCCTGCTTGTTGTCATCTTCAAACTTGTACTTAAGGATATATCCTTTATCATAAAGTATTTCAGTGATACGCTTCTTAACGTTAGAGGCAGGAATCTCGACAATACGATGACGAGCCATCTGACCGTTACGGATACGGGTAAGGAAATCTGCTATTGGATCTGTTACCATTTTGTAGTTGGTTTTTGAAAAATAATTTTGTTACGAGTATCACGCTCATCGTGAGCCGTGACTTTGAAACATTTGTCATACCTTACAGGTACAACTTACCAGCTTGCTTTACGAACGCCTGGTATCTTGCCATCAAGAGCCATGTCGCGGAACATGTTACGGCATATGCCGAAGTGGCGCATATATCCACGTGGGCGGCCTGTAAGATGGCAACGGTTTCTGAGACGTACCGGAGAGGAGTTTCTGGGCAGCTTGTCCAGACCTTCCATATCTCCTGCAGCTTTCAGTTCCGCACGCTTTGCAGCATACTTAGCTACCAGATGTTCACGCTTACGCTGACGGGCTTTAATTGATTCTCTTGCCATAGTCTATATTAGTATTAGTGGGCTTGTACCTTCCAGAGCATCGGCTCAGGATTACTACATACTATACGCCACCTGTTTTTTGCATGTTAGTAAAAGGCATACCGAGTTCTTTCAGCAGTTCATAAGCCTCTTCGTTAGTCTTTGCAGTAGTAACGAAAGTGATATCCATACCGCTGATACGACCGATTTTGTCGATGTTGATTTCAGGATAGATGATCTGCTCAGTGATACCCATAGTATAGTTACCACGGCCATCGAATGCTTTTTCGCTTACACCTTTGAAATCACGTACACGTGGCAGTGATACAGAAATGAAACGATCCAGGAACTCGAACATACGCACATCACGAAGCGTAACACGGCAGCCGATAGGCATATTTTTACGCAGCTTGAAGTTTGATATATCTTTCTTAGACATAGTAGGTACGGCTTTCTGGCCGGTTACCATTGTCATTTCGTTTACCGCTTCGTCTATGAGCTTCTTATCGGCAGTAGAACCCTTTACGCCCTGATTAAGGCATATTTTTACAAGACGCGGCACCTGCATCACCGTCTTGTAGCCGAATTTTTTCATCAGCGCCGGGGCTACTTCGTCCCGGTACTTCTTCTGAAGGCGCGGGCTATATGTTGTTGTCGTTGCCATTATTTAATTGCCTCCCCTGATTTTTTAGATATACGAACAAAACCTTTTTCTGCACGCTCACGGCTAACCCTTGTAGCTGCTTTAGCCTTAGGGTCCCACAACATCACATTGGAGATATTGAGAGGAGCTTCCTCCTTTACTATACCGCCCTGTGGATTCTGAGCATTAGGCTTCAGGTGTTTGGTCACCATGTTTACACCTTCTACCAGCACACGGCCTTCAGAAGGCATCACGGCCAGCACCGTGCGCGGCTCATTACGATTCTTATCGTCGCCGGCAATAACAACCACGCTGTCGCCTTTCTTAATGTTGAACTTTGGTTTGAATCTCTTGTTCACGATTATAATATTTGGGCTATACCAATGCCGCTATTTTAAAACGGGCTGCAAAGGTACAACATTTTTTACAATACTTCCGGTGCGAGGGAAACAATTTTCATATATCCCTTATCGCGCAGCTCACGGGCTACCGGGCCGAAGATACGGGTGCCGCGGGGGTCGTCAGAATTGTTGAGCAGTACTACTGCATTGTCATCAAAGCTGATATAAGAGCCATCCTTACGACGCAGCTTATTCTTAGTGCGAACTATCACCGCTTTAGACACAGTACCTTTCTTTACACCGCCGCCGGGTATTGCATTCTTAACAGTAACAACGATCTTGTCGCCGATGCCTGCATAGTCCTGCCCTGAGTTACCCAACACACGAATGCAAAGTACTTCTTTAGCACCGCTGTTGTCGGCTACATTGAGCCGTGATTCTTGTTGTATCATCTTAAAAAGTTACTTAGCTTTTTCAATAATTTCTACCAGGCGCCACCGCTTGGTCTTGCTCAGTGGACGAGTCTCCATGATACGTACCACATCACCTATACCAGCAGTGTTCTGCTCGTCATGGGCATGGAAGCTGGTCGTTTTCTTAAGAAACTTACCGTAGATGGGGTGTTTCACTTTACGTTCTACAGAAACAGTGATGCTTTTCATCATCTTGTTGCTGCTTACTATCCCTATACGGGTTTTTCTTCTTTTTCTATCTGTCGTCATAATTGACAAAATAATTTATTATAAACCTAATGCTCTTTTACGCTGTTCAGTTTTGAGGCGTGCTATCTGGCGACGCATGGTCTTGATAGAAAGCGGATTTTCGATCGGAGTTACAGCATGACTGAACTTCGTACGCTTAATACGCATCTCCTCTTCACTGATCTTTTCGTTCAGCGCCTGGTCATCCAGTGAGCGGTATTCATCAGCTTTCGCTTTTTTAGAATTTGCCATTTTATCTGTTGTTTAGTTATTAACCGGAGTATTCACCAGTCAAAACCTGTTTATTTAATTATCTATTACAGCTGTAAGTAAGCATCAAAGTCACAATATTCTGTCAGTATCACTATCGTTACCTGTATGCTTACCGGGTGCGGTATTATGCACCTGCATAGTCGTGACGTACAACGAACTTCGTCTTAACAGGCAGCTTCTGTGCAGCAAGCTCCAGTGCTTCCTGAGCCAGTTTCATAGGCACACCTTCTACCTCAAACATGATCAGTCCTGGTTTTACAACAGCAGCCCAGAATTCAAGGTTACCTTTACCTTTACCCATACGTACTTCCGCAGGCTTACGGGTAATTGGTTTGTCAGGGAATATGCGAATCCACACAGTACCTTCACGCTTCATGTGGCGGGTCATTGCCTGACGTGCAGCTTCTATCTGTCGGTTAGTGATCCACTTAGGCTCAAGAGACTTAAGAGCGAATGAGCCGAAAGCGATGGTAGCACCACGCTGAGCATTTCCTCTTATTCTTCCTTTATGGGCCTTACGATGTTTTACTTTTTTGGGTTGTAACATTGTTACACGATTTTATAAAATACCTTACAAATATTATGATTTACGGCTACCGGCTCCACGACGGTCACCACCTCCGCCACCACGACGGTCACCACCTCCGCGGCGGTCCCCACGACGGTCGCCACGATCAGGACGGCCTTCTCCACCAAAACCTGCAGATGGGCGGTTGCCACGGCTGTCAGAATTTGCAGAGAAGTTAGGATTCAGGTCACGCTTACCCAGTACTTCACCTTTACAGATCCACACCTTCAGACCAATTTTTCCATATACAGTCATAGCATATACAGATGCATAGTCTATGTCCATACGGTAAGTATGAAGTGGAGTACGACCTTGCTTGAATTCTTCAGTACGGGCTATCTCAGCACCGTTCAAACGACCGGAAGCCTTGATTTTGATACCCTCTGCCCCCATGCGCATAGCAGTAGATATAGCCATTTTTACGGCGCGCTTATAGCTCACACGACCTTCAATCTGGCGGGCAATGGTTTCTCCTACGATCATTGAGTCAAGCTCAGGACGACGGATCTCCATAATGTTGATCTGCACATCGTCTTTCTTAGTGAGCTTTTTAAGCTCCTCTTTGATGCGGTCAACTTCTGTGCCTCCCTTACCAATGATGATACCGGGCTTGGAAGTATGAATAGTAACGATGAGCTTGCCCAATGTACGCTCTATAACAATACGGGAAATACCGCCTTTGTTGATACGTGCGCTGAGGTAGTTGCGGATTTTGTGGTCTTCAACAAGTTTGTTGCCGAAGTCCTTTTTTTCGCCATACCACATTGAGTCCCATCCGCGGATGATGCCCAACCTGTTACCTATAGGATTACATTTTTGACCCATTACTTTTGTTATTAAGCTTTGATGTTTTTAGTTTCTTGCGTATTAGCTGTTAACTTCTTCTGTCTGGTTGCGGCTGTCAACAACGATAGTGATATGGTTGCTGCGCTTACGCACACGGTAAGCACGACCCTGAGGTGCAGGACGCATACGCTTCAGCATACGGCCACCATCCACAAATATTGTCTTTACATAAAGGTTAGCATCAGCTATGTCCACACCTTCGTTTTTCACTCTCCAGTTAGCTATGGCGCTTACAAGCAGCTTCTCCATAGGTACTGAGTTGTGCTTCGGGCTGAACTTCAGTGTGTTCAGCGCATTCTCAACATCCATACCGCGAACGAGATCAGCCAGAAGGCGCATTTTGCGGGGAGAGGTTGGTACATTCCTTAAACGGGCAACAGCTTCCATTTTTGTTATTTGTTATCAGGTGCGATGGCTAATACCATAGCACACCATTTTGTTATTTTTTATTTTGGCAGAAGCATTACTGACCATATTTGCCAGCTGTACTTCCTTTACTCTATTTCTTACGGCCGGCTTACTTCACCAGCACTACAGACCATTACTTACCGCCGCTATGGCCTTTGAAGTTACGGGTAGGAGAAAACTCACCTAGTTTGTGACCTACCATATACTCGGTTACATATACCGGTATGAACTTGTTGCCATTGTGTACTGCAAACGTATGACCTACAAACTCAGGGGTAATAGTGCTACGACGGCTCCAGGTCTTTACTACACCTTTCTTTGCCTTTCCATCGTTCATAGCATCTACCTTTTTAGTAAGGTTAGCGTCTACGTAAGGTCCTTTTCTGATTGAACGAGCCATGTTTACTGACTTTTATTTATATCTGCCTGCGCAGATCTTTTAGTTTAATTACTGTTGTTCTTTACTACTGCGGTACTAAGCAAGCTTCTTACCGTTTCTGCGCTGAATAATCAGCTTGTTCGATGACTTGGTACGGCTACGTGTGATTTCTCCCTTAGCATACTTACCAGTGCGGCTACGTGGATGACCACCCGAAGAGCGACCTTCACCACCACCCATTGGGTGATCTACAGGGTTCATTGCTACACCACGGTTACGAGGACGGATACCTTTCCAGCGGTTACGACCAGCCTTACCCATTGACTGAAGACCATGGTCACTGTTAGAAACGATACCTACAGTAGCGATACAGGTACTCAATACTTTACGGAGTTCACCGCTTGGCATTTTCAGTACACAATATTTTTCTTCTTTCGCATTAAGCTGGGCATAAGTACCGGCAGAGCGTGCCATTGCACCACCACGGCCAGGCTGCAGCTCTATGTTATGTACCACAGTACCAAGAGGCATATTCTTAAGTGGCAGTGCATTACCTACTTCAGGAGCTACAGTGCTGCCGCTGATAACAGTAGCACCTACTTCCAGACCCTGAGGGGCAATGATATAACGCTTTTCACCGTCAGCGTAAGCCAGCAGTGCTATAAAAGCAGTACGGTTTGGATCGTATTCAATGCTCTTTACAGTAGCCTTGATATCATTCTTGTTACGCTTGAAGTCAATGATACGGTATTTGGTCTTGTTACCACCACCAATATAGCGCATAGAACGACGGCCCTGAACGTTACGGCCACCGGTACCGGGTTTTGCCTCCAGAAGGCTCTTCTCAGGTACGTTGGTAGTAACCTCAGCATAAGCGTTACCTATCCTCCAGCGGGTACCGGCAGTTACCGGTTTGTATTTACGTAATGCCATTTTATCTTTTATTAGCGATGAATGACCAGGAGATCAATCATCTTTTATGTTTTACTTTTCCTTGTCTTATTAATTACCGGCAAAGAAGTCTATTGAGTCTCCTTCAGCAAGTGTTACTACTGCTTTTTTATAAGAAGGCTTACGGCCTGTGAGCAAACCAGCCTTTGTAAAGCGCGATTTGTTCTTGGCAGGAACCACTATTGTGTTTACGTCAGATACACGCACACCATAGAAGCTTTCCACCGCTTTCTTAATCTCCAGCTTGTTGGCCTGGTTGCCTACCACGAAGGTGTAGCGACCGTTGCGCTCCATCTGGCCGTTTACTTTTTCGGTTATCACCGGTCTTACCAGTACTTCTGATAGTTTCATTTTTCTATTTGTTGCCCGGCGCCTACCAGTGTAGTCACCAGATATTACTTATTTCTTTTAGCATCCGGCATGGCGGGCATGCCGGTAGTTATTATGCTGCAGCCTCTTCAGTAGCTTCAGTGAACAGACGTGCTGCCGATTCAGTGAAGATGAGCATGTTTGCATTAGTGATATCATAAGTATTGATATCGCTCAGCGCTACAGTATGGTTTGATGCCAGGTTGCGGCCACTCAGGTACACATTCTGGTTGTATTCAGAAAGTATTACCATTGTTTTACGCGCATCGCCACGTAGTACATCCAGCATAGCTGCAAAGTCTTTAGTCTTTGGTGTAGCTACCTGCAGGTCTTCTACTACAACTATCTTGTTCTCACGAGCTTTGTGAGACAGGGCAGACATTTTTGCAAGATTCTTTACCTGACGGTTCAGCTTAAAGCTGTAGCTGTGAGGTTTAGGACCAAACATTGTACCACCACCCTTATATAAGGGGTTGCGGATGTTACCCTTACGTGAGCCACCAGTACCTTTCTGCTTGTGCAGTTTCTTGGAAGAACCCTGTACTTCTGAGCGGCCTTTGGTCTTGTGTGTACCTTGGCGCTGTGCAGCCATATACTGCTTTACTGCAAGGTAAATACAGTGGTCGTTTGGCTCAATACCGAAAATATCTTCAGGAAGTTCTACCGAACGGCCTGTTTTTTCGCCTTTAATATTTAATACGTCAACTGTCATGACTGAACTTAATTCTGGATTAAAACAATAGAACCGTTATGTCCCGGTACGGAACCGCTGATCAAAATGTAATTCTTATCAGGGAAAACTTTCATTATGCGCAGTGCCTTTACCTTCACGCGCTCGTTACCCATACGGCCTGCCATGCGCATACCTTTGAATACGCGGCTGGGGTATGACGAACCACCTACAGAACCTGGAGCGCGCTGACGATCGTGCTGACCGTGCGTAGCTTCGCCCACACCGCTGAAGCCGTGACGTTTTACAACACCCTGGAAACCTTTACCTTTGGAAGTGCCTATAACACTTACCTTCTCTCCTTCAGTAAATATTTCGCAGGTGATGTTTTCACCAACATTTTTATCTATGGAACAATTACGAATTTCCTTTACAACACCTTTGGGAGTGGTGTTAGCCTTCGCGAAGTGATTGATGAGCGCGTTAGGCGTATTTTTTGCTTTTGCTTCGCCGTAAGCGATTTGCAGAGCATTATAACCGTCGGTATCCACGGTCTTCTTCTGAGTAACCACACAGGGACCAGCTTCGATGATGGTGCAGGCAGTCTGCTTACCATTCGGCTCAAACACACTGGTCATACCGATTTTTTTACCAATAATACCTTTCATTATTATGTATTTTTACTGAGCGCCCGGTTCCTTTTGTTGTGTGGTCCGGGATCAGTTGTTTTTCAATTTTTTAAAGAACTGGTCTTTATCTGCTCCCCATTACGGGAGCGCTTTTCTTTTACGCCTTAATCTCTACTTCCACGCCGCTTGGCAAATCGAGCTTAGAAAGTGCATCGACAGTACGCGAAGAAGAAGTGTAGATATCCAGCAGGCGCTTATGCGTGCACAGCTGAAATTGCTCACGTGCTTTTTTGTTTACGTGCGGTGAGCGCAGTACTGTAAAGATCTTCTTCTCTGTGGGCAAAGGAATAGGGCCTGTAACCACTGCTCCTGTGTTGCGCACCGTCTTAACGATTTTATCTGCCGATTTATCAACCAGATTATGGTCGTAAGATTTTAGCTTTATTCTGATACGCTGTGACATACTTATAAATATCTTCTTCCCTTTAAAAAATTTGGGACTGCAAAGGTAAGCAACATTTTCATTTGGCAAAATATTTTTGAAGGTTTTTTAAAAATCAATCTGCCTGCCATAGTGCAACCATGCCTTTCCGCCTGCTCCTGAGCCACATAAACCTACCCGGTATCGGGTATAATACCATTGAAGTAATAACTGCCTGTACTAAATTCCAGCCCGACAATACAAAAAACATACTATATTTATCAGCTGAAATTAATCCTCATAACCGCAAAATTACCTGATTTTGAAACATATACTACGCACTCTGCTCGGGAGTTTCGTATTGGCAACCACTTGTGGCACGGCTAGTGCACAATACATTTATCACATAGCAGGGAAAATGGGTGTAGGGCATACCGGAGACAGCGCTTATGCCCGGTTTGCAGGCTTCCGCTGCCCCATTGACGTATGCAAAGACCAGAGCGATAATCTCTATATTGCTGATGGTGGCCCGTTTGCCTATGAAAATGATGCCTGCATTAGAAAGGTAGATGCTGCTACAGGTTACATATACACAATTGCCGGCCTCATAGATAGTGCAGAAACACCGGCTAATATGGCCGACAGTATTCCCTCAGTAAATGCTAAACTCAAAGGAATTGCCGCCATTTGTATAGACAAAGAAGGCGACCTCCTCATTGCTGATGGATATAGCGCCATCCGTAAAATTGACGTCTCTACAGGTAAAATCTTCACCATTGCAGGTACTGTAGGGGTAAAAGGATACTCAGGCGACAATGATTCCGCCTACAAAGCCTTGTTTGATGCTCCTTTTGATATAGCAGTAGATAATTCTAACAACATTTATGTTGCCGACCTGGGTAATAATGTAGTACGCCGCATCAATGCTGTAAACTCGGTTGTTACCACCATCGCCGGCAGGCCTAACACGTTTGGCCTGTCAGGAGACGGCGGACTGGCTATTAATGCCAAACTCGACCAGCCACGTGGGGTTTATGCCGATGGCTCAGGTAATGTATACATTGCCGACTATAACAATCACCGTATTCGCCGTGTAAGCAACACAGGTATCATATATACGGTAGCTGGCAGCAGCATCGGTTTCGGAGGTGATGGAGACCTTGCTGTTAATGCAAAATTAAATCAGCCGGCACGCATTACTATGGATGCCTCCGGCGACATGTATATTTCAGATGCGGCCAATCAGCGCATCCGTAAGGTTGCTGCATCTACCGGCGTTATCAGCACCTATGCTGGTAATGGTGAGCATTTTACAGGCTCAGACATGACAGGCGATGGCGGACTGGCTACATCTGCTGCTATTGCCCCATATGGTCTTGCATTGGATAAGTGTGGCAATCTGTATATGGGTAGTGTCGTAAACAACATCCGCGTAGTCACAATTAATAAGTTTAAAGGCTGGGAGTTATGCGACTTCACTACCGGCACACAGGAAACAGGCCTTGTAAACAGCTCTGACCTTCTGATATATCCCAACCCCACCCCCGGAGCATTTTCAGTAAATATCCTTACAAATACTACCGCACCAATGGCGTTGACAGTAACCGATGTTACAGGTCATGAAATAATCAGAATGCATACCAGCACAAACAGTAAAACTGACGTAAACCTTCATGTTGCGCCGGGACTGTATTTTGTTACTGCAGTAGCAGATGGAAGAAAATACACAAAAAAGGTCTTTATCCAATAAGCCCTATTACATAATCCGCAGGTTATAACTGATGTTACACAGGCAATACCCAATATTTCATAGGAATACAAAAATGGCAGCCGAGGGCTGCCATTTTTGTATTCGTTAAATTGCTGAAAGAGGTAAATAAAATACTCCTCCCACTTACAAAATAAACATCTGCATTAGAAATGATTCGAAAAAGCTATTCTGCTATACGCTACTCCGCCTGGAAAAAAACTTAAAGTCAGGAAAAAAATAGCGGAACAATACCGCACCTGAAATGAGAGTAAGAGGCTGTAGGATAAATACAAACCTATCTCCCTGCCATGCAGACACACCCGACGTAATAAGTATGTACGAAGAAAGTATATTCAGAAACACCACAAAAACAGAATTCTTTTGTTTTCTAAACTCCTTTTTAAATAAAAAGAGCATTCCGGTTACTGCAATCGAGATAATACATAGAAGATTCAACACTTTATCCTGACGCCGTATGAAACCCGATAAAAATGAACGTACGGGCTCAAACAGATTACTTTTTCTGTGATTAACGAGATGATCTATGTCCGGATTTCCAACATTGCAGTTATGGCGCAGGTTTTGATAAAATACTGAAATAATATTATCCCTGTTAGATACAAGACCTCTCTTTAACTCAGACTTATAGTATTCATCAGCTTTTTTCACCTTCTCCGGCTCTTGTTTTAAACCATCAATGAGCATTTTTATTTTTTCATTTCTACCCACATAAAAACTGTCAGGTGAGTATTTATCTCTAAATAAATGATACTCAGCAGGCATTACCAGATAATGATAGATGGTATAGTTCTGAATAAAGGAAAGTGTATACACATCATACTTCCTATGCATATTTGCCTGCTGTAAGCCAATGGTGAAGCAATAAGCAATAATGGGTATCAGTATATTACGAAACTTCTTTGTTCTGATAAAGTAAACAATACAAAAAAGTGACGCCAGAATAACCAGATAATAAGTTACAGGACGAACAACTGCCGAAAATGATAGTAGTGATATGAATAAGAAAATATTCCTATCCCTTTTAAAATGGATAAATTGTAACAGGTTCCATGATGCCAGCAACATTATTGTCAGAAAAAAGGTTTCTGTCATCACCAGATAGCTGCCCAGAATATGGGTAATACACAGCACAAATGCAATGCCAATGATTAGTGCTCCCTTTGCTCCAATGAAACTTTTCGCTATCACATATACCAGCCATACTGATGATAGCCAGAAGAGAAAATTCAATGCTACAGCAAAATTTACGATTGCAGTATCCGCAGATATTCCCAGCAGATAAGGTAACCCTACTATCAGTGGATATCCGAAAGTACGTATATGATGGGCAGAAAAACCATATTCATATAAGTACTTTGCCGCCTGTCGGTAAGACATAGCATCTGGAAGACGAAGAGCAGAATTCTGGTAGTTTTCCGGTAGCTGTAATATATACGACAGTAAAATATGAACAAACAACGATACACACAACAGTACTAACAGCGCCTTCTTATTGCTCATACAAATTCACCTCTTTTATCAATATCTGCCAATAACTAACATGACAGATAGAATTAAAAAAATAATATACGTATGTATGAAGAGGGAAATAAAAAAAGAAAAAACGCGTTCAAATCAGAAGCAACACCACTATGGGGTAATAGCGTATGTTATATTACACTTCTCATTTTCATCAGTACGTATCAGCGTCAGGTGATGTGCCTCTACCATAGGTATGATATAACGAGCTATTGTACCTTTTTTTGCTTTCTGTAGTGTAAGTATCACATTACCTACATCATCGTTGTTGATAGTATACGTCCCGGTTTCACGGGGATTATCACGCAGGTCACGGTATGTACGCACATATGTGCCATAATTGATGTTGTTACTATTACTCACTGTCAGTTCCAGAGTAGAGAACCAATGAATATAGTGTGCCTCTGAACCAATCTGATCAGGACATTTCATTCCTACAAAATACCATGTTTTATCAAATAGTTCGTTGCGGTTAATGGGGTCTGTAGTACTTGGAGGAAAAGGTGGCTTCTGTGCCATAGCAGCTACAGGCAACGCCATAAGGCATGTCAGTAAGATGTTTTTGACCATATTCTTTATCATACAGATAATGTTTCTTCGGAGTAAAAGTAATAAAACCTTGTTTGAAAATCCTAATAGTGAGGCGTAAAATAAACAAAGAAGCTGAATATGCATACCTATTGCCGGAAAAAAATAAACATAGCATAGCAAATACCTGACTCTGATTGACGTTGTCTTCGTTCCTCTTCTGATTTTTCAGTTACATTTGCGCCTCTATTATGTCAGCACTGAAATTTCATCCGCTTACGGTAAAGGAGGTTCGTTCAGAGACCGCCGATTGCGTATCTGTTTCATTTAACATCCCGGCAGCACTGAGCGAAACATTCCGGTTTGAGCCAGGTCAATACCTCACCTTCAGAACCACTCTTAATGGCACAGAAGTACGCCGTTCCTACTCTATATGTTCTGTCCCACACGAAGGGGAACTAAGAGTTGCTGTTAAAAAGGTGGAAAATGGGAAATTTTCTACCTGGGCCAATGAACAGCTAAAAAAAGGCGACACACTGGATGTAATGCCCCCTCTCGGCAACTTTACACCAAAAAACAGGAATAAAGGCCCTCAGAATTACATGGCATTCGTGGCTGGTTCCGGCATTACTCCGGTATTAAGCATCATGAAGACGGTGCTGGAGCAGGACCCGGAAAGCACCTTCACACTTATATATGGCAACCGTAGCCGTAACAGTATAATTTTCCGGGAAGAAATAGAAGGACTGAAAAACAAGTACATGCTACGGTTGAAGCTGTATCATGTACTGAGCCGCGAATACATGGATATTCCCCTGTTCAGTGGCAGACTCGGTGCCGGCAAATGTGCCGAGTTCTGTGAAAAAATTATTGACCTTTCTACCATAGACGAATGCTTCATTTGCGGTCCTGAAGAAATGATACTTTCTGTACGACAGCAACTCATAGAAATGGGAATGCCTACGGCTAAAATCCATATAGAACTATTCACCTCCCCCGACCAGCCTAAAGCCGCCCATGAAACATGGGTCTCAGCACATGGTGAGGATTCCGGGCCCCGCAGCAAAGTCAGCATCACACTCGATGGTGCCACATTTGATATGGAAGTAGGCTTTAACGGAGAAACCATACTGGATGCAGCGCTCAAGGCCGGTGCCGACCTCCCTTATGCCTGCAAAGGCGGTGTATGCTGCACATGCAGAGCAAAAGTGACAGAAGGAGAAGTGGAAATGGAAGTAAATTATGCATTGGAACATGATGAGATAGAGAAAGGATATGTACTCACCTGTCAGGCTCACCCACGCACAGAAAGGGTAATGATTGACTTCGATGCACGATAAAACCTGAAGAAATAATACCACGGATAGGCTCTTAAACCATATTCACTGCGACTTTCGCCCGATTTATATAGGCAAAAAGAAAATTTGCAAAAGTTATGGTTTTTTGAAAATGGCGATTATATTTGCATGAATAATTCACAAAACACACTTCAGAAATATGAAAAAACTGATCCTCGCTTTATTGGCTGCGGGAACTGTAGTAACAGCTAACGCACAGGAACCGAGAAGCATCCTGCTGTATGGCGATGTTGGCCTTCATCAGCAAAGACTGCCTTCACTTCAGAAGAATACAACATGGAATGCTACGCCAGGCGTTGGTTACCAGTTCAATCACAACTGGACTGTGGGTGTAAACATCAGCTGGGGTCAGGATGCTACCAAAACATCAGCAGGTGACAAAACTACGATGAACATGTACGGAGCAGGTGCATTCGCACGTTACTCTCAGTACATCCGTCGCAGCGAAATATTCTTCTGGTTTGCTCAGTATGAGTTCTCCTATGTAGGTGGCTACACTACTATGGGTGGCAACCCTGCTACTGATAAGTATAATGGTGTTTACACACGCCTTTATCCTGCTATCGGTGTAAATGTAGGTCGTGGTATCGCAATGAACTTCTCTGTAGGTGGTCTTGACTACACTACTACCAAAGGAGACGGCGCTACATACAGCAACAATAACCTGAACTTTACTTTCGGAAGGTTTGATCATTTCAACTTCGGTCTGAGCAAAAACTTCAACTGCGGTCATAAAATGCACGCTCACCATGAGCCAGGTGATGAAGTTCATCACAGAAAGCTGGATACTATGGAGGATGAAGATGATGCAGCTCCAAAACCAAAGCGTAAGCAGCGTAGCAGGGACGAAGACGAATAAGTCTTACCCCGTTACTCAAATAAATAAATCTGAGAAATCCCGCATTACTGCGGGATTTCTCTTTTTCAGTTCATACCATCATCGCTTCACTGCCACAGCAATAATCTGTGCAAAATCCCGTTTCTTTTAGTAGCTTGCCACATATATATGAAGACCCACTTCTGCACTATAGTCATTGCCACATTCATCTCCTTCCATGCCGGAGCTCAGGAGAATAAAGACCATATACGCCCCATACCGGCACATACTGCTGCAACCTTTGGAAGAGGCGACTATATTGCCGGATTTTCTGCCGGATTTCTGAACAGCTACCGTAATGAATATACAGTGCCTGCGGGCTACGAAAAAGGCAATGTTACAGGCTTTATTCCCGTTTATCTCCGCGGCGAATATGGTATAAGCAATCGCGTAAGCCTGGGTGTATCATTTGGCTACAGCACACTGCTGTTTAACTCCCATAAGGTAACACAAGGGTATAACGACCCTATCCGCCGTTATGTGCCTAACAAATGGCGCCTGCTCAATGCTGGCGTTACTGCATACTACCATTTCAACCATCTGCTTAATGCTCCCAAACTGGATGTTTTTGTAGGTGGCGGCCTGTGTCTGAATAATATACTGGAAACACGCAGCATATCCGACGATACATTGATGGAGCGAAAATCACATACCATACAGCCCATCCTCAAGGCCGGAGTAAGATATTACATCAACCCCGTTTTCAGCCTCTATGCCGATGCCGGATACGATAAGCTGAGCATATTCAGTCTTGGTTTTTCCTGCCGCCTGACCGGGAAACATATTTCTCCTGCCCCGGCAGATAAGTAATGTACTGCCGCACACTTGTTTTGTTACCTTTGCGCTTTAAACAGACAGTATGAAGATTCATCGCGAAGGGTACATGTATATTCTTATCGCCACCGCATTATGGCTGGCACTGGCATGGACCGCCAGTCATTTTATCCCTGACGCCCTCTCTTGGCTATCGGCTTCCATTACATTTATACTGTTTCTGCTATGGTTCTGGGTGGTGATATTCTTCCGCCTGCCGGTACGTAATATGGTACATGGCGAAAACAAGATAATTTGCCCCGCCGACGGTAAAGTAGTAGTTATAGAAGAAACCTATGAGCCGGAATATTTTAAAGATAAAAGGCTTCAGGTATCTGTATTTATGTCTCCTATCAATGTGCATGTAAACCGTAATCCGGTAAGTGGTGTGGTAAAGTACATGAAATACCATGCTGGCAAATATCTGGTAGCATGGCACCCTAAGTCATCTACAGAAAATGAACGTACCACTATTGTACTGGGCAATGACAATGGAGATATCCTTATGCGCCAGATAGCCGGCGCTCTGGCCCGCCGCATATGCTTCTATGTAAAAGAAGGCGATGCAGTAAAGCAGAATGATGAATTTGGCTTTATTAAGTTTGGCTCCAGAGTAGACCTTTTTCTGCCACTGGGCACCAAAGTAGATGTAAAAATAGGAGATGTGGTAAAAGGCGGTGTAACCGTTATCGCCCACAACATTTAGCTAAATTCCCGATTATAAAAGTTCTGAATATCAGAAAATAGTACTTTTACCTTTTAAAATCAAAATGAACATGAAAAAAATAACACTGTTGCTCGCTTCAGTACTTATGCTGTCTGGCGGTGCATTTGCTGACGGAAAGAACTGCTGCAAAAAGAAAGGTGCTAAATGTGCAAAAGAAGGTGCTGCTTGCTGCAAAGGCAAAAGCCATGGTAAAGAGTGCAACAAAGGCGCAAAAGAAGAGTCAAAAAAAGAGGCTGACAAAAAATCATCCTAGTATTGATACCTTTATTATGAACAGCCGGGCACTTGCCGGCTGTTCTGCATTTAAACATACACTATCACATCATGACACCAGATAATTATCTTACCACCAACAGCGCCTTGTGGAACAGGCGCACGGAAATACATACTACCTCTGCTTTCTATGACGATGCAGCATTCAGGCAGGGAAAAAACACACTACACGAGCCTGAGCTTGCTATTCTGGGTAATGTAGCCGGCCTGCGTTTACTCCACCTTCAGTGCCACTTTGGCCAGGATACGCTCTCACTGGCTCGTATGGGCGCTATTGTTACCGGAGTTGACATCTCGCCTGCAGCTATTGCATATGCCACACAAGCCGCCGGAGATCTTAATCTGAATGCAGACTTTATATGTGCTGATGTTTGTAACCTTCCGGCATCGTTGTCTGACCGATATGATATTGTTTTCACCTCCTATGGTACTATCGTATGGCTGCCCGATGTAAAGTTATGGGCATCAAATATTGCACGCTGTCTCAGGCCCGGTGGCAGACTCATATTTGCCGATACCCATCCGGTAGCACTTATGTTCGATGACAACTTTACTGCCATTACCTATCCCTATTTTAATAATGGACCTATATACGAAACCGAACAAGGCACCTATGCCGACCGTAATGCCGACATTGCCCTGCCATCTGTAACATGGAATCATAGCATGAGCGATGTATTACAGGCACTCATTGATAACGGCCTTACCATTACCCACCTCTCAGAGTTGGATTACAGCCCGTGCAACTGTTTTGGCAATATGACAGAAACAGCCCCATGTCAGTACAAAATAACCGGTGCAGAAGGGCGCATCCCCCTCACATGGCTCATAGAAGCTACGCGGAAATAATCAGGAACAATAGAAAATAAAATACTTCAATAGTGGTATAATGTGCAAAGGCAGCACTCCTGCTACCTTTGCACATTATGAATTGGACAGAACTGATAAACGAAGGACAGGAACAGGAAATAATAGCAAACAGCCGTAAAAGTCCGGTACTGATTTTCAAACACAGCCCACGCTGCTCTATCAGCAATATGGCTAAAGCCAGAGTAGAGAAAATGCAGGATACTGATATGCCCTGCTATCTGCTCAATGTGATAACTCATCGCCCGGTTTCAATGAAAATTGCCGATGACTATCAGGTTCACCACGAGTCACCTCAGGCATTGATAATTGTAAATGGAGCGTGTGTTTATGACGAGAGCCATAACGGCATCACTGCACAGGAGCTTACCGATGAGCTCAACGAATGGAAGCAAAAAATGGTAGCAGGCACGGTCTGAACGCCTGCTGCTAATAGCTATATTTCTTTATTCTTCCAGCGTCCGCTGTAGAGATAAAACACTGAGCCCAGCAGCAATGCCGTCCAGTAAACGAACTCTGCTCCCCAGCACAGGTAAAGCGGGCTTTGCATTACCCTGATAATGAAGTAGCAGTATACAAGATAGGTACCTACACAGGTCATCTCCATAGTAAGGTTTACTATTGTATTGCCCGTGCCTACCACACCATTGAATACTACTGTAGATACAGACATAATAAGGGTTGCTACTACTATCACCCTCAGGCTGGGAATGGCATACTGTATAAGGCCCTCATCACCTGTATATACCGAAAGGAAACCATGCGCACCTACCAGCAGTATGCCGCATAATATCAGGGCATATACAAAGCTGAGTTTGGCTATCTTCCACACCAGCTGCACCACTTCATGCTGCCGCCCCTGCCCTATTATATTACTCACCATAGTATTGCAGGTAGTAGCCAGCGCCCATGTACCTACACTTACAATGCCGAAAATATTACGGAGCAACTGAGATGCGGCCAATGCCTGCCCGCCCAGATGCTCTATAAAGAAAAAGAACACCAGCCATCCACCTATACTGAACAAAAACTGTACAATGAGCGGTGCTGCCACCCTCAGTGAACGCTTGGATAAGTCTATATCAAAGTGCAGAAAGCCGGAAAGCGGATAATCTATATAAAGCCGCTGCCCTATATATATTCCTGCCATGGTGAGTAGCCCGACAATCTCAGATATTACAGAAGCTACAGCCGCACCGGAAAAACCCATTTCAGGAAAGCCCCACTTACCAAATATGAGCAGGTAATCAAGTAATATGTTGGTAATAGTTGCCGCAAGTGAGCCATATATAAGCATGCGCGACTTGCTGATAGATATAAAGAAAGAATACAGCAACTGCGTAAGTGCCAGAAATGGCAAACCCCACACCCTTATATAAATGAAGTTAACACTCAGCTCAAAGTTCAGCCCGTCACTCAGGCTGAACCCAAACAGTACTGGTACCATCCATAAAGTAAGCAGCATCAGTCCCAGCGAAAACATAATGGAAAGCATAGCCCCGTTAGTAAGCAGATGTGCCAGCTTTTTTTCGTCTCCCTCCCCTGCTCTTCTGGCCATTTGTATCTGTATACCGCTCGATAAGCCGTAACTGATCATGGACAATATGAGAAAGAATACACCTGTAATGCCATTTACACCCAGTTCACGCTCACCCAGCCTGCCCAGAAAAACAGTATTGGTAAAGAAGCTTACCTGAGGAATAAGGAGAGACAATGATATGGGAGCTGCTAACCTGAGTATCTGTTTGCTGGTAGCCTTTACACCTAAATTATTCATAGAAAATCAGCCACCGCACTATCACATTACTATATCCGGTAACGGGGGTGTTTGCCCGCAAAAGTAGTGCAATACGGCTAACGTACAAAAGTAAAAAACAATATATCAGCCACAATATCCCATGTCGTTAGCCTTTGTTCAGAGGCTGCATTATCATCAATTGTAAAGAACTAATTAATAACAATTTGTAATGAATTTAGCATGCTGCTGTGTGCTAGCTTTGGATAAATTATATAAAATGAAAAAGATAATCATCCTCATTACCACTGTTATGGCGCTTACCGCTGCCACTTTTGCACAGAGTAAGAAAAAAGGTACCGAAGCCCCCAAACAGACAACCGGTACCACAAAAACAGATGACGGTCGGAAAATAAAAAAAGATGGCACGCCCGACAAGCGATACAAGGAAAATAAAGAGGCAGCAAAGAATGTTCCTTCCGGCCCGGTGCGCAAAGATGGCCAGCCCGATAAACGCTACAAAGCAAATAAGGTTGACGCTGGAAAAGAAAAAAAGTAAATTTGCATGCTGGTATCAGGAAGCAGCATGCTGCTTCCTGATATTATTTCAATTGGAAATTTGCCGGCTGACACCTATTTTACAATAAAATATCCTATTGGCATGAAGTACCTCATTGTTCTTATATCTTTTGTCTTTGCATTTAGCTCCTGCTCTCATGACGACAGGGGCTGGAAAACACATCAGATAACAGAAGGTAATTTCAGTATTGAAATGCCTGCGCCTATAGAAAAAGTAGACAAAAAAGAAGTAACGGTTTTCGGCAAGCAGACACGACATTTTGTTCATTGGAAGCCATCCAGCTTTGCAATTGATAAATTCAAGCTTTTTGAAGTCAGTTATGTAGATTGCCCCACATCTGTAATTACCAATCCCGACAGACTGAATAGAGTATTGGATAGTGCTGTAGACATGCGCATGAAAGACTTTTCTGAAGTCGATATTATAGAATCGCAGCCAATAGAGTTTAATGGCTATCCTGGCCGCGCCTTCTTCTATGATGCTCCTAAAGGAAACACCTCAGTATCTGTAAAAATTTGTGTTGCAGATGGCAAGCTGTTCGACCTCGTAGTAGTTGCCAAGAAGAACTATGCTGTCAATGAAGACATGAGCCGCTTCTTTGACTCATTCCGCCTTTTGCATTAAGTAAGTATCTTGCCTGCATGATGCTTTCATCCCGTTATCCGGTTTCCCGCCTTTTTTTACTGGCAGCTGTTCTATGCCTGCCGTTTAGTGCTATGAGTCAGGGCAGGAAAAAAAAGAAGGCAAAAGAAGAAGAAGACATACCGGTATTTAACTACGTCATTGACGACCCCATGGATGTATTCGGCCGGCAGGCCACAGCTGGCAGCACTTTCAAAACAGTATTGCTTCCTGATATATGTATGCATGCCGGAGTATTCAATGACACCATATACCGCTATGAGTACTATAATGCAGCCCACGAGCTCATTAACCCCGATACGCTTACCAATTACCGGGACCTGAAGTTTATCTCCTTACTCAGGGGTTATACCGATACGGAACATACCTATAAAGATGCCTCAGGTGTTCAGCAACCATTACCGGTAAGCCGTATCATAAACCGGTACGACCGTATAGGAAGTAATAAATGGCTTTGCGTGGATTACCTTAATAACAAAACCGGGTCGCTTACAGAAGATACCGGTGATATTATCCATCGCGATACGGTAGCCGGTAGTAATGGCTCGTCCATTGTACGCAGTTATTATCGTACCGCACCGGCAAAATAGCCGTAAGGTTTACTGCCACTGAGTCACCACCTCTCCAAAATGCACTTCATTGCCGGTAATAGCTGCCAGCCGCTGTATTACTCTATCCACAAGTGCGTCAGGACACGATGCCCCTGATGTAATCATCACGCTTAGCGGCACTGACTCTGGTAAATAACCGGTACTCACTTTTTCAGCATGTGCATGCATATCAAAGTGTCGTATTTCCTTTGCCGACACCAGACAGTGTTCATCACTGATATAATAGGTTGGTAACCGCTGCTCACACAGCTCTGCCAGGTGGGAAGTATTGGAGCTGTTATAGCCACCTATCACCAGTGCCACATCGGCCTGCTGCTCCAGCATGCCCTGCACAGCTCCCTGGTTATCATTGGTAGCATAGCAAAGGGTATCTCTTGTATCTGCAAACCGTTCAGCCCATCGCTCCTGAGGCAATGCATAGTGGGTTGTTATTACCTGCTTCAGATAGTCGGCTATGGCCTGTGTTTCACTGGCCAGCATAGTAGTCTGGTTTACCACTCCTATACGTCCCAGGTCTTTTGTCACATCAAACCCTGCCGAATATTGCCCCTCAAAGTCACGGTAAAACCCCTCTGCCGGTAGTGCACCTGTTACATACTGCCCCAGCAGCTCTGTCTGCGCCATATCCTTCACTACTACCGTGGGGGTATGCGCCTTACTGTGCGAGAATGTAGCTCTGGTTTCCTCATGCCCTGGCTTTCCATGCACCACTATTGTGTAGCCATCATCCCCTATCTTTCCTGCACGGTTCCATACCTTCTCTACAAACGGACACGTGGTTTCATATTTCGTAGGGTCTATGCCCTTGCTGCGCAGTGTTGCCTCCAGCTCCAGGGTCGTGCCAAATGCAGGAATGATTACCACATCTTCAGCCGTCAGCTCATCCCAGTCCAGCAGCATTTTTCCTTTTGTGTCCATTATAAAACGTACACCCAGCGCTATCAGGTCAGCATTCACCCCCGGGTTATGTATCATTTCACTCAGCAAAAAAATACGCTTACCCGGATTTTCATCTACCGCGCGAAAGGCTATTTCTATTGCATTCTCTACACCATAACAGAAACCGAAATGACGCGCCAGTATCACCTGCAGGGTGCCTATTTGCAGCGTAGTGGGGGTAAAGTCCCGCTTCATCTTGTCGTCCGCTTTACGCTTTGCTTTTATCGCGCTCACCAGCGGGCTACGGTAATGTACAGGTACGTTAAATGACTTCATGTGCGCTATTGCTATTTACAGAGATGCAAAATTACAGATAAGCGGGAGCAATACCGGATTGCCCCCGCTTTTTAACTGTTTATTCCACATACTTATTTCAGCTTATTGCCAAATACTTTCTTAAACTTCTCCACCTTGGGCTGCACCACCATCTGGCAGTAAGGCTGCGTCTTGTTGTCGTTAAAATAGTTCTGATGATAGTTTTCTGCCTTATAAAACTCCCCGAAGGCAGATATCTCAGTAACCACTGGCCTGTCCCATGCCTTTTCCTCATTCAGCTTTTTCTTATAGGCGTCAGCTTTCTGGTGCTGCTCCTCATTATGGTAGTATATTACTGAGCGGTATTGTGTTCCCACATCATTCCCCTGCCTGTTTAGCTGGGTAGGGTCATGGCTGGTCCAGAACGCTGCCAGCAGCTCATCATAGCTTATCACCGCAGGATCATAGTAAATATTACATACTTCGGCATGGCCGGTACTACCGGTACTCACCTGCTTATATGTCGGGTTGGTTACATGTCCCCCGCTATACCCCGACTCTACCAGCCGCACGCCTTTCAGCATCTGAAACTGGGCTTCTGTACACCAGAAACATCCCGCACCAAAGGTTGCCACCTCTTCCTTATGCATTGTCTCGTTATTTGTAGCAGTTGTCATCTCTTTAAATGTTTTTGAAGAATGGAAGTTATCCTTCTGCGCACAGGCCTGTAGTTGTAGCATCATTGCCAGAAGCGGCATGCAAAAACGAAATAGCTTTTTCATGTTTGTCAAATTTAAGAGTATATACGCTTGTCCGCTACCCGTGGATTTATGCCTACGTCATTCTATCGCCATTTTGCATAAGCTTTAACAATCCCGTTTGCTTTTTTCAGAAACGTGCATACATTTGTGAAACCTTTTGGTTTCATATAAAATAACAACAAGTATCCAAAAACAAAAAAGTAAGCTATGAGTACACAACCATTCGTAATAGAACGTATTTACACCGCCCCCATATCTCTGGTATGGCAGGCCATCACAGACAGTGCATGCATGAAAGAGTGGTACTTTGACCTGCCCGGCTTTCGTGCCGAACCCGGTTATGAGTTCAGCTTTATGGGTGGTAATGATTGTGTACAGTATCTGCACCTCTGCCGGGTTACAGAAGTCATCCCGCTTCAGAAACTATCCCACACATGGCGTTATGAAGGCTATCCCGGCGATTCATTGGTGACATGGGAATTGTTTGAAGATGGCGACAAAACCCGTGTACGGCTCACACATTCGGGTCTGGAATCATTCGGCACCACCCATCCTGACCTCGCCCCACACAATTTCGCTACCGGATGGACCAGCATATTTGACAGAAGCCTGTCAGCATATCTAACCAGAAAAGTATAATCAGATATAACCAATACGCCAGAGGGTGTCTCAAAAATATGAGACACCCTCTGGCAGCTTATATAAATCAAAACAATTAAAGACCCAGCTCTTTTTTCTGCACATCATCTATTTCCGATGGTGCATCCAGCATCACATCCCTGCCGGCATTGTTTTTAGGGAATGCTATGAAGTCACGAATGCTCTCCTGTCCGCCCAGTAAAGCACACAGGCGGTCAAAACCAAATGCAATACCTCCATGTGGCGGAGCGCCATATTCAAATGCACCCAGCAGAAACCCAAATTTTTCCTGTGCTTCCTTCTTGCTCATTCCCAGTGCTGCAAACATTTTTTCCTGCAGCTCTCTGTGGAATATACGTATAGAGCCACCTCCTATTTCTGTTCCATTCAGTACTATATCATAAGCATTGGCTTTTATGTCGTCATATTTACTCAGATCGTCCATCCATGCTATATGCTCCGGCTTTGGCGAGGTAAAGGGATGGTGCCTTGCTACCCAGCGGTTAGCCTCTTCATCATGCTCAAAGAGGGGAAAATCAATCACCCACAACGGACGGTAAACATCCGGGTTACGCATCCCCAGCCTGTTCGCCATCTCCAGGCGCAGCTCACTCATGGCTTTGCGGGTACGGCCCTCATTGCCTGCCAGCAGCAGTATCAGGTCTCCGGCTCCTGCACCGCAGTATGCAGCTATTGCTTTCAGCCTGTCCCCGTCATAAAACTTATCTACTGAGCTTTTATAGCTGCCATCAGCATTACACTTGATGTTTACTACACCGCTCATGCCTATCTGCGGGCGCTTCACCCATTCTGTCAGCTCATCCAGCTGCTTGCGTGTGTACTCGGCACAGCCAGGTACAGCAATGGCCATTATCGTTTCAGCAGAGTTAAATACCGGAAACGCTCCCTGCCACAGATGCGAAGGCTCCTCCTCACTTGCACGCTTACCATATACAGGCGTCTTCAGGTTAGCTATCTTCATCTCAAACCGGATATCCGGCTTGTCATTACCATAATACCACATCGCATCATCCCAGGTCATGCGGGGGAAAGCATCTGTTATCTCTACACCCTTTACATCACGAAACACGTGCTTAAATAACCCCTCAAATGTCTGTAATACATCTTCCTGCTCTACAAAACTCATTTCACAGTCCACCTGAGTAAACTCCGGCTGGCGGTCGGCACGCAGGTCCTCATCTCTAAAGCATTTTACTATCTGGTAGTAACGGTCATAACCGCTCACCATCAGCAGCTGCTTAAATGTCTGCGGGCTCTGCGGCAGCGCGTAAAACTGGCCCTCATTCATACGGCTGGGCACCACAAAGTCACGTGCACCTTCCGGGGTACTGCGTATCAGGAATGGTGTCTCTATATCCCAGAACCCCATTGTATCCAGGTAGTTACGTACCGAGCGGTTTACACGGTAGCGCAGCTCCATATTACGCTTTAGCGTAGGCCTGCGCAGGTCCATATAGCGGTATTTCATGCGCAGTTCGTCACCACCATCCGTATCTTCCTCTATAGTAAACGGTGGTGTAGCAGCAGCATTCAGTATCTTAAAGTCTGTAATCTCTATTTCTACATCACCGGTAGGTATTTTACCATTCTTGTTGGTACGCTCTATCACTTTACCCATAGCCTGCAGCACATATTCCCTGCCTGTAGGCGTAGCATCCAGGCGCTCATTGAGCTGCTCGTTAAAGTATAGCTGTGTGATACCGTAACGGTCACGCAGGTCGGTAAAGGTGATACTGCCAAATTTCCGCACTGCCTGTACCCATCCGGCCAGTGTTACTTCTGTTCCCACATGCTGCATACGCAGCTCACCACATGTGTGTGTACGATACATAATAATATATGATTGAAAAAGGAGTGCGAAGATAACTATTATATCTGCTGCTAGCACACACAACCAATGCCCAACGGGCATTGCACAATAAAACACCCGTCACACAGACAGTAAGAGACAACTGCCTTGTTAAAGAAAATAAAAATCACATTTCTTTGATTGCATATTTATAAGCCTGCCTGCTAAATTTGTAACCCTCTATGTTTCAGTTTCAGCATATAGAATATTTATACCTGCTGGCATTACTACCTGTACTGGTGGTATTGTTTATAGCCGGCATATACTGGCGCCGCAAAAAATTGCAGCAGATAGGTACGGAAGAAATTGTAAGCCGGCAGATACTGGGTTACATACCCGGCCGCAGTACCACGCGGTTCATACTGCTGGCTATAGCATTCACAGCCATTGTTTTCGGCTGGGCCAATCTGCGCATGGGCGACAAAACCGAAAAAAGCGAGCGCAAAGGTGTGGATGTGGTCATAGCGCTGGATGTGAGTAAGAGTATGCTGGCCAAAGATATACAGCCAGACAGGCTCACCCGTGCCAAACAGCTGATTATGAGCCTTACCGACAAGCTGAAAAATGACCGCGTAGCCCTCATAGTTTTTGCAGGTAAGGCATACATGCAGGTACCGCTCACGGTAGACTATGCATCTCTGAAGATGATATTACAAAGCGTAACTCCTGATATAGTCCCCTATCAGGGTACCGTAATATCTGAAGCTATACAAATGGGTACAGAGTCTTTTACGCGCAATGAGCGTAAGTTCAAATCCATGATTATCATATCTGACGGTGAAGACCATGACGAGCATGCACTGGAGCTGGCTAAAGCTGCTGCTACCGAGGGGGTAATGATACATACTGTTGGTATTGGTTCACCACAGGGTACTACCCTCTTCGACCCTCAGACACGCTCTGTAAAACTGGACGAAAACGGCAACCCTGTTATCAGTAAGCTCAATGAAGAAGAACTGAAATCGATCGCCCGTGCAGGACGTGGCACCTACTCTTTACTTCAGAATTCCGATGCAGTTGCCGAAAAACTGAATAGCTCACTGGAAGGTATGGAGCAGAAAAACCTGGGTAGCATCATGTTCACCGATTATACCAGCTACTTCCAGTATTTCCTGGCGGTAGGGCTGCTGCTGCTGCTGCTGGAGTGGACCATCCCCGGTGCCGGTAACCCTAAAAAATCAAAACAGAATGAAACTGCATAGCAACAATATAATACACTGCCGCAGCAATGCAGGCCGGGTATGGGCCATGCAGGCCGTAACCTTCCTGCTGGCGCTCACCTGTGCCTTTAATACACATGCTCAGGACAAATTCAGCATACTCAACGGTAATGAGCAGTACAACAAAGGCAATTATAAAAAGGCTGCCGACTACTATACTAAAGCACTTAGCAAAAAACCAGACTATACTCCGGGCCTTTTCAATCTGGGAAACAGCCTGTATAACCTGAAGAAGTACGACTCATCCCGTAAGGTGATGGCAATGACAGAAAAGATTGCTAAAGAAAAAGAAGGCAAAGCCGCCGCCAACTATAATATAGGTAACACATGGATGGCCGAAAAGAAATGGGATGAAGCCATTGAAGCCTACAAAAAGACCCTGCGAAACAATCCGCAGGATATGGATGCCAAATACAACCTGTCCTATGCCGAAAAAATGAAAGCAAAGCAGGACCAGCAGAAGAAAGACGATAAAAACAAGGATAAGAACAAAGACCAGCAGGATAAGAACAAGGACAATCAGAATAAGGATAAAGACAAGGATAAGGACAAGAATAAAGACAAAGACCAGAAAGACCAGCAGAACGATAATAAAGACGATAAGAACAAAGACCAGGAGCAGCCTCAGGCACAGCCCAAAGCCAATATTGATAAGAAAACCGCTGAGCAGGTACTGAACGCCCTGCAGAACGAAGAGAAAAAACTACAGGATAAAATGCGCAAGGAAAAAGGCGCACCTGTACGCCCCGATAAAGACTGGTAATACCACCTGTGATAGCGCTGAAACATATAGATACGCCCCTTGGAGTAATGCGCATAGGCGCTACTGATACTGGTATATGCCTGTTCGACTTCCAGTACCGGCGCAGTATAGATAGCATCATGAAACGCATAGAAACCCATACCGGCGATACATTTGCCGAAGGGGAGCATGCGCTTTTTTCCATATTGGAGGCTCAGATGAATGAATACTTCTCCGGGCAGCGTAAAACCTTCGATATTCCCCTGCACCTTGCAGGTACAGCTTTCCAGCAGCAGGTATGGAACGGTCTGCTGCAGATACCCTATGGCGAAACCCGCTCTTACAAACAGCAATCTGTATTTCTGGGCAATGAAAAAGCTATACGCGCTGTAGCCGGTGCCAATGGCGAAAATGGCATAGCCATTATTATCCCCTGCCACAGGGTTATAGGTGGCAATGGCAGCCTTACCGGTTATGGTGGCGGGCTGCAGCGCAAGCAGTGGCTGCTCAGCCATGAGCGGAAACACTCCGGCCTGGCTGCACAGGGCAATCTCTTTGCCTGATACCGCAGTTTCAAAGGGTGGAATGGCGTATATTTGTACACTAAATAAAATATTTCTAACACATGACGGTACACTCTTTTCAGGAGCACTTTGATAGTCTTATAGACCGTGAGATAGCTATTGAGCCAAAGGACTGGATGCCGGACAACTACCGGAAAACACTCATCCGCCAGATATCGCAGCACGCGCATAGCGAGATAATAGGTATGCTGCCGGAAGGCAACTGGATAACCCGTGCTCCATCATTGCGCCGCAAGGCAGTACTGCTGGCCAAGGTACAGGACGAGGCCGGTCACGGTCTTTACCTCTACAGCGCAGCAGAAACACTGGGCATCAGCCGCGACGAGATGTACGACCAGCTCCATACAGGAAAAGCCAAGTACTCTTCTATATTTAACTACCCCACCCTCACGTGGGCCGATATAGGCGCCATAGGCTGGCTGGTAGATGGCGCCGCCATCATGAACCAGGTGCCGCTATGCCGCACATCCTATGGCCCGTATGCCCGTGCTATGGTACGCGTATGTAAGGAAGAAAGCTTCCACCAGCGTCAGGGATTTGAAATAATGCTCACCCTCTCAAAAGGTACTGAAGTGCAGCGCAAAATGGCACAGGATGCCTTTAACCGCTGGTGGTGGCCATCACTCATGATGTTCGGCCCGCCCGATGCAGAAAGCCCGCATACAGAGCAGAGCGTAAGGTGGCGCATAAAGCGTTTCACCAATGATGAGCTTCGCCAGAAGTTTGTAGATGTTACTACAGAACAGGCTAAAGTACTGGGACTGGATATGCCCGACCCTGAGATTAAATGGAACGAAGAGCGCGGTCATTACGACTTCGGCAAGATAAACTGGGACGAATTCTGGAATGTGGTAAAAGGTAACGGACCCTGTAACAAGCAGCGCCTCGAAGCCCGTAACAAAGCATGGAACGAAGGTCAGTGGGTACGCGATGCCGCTATGGCCTATGCTGCTAAGAAGAAAAACAAGGCTGCCGAAGCCGCATAACACAATACATCTTCCATATCTGATGTGGTGCATGTATCCGGAACAGGTTACAAATAATGCGTCACATCAGTTCATGTACAATATTTCAAATTGACTATGTCACAACAGAATAAAAATGAATGGCCTCTGTGGGAGGTGTTTATACGCAGCAAGGCAGGTCTGGACCACAAACATGCCGGTAGCCTGCATGCTGCCGATGCACAGATGGCAATAGAAAATGCCCGCGATGTTTATACTCGCCGCATGGAGGGTGTAAGTATATGGGTTGTAGAAAGCAAACACATTCGTGCATCAGATCCCGGTGAGGCAGCCTCGCTCTATGAGCCCGCTACCGACAAGATATACCGCCACCCTACATTCTACGATCTGCCCGACGAGGTAAAGTACATGTAATACCGGCATAGAATTATAACACACTAAGTACTACTCAAAAAATGAGTCTGATATATACACTGCGTCTGGCCGATGATGCCCTCATACTGGGCCACCGCATCAGTGAATGGACCGGCCACGGCCCCATACTGGAACAGGATATTGCTATTACCAATACCGCATTGGACCATCTGGGCCGTGCACGTAGTCTGTACCAGTATGCAGCAGAGCTGTTTAATCAGCTGCCCGATGCTCAGAAAACATCGGCATTTACCTCTGTAGCTATTAATGCACTTGTTGCTGCCGGCACACCTGTAGATGAGGATGACCTTGCCTACCTCCGCGACAGTGGCGACTTCCGCAATCTGTTGCTTACAGAGCAGCCCAATGGCGACTGGGCCTGCACCATTGCACGCTCATTCTACTACGACGCTTTTCATTATTTCTATTTCAGCGCCCTGCAGCATAGCAGCAATGCGGCACTGGCAGCAATAGCCGCCAAATCGCTGAAGGAAACTACATACCACCTGCGCTGGAGCAGTGAATGGGTCATCCGCCTTGGCGATGGCACAGAAGAAAGCCACAGCCGCATGCAGCAGGCTATCGACAATATGTGGATGTATACAGGAGAGATGCTTACCATGAGCGCCGCAGAGCAGGAAGCGCTCGCAGCCGGTTATGGTGTAGATATCGCGCAGATAGCTCCCCTCTGGCAAAACAGAGTAAAGGAGATACTGGACGAGGCTACCCTTAGCCTGCCCTCAGGCACATGGATGCAGCAGGGTGGTAAAGACGGTATACACTCTGAAAATATGGGATTCATCCTGGCAGAGATGCAGTTCCTGCAGCGAGCCTATCCCGGTATGGAATGGTAAAAAATACAGCCGGCTGCATAGCCGGCTTTTTGATGGCTAGTACTTGCGGTCTATCACATAATCTACCAGCTCCTTCATAGCATTCAGTGCATCCGATTCGGGAAAGTCATTCAGTATATTCAGTGCATCCTGCTTATAGGCCAGCATCTTCTCCCGGGCATATTCTATACCACCCGATCCCTGCACATAACTTATCACCTCATTTACCTTATTACGGTCTGTGCTGTTGTTCTTTACTATGTATATGATCCGCCGCTTATCTGCTGCCGATGCATGCTGTAGTGCATATATCAGCGGCAGTGTCATCTTCTTCTCTTTAATGTCTATACCCGTAGGCTTGCCTATATTGTCCTGCCCGTAGTCAAACAGGTCATCCTTTATCTGGAAGGCAATACCTACCTTCTCCCCAAATAGTCTGAAACGCTCTGCTATCTCATCACTCTCAGTAGCCGAGTATGCACCGGATGCGCATGCCGATGCCAGCAGAGATGCCGTCTTCGCACGAATGATGTCAAAGTACACAGACTCATCTATGTCCAGCCTGCGGGCCTTCTCCATCTGCATCAGCTCCCCCTCACTCATCTCTTTTACTGCCCGCGATGTTATTTGCAGTATGCGGTAGTCGCCATTGTCTATAGACAGCAGCAACCCTTTCGACAGCAGATAGTCACCTACCAGTACTGCTATCTTGTTTTTCCACAGGGCATTTACAGAGAAAAAGTTACGGCGCTTTATAGAGTTATCCACCACATCATCATGCACCAGCGTAGCGGTATGCAGCAGCTCTATGAGTGATGCTGCACGGTAAGAGGCATCCGTCACCTTACCCGCTACGCGGGCCGACAGAAACACGAACATTGGACGCATCTGTTTACCTTTTCTGCGAATGATAAACTTCATGATGCGGTCCAGCAGGGGGTTGGCACCCTTCACACTGTCGGCAAATTTCTTTTCGAACAGCGCCAGTTCCTCACCTATTACTTTCTGTACCAGTTGCATGACACGAGCTGCATTACGGGGTGTAAAAGTCGCCTAAAGAATTCTAATTGCAACATATTTTTTATTGCCTCATCGCATGCGTGGCAATAAAACGCTAAAATGCTGGTTATTACCTTGTGCAGCTTGTTTTTTGCCCGCCTGGGCTATACCTTTGCCTGTATAGTATGCGGAAATCTGCCATGTAAATCTGAGAATATGTTCGACAGGAAGTTTCTATTGATAACAGGTATTGCTATGTGCTTGGCGGCCTCTCTTCCCGCACAGGAAAAGAAGGCGAAAAAAGGAGATGAAAAAGGAGATAGCAAAACCGAAAATGCATCCGGCCAGGCTGCTAAACCCGCAGGCCTTCAATGGGCCAACCGTGACATGACCTACCATGGCAAGGGTTATGATATCATGGACTCAGCATACTACCCTAAATTCCGCAGCAAGCAGTATCACCAGTACATGGAGCATCAGGAGGCATTCCCTCCCAAACCACGCAACATGTGGGAAGTAGGTGTAGGTGGTGGCACCTTCAATGTTATAGGCAATATTCCCAGCGTTATGCTGTGGAGCAAAGGAGGTGGCGGTCTCAGTGTCAATGTCCGTAAGTCTATAGGATATATCTTCTCACTGCGCATGCAGTACATATATGGCGTAGCTAAAAACATGGACTATCAGAAAACCTATGGTTATGATGGTCCATACACAAGGTTTGGCTATGTACCCGCACAGCTGGCTACCGGCGCTATCTCTGCCAACCCCATATACAGATCCACCCGCATGGAGTCTTCCATGCTCAATCTGGATATGATGTTCAATGCAGGTAACATCAGCTTCCATCGCGACCGTAACAAGCTCGCATTCTTCGGTTATCTGGGTCTTGGCGGTCTGGCTTATAAAACATGGGCCAACTCACTGAACGACAAGTTCGAGAAATACGACTTTAATACCATTGTCAAAAAGCCCGACGAAAAGCCTAAAAATGTGCGCAAGGAACTCCGTAGCGGAATGGATAAGTCGTACGAGACTCCGGCACAGAACACAGGCAATACGAAGGTCCTGGACAAGAAAACACTTTCATTTGCTCCCAGCATTGGCTTCGGCGCTCAATACAAGTTCAACAAGCAGTTTAATATCCAGTTGGAGGAACGTTTCGTTTTCCCACGCGACCCCTGGCTCGATGGCACCCGCTTCGGTCCCATGCTGGGTACACAGGTCAGCTCCGGCCGCACTAACGATGCTGTAAACTACTTCTCTGTAAGTATCAATTACAATATCAAGTACAAGAAGAGCGTAGAGCCACTCTACTGGATGAATCCGCTGGACCATGGCTACAACGAGCTCTCTTATCCGCGTCACATGATACTCCCCAATCCCGTTCTGCCTGATAAGGATGAGGATGGTGTTACCGACCAGTTCGATAAATGTCCTAAAACACCAGCTGGCATAAAAGTAGATGCTAATGGTTGTCCGCTGGATACAGACCATGATGGTGTGCCAGACTATCTGGATAAGCAGCTTATTACGCCTACAGAGTGCCAGCCGGTAGATGCCGATGGTGTGGGTAACTGCCCTTGTCCTGACGGCTGCCGCGATATTGTTGGTAACGGTAATGACAAAACCGATAAACGCAACCCTTGCGGTACTATCGGTGCATGTACACTGCTATTCCCTGAGAGTTCTAAAAAAATAAATAAAGGTATGGATCTGCAGCTGGCTACTATGGCCGGTCAGATGCAGGCCAACCCACTCTGTAAAGTAGTAATCACTGGTGGCGGCAGCGGTAGTAAAGCTAAAGAACAGCGCTCATGGGAGCATGTTAATGCTATCATTGAGCATATGGGCGATAAGTATAGCATCCCCCGCGACCGCTTCATCTTCAAGTATGGCGACTCTGACAATGAAAACATGGTACAGTGCCGCCCTGCCGATGTAGATGAGCCTGGCGATGCCAATGTTCCACCACCACATCCCGATATTAAATAGGCATACACAGCCTTTTCATAATTAACCAAAAGCGGGTGCAGCACATGCTGCACCCGCTTTTCATTTATACTATAGTCAATCTACCATCTACCATAGACCATCTACCAACAAAAAAGGCCACACTTTCATGCGGCCCTTTGTAAGAGTATTATCTGTTAAGAATTATGCGTTCTCTTCAGTTGCTGTTTCTGTAGCATCTGTTGCAGGTGCTTCTGTTGCTTCAGTTACAGTGTTTTCTACTGCAGTTTCAGTAGCAGCTTCAGCTTTCTTTGCACCACCGCTACGACGGCTACGGCGTGTTTTCTTAGCGCCTGCAGCATCGTTGTCTTTACCGTAGATAGTGTTGAAGTCTACCAGCTCTATCATAGCCATATCAGCAGCGTCACCCATACGGCGTGGCAGCTTTATGATACGTGTATAACCACCCGGGCGGTTAGCAACTTTGTCGCCTATTACGCCAAACAGTTCCTTGATAGCTTCTTTGTTCTGCAGATAGCTGAACACAATACGACGGTTGTGCATATTGTCTTCCTTACTGCGGGTTATCAGTGGCTCAGCATATACACGCAGCGACTTAGCTTTGGTAAGTGTGGTAGTAATACGCTTGTGCTCTATGAGCTGGCAGGTAAGGTTAGACATGAGGGCAGCGCGGTGAGAAGCGGTGCGGCCTAAATTTTTGATTTTGTCTCCGTGACGCATGACGTTGTTGTTTTAATTCCCCCATACCGTGTCAGGAATTATGAGGTACTTACTTGAATAATTGTTAATGAAAATATGTAAAGAAAAAGGAAAAAGTAAGGCGCTATTGCGTTTACTTTTTCCTTCCCTGTTATAATTAGTCTTCGCTCCTGCGGAACTTGTTGATGTCCATACCGAAATGCAGACCACGCTCGTGTAGTACCTGCTCTATTTCAGACAGTGACTTCTGACCAAAGTTGCGGAACTTCATCAGTTCTTCCTGTGTGTACTGTACCAGCTCGCTCAGAGAGTTAATCTTGGCAGCTTTCAGACAGTTGAATGCACGTACAGAAAGTTCCAGATCTTCCAGTGGCGTATTCAGCACTTTACGTACCAGCAGCGTTTCCTCGTCTACTATTGCTTCCTTCTCTTCGCGGCGTGTATCCAGTGATATATTCTCGTCAGTGATAATCATCAGATGCTGAATCAGGATGCGCGATGCTTCCTTAACAGCCTCCTCAGGATGAATAGTACCGTCGGTAATAACCTCCATCACCAGCTTTTCAAAGTCGGTGCGCTGCTCTACACGGGTATTTTCTATTGTATACTTTACATTCTTGATAGGAGTGTAGATAGAGTCAATAGCTATCAGACCTATTGGAGCGTCTTCAGGACGGTTCTCCTCAGCAGGTACATAACCACGGCCCTTGCCTACATGAAGCTCTATCTGGAATGAAGTACCTGGCTGCAGGTTGCATATTACCAGCTCCGGGTTCATCACCTGGAAGTTGGGCAGTACCTCGCCTATCATTGCAGCTGTAAGTGCCTCCACGCCTTTCACGTTCAGGTCTACTTTCTGGCTGGCAAAGTCACCAGGCTCACCTACGGCCTTAAGACGAACCTGCTTCAGGTTAAGGATTATTTCAGTAACATCCTGCAGTACACCCTTTATTGTGGCAAACTCATGGTCAGCGCCGGGTATTCTGATGGCAGTGATAGCGAAACCTTCCAGTGAAGACAACAGCACGCGGCGCAGCGCATTGCCGATGGTTACACCGTATCCTGGTTCCAGCGGACGAAATTCGAACTGAGCTTCAAAGTCAGTTGTTTTCTGAAGTGCTATCTTATCCGGTTTTTGAAAATTCAATATGGCCATATTGATATTTATTTAGTATTTGTTTGTTACAAAAATGGATTTGAGATAAATAAGCAAAGCAGAGTAAATATACTCTGCTGCTTTCATATCTCATTACTTAGAGTAAAGCTCTACTATCAGCTGCTCCTTAATATTCTCAGGAACTGCCTCACGCTCCGGATGAGCGATGTAGGTACCTACCATATCTTTCTCGTTGAAGTCCAGCCATGTTATGCGGGTATTCTTCGGACGTACCAGACTGGTAACAGTAACGTTTGCTTTGCTCTTTGGCTTCAGCTCTATTACATCACCTGGTTTCATTGAGTACGATGGTATGTTCACCACGTGACCATTAACCATTATGTGCTTGTGAGATACCAGCTGGCGTGCAGCAGGGCGTGTAGGTGCAATACCCATACGGTATACTGCATTGTCAAGACGTGCTTCCAGCAGCTTGATAAGGTTTTCACCAGTAGCTCCTTTCAGTCGTGCAGCCTCTACATATGTATTCGCAAACTGCTTTTCCAGCAGGCCATATGTATATTTGGCTTTCTGTTTCTCCTTCAGCTGTATAGCATACTCGCTCGCAGTTTTACGCTTACGGGTAGGGCCATGCTGGCCGGGAGGGTTGCTGTTCTTTGCCAGGCTCTTGCCTGATCCCAGTATCGGCTCTCCGAATATACGGCAGATCCTGTTTTTGGGTCCTGTGTAACGTGCCATTTCGATCTTTGAATTTTAAACTGTTCCGTCTCATTAAAGATCGTGAACCGGATCCGGAGCAGTTTGTTTATAAAAATATTTAATACTGTACTTCTTTGTTGCATACCACCCTCTCCACAGGAAAGAGCAGTAATATGGTTACACCCTACGTTTTTTCGGAGGACGGCAACCGTTGTGTGGCATAGGCGTTACGTCCTTGATAGAAGTAACCTCTATTCCTGAATTATTGATAGAGCGGATAGCGCCCTCACGGCCCGAACCTGGTCCTTTTACATAAACGTCAGCACGCTTCATACCAGCATCTATTGCCACTTTTGCACAATCCTGTGCAGCCATCTGTGCAGCATATGGAGTGTTCTTTTTAGAACCACGGAAGCCCATCTTACCTGCAGATGACCAGGATATTACCTGACCGCTCTTGTTGGTAATGCTGATGATGATGTTGTTAAACGTGGCGCTGATGTGTACGTCGCCGTGCGTGTCCACCTTTACTACGCGCTTTTTCGCAGCTGTTTTGGCGGATGACTGTGATTTTGCCATTTTGCTTTTTTAAAAGGTAATCGATTATTTATTTTAACAAGCGACAGCAGATATCCGGCGGCGCCATAGCTCCAACCGTAATGTCTGCTGCTTACTTGCGTTCTTTGTCCCTCCCCATAGCACCTCCATGGATCCGGCAACAGGAGAACTACTATTTCTTTGGTGCTTTCTTTTTACCTGCCACAGTTTTGCGTTTGCCTTTACGGGTACGGCTGTTGGTACGGGTACGCTGTCCACGAAGGGGAAGTCCCTTACGGTGACGAAGACCGCGATAACAAACAATATCCATCAGGCGCTTGATGTTCATCTGCACTTCTGAGCGCAGCTGACCTTCCACCTTGAACTCAGCATTGATGATGTTACGGATAGCAGTCTGCTCATCATCGTTCCACTCAAATGCCTTCTTATCATAGCTAATTCCGGCTTTATCCAGAATGTAGCGGGCGGTATTGCTACCAATACCATAGATATAGGTGAGCGCAATCTCACCACGTTTGTTCTTCGGAAGGTCGATACCAGCTATACGAGCCATTGATTTCTTGTTTTTTACCCTCACCCATATTTGAAGGTGAGCATTTATTTTATTTTAAAAATTTGTATCAGTTTGTTGCTGCTACTAGTGGGCCATTATCCCTGACGCTGCTTAAAGCGGGGATTCTTCTTGTTGATGATATACAACTTACCGTTACGACGAACGATTTTGCAATCAGCGCTACGTTTCTTAATAGATGCTCTTACTTTCATGATCTATATTTATAAAAATCTTTTCTTTCGGTTGTTGTTTTAATGACCCTGACAAAGAGCATTATTTATAACGATAAATAATGCGGCCCCGGCTGAGGTCATACGGGCTCATTTCTACGCCCACCTTATCACCTGGCAGTATGCGTATGTAGTGCATCCGCATCTTGCCGGAAATAGTGGCCAGTATCTCATGTCCGTTCTCAAGTCTTACCCGGAACATCGCATTGGATAACGCCTCTACAATAGTTCCGTCCTGTTTGATAAGAGATTGCTTAGCCATATTTTTTTAAGGACTGCAAAGGTAGTAAAAACTTTTTTATTTAACCGAAATTTTTTTTACCTTTTTCCAGGACTTTACACTTTTACTTCGTATAGGGTGCTCCCGGTAGTATTATAATACAGGTACGGGTTGCAAATGTACATCAATTCCCAGCCTCAGCATTGTTCTTTACACCAGCATAAAAGGTAGTTTCATGCAGCGCCGTTTTCGTCGTACCTTTGTACCCGCAAACCTACTACCTATGACCGCAAATACTTCATACAATACAAGTGCTACCCCTCCTCCATACCCCGGCTATCATTATAAAATAATTAAGAGGTAACCCTTTGGGGGAAAGAGAATACTTATATTATAAATTATCCGCGAGCAATTTTTGTAACCTTTTTGGGAAGTTTCGGCCTGCGAATGAATTCGTAAAATGCTGATTTACAATATATTAAAGAATATTTCACGCGTTTAAAAAATAAACTGCTCACTGCGCAGTTTTATCACACAGCCCCCTGAAAGCTGCTATATACTTCAGACATAAAAAAATACCCATAATATCGGGCACTCTCTCACGCTTCATAAAATCTGATACTTAATTTTGCACCTCCAGCCTGGAGTTAGGGCTTTGTTACTTTGCTATGCACGAGTTAGAACCATTTTACAACTGGCGGCACCTATATACTGCCGAGGATGACGAACTTTCCCCCTTCTATGGCACCGAGCATAGCGAGTTCGAATACTCTAATACCGTATATAATTATTATATACACCCCCAATGGGACGAATTCGGCTCGCGCACACTATACATGAAGGTCCTTTATACCGACTATGAGTTGAATTTTAGCATCATAGAGCTCATCGGTGAATGGAACGATGCAGTAGAAAATGATATAATGCAGCTAAAGCGGTCCGTTATTGATCCCATGATGGCACAGAATATCACCAAATTTGTACTGATAACAGAAAATGTACTCAACTTTCACTCCAGCGATACCGAATATTACGAAGAGTGGAACGAAGATATTAACGAGGCCGGAGGCTGGATAGTACTGGTAAATACACCGGCTCATACCCGGCAGGAGATGATACAGGGTAAACTGGGCCGTTATATGCAGATGGTAGATAATCCTAACTGGCGCACTCATCAGCCTGCCGACTTCTTTCAGGCTATAGATAACGCCATGTTACGACTCTGGTAGCAAACAACCATTTTATCTGAAAAAGATGCTCTTATTAATTTTTAGTTCAAAAAATAGCATCTTCATGTATATTTTGTAATATTGTGCTTTGACCCCATATATTTTTCACCGTTCATAAAACCACACTGAAACGAAAACAATGTCTTTAAAGATACGTATCCTGCCACGCTGGCTCGTTTTTCTTTTAGACCTTTTTCTGGTGTGCTTCTGCATCTTCCTTTCCAGGATGCTGAAGCTGAATTTTAATCTCGACCAGGCTACTGTAGGTCTTAAATTAATGATAGGTGTTGCACTGGTTCTAAACAGTGCCCTGTTTTATGTTTTCAAGAGTTATGCAGGCATAGTTCGCTACACTAATATTGAAGACACTGCCCGCCTGGTGATGGTCAATGCTATTGCCGCATTTTTCTATCTGGTACTGAATATTTTCTATCTGAAGTCGGGTAACTATTTCACCCTCCAGGTAGTAGCTATTAACTTTTTTATTACCAGCTTTGTTATTATTTCCTACAGGCTGGCTGTTCGCTATGTATTTAACTTCTACAAGTCATTATCATACGGTGGCGTGCGGATACAAAAGAAAAAAGTAGTCGTTTACGACACTTCATCCGATGGCCTCCATATCAAAAAAGTAATGAACAGCCTGCCCGATGGCGATATGCAGGTAGTAGCATTTCTGGACGATTCCATGAGTGCTGCCGGCAAGCTACTGGAAGGTATTCCTATATATAATACGCAGGAAAGCAACATTGCCAGACTCGCTGCAGAAGGTGTGGAAATAATCGTACTGGCCAATAAGCATATTGAAACCGGTAAGCTGAACGAACTGGTAGATAACTGCCTCACTCATGGCATCAAGGTACAGCAGGTACCCGCCATGAAAGACTGGCTGAATGACAAGCTGGATACACGCCAGCTACAGGATATCAATATAGAAGACCTGCTGGAACGTGAAGTAATAAAGATTCACAACGAGGCTATATATACAGCCCTCAAAGGCAAAAAAATACTGGTTACAGGTGCCGCTGGCTCAATAGGTAGTGAGCTGGTAAGGCAATTGCTCAATTATCGCCCCTCTGTCATCATCCTTTGTGACCAGGCAGAAACCCCAATGCATGAATTTGTACTGGAGCTGCAGGAAAAGCATAAATCGCCAAACATTATTTCTTACCTGGGTGATATCTGTGACCGCCCACGTATGGAGCACCTCTTTGAGGTCTACAATCCGCACATCGTATTCCATGCCGCAGCATACAAGCACGTACCCCTTATGGAAGAAAACCCTTCCATAGCGGTGATGAACAATGTAGCAGGCACTAAAAATCTGGCTGAGCTTGCCGTACAGAATAATGTACAGAAGTTCGTCATGGTATCTACCGATAAAGCGGTAAACCCTACCAATGTAATGGGTGCATCTAAGCGTATCGCAGAAATATTTACCCAGAGCTTTTTCCGCCACCTGGTAGGTGATACAGATGTTGCCGATACTACGGTTACCCGCTTCGTTACTACCCGTTTTGGTAATGTACTCGGCTCTAATGGCTCTGTACTGCCCCGCTTTAAAAAGCAGCTGGAAAAGGGCGGCCCCATTACCGTTACTGACCCTGAAATTACCCGCTACTTCATGACCATACCAGAAGCCTGCCAGCTCGTTATTGAGGCTGGCGTTATGGGACAGGGCGGTGAGATTTTTGTATTCGACATGGGTAAGCCCATCAGAATTGCAGACCTTGCCCGTAAGGTTATAAAACTCGCTGGTAAAGAACCAGACCGCGACATTAAGATAGAGTACACAGGATTGCGTCCTGGAGAGAAACTGTACGAAGAACTGCTAAGCAGTGCAGAGAATACACGCCCCACATATCATGAGAAAATCCTCATTGCCGATGTGCGTCAATACGACTTTGTAACTGTAGAGAAGAAAGTAGACAGGCTCATCAACAGTGCTGGAAAGCATTACACACTGGAAACCGTACAGCTCATGAAAGATCTGGTACCTGAATTTGTAAGCAATAACGCCGCTTATGAAAAGGTAAACAGCCGCAGTTGAGTAAATACCGGTATATCATCCTTGCATATAATACATCCATATGAGTGTACAGCTCACTGCCCACGCTTTTACAGAAAAGTTACTGGAGCTGGCCTCGCCCGAAGAGCAGCAGAAGATACAGCGCTATTTCAGGTCTGGTAAAGGAGAGTATGGAGAAGGAGATATTTTTGCCGGAATAAAGATGGGGCAGGTTTTTACCCTCGCAAAAACGCATACTGCCATGCCCGTCAGCGAGCTGGAAGACTTGCTGGAAAGCCCCATACATGAAGTACGCGCCGGGGCCATGAGTATTATGGACAAAGCCGGGCGCGACAATAAAATCCCCGACACACGCCGGGAAGAACTATTTAATCTATACCTGCGCCGTCATGACCGTATCAATAACTGGGATCTGGTAGACCTCGCAGCTCAGTATGTCGTAGGCCGCTATCTTTTTTCCCGCTCCCGGGATATACTATACACGCTGGCCCATTCCGCCAATATGTGGGAGCGCCGCACAGCTATAGTAAGCACAGCATACTTCATCAGGCAGGGCGAGGTTACTGATACGTTTGCCATTGCAGCACTGCTGCTGCATGACACCGAAGATCTGATACACAAGGCCGTAGGTGGCTGGATAAGGGAAGCCGGGAAAAAGACACATCGTCCACAGCTTCGCTCCTTTTTGGATGCACATGCAGCTACTATGCCGCGCACCATGCTCCGCTATGCCATAGAGCATCTTGACGATGTGGACAGGAAACATTACATGTCCCTTAAGCATACACGCTAAGCCATATCTATTGCCAGTATCTGCTTACGGTATGCATGGGGTACCAGCATATTTTTCAGCCCATATGCTATAGAAGTCCCCCTTATCATACGGTAGCATTTTATCATAGCTCTGAAACCAGGTACAGCTTTCGTCTCTGTCATCAGCGCAATAGCCGGGGGTAACATTAGGGCCTGCACCTGCCTCAGCAGCAAATAACGCACGGGGCCCAAATGCCTGCGGTAGTTGGTAAACAAAGCGGTGGTATACACCCCGGCACTAAGATGCCTGTTCATATGCTCGTCCCTATCGGTGAGCCATCTGCTATAGCTGTCTGGTATACCCTCTATACCCATACGCACACCCACCCTGCGAAACACAGTAAACACCTCTGCACATGATGCCTCATTCAGTGGTCCTTCTAGTAACTCATGAGCTATAATAGAGTGGGCTATCAGCAGATACAGCACATCCCGGTAGGCCCACTGGGGTATGGTCTGTCCTCTTGCTGTCTCTACCCCACGGTGTATAGCAGCTATGTTATCAATAGCGGCCAGCGCACCATCGTTATCTGAGAAGATAATACTTCGTGCATATACTACTGTAGAGAACATACGCCCCAGAGGGTCTGCCGGCAACTTTCCTGTGTAGAAAAGCCAGTCCACCGACTTATTTACAGCAAACTCAGCCGATGCGGCGGCGAATATGAACAGCACCATATCACTGCTCCCCCATATAGTACGTACTACCGAGTTGCTGGCTACAAATGGGATTCCGCCGCCTCCCTGAATTGAAATACCACTGTTTTTACTGAACATGCACATAAAATATATAATTTATGATACTCCCGATGTTGCTATTAATGTGTACAGGTATACTGAATATACCGGCTCACTCTCCACCCTTCTGCTTTAGTTATATATGCCCAGGCATGTATAAAAGCGCACTTATGAAAGTCCCTGCAATAGCCGGTAATCCTATAACCCATGCCCATGCATTATACACTCCGGAATGTACATAGTACATAAGCTGTACACAGCCTGCCGCTACTGCCGGTATGAGTAGCAACAATATCAGTAGCCCCCCAAACCCTCTTAACCCTGACAACCGTACCATATGTATGCAAAGGGTAAGTGCAGGAATTACCGGCAATCCTCCTACTAGTGCTACATGCACCAGCAAAATGGCCAGAGGCAGACAGAGAAAAATGCATACAATGGCATTGATAAGCTGTGAAGTATGCCATACAGGCATAGCAAGGGTCAAGTACTTTTTCATTATGCTGAACTATTATCTGATGAAGAGATCTGAAGAAGCTTATGAATATCCGCTACAGGTATACGTACCAGAGCATGCCAGTCTGTACCAGCCAGAGAAGGTGTGCGTCGTCCTCTTATAAAAGCGCGACGAAAAGAGCCATAGAACTCAGGCATGATAATAAGGGTTACCAGAACTGTGATGATAACCGGAAAGGAGCGGGCACCATTGCCCAGAAAAAAGTACTGCATGGCAGCCTCCCCTTCCTCATCGGCACCATACCCCAGAAGTACATGCTTTATGTCGTGCGATTCATACTGAGGTAGTAAAACAAGCCCCTGACTATCCAGAAACTGCATCAGAGAGTTTCCCAATGTACCTTCCGGCAAAAGTCGCAACGTGGCTGCAGAATATGGGAACCGGGGTAAATTACCTACCATCCTGATGACCGGTAGCGCTACAGAGTGCGTACTCCACACCAGTAATCTGCACCGCAATTTTTTCAGATACTTAACAAGGCTGTTCATAAAAGTACTTTTTATTTCAAAGCACTTAGATCAAAAAATATGGTTGCACATCATGAACAACCAAAAGAAAGTACTTTTAATTAAAAAGTAAAATAACAAAAACCATACCAGAATTATATACTTATGCAATAATTCCGGTACGGCAGTACGATACTTATTGAAAACTACTGAGCAAATTTTGCACGGTAATCATTGATACTGTGCTGCAGGATTTTCTTTGCAAGACGCTCATTTTCAAACTCTTCCACCTTAACTTCCTTCTTTTCCAGCTTTTTATACTCTTCAAAGAAGTGACGCAGTTCTTCAATAAAATGCGGGGAAAGTTCGCTGATATCATTAAAGTGTGCTACACTCATATCGTTGGCACAAACGGCTATCAGCTTATCGTCAGCTTCGCCCTGGTCCAGCATGCGCATCACACCTATTATGCGTGCCTCAACCATACACAGGGGTTGCATTTCTATCTGAGAAAGGACCAGTATGTCCAGCGGATCATGGTCATCGCAATAAGTACGGGGAATAAAACCATAGTTTGCAGGGTAATATACGGAAGAGTATAACACACGGTCCAGCTTCAATAATCCGGTATCCTTGTCCAGCTCGTATTTAGCCCTTGAGTTCTTTGGTATTTCTATTATTGCATTTACTGTGTGGGGCACATTATCGCCATAACTGACGTCATGCCATGGATTGAAATTCATATTTTAAAGTCTGTTCAAAAAATTTTTTCAAAATTACAAAGGAATATGGTTGGATTTACGTCTATTAAAAATACAGGCCCATAAATCCCGGAAACATTATCGCCGAACATCTACAGACCGTATCTCCAGCCACAATAAACCTACACAATAAGTCAGCATGCGTATACGTTGCAATATCAGCGAATAGCAGTACAGACGGGCATTGGAAGCATTGTTATGTTAAAGAAATATTTTCAAACTCAAAATTGTTTTTTTGAGACGTACCTATATCTTTGCAAACACCTGTAGTAAGAAATTATCTTGAATTATCAATCACTTAAATAAGCAAACACAAAAATTAAAATCAGAATTATGGCAGACGTAAAAACAGCCGCAGCAAAACCAGCAGCATCTCATGGCAAAGCAGGTAAACCAAAAAATTCAAACAATTTTTGGCTCAATCTGGCAGTGGTAGTAGGCTGCATTGTGGCAGGTGAACTTATTTGGAAGTTTGTTCTTGGTTCTGAGAGCAATTTCCATGATGGTGCCACAAGGGAAAAGCCGTCAAATATTATGGGTACGATGTATCAGGGTGGTTTCGTCGTTCCATTCCTTATGGCAACATTCCTTACTCTGGTAAGCTTTGTTATAGAGCGTGCGCTTACTATTGTGAAAGCAAAAGGTAAAGTAGATGGTGGTGAATTTGTACGTAAAGTACAGTTTCATCTTGCCAATAAAAATCTGGAAGCAGCTATAGCTGAGTGCGACAAGCAGGCTGGTTCTGTAGGTAATGTAATGCGTGCAGGTCTGCTGAAGTACAAAGAAATGACCACTAACCACGAGCTGGATACAGAACAGAAAGTACTGAGCATTCAGAAAGAAATAGAAGAAGCAACTGCACTGGAACTGCCTATGCTGGAAAAAAATCTGGTATTCCTTTCTACTATCGCCTCCAGCGCCACACTTCTTGGCCTGTTCGGTACGGTACTTGGTATGATCCGTTCATTTGCTGCGATGGCCACTGCCGGTGCTCCGGATGGTGCTGCACTTGCTGCTGGTATCTCTGAGGCCCTTATCAATACTGCCCTCGGTATCGGTACCTCATTCTTCTCTATCATATTCTACAACCTGTACACTACTATCATCGACGGCATCACCTTCGCTATAGATGAGAGCGGCTTTACGCTCACTCAGAGCTTTGCATCCTCGCACAAATAATCACATTCATATACAGGGCTGTATGCAGCCCTGTATATGATAATAAATATGTGACCGCGTTGTATGGAAAGTAAGTGAAAAAGCATCTTTATAATATTTAACAGCAGAAGTCAAGAAAATGCCTAAAGCAAAACTACCTCGTAAAAGCACCAATATCGACATGACAGCGATGTGCGACGTGGCGTTCCTGCTGCTGACTTTCTTCATGCTTGCCACCAAGTTCAAGCCTGAAGAGCCTGTAGTAGTTACTACTCCATCGTCAATATCAGAAATTCCGCTGCCTGATAACGATATCATGTTGCTTACCGTGGATAAAAAGGGAAGGATATTCTTCTCTATAGACAACAAAATCAAGCGTAAGGAGCTTATTGAAAGCGTAAACGATGACCGCAAACTAGGTCTGACCGAGCAGGATATCAATAGATTCGCTATTGGTCCATCTATCGGAATCCCGTTCAACAGGCTTAAATCGTTCCTGAGCATGCCACCGGATGAGCAGGCAGAAGTAAATGTTACAGCGCCTGGCGTTCCGGTTGACACTTCGGTTCTTTCTCCAGATAATGAGCTGGCTCAGTGGATAAAGAGCGCCCGCTATACCAATCCTAAGCTGCGTATTTGTATCAAGGCTGATGGTGAAGCTGCATACCCTCACGTAAAGAAGATAATAAACACTCTGGAAGGGTATAAAATCTTCAAATTCAACCTTATAACCAATATGAAAGCAGCACCTCCGGGTACTGCCGCATTTGAGGAAAGGCAGAAAATGGCAAGCGCTGAATAAAAGCAAACAGACAAAACAATATTCAGGTGGTAATACCACCCAAACCATAAAAAGACATTTGCGCTATGGCAGAAATGGATACCTCGAGTAGCGGGGGGCATAAAAAGGGCCCCGGGGTCAAAAAAGGTAAAAAGCTCAGTACCCGCGTCGATCTTACGCCAATGGTGGATCTCGGATTCCTCCTTATTACGTTCTTCATGTTTACTACAACGCTGGCAAAGCCCAAGACGATGGAGATAAACATGCCTTATAAGGATAAGAATCTACAGGAGGAAGAAAAGAACAAACTTAAGGCCAGTGTGGCAATGACCGTACTGTTAAGCAAGAACCATCGTGTTTATTATTACGAAGGACTTGCCGACAACCCGGAGCAGAACCCAGACCTTAAAGTAACAGGCTTCAAACCCAAAGATGGTATACGTGATGCCATTATCAGGAAAAAGAAAGCCGTAGACGCAATGAAACGCGCCGGTACTCTTACAGCAAAAGACAATATGACCGTTCTGATAAAACCAGATACTACCAGCACCTATAGTGACCTGGTAAATATGCTGGATGAAATGAGCATTAACGATGTTAAGGTTTATGCCATCATTGACATTTCAGATGTAGAGCAAGGTTATATTAAAGACACTGAAGCCGCAAGCGGATTGTAAAACTGCTGAAACATCAGAATACAGCTAATAACAAAACGTAAAAATGGATATTAATAAAATACTCTCAAGCGATTATCTGGACCTCATCTTTGATGGTCGCAATAAAACTTATGGGGGGTATGAGCTGCGCAAAAACTATCCTAAGAGGATAGGCAGAGCAATGCTTGTACTGCTGTTTATTGGTGTGGGCATAGCAGCCTACGCCTTTATCAGCCGTAATATTAAAGCCCCTAAAAAAGAAGTGTTCATTCCCAAGCAGGTGACACTGGCTGAACCACCACCCATAGACCCCAATAAGCCACCACCGCCACCACCGCCGCCACCACCACCACCGGTGAAGCCGCAGGTGAAGTTTACCCCGCCTGTTATCAAGAAGGATGAGGAAGTAAAAGAAGAAGAAGTACCGCCACCGCAGAAAGAAATTACGCACTCTGGTCCTAAGGACGTGAAGGGCGACCCTGATGCGCTGGATCCAGGTATTGAAGAGCCGGATGCTGGTACTGGTGTGGTAGAAGCACCACCACCACCACAGATTTTTACATATGTGGAGCAGATGCCTTCTTTTGACGGTGACATTCAGAAATACCTTGGCAACAAACTCCGCTATCCTGATGCGGCACGTGATGCAAACATTCAGGGCCGTGTAGTAGTACGCTTTGTGGTAAATGAGGATGGTAAAGTAAGTGAAGTAACTGTACTGCGTGGTATAGGTGGAGGATGTGATGAGGAAGCTAAGCGTGTAGTAAGCTCTATGCCTGCATGGAAGCCCGGTAAGCAAAACGGTAAACCAGTGAAGGTATACTACAACCTGCCTATCATGTTCAACCTCGAGTAACAGAACATACAGATATTAAAAGAGAAAAGACCGCAGTTGCGGTCTTTTCTCTTTTATAGCATAGAAGCATTAACGCGGAACAACATCATAATACATTACGTAGTCGTTCATAAAGTATCCGCTACCTATATCAATATCCTCATCATGCAGTACAGAAAAGCCCATCTTCTTATAAAATGCAATAGCGGGTGTATTAAAGCGGTTTACATTCAGTAGCAAACGTACGGTAGCATCACTTTGCTTTATATCATTGATAATATGCTGCAGCATTGCCTTACCGGCACCTTTTCCCTGCATAGAAAGCCTTATATACAACTTGTGCAGCTTATACGTTTCTGATGCTACAAGGGAATAAGAAGCAAATGCTACAGGTACAGCCTCATCATATCCTATAAGAAATCTGTGCCCATCAGCCATTTGCTCTATCAAGTGAGCAGGAGCATAAAAGAGGTCAATCATGTATGCTATCTGCTGTTTCCCTATTATATGCTCATACGTAGCAGGCCACACTTCGGCAGTAATATCTTGTATGTAGGGGATATGCCCGGGTGATGCAGTAATGATGTTCAACAGGAAATAGTTTGGGTGCAGAAAAAACGTGCGTGAAAATTATGAAATCGGATTTCCGCTTCAAAGATAAATAAACTAAATTCGCTTAACATTTTAATCAAAATCTGGGAATGAAAAAGATCCTGCTTATTGCTGCAGTGGCATGTACCGGCCTTATAATGGGAACAACATCCTGCAAGAAGGTATACCGTTGTAACTGCTCCTTCAATAATAAAGTAATGCTATCAAAAGACCTGGGCGCACAGAGTGAGAGTAAAGCGCAGGAGATATGCAGCAGCTATGATACTACCGTTACCGGAGAGGTATGGAACTGTACCATCTACTAGTAACCGCTGCATCTATAGCTATGTTACAGATATTATTATGACAAATTTAGGAGTCAATGCCGGGTGCAGATAGGTCTGTACTATTATATTTGGCACCGGAAACACTCATCAATCCCCGCATAATAGCAATGAAAAATCTGAGCACTATACTAAGTCTGTTATCACTGGCTGGTGTACTGGCACTGGCCGGTATGTATATGTCTGACAAGAATAAGGTTAAAGAACCAGAAAAGCCTGTAAGTAACGGCTCCAATATAGCCTATGTGGACATTGATACACTGGAGGCTAACTATGAACTGCTGAAGACAAGAGGTGAAGACTTCAAAAAACGCCAGACGCAGATGGAGAATGAGCTACAGCGCTCCTACACCCAGCTGCAGAATGATGCCTACGAAATACAGAAAAAGGCACAGAGCAACTCACTGACACAGGCTGAATATGAAGCAGCCAACAAACGTCTGATGCAGATGCAGCAAACCCTGGAGTCGCGTAAGCAATCGCTTACAGAGCAGCTTATGAAAGAGCAGGATGAGTTTAATACTGACCTGAAGAAAAGGCTCAACAACTTTCTTTCAGAGTATAACAAATCGCACAATTACGACTTTATACTTTCATATTCCGGCAATGGCTCTGCTATTCTATACGCAGGCAAGGCACGTAACATCACCAATGAAGTAGTAAAAGGCCTCAATGACGCGGCCGTGAAAGAGACAAAGGACACAGGAAAGAAATAATATAGTATATTTCTGAAAACAATAGCCTTTGCAAAGCAACAACGAAGCAAATCAAGACACCGGGTTCAGGCGGTCGTTATCCCTACTTGACGGTACCCTGCTGGTAATAGGGTCAATGATAGGCTCTGGTATCTTTATAGTAAGTGCCGGCATAGCCAGGGATGTGGGTAGCGCTGGCTGGCTGGTTGTAGTATGGTTGCTGTCTGGTTTTATTACACTTACTGCTGCACTCAGCTATGGCGAACTAAGCGGTATGTTTCCCCGGGCAGGTGGCCAGTATGTATATCTCAGAGAAGCCTTCGGTAAGCTATATGGATTTCTTTATGGATGGTCGTTCTTTGCCGTAATACAGACAGGCACAATTGCTGCCGTTGGAGTTGCATTTGGGAAGTTTGCCGGCTACCTGATACCCTCACTGGGTGATGAGCATCTTCTGGCAGGTACCGCCGAAGGGTTTCATATCTCTGCTGCACAGATAACCGGTATAGCCACCATCATACTGCTTACATGGATTAATACACGCGGGGTAAAAAGCGGGAAATGGATACAGCTGTTCTTTACCCTTGCCAAGCTGATAGCGATGGGGGCACTTATCCTTTTCGGATTTATGCTGGCCGGAAAAACTGCATGGAATACCAACTGGACAGATGCGTGGTTTGCCCGCAGTATCAGTAAAGATGTAGGTGCCATTATGCACCACAGCCTTTCACAGGGCGCTATAGCTATAGCAGTATGCACTGCAATGGTAGGGTCTCTGTTCTCCAGCGACGCCTGGAATAGTGTCACCTTTATAGCGGGGGAAATGAAACGGCCTGAGCGGAACATTGGCCTCAGTCTGTTCATAGGCACACTGGTAGTAACCCTTATTTACGTGTGCATGAATCTCATGTACCTGAACGTAATGACGGTATCAGAAATAGCCAATGCCCCTGCCGACCGTGTAGCTACAGCTGCAGCCCTCAAAATATTTGGCAGCGATGGTGCTAAAATCATTGCGCTGCTAATCATGATATCTACATTCGGGTGCAATAACGGACTCATATTGTCTGGCGCACGTGTTTATTATACGATGGCGAATGACAAACTATTCCTACCTGCAGCAGGCCAGCTTAATAACAGGGATGTACCTGCAACGGCACTGTGGATGCAATGTATATGGGCTTCACTACTCTGCCTCAGCGGGCAGTATGGCAACCTGCTGGACTTCATCATATTTACTGTACTGCTTTTTTATATCCTCACTATAGGAGGAATATTTAAGCTCAGGCGCACAATGCCCGATCACCCAAGGCCATACAAAGCATTTGGCTATCCGGTAATACCTGCATTATACATAGCACTTGCATCTTTTATATGCATTGTACTACTTAAATACAAACCCATGTACACATGGCCCGGGCTTATTATCGTAATACTGGGCCTGCCTATTTACTACATGCTCATCAGACGAAGCGGAAATGACAAACGATAAGCTGACAGAAATATTTGAATCAATGAACAGCCTGCACGTAGTGGTGGTAGGCGATGTAATGCTGGATAACTACTGGTGGGGTCATGTAGACAGAATATCGCCCGAGGCACCTGTACCTGTAGTGGCTATTACGAACCGGGAAAGCCGGCTGGGAGGCGCGGCGAATGTGGCGCTGAACTGTATAGCATTAGGCGCCAGAGTAACCCTGGCCAGTGTGGTAGGCGCAGACATGGATGGTGATAACCTGATACAACTGGCAACCGCTGCCGGTATAGACACAGAACTGGTAATGAAAAGCAGCCTGCGCCCTACTACAACAAAGGTGCGCATACTAAGCCGCAACCAGCAGATGATGCGTATAGATGATGAAATAACAGAAGAGCTTTTTACAGAAGAGGAACATCCATTTATAGATAACGTACTGCGCTATCTGCAGCGGGTAAAACCTGATGTACTCATTTTTGAAGATTATAATAAAGGGGTACTGAAAGAAAATGTCATAAAACATATAACAGCGCACTGCCGTGAAATAGGTATTACAACCGTTGTAGACCCTAAAAAGAAGAATTTCCTTTCCTATAAAGATGTAACAATATTCAAACCCAACCTTAAAGAAATAAGAGAGGGCCTGCATCAGGATATAGAAGAGGTAAATGAAGCAGAACTACAGGAAGCAGACAACACCTTACGACAAACGCTGAGCCATCAGATAACCTTCATTACGCTATCTGAGAAGGGAGTGTATTACAACAGCGGAGCTGCTGCTGCCATCATCCCTTCCCACAGACGCAACATTGCCGATGTATCAGGAGCGGGCGATACGGTAGTAGCTACTGCGGCACTGGTGTATAGCGCTACACGCGATGTGGCACTAATGGCCGGCATATCTAACATTGCAGGCGGCATAGTGTGTGAGAGTGCAGGTGTAGTAGCCATTGATAAATCAAAACTAATGAGTGAATGTGCCCGGCTGCTGCCCTAAGTTTCTGACAGATGCAACATCCGGAAATATTATTTTTCTTTTTTACCATTGCATTCATCTACTCTTCTGTAGGATTTGGTGGTGGCTCCGGCTACCTTGCCATACTGGCATTCTATGCATTAGCACCACATGAGATGCGGCTCACTGCACTGGTATGTAACATAGTGGTAGTAACAGGCGGCACATATCTGTTCATCAAAAAAAAAGAACTCCCCTTTCAAAAAGTAATTCCACTGGTGGCTGCCAGTGTACCAATGGCGTTTATAGGAGCACTGATGCGCATCAGCGAAGCCACCTTCTTTCTGCTACTGGGTATCTCATTACTTACAGCTGGTATTCTGCTATGGCTGCAGCCTGCAACACAAAAAGAAAACCCTGATGCTATAGCTGAAAAAAGAAACTATATACGCGATGCCGCTCTGGGCGGTGCCATAGGCTTACTCTCAGGCATGGTAGGTATAGGTGGGGGCATATTTCTGGCTCCGGTGCTGAACCTGCTGCGATGGGATACTCCCCGCCGTATAGCAGCAACAGCCAGCTTTTTCATTCTCATTAACTCTGTTTCGGGCATCACAGGACAGCTCATGCATCTGCCCGGTGCCGTAAATACCACTCAACTCACCCTACTCGTACTGGCTGTGCTGGCGGGTGGTCAGCTGGGGTCACGTATGGGTATTACCCGGCTCAGTCCGCAACTGGTGCGCCGTGTTACCGCATTGCTGGTGTTTTTTGCAGGACTGGAAGTATTGCACAAGCACCTGCTCAGCTAGCCATGCCTGCGCTTCCCTACCCCTGGTAACTGCTCAAAGTAAAAAGTAAACAGAAAGAAAAGCAGGTGTACTATACGATAAGACAGATAATACAGCAGCATCCGCACCGGATGTGAAGACAGCTCATAATCATGCGGACTCACCTTTCTGCAATCCTGCGCTATAATATCATCTACCGCATGACGCATACCCAAAGCAACTGCACTATCATGCACATCCAGATTTAGCTCCACACTGGCAAATGCACTGATATTATTAACATTATAAGACCCTACCGTCAACCACTCATCATCTCTGAATGCGATTTTACCATGCAGTACATTGGGCAGGTATTCATACACTTCTATCCCACTCCGGAAAAGTCTCCGATATAAATACCGCTCGGCATACTTTGCCAGCGGCACATCGGCATGCCCGGTAAGTACTACTCTTACCTTTACACCCCTGCGGGCAGCTATCTCCATACGGCTCAGTAACCGGGACGGCGGCCAGAAATAGCTCGTCATTACGGTAGCATTACTCCTGGCGGCAGTAAACATATCTCTGTATGACCGGGATATATCTGTTTTCCGGTACACCCAGTCATTACGACTCATGCGTACCCTGCATATAACCGGATGATCATCTACTGCCGTTAACCGGCGGGGCAGGCATTTAGGAGCCAGTAATCTGCGCCACATACGTACACATACCTTATGCAGCTGCAGCCCTACCTCGCCACGTACATGCAGTGCCCAGTCCAGCCATGCCGGAGCGCCCGGCATATCATTATACCTGTCACTAACATTCAGCCCCCCTACCAGTGCTTCTACGGCATCGGCCACCAGTATTTTATGATGCATTCTTCTCCCGAAATAATAGCGGTAAGTGAAGAAAAGCGGCTCAAAAAAGCGGAAATGCACACCTGCCTGTCTCAGCTGGCTAATAAACCCATCGGGCAGCTTCTGTGAAGCATATCCATCTACCAGCAGGTACACATGAACTCCGCGCCTTGCTGCAGCCATCAATGCCGCAGCAACAAGCCTGCCGGTATCGTCATCATCAAATATATACGTCTGAAAGTGTAGTGAGCGCTTTGCCCGGGCAGCTATATCCTCAATACAATTAAAGTACCGGACACCACCCCGTAGCACAGTCACCTCATTATACCGTGTATACCCACTCTCAGAGCTGGAAGACATTGCCATATGCTATCCTGAAACAGAACCCTCAAATTAAGCATAATACAGAAGAAAAATGGCCGCATGTACTACATGCGGCCAGTATAACAATAGGTTTTTAAGGTTTGCTACTCCTTGTTCCTGTTACCACCCAGGCGATACATAACAGACAACTGCAGAGAAGGGGTTCTCATCAGCTGACCTGATATGGAGCGTGCGCCCGTACTGGCAGCATTGTCCCACACGGTCTGCACACTACGCAAATCGAGCGAGGTGTTACGTCCCACCTGGTATGAGAAGCCAAAGAGGTATCCGAGTCCGAAACGGCTACGGAAGTCATCTTTGTTGTACTGAGGCGTATTGTCAGTACCAGGCGTGTTCACATAGGTGGGAGGAGTATTGGGGTCGGTGATGGTTGTAGGGGCTGTATTTATGGAGAAAGAATACATAAAGTTACCGCCGGCATAGAAATTGAAATTGCCCTTAGTATAACGGATACTGACAGGCATCTCCAAAGTATGCAGCGCCGCAAAGTCATAAGTGTTTAACACCAGATTTCTGCGGTATTGTGTACCTACATTCGTGTAGCTGTAATAGTTATCATCAATCGTATTGTTATTCACCCGATTGAAGTATTTAAGCTCTGCCATCATATTCCAGCTGTCATTAAGCACAAGTGTTCCAAATAAACCGAACTGGAATCCACGCATATTGCTGGGGCCGAAGAAGTTATTATTGATACCGGCTGTAAGACCACCCATTAAATGTGCACCGGCAGCATTCTGCTTCACATCATTAAATGCTGCGCTCAACTTCTGCAACAGAGATACTCCTGAACGGGCCTTTGTCTTTTTGTTGGTTTTTGCCTCCTCTGCGGCTGCAGGAGTACCACTGGCACTTTCTTCCGATGCAGCAACAGTAGCAGCAGGGCTTGCAGACTCACTTGCCATAGCTGTTTCTTCTGCGGCATTACCTGCACTGGTACCGGCCGATAATGCTGCAGGTGACTCATCTGCCGCATTATGACGACGACCACGCCTACGCTTAGCAGTAACACTTCCTGAGCCGGAACCCTCCATGCCTGTGGCAGCAGGCTCCCCAGCTACAGCAGTATTGCTACCTGCACCCTTTGCTGCCGTTTTCGCAGCTACTGCAGTCTCTTCAGTATCTTCTTCTGCTTCTTCTTCACCATTACCACCACGGTTCATCTTTTCCATTGAGATGGTATCTACCTTCGTCATAAACTCATTATCTCCTGTCTTCACCTCACGCTCACGTACTACCATCCTTGTTACCACCCTCTTGCCTGGTGCGTTTCCATCCTCACCATCTGCGCCTGCAGTATTCTCAACTTTAGCACCACCAGCGGTGTGTGCGGAAGATGTACCAACAACAGATGTTTTTGCTGCATTTGTATTGTGCGTATCATTTGTCTTCCGGGTGTTGACGGTAGCTGTATGACCGCCAGTGTGGCTACCCGTACCGCTGGCACTGGGTACAGAAGTTTCATTCACAGTAGCGGCTCTGTTATCTACTGCAGATTCTTTTACAGAAGCGCCTGCTACAGCGTTGATAACATCTTTCCCGGCAACATTACCTGATGTCACAGGCGCATTACCTACAGCTTTTTCTGCGGCTGTAGTTCCTGCAGTTCTACCTGCATCTTCACCTTTGTTTTCCTTTACAGATGTTGCTACTTCATGAGCCACAGCAGCCCCGGCACCATTTGCATTCATAGTTACAGGACCTGATGCATTCAGCACAGATAATGCTTCATCTTTCGCAGGACTTGTATTTACCGGTTCCTGCTTAGCTATCGCAGACCCGGTAGTCGTTATGCCTGCTGATGCCGTTCCCTTATTATTCTTTTCAGCAGAAGCTGTAGTTTTCTCAGCTTTACTGCTACCGGCATTTATACCATCTTTACGACGACGGGCTGCAATACCAACTTCTGCTCCGTCGGCAGTGAAAGCGCCATCCGCAGCATGAGCGGCGGTTTTATTTCCTGTAGTATTAGCTGTTTTATTTGTTGCTGTTGCAGCAGTCTGACCTGTTATTGTGCGTGCAGCGCTATGACCGGAGCTACCGTTTTTACCATCCCTGGCAGCATGAGGCCTGTTATCCATATCAGTAACAGGTTTATCCGGCACAGTTGTCCCTTTTGCTGCTATTGCTGCAGGCCTGTGTGCGGTTACTCCACCACCCATTTCTTTACCGGAAGCTTTTACTGCATTACTGCCATATGTAGCCACATTTCTCTGTTGTGTCTTTTGAGATGTTGTAGTGTGCAGTGCTTTACCGGAAGTGTTTTGAACAGCGGCAACATCATTATTGGCACGTACTCTGTCATGAGTAGTAACATTATTGCCTGCCGCTGCACCTGGGTTTACATGACTATTATCAGAAGTATTTCCGGCAGTGACAGTATGTGCCATTTTTACACCGGCAGCATCTTGCACTGTCGCTGCATTGTGAGATGATATTGCATTTCCGGCAGCAGATGCATTTCCGGCAGAGACGTCATCAGAAGCGTCTGCTATCATTCCGGCATCGGCAGCACCCGATTCCTCAGCATCTTTATGCATATCTACATTGCGCCTTATGGTGATATTGCCAGCGGTAGCAGGCTCTTCCTCCATGCCGGTCACAATACCATTTGCCCCTACGGTGCTACCATGCTCATGAGAAACACCATTATTGGCATTAATAGCCATGAAGTCGGCATTAGTACCGCTACCACGGTAAGCAGAAGTGAGCTCATACCCACCTACCGCTACTGTGCCCAGCAGTGATGCCGCTGCTACCAGCCCGAACAAACGGCGCCAGTAAAAGACGGCTATGCGCTTTTTCTGAGGCATTTCCTTGTCTAGCAACTCGCGCATGTTCAACCATGCGCCGGCCCGCTCGTTTTCTTCGGCTCCCTCGAGGTGCTGCCTAACGAGGTCGTCTATTCTGATGAAATTTTTATCCATTTGGATAAATTTTATTTTTTACAAATTCGTTTCCATGGTAATGGAGCTTACTGCTTTATATGCAACTCCATTTTTTCAATTTTTTCCTTCAATATTCTTCTTCCTTCTGACAAGTGCCACTTGGAAGTCCCTTCACTTATTCCTACCAGATTTCCTATTTCCTTGTGCGTCATTCCTTCCATCACATACATGTTGAACACAGTACGTGTAGCATCTGGTAAACTCTGAACCAACTGCAGCAGTTGCTCATAATACATCCTGTCTGCAAGGTCTTTATGTACCAGTTCGTCTTTCTCTACCAGCAATATCTGATTGGAGTACCGCGCATTCTGCTTCACATAATCAGCTACTGCATGAAATACAATTTTTCTCACCCACCCTTCAAATGACCCCTGAAAATTGTATTGCCTTATTTTTTGAAATGCTCTGAGAAATCCGTTATTCAATACTTCCTCTGCCTGCTCATCGTGGTCTATATACCGCTTCACGAGAGCCATCATTTTGGGGTAAAAGAGCCGATACAACTTCTCCTGTGCGCTCCGCTCATTGTGGATGCACCCTTGAATTAGTTGTTCTAACTCGCTGGCGTGGCCAGTAACAGTATATGCCAAAGCTATCGACAAGAAGTTTGGTTATTAATACTTACCCAACATTAAGACTCCTGCCGGAGTAAAATGGTTGGGTTACACGATATATATTACGTGAATGTAACAAATAAATAGGGCAATATGCTGCTATATATTACATATTAATAATAACAAAGCATATTGCCTATATCCGTAAAGTATATCACATAAAAAATCCCCACATTTGTGGGGATTAGTATAGTAGTAATGCTGATGTGCTATCAGGCACCCAGTATTTTCTGGATTTTCTTATCAAACACGTTTTTGGGAGCCAGTCCCAGCTGTTTGTCCACTACCTGCCCATCTTTTATAAAGAGAACACAAGGGATACTGGTTACACCATAATTGATGCTCAGGTTTGGATTTTCATCCACATTTACCTTACCTACATTCACCTTACCCTCATACTCTTTGGAGAGTGCATCTATGGTAGGGCCTAACGCCAGACAAGGACCACACCATGGAGCCCAGAAATCAATCACAGAAAGCTTATCAGCCTTCAACACTTCAGTATCGAAATTAGAATCAGTGAATACTGCTGCCATTGTTTTGTTTTTAAAAAATTACTGCATTGATGAAAGACAAAGGTAATCCTAAATACCTTGGCAGGTGAATAGAATGACAAAATACCATTATAACCTTTCCACATATCGCGCACATTTTTAGGCTCACATTAACTTCTTTCCTGTTTTTGTGATAAAACTGGCACGATTATTTCATAGATAAAAGTAAGGCCATTTTCAGGTCTGTAAGCCGAAACCCTTTTATCAAACCCTAAAAAACGGAGGTATGTTATGGCTGGTGTATTATTGTTGTTTGCCGCCTCTATGTCACTCGTAATCAATTTTATAGAACGGCAGCCTGAGCAGGAGAAGAATACTCAGGAAGAACATGCTGCAGAAGTATGACAATGAATAACAGCCACTATGTAGCAGATACATCAGTGGCTGTTTGCTGTTTATGCCAGGGTTGAGTAAAACACCTGCGTTTATGATACAACATCTTTTTGTGGAACCTCTCCAGCCTGCCTCAGGAATACACGGAATGTAGTACCATTACCCGGCTCACTTTCTACTTCTATCCTGCCCCCCATAGCCTCAATCTGGTTTCGGGTAATAAATAGCCCTATGCCACGTGCATCCTCATTGCCATGGAATGTTTTATACATACCAAATAGCTTATCGCCATGCTGCTTCAGGTCTATACCCAAACCGTTATCCTTTACTGAAAGCTCAATGAGACCATCTGATAATGCAGTAGCTAATTCCAATGTTGGTCTTCTCTCAGGAGAGCGGTATTTAATACCATTTGTTATCAGGTTCAATATTATACTGTCCAGATATGCTGGTACAACAGATACTTCCAGTGAAGAGTCAATGTTGTTGATAATATTTACAGATGCACTATTTACCAGCTGACTTACATTAGTAATTGCTGCTATGGTACGCTGCCTGAGATTTACTGATACAAGGCGTCCTTCTATTGAGGTGTTTATAAGTACAATCTCATTAAGGTCAGCAATGGTTTGCTTCAGGTTCTCAGAAGCATGCTGTAGCATACCCATATACTCGTTGTCTGCCATTTCCTTGTTCTCATCCAGAAACAGCTCAATGAGCATACCTATGTTGCCTGAATGTGAGCGTAGGTTGTGCGATACAATATGGGCAAAGTTTTTGAGCCGTTCATTCTGGTCATTGGTATACTCCAGCACCACACGCATTTCGTTTTCGGCTTTTTTCAGCTCACTGATATCGGTAGCAACTCCCAGAAAACCTTTAATGATTCCCCGCTTATTGCGTATAGCAGTTACCACCAGTTGAACCGGGAATGACGAACCGTCTTTCCTGATGTATGTCCATTGGTGAGCGTCATAATTGCCAAGCCTTGACTTTTCTACAAACGTATTAAAGCCTTCAACAGAATAACCCAGTTCTTTGGTAATCTCTATACTCCTTGCTTCTATTTCCTCCTGCTTATGGATGATAACCGGAGTTTGTACTCCTACCATTTCCTCCTTACTATAACCCAGCAGCACTTCTGCACCATGATTAAATGTAGTTATGACGCCATTTATATCTGTACTGATGATAGAAACATGCCCTGAATTGAGAATGGCTTCAAGACTTTCATTAATTCTGGATATTTTCTCCTCGGCTTCCTTACTTTTAGTGATATCCTGCAGAATGCCGAAGCGGCGTACACAACGTCCCTCTGCAAACTCGGTCTCACCTATAACACGCAACCAGCGTTCATTACCTTTTGCAGTAATTATTTCTGCCTCTACATCGTATGATATACCCTGTTCTATGGAGCGCCTGATAGCAATGAGCAGATTGTCCCGTGTACGGCCTGGCTTATAATGAGACATCACCTGTTCAAGAGTTGGGCGTGCATCACGCGGAAATTCAAATATTTCGTTTGCTACCTCACTCCATGTAGCACTACCGGTATCGGTGATTACTTCCCATGTAGCAATTCGGGCTATCTGACTGGTTTTTTCCAGTATATACTGTGTTTTGCGCTCACGCTCTTCTTTTTCCTTGATTGCTGTAATGTCTCCGGTGTACATAAGCAAACCACCTATTACACCTTTGTCCTCATACCATGGCCGCACGTCCCACTCTATCCATTGCATACTTCCATCGGCGCGTCTGAATGCCGCTTCGTCGCAGGTATTAATACTCCCGGCAAGGCATTCTTTATGTATCTGCTTCCAGTCATCACCTATCTCCGGAAAAATATCATAGTGCGACTTGCCTATTATTTCCTTTCCCTGAAGATGATAATCTTCTACCCATTTACGGGAAGCAGCCAGATAGCGCATTTCTTTATCAAACATAGCAATGGCATTGGGCGCCTGCTGCACAAATATGCGATTTCGCTCATCACTTTTCCTGAGCGCTTCCTCTGTTTCTTTCTGGGTAGTAATATTGCGGAGTATCGTAGATATGGCGGTAATGTCACCAGCTGCATTATATATGGCAGAGAGCGTTATGGACACATTTATATGCTTCCCGTCTTTGCATACCCTTTCCGTCTCAAACTGCTCAATACTCTCCCCGTTACAAATACGGCTCAGCAGCATTTTCTCCTCATCATACAGCTCCGGAGGAAACAGCATGGTTATATTCTTACCTACAACCTCACCCGCAGTATAACCCAGTATTTTTTCTGCACCTTTATTCCATGTAAGGATAGTGCCATCCACTTTTTTGCTGATAATGGCGTCAGATGAAGTAGCAGTAATTACAGCCATCTGACTCATACTTTTTTCCATCTCGCGACGTTGTGAGATATCCCTTATAGCAGCAGATATTTTAGCGTCATCGCCAGTGCCAATACGACTTATGGTAACTTCTACCGGAAACATACGCCCGGCAATATCAGTAGCTATAAGTTCAATAGGTGTACGGAGCAATGCATCATCGGCAAGATGAAGAAATGTACTGAGTCGCGCCTTCAACCCAGGCCATGAGTTTCCGGTAAGCAGTGATGAAACATTGGCCCCTTTAAGGTTTTTATTACCCAGCAACTGCTGCGCACGGAAGTTTGCCTGTATGATAGTCCCGTCTTTGTCCAGTATCAGCAGGGCGTCCGGCATGGTTTCCATAATATCCCTAAACTGACGCTCTGATTCAGATAAGAGCTTTTGCAACCCTTTTTGCTCAGAAATATCCGTAACATGTACATAAAACCCTGGTATCTCACCATCTGAAATGTCGGGAAAATAACTTACCTGCACATCTTTTCTTTTGCCGTCGGGTAAAGTAACGACGCGACAAAACTGACGTGGGGTCCCCTCCAGTACCGCCTGTATATGCGGAACGTTTTCCTGATACAGGTCACGGCCCAATAATTCACTCATTGACATTTTGCCAATGATATCATCGCGGGATATTCCGAACCATTTCCTGTATGCTTTGTTGGCAAAGCGGCATATTTCGGTTTTATCCCAGTATGCCAGCATTGCGTCTATATTGTCGGCAACCTTCAGCCCGATGCCGGATAGCGGACTGTAGTTGTAGCTACTTTCATTTTTGTTCATCAGCAAGAGTTCGGGATCACATTACTCCGGTCTTCATAGATAGGCAAAACTCAAATTACGATAGCGAAGTTATGAATGATGTCTCATTATATTTATTATAAGCTCGTCTATTTTAATAACAATCAGTAAGAAAAATCAGTCAGTAGAAAAAGGAAAAGGTACCCAATCAGAAAATAAAAAGATTATTTTGGAAAATATGAACACCGTTCAGTAAGTTTGCAGCGTAAAGTATAAACATGGGTATTACGGAAAGAAAAGAGCGGGAGAAGCAGGAAATGCGTAAAAATATCATTGATGCAGCTATGCACATGTTTATGCATGAAGGATATGAAGATGCCTCTATCCGTAAGATAGCAGACAAAATAGAATACAGCCCTGCCACAATATACCTCTACTACAAAGACAAAGATGAATTGCTTTATGATGTGCAGGCAGAATGCTTCAGCCGCCTGGTAGAGGTATTCAAAGAGCGTACTACTGCCGCTGATCCATTTGAGAGATTAATCCAGTTCGGTGAGGCTTACATGGATTTTGGATTGCAGAACCCGCAGGTATATGAACTCATGTTTATCATGAAGGCCCCTATGAAGACTGTAGAAGCATGTGAAATGTGGAAGAATGGAGATGATGCATTTGCATTGCTGGTGCAATGCATGGCCGAGTGTATGGAAATGGGTAGGGTCAAGTTCAACGATGTATTGCAGGGTGTACTGTCGGTATGGGCTATGTCACACGGGCTCATATCGCTGGAGGTATGCTACAGAATGAAAGTAATGAATCTTACCGAAGAACAGGTGAAAGCAGCACTGTATAGTAGCCTGCACCATTATTTGGATACAATAAAGAAGTAACAAAAAAAATTTTACTCATACACTAAACATTGTTCAGTATGTCAACAAAGGTCATTATAATATCATTGTTAATGTCTATGCCAGTACTTTGCCGCGCCGGTGAAGGGCCCCGGCTGAAGGGATATATAGATGAGGCACTGAAAAACAGTAATACCATAAGAGAACAGCAGTTTCAGCTGGAACGCTCTATGGAGGCGCTGAAGGAGGCTCGCACATTATTCCTGCCCGGTGTAGCGGTACTGGGTAGCTATACCGGTGCAGCCGGTGGCCGTACCATAGACATACCCATAGGTGATATGCTGAACCCGGTATACACAACCCTGAATCAGCTTACGGCAAGTCATAGGTTCCCTCAGCTGGAAAACGCATCAGTATTGCTGAACCCTAACAACTTTTATGATGTAAAAATACGCACCAGCATGCCGCTGGTAAATTCAGAGGTATGGTATAACAAAAAGATGAAACAGCAGGCTATATCACTACAGGAAGCATCTGTAAACGTATATAAACGCGCATTGGTTAAGGATGTAAAGACTGCATATTACCGCTACTTCCAGTCGCAGAAGGCAATAGCTATATACAAAGAGGCAATGACGCTGGTGGAGCAAAATATAGCCATGAATGAGAGCCTGCTACGTAATGGCGTACGCAACAGTACCTCACTTACAAGGGCCAGAACAGAACAACAGAAGATACAGGCACAGATAACAGAGGCAGAGAACAACAGCCGTAATTCCAGAGCGTATTTTAACTTTCTGCTGAATCGTCCGCTGGAGACAGAAATAGCAACCGATGCTGCTGACACCCTCATAACCAAAGGACCTGATGGCAATGCAGGAGACAGAGAGGAACTGATGCAACTGGACATTAAAAAGCAGATACTAAACCTGAATACGCAGATGCAGAGAGCCAATGCAATACCCCGGTTGAGTACCTTTCTGGATCTTGGCTCGCAGGGATTTAACTGGGCAGTGGATGATAAGTCAAAATACTATCTGTTTGGTGTGAATCTGGAGTGGAATGTATTTGCATGGGGAAAGAGCCATTACAAGGCACGGCAGGCGGCACTGGATGTATCTGCTACAGAGATGCAGCACAACCAGGCAGCACAGGCATATGCCCTGCAGCTTACCCAGGCTACCAATAACTACCATACGGCAATAAGCAACTATCAAAGTGCACAGGCTCAGCAGCTGCTGGCAGCCAAATACCATAACGACCAGCAGAAGGCATATAAGGCAGGTGCACTGCTGTATATAGAACTGCTGGATGCGCAGAACCAGCTTACAGCAGCAAAGCTGCAGGCATCTGTAGCGCTGGCCAATGTACAGATAGCACTTACCGATGTAGAAAGAAATGCAGCCACATATCCACTCAATTAACACATAAAAATCAACACACAAATACAATGAGACATCTTACAATACTGCTGCTGCCATTGCTACTGCTGGCCGCATGCAAACAGGAACAACCTGCAACAGAAAAAAAGACTGACGATACTATACCTGTAAGAGTGATGAAAGTACAGGCTGGTGATGGCAATGGTACCATCACGGCATCGGGCCGGTTTACTACTGACGATGAAACGATACTGGCATTCAAAACGGGTGGTGTTATAGATCATATACTGGTAAGGGAAGGAGATGCCATAAAAGCAGGACAGTTACTGGCCACACTGAAACTGACAGAAATAGATGCTATGGTGCAGCAGGCTACACTGGCAGCAGAGAAAGCAATGAGAGACTATGAGCGGGTTACAAATCTGTACAAGGACAGTGTGGCTACACTGGAACAGATGCAGAATGCTAAGACTGCCATGGATGTAGCCAGCCAGCAGCTGGAGACAGCACGGTTTAACAGAACATACTCTGAAATACGTGCGCCCCGTGCCGGCTATGTGCTTAGGAAGATGGGCAATGAGGGACAGGTGGCAGGTCCCGGCACTCCTGTGCTGCAGGTGAATGGTGCCACTGGTAGCGGATGGCTGCTGCAGGTGGGCCTCAGCGACAAACAATGGGCCATAGTAAAGGAACATGATAAAGCTACAGTACGTACTGATGCCGGGGTGACCTATGAAGCTACCGTACTCAGAAAAGCACAGATAGCAGACCCTATGACAGGTCTTTTTGCTGCCGACCTGAAACTTGCTGCTACAAAGCCACAGGAGATAGCCAGCGGTATGTATGGTAAGGCCACAATACAGACAACATCTGTGACAGCAGGCAGCCAGTGGAAGATACCCTATGATGCACTGCTGGATGCAGATGGCAGCATGGGATATGTATTTGCAGTAATGGACGATAGCAAAACAGTAGTAAGGGTGAAGGTGACTATTGCCGGCATGGAAACTGACAGCGTAGTAATATCAGAAGGACTGGAAGATGTTACAGCCATAGTAATATCAGGCAGCGCATACCTTACAGATAATAGCAGCATAAGTATTGTACAATAATCACCACCTAAAACCGTAGCAATGAAAATATCAGATTATGCTGTAAAGAATTACCAGTTCACACTGGTGATATTTGTGATGATAATAGTGTTGGGTATCACCACTATTATGAATATGCCAAGGTCTGAAGACCCTGAAATGCATGCACCGGTATTCCCTATAGTGGTAGTATATCCCGGCGCCAGCCCTAAGGATATGGAAGACCTGGTAGTGAAGCCGCTGGAAAAGGAAATATATGCGCTGGAAAACATGAAGCGCATACGTACTACTATCAATGACGGGGTAGCAGTAATAAGGGCCGAATATAAGTATGAGAGTGACGTAGAGGCCAAATATCAGGAGATAGTGCGTGTGGTGAATGGTATGCGTGGAGAACTACCTGCCGATATACAAAAACTGGACGTACTGAAGTATCAGCCATCTGATGTGAACATACTACAGATAGCGCTGGTGTCAGAAAATGCATCGCGCGACAAGCTGAATTATCATGCCAAAGCGCTGCAGGAGGAGCTGGAAAAACTGCCGGCACTGAAGAATGTGAAACTCTCAGGTCTGCCCGCCAGGCAGGTGCGCATAGAGGCCAATATAGAAAAGCTGGCACAGATGAATATACCTGTGATGGCTATAGCTGCCAACCTCCAAAGTGAGAATACCAATATACCTGGCGGTAGCGTAGATGCTGCCAACAAGACGTACAATATAAAAACCAGTGGCAACTTTAAATCGCTGGATGAGATAAGTAATGCCATCGTGTATTCTGCCAACGGCAGAAATATAAAGCTGAAAGATGTGGCCCGGGTGTACTATGGCTATGACGATGAGCAGTATGTAACCCGCCTTAATGGCCACAGGTGCGTATTTGTAGTAGCTGCGCAGAAGGACGGGGAAAACATATCCCGTTCACAGGAGCAGTACAAGCCACTGCTGGAACACTTTAAGAAAACACTGCCGGGCAATATAGACATGGTGGTACACTTTGACCAGGCCGACAATGTGAATATGCGCCTGGCGGGGCTGGGTAAAGATTTTATCATAGCTATACTGCTGGTAGCAGTAACCCTGCTGCCGCTGGGTAGCAGACCCGCCATCATAGTGATGATATCCATTCCGCTATCATTGTCTATAGGCATAGTACTGCTACAGCTATTTGGGTATAACCTGAACCAGCTAAGCATAGTGGGGCTGGTAGTGGCACTGGGCCTGCTGGTAGATGATAGTATAGTGGTGGTGGAAAATATAGAGCGCTGGATGCTGGAAGGGCATAGCCGTATGGAGGCCACACTGAAAGCTACCAAACAGATAGGGCTGGCAGTACTGGGCTGTACGGTGACCCTTATCATAGCCTTTATGCCACTGGTGTTTATGCCGGAAGGCGCCGGTGATTTCATACGCTGCCTGCCACTGGCAGTAATATTCTGTGTGCTGGCATCTCTTTTCGTATCGCTCACCATTATACCATTCCTTTCCAGTAAGTTACTGAAGGAGCATAGCAATCCGGAGGGTAACATATTCATGCGTGGCCTGAAGCGGCTGATACATGGCAGCTATGGCCGCCTGCTGGAAGCCGCCATGAAGAAACCTTTACTTACATCGCTGGTAGCAGTGGCATTTTTTGCGGGAGCTATAGGGCTGTTTAAGGTAATAGGGTTCAGCCTGTTTCCGGCATCAGAGAAGCCACAGTTTTTTGTGAATATCACCACACCACCGCAAAGCAATGTTACGTTTACCGACTCAGTGGCACGTGCTATAGAGCGGGAGCTGAAAAAGGAGCCGCTGATACAATACTATGCTACACATAGTGGTAAGGGCAACCCTATGATATACTACAATGAGGCACAGGAAAATGAGCGCAGCAACTTTGCTCAGGTATTTGTGCAGCTGGAGCCTCATACCAGCCCTGACACAAAGCTGGCTCTTATAGAAAAACTGCGTAACAAATGGACTCCTTATACCGGCGCTAAAGTAGAGGTACGCAACTTTGAGCAGGGACCACAGCAGCTGGCACCGGTAGAGGTGCGTCTGTTTGGCGAAGACCTGGATTCTCTGCGTCAGATGGCTGCACGGGTAGAAACCATGCTGAAAGAAACACCTGGTACTATATATGTAGATAACCCCGTAGCGATACTGAACTCTGATATACGGGTGCACATAAACCGCAGCAAGGCACAGATGCTGGGTGTACCTACGGCATACATTAACAGGGCCGTACGTATGGCTATAGCAGGGCTGAACATAGGCCACTATAACGACAATAATGGTAATGAATATGACCTGCTGTTAACCCGTATAAAGCAGGGCAAACCTACACTGGATGCACTGAATGGCCTGGTAATCAATAATAGCCAGGGTGCTCCTGTAAAACTGTCGCAGCTGGCCGACCTACGCCTGGAATCATCACCACTGGCTATAAACCATCAGGAAAAGAGAAGGGTGGTATCCGTAAAAGCATTTGTGAAAAAAGGTTTTCTTACAGACAGGGTGATTAATGATGTGATAGGAAAAATGGATCAGTTTGGCTTTGCGCAGGGGTATAGTTATGAAATGGGAGGTGAAGTAGAGTCCCGCAATAATTCCTTTGGTGGTTTTGGCAGCATTATCATAGTTACCGTGTTTATGTTCATAGCTATTCTGGTACTGGAGTTCCGCACATTCAAGAGTACACTTATCGTACTCTCAGTAATACCGCTGGGTATAGTGGGAGCTGCCGTAGCGCTGTGGATGACGGGCAACTCACTCTCTTTCGTTGCCATTATTGGTCTCATAGCTCTGGCTGGTATAGAGGTAAAAAACACCATACTGCTGGTAGATTTTACCAATCAGCTGCGCAGGCAGGGTAAAGGGCTGGACGAGGCTATAAAAGAAGCGGGCGAGGTGCGCTTTCTGCCCATAGTGCTTACTTCCCTTACCGCTATAGGTGGGCTCATACCCATAGCTATATCTACCAATCCGCTTATAGCGCCACTGGCTATAGTACTCATTGGCGGGCTTATCAGTTCTACATTACTGTCCCGTATAGTTACGCCTGTGGTGTATAAGCTCATACCACCGCGAATCACTGAAGATTAAATGAAATGGAACCGGCTCCCGGTTATCGGGAGCCGGTTTTTATATATGTTTCATAACGCCCCTGGTAAGTACGTAATACATGGTCTATCCGGTATGAGCTAAGACCCGTAATTTCTTTCATTGACATGGCAATTTTTTCATCATGCGCTTCAAATGAGACTCCATAATGTGACGCATTACCTGCACTTACGTAGTACACCTTTTCATTTGCAATGTCCTTCCATGCATAAAAGCCCTTGTCTATAGTGCTTATTCCCTCATTGCTTATTACCAGCAATGGCTTGCCATGCAACCTGTATCTTTTATAAGTCATCGATGATAGAAAAATACCGGAAGCAAAAAGAATACCCGCAATCAGCCATTCTGCCTCTGCAATAAATGTTATCGTAACAGCTATACTAACAAGCGTAAATAATAAATAAGCAAAACTCAATACAGGAGAGTAAGAATATACGGTTTCAAAAGGGATATCGGGGTCGTCAATAAAAACATCAGGCTTCCCGAATTTATACGCTATCTCCTCTATCTGTTGTTTTTGTCCCGCACTCACAATTTCTAATCTCCATAAGAAACTGTCATCCTTTGGATAAAACTGAGCAAGTACAGCACGACTCTTTAACTCATGGACATTCCGGACATTTGAAAACGCCCAGATACGCCAACGCGGCAGCATTAAAAAGTAGTAGATAATACTTAGAACCGGCGGAACAATCAGTGTCACAACAGTAACGACAACATTTACCCATATTATGTCTCCGGCCATTAGCCCCAAAAAGATGCAGGAAAACAGACCCACGCCACCCAATAAAATAAGTACGGGCATCCAGAACAGTAGCCATCTGCCTTTCCTGATAGCGGCATCAACAGTCGTATCCATGTGATATGATAAAACTACTGAAAGTTCAGGTATCGTCATTCAATGCTTAGCTCAGAGCGTTCATGGGTACATGATGTTACCTTCTTCCTTTTCAGACTGGCTAACATTTATGCCTGATATATCACTTCCCCCAAGTATTCCGCTTGACCACTAAAGGATCAAGCGAAAAAGTTGGGGGAATGATGTAATAGTTTGTTTTTTTGTGTTCAGACGAGATGAGCATACAAGACAACTATACGGCGCTGGTGTCGCTGTTATTACCGGAAGGGACCTTAGCGTAT
>JAUIBA010000014.1 GCA_030427635.1 Bacteroidia bacterium
CACCATACACCTATGCATGGAGCAACGGCGCTACTACAGCTAACGCTCCAGGATTGGTAGCCGGTACTTATACCGTAACGGTAACAGATGCTCATGGCTGCATTACGACAACAACAGCAACAGTAGGCCAGCCGGATGCGCTGATAGCTGCTGCTACCAATACGAACGTAAGCTGTAACGGTGGTGCCAATGGTACCGCAGACCTTACAGTGAGCGGCGGTACAACCCCATACACCTACAGCTGGAGCAACGGCGCTGCTACACAGGACCTGAGCGGACTGAGTGCAGGTACTTATAATGTAACGGTATCAGATGCACATGGCTATACCGTAGCAGCTACAGTAACAGTTACAGAGCCTGCAGCAGTTATGCCTGGTTTGGTAGTAACTAATGTATCATGTAACGGAGCCGGAAATGGTTCGGTTGATCTGAACATCACAGGTGGTACAGCTCCATACACTTACAGCTGGAGTAACGGTGCCTCAACGCAGGATATCAGTACACTGGCACCAGGTGCTTACTCGGTAGTAGTTACAGATGCTAATGGTTGTACAGGTACTGCAACAGCTACTGTTACAGAGCCTGCTCCATTGAGTGAAAGTTGCCTGGCAAATCAGGTAGCATGTAATGGAGGTAATAATGGTTATCTGACAGTTACTGTATCGGGTGGTACTGCTCCTTATGCTTATAGCTGGAATACAGGCGCTGTAACTGCTGGTATCACTGGTCTTACTGCAGGTGCTTACAGCGTTACCATAACAGATGCGAACGGATGTTCACTTGTTAAGAATTATACAGTAACAGAGCCTTCGGCACTGATTGTTACTGATGTTGCATCAGACATTACCTGTAACGGTGCCAATAATGGTTCGGTAGATCTTACCGTAAGCGGTGGTTCTGCACCTTATCTCTATACATGGAGCAATGGTGCAGCTACTCAGGACGTTACCGGTCTTGCGGTAGGCACTTACACAGTGGTAGTAAAAGATGCGCACCTGTGTAAGGTGACCCGTATATTCTCAATAACGCAGCCTGCAGTGCTTGCCGGTACAGCAGTAACGGCTGATGTAACCTGTGCCGGTGCGGCTAACGGCTCTGTAGATGTTACCATGACAGGTGGCACTGCTCCTTATACTTATAACTGGAGCAACGGCGCTACGACGCAGGATGTTACAGGATTGAGTGCAGGTAGTTACAATGTTGCAGTTACAGATGCTAACGGCTGTACATGGAGTAATGCTTATGTAATAACTGAGCCTGCTATACTTGCGGCTTCTGGTGTTGCTGCCGGTGCAATGTGTAATGGTGGTAACGGCACAGTAGATGCTACTGTGACTGGAGGAACGGCTCCATATACTTACAGTTGGAGTAATGGTGCCACTACACAGGATATCACAGCAGGCGCAGGTACATATACGCTTACGGTTACAGATGCAAACGGATGTACAGATAATGCGGTATTTACTATTTCGGCTCCGGCTCCTCTGGCCGTATCGGGTACCACAAATACGGTTATCTGTGGTTGCCTGCATGGCATGGGTGAGATATACACTACTGTTACAGGTGGTACTGCTCCTTACAGCTATCTGTGGAGTGACGGTGCTACCACATCATTTGATACAGGCCTTTGGACCGGTACCTACTCGGTAGTGGTAACGGATGCCAATGGCTGTACGGTATCAGATGATTACTCAGTGGTAAGCCCATGGGCAATGTCTGTATTCAATGAGGTTACCAATGTCAGCTGCCACGGCGCTGCCAACGGTTCAGTTGAGATAGCAGTAACAGGTGGTATTCCTCCTTACACTTATAACTGGAGCAACGGTAGCACATCATCTGCAATTACCGGACTTTCAGGCGGTACTTATTCAGTTACTATTACAGATGCAAACGGATGTTCCCGTGATGAGGTTTATACCGTATCAGAGCCATCAGTGCTTGCAGCTGTGGGAACTGCTGTCAATGCCAATTGCCATGGTGCCAATGGCTCTGTTGATATGACGGTATCAGGTGGTACTGCCCCTTATACTTTCTCATGGAGCAATGGTGCATCAACAGAAGACCTTATCGCAGGTGCTGGCACTTATAACTTTACTGTTACAGATGCAAACGGATGTACAGCATCTCAGACATTTACAATTACACAGCCTGATGAGCTGATCCTTACCGGCGACCCGCACAGTGTTGTATGTGGTTGCCTGCATGGTATGGGTGAAATATATACTACAGTAACCGGTGGTACTGCACCTTACAGTTACCTGTGGAGCGATGGTGCTACTACTTCATTTGACACCGGACTGTGGACAGGTGATTACTCAGTAATGGTTACTGATGCTAATGGCTGCACAGTGGGCGATACATACAGTATCATCAGCCCATGGTCAATGTCTGTATTCAGCGATGTGGTTAATGTAAGCTGTAATGGTGATGCCAATGGCGCTATTGAGGTAGCTGTTACCGGTGGTATCCCTCCATATTCTTTCGACTGGAGCAACGGAGAAACTGCTCAGATGATTACGGGACTTACTGCGGGTACTTACTCAGTAACGATTACTGATGCTAATGGCTGTTCCCGTCATGAGGTGTTCACTGTTACTGAACCAGATGTTATAACGCTTACAGCTGATGTTACAAATGTTCTTTGCTCAGGTCCTGGTACAGGCTCAATTGACCTGACAATATCTGGTGGCACTGAGCCATATACAATCTCATGGAGCAACGGTTCTGCTGATGAAGACCTCAGCATGCTGGATGCAGGTGTATATTTTGTGAACGTTACAGATGCTGCTGGTTGTGGTATCACTGCGGAATATACAATTGAGTATACAGGTACTACAGTTGCTGAAATCACCGGCGGTACAGCGAATATGTGTACAGGTGCTTCTGCTATACTTACAGGTACGCCAGCTGGTGGTACATGGAGCAGCAACAATCCTATGGTCGCTAATGCCGGGGTTGATGGAAACGTTGTTGCTATCAACGCAGGTAATGCTACTATCACATACACCATCACCAATGCATGTGGTGAATTCTACGCCACACATGATGTTACGGTAAATACAGTGCCTTCCGAAGTGACAGTTTCCGGCATGTCAGTTCCTGTATGTGCCGGTACTGCAATAGTACTCAGCGCATCTCAGCCAGGTGGCAGCTGGTCATGCAGCAATGCAGCTGTAGCTGCGGTAGGCAGCACAGGTGTAGTTACTACACTGTCTGCAGGTACAGCAGTAATTTCTTATGCAATTGCCAACGAATGCGGCTCAGCAGTTGCCACACGCACGGTAACTGTTGATGGTACGCCGTCTGCTGGTGTTATCAGTGGTCCTGACCATGTATGTGTAGATGGTATTATTCCGCTTACATCTTCAGTACCTGGTGGTGTATGGAGTAATGGTACGCCACTGGTGGCCGTAACATGTCCATGTAATTCAGGTCAGGTTACAGGTATAGCTCCGGGTGTTGCTACTTTGTCTTATACAGTAACAAATGCCTGCGGTGCAGCTCATGCTACCTATCAGATTACAGTTAACACAGTGCCTACTGTTACTCCTGGTCTGGTTGCACCTGTGGTATCCGGTTACGGCGATGCTACGATGCCGTTCACTACTACGGGTAGCCCGGTAAGCTACAGCATAGCATGGAGTACTGAAGCTGCAGCAGCAGGATTTGCAGATGTAGCAGGTGCTACACTCAGCACTTCACCACTCACGGTGGCAGTACCTGCTACTGTATCAGAGGGTACTTATACTGGTGTTATCCGCGTCAGCAACGGTTATTGTACTTCAGTTGCTCAGCCGGTAAGCATCACGGTAAATGAGTCTGTTAATATTTATACTTATGCTGGTACAGGTGTTAATGGTAATACCGGAAATGGAAACGCCGCTACCCTGGCTACGCTTAGTCATCCTTATGGAATAGCAGTGGATTGCGATGGTAACTCTTACATTGCTGACTTTGAAAATGCAGTAGTACGTAAGGTAAGCCCTACCGGTGTTATCTCTACCGTTGCAGGTACAGGTGTCGTAGGTTATAGTGGAGACGGTGGTCCTGCTACTGCTGCTAACATGTCTCACGCAAGGGGTGTGGCAGTGGATGCTGCAGGTAATGTTTACTTCAGTGATTACAACAACCATGCTGTACGTAAAGTGAGCACATCAGGTATCATCACTAAGGTGGTAGGTAATGGCGCTGGTTACAGCGGTGATGGTGGTCCTGCATCGGCAGCAAGGGTTTCTTATCCTTCAGGTCTTACATTGGATGGTGCGGGTAACCTTTATATAGCTGATAATGGCAATGCTGTTATCCGTAAGGTAACACCATCAGGTATCATCAGCACATTTGCAGGTACCGGTATCCCTGGTTATGCAGGTGACAATGGCCCTGCTACTGCGGCTACATTCTTCCAGCCTGCAGCAGTGCATGCCGATGGTACAGGTAATCTTTATGTTGCTGACTGGGGCAACCAGGTGGTACGTAAAGTAGATGCAGCAGGTATCGTAACTACAATAGCAGGTAACGGTGTTGCAGGTTATGTAGGTGATGGTGGCCCGGCTACTGCCGCTAAGCTTAACCGTCCTAACGGTATCACATCTGATAACTCTGGTAATATCTACTTCACTGAGCAGCTAAACTCTGTAGTACGTAAAGTAAATGCTGCAGGTTTCATCAGCACAGTGGCTGGTAATACCCTCCAGGGTTATAGCGGTGACGGCGGTCCTGCTCTGCTGGCTAAGCTATACCAGCCTATGGGTCTGGCAAGCGATTGCGAAGGCCGTATTTATATTGCTGATAATGCTAACTATGCTGTGCGCATCATGGGCACTTACAACAGAACACCATTCTTTAAGAAGGGCAACAGCCAGTCTATAGATGTGTGTACGGGTAGTGCGCCGGTAGCTATTGATACTAATCTGGTAGCTACAGACTTTGATACAGCGCAGACTATTACATGGTCTGTAATGTCAGCGCCTGCTCATGGTACTCTGGCTGTTAGCTATACTACATCATCTGCCGGTACACAGCTTACACCTTCAGGTATGACTTACACGCCTGCAGGTGGTTATACAGGCTCTGATGTGTTTGTAGTAAATGTTAATGATGGCACTGCAAATGCTGTTACCACTATTAATGTTACTGTAAGCGCACCGCCGGTGGCTGGTACAATTACCGGTACAGCTGCTATATGTGGCAGTGGTGTTACTCACCTTACTACTACCGGTACCGGTGGTGTATGGAGCACTTCCGATTCGTCAATTGCTGTTGTAAACAGTTATGGCGATGTAACAGGTACTGGTTTTGGTACTGCAGATATCGCTTACACTGTTACTAACGGTTGTGGTACTGCTACAGCAGTTAAGACGGTTACTTATAATGCTATGCCGTTTGCCGGTACGGTTATAGGTGCAGCAAAAATGTGTCTGGGTAATACGATTATCTATTCTGCTACAGTTCCTGATGGTGTATGGAGCAGCTCAAACAATGCTATAGCCACAGTAGATGCGGCAGGTAATGTTCATGGTGTGGATACCGGTGTAGCTACTATATCGTATGCTGTTACAAATGCATGTGGTACTGCTTATGGCCTCAGGAACATCACTGTTGAGATACTGCCTGTAGTTGGTCCTATATCTGGTCCTGGTGCTATATGTGCAGGTGCAGCTACTCTGTTTACAAATGCTACTCCGGCTGGTGCATGGTACACAAGCGATACTTCTGTTGCTACAGTTGACATTGTTACCGGTGCTGTAAGTGGTGTGAGTGTAGGTGTAATAACACTGAGCTATGTACACAATACATCCTGCGGTGTGGTTACTACCACTAAGGTTGTGTCAGTAAATCCTGCATCGGTTACGGTTCCTGCTATAGCTGGTCCTGATCTGGTATGTCCTGGCACATCTGTTACACTTACTAACACTATGGCTGGTGGTACATGGACAAGTGGCAATATCATGAAGGCTACTGCCGGTCTTACTACTGGTGTTATATCAGGTATCAGTGCCGGTACTGCTAATATTACTTATACAGTATCACATGAGTGCGGAACATCTTACACTGTTAAGACGATGACGGTTAACCCGCTGCCTACGGTTAATCCTATAACCGGTACAATGAGTATCTGTAACGGCTGGACCATCACTGCTGCCAATGCTACACCAGGTGGTGTATGGAGCAGCAGCAACAATGCGCTGGCTACTGTAGATGCAGCAGGTAACATTACAGGTGTAGCAGGTGGCATGCCGGTAATATCTTACTCTGTTACCAACTATTGCGGTACAGCACATGCTACTGCACTGGTGCCGGTAGGTACGCCTCCATCTGTATCAGCTATCTCTGGCCCATCGGCCAACTGTGTTGCTTCTGATATCACACTGGCCAATACTACCCTGGGTGGTACATGGACCAGCAGCAACATCGCTGTTGCCAATGTGAACAGTGCCGGTATCGTGACAGGTGTGGGTGCTGGTACAGTTACTATTACTTACTCTGTACACAATGGTTGCGGCTACTCTCATGCCGAAAAAGTGCTTACTATCAATCCGCTGCCTGTGGTTGGTACCATATCTGGTCCTGCAGGTGTATGCATAGGTGCTGATATCACACTGAGCAATTCTGAGGCTGGTGGTACATGGAGCAGCAGCAACAGCACAGTTGCTACAGTAGGTACAGATGGTGTGGTTTCAGGCCTTGCTGCCGGTTCTACTACTATCAGCTATGCTGTTACCAATGGTTGTGGTACAGCGGTGGCTACTAAGAATGTAAGCGTTCAGGTTATGTTTGCTTCTATCTACACATCGCATGTATCATCTGTAGGTGGTAATGACGGTTGTGCACTGCTTACTGTTACCGGTGGTGTTGCTCCTTACACATATCTGTGGAGCAACGGTGCTACTACGCAGAATCTCAGCGGTCTGTACGCAGGTATCTACTCTGTACTGGTTACCGATGCCAATGGCGATACCGTATCTGCTACTGCATCCGTAACAGGTCTGGTAGCGCGTGGTCCGGGTGAGGGCGAAGATGGTACCATATCTGCTGCCAATACTATGGTAATGCATGGTGCACATCCTAATCCGTTCGTGAGCAGCACTATCATACGTTTCAATCTGCCTGTGGGCACACATGCTACTATCGATGTGTTCAATGCAGCTACGGGTAGCAAGGTTGCTACTGTGTACAATGATTATATCAATGCCGGTGAAGAGTACACTGCTACTATTGATGGTAGTGATCTGGCTCCGGGCGTTTATATCTATCGTATCTCTACTGAGATTACCTCTTACATTGGCAAGGTGCTCCTGGTTAAATAAGAGCAATGGTTAGATACAACAAAGGCCGTCATGCAGTATGCGTGACGGCCTTTTTGCTTTTTGTAGTAATGTATGTTAGCTGTTCAGTATCATAGAGCGCATGGATATGGATGCCATGTCTATGCGGTCATTGAACCAGGTTACCGCTTCTCCCTTCTGCTGTACTCCCAGTATGTAGAACAGGGGCAGCAGATGGTCATAGGTAGGGTGGGCCATACGGGCAGTATTGCCCAGTAGCTGCTGATAATTTACGGCCGATGCATGGTCTCCTTTCTCTATCCATTCTGTAAACTTTGCATCAAACTCTTTGGCCCAGTCATATGACTTGCCACCGCCGCTCCAGTCCACGGCACCCAGGTTATGTACCAGATTGCCACTGCCGGTTATCAGTACGCCTTTATCACGCAGTTTGGCCAGCTCTTTGCCTATAGCATAGTGATAGCTCATAGGCTTGTCATAGTCCAGACTCAGCTGATATACTGGTATGTCTGCAGTGGGGAACATAGGTAGCAGTACGCTCCATGTGCCATGGTCCAGCCCCCACGACTCATCGCTCTGTATGTGACTATGCGTTACCAGCTTCTGTGTCAATGCCGCATACTCTGGTGAACCGGGAGCAGGGTATTGCTGGTCAAACAGTTTTTTGGGAAAACCACCAAAGTCATGGATTGTTTTTGGATGTGTATTGCTCGTTACCCTTGTACCTTTGGTTATCCAGTGTGCAGATATGGATAATATCGCCTTAGGTCGTGGCAGCTTTTTCCCCAGTGCCTGCCAGCTCTTATGGTACTCGTTTTCTTCTATGGCATTCATAGGATTTCCATGACCTATGAACAGGGCAGGCATACGCTCGTATGCAGGCAGTGCCTCGCCCAGTTTCGCCAGTGCCGATAATGTGCTCATTCCTGTTATCTGACCTATCGCAGCCAGGCCTCCGGCTTTTAGTAATGTGCGCCTTTCCATATTGTTATACCGATATGACGGCTGAATACAAAATTACGTGTATGTACATTTAATTTCAAAATATCCCCGTTATTTACCTATAGTTTCCAGCTATTACAGGCAGCATTATCTGTATTTTTAGGTTATGGCCTATAAAAACAATGCACCGTGGATGGAGCACCTATCCAAAGATAAAAAGCTGGCGCCGCTTCTGAGCACAGTAGAACCCTATATACTGAAGAAAAGAAAAAATGTTTGCCTGCGTCTTTGTGCGTCTATCATGAGTCAGCAGTTGTCCACTAAAGTTGCCGATGTCATCTTCCGTCGCTTTATGGAACTGTATGGTGGTGAGGAGCCGGGACCACAGCAGATAGCAGATACCCCGTTCGATACTTTGAGGGCAATAGGATTATCCAATGCCAAAACAAACTATGTACATAATGTGGCGCAGTACTTTCTGGAGCATAGTATTACCGACCGTACTTTTTCCCGGCTCAGTAATGAGGAGGTAATGGAGCTGCTGCTGCCCATAAAAGGGGTAGGGCGCTGGACCGTAGAAATGCTGCTGATGTTCACCCTGGGCAGGGAAGATGTATTTGCACCGGATGATTTAGGTATACAGCAGGCAATGGCACGTATCTATAAGCTGGATATGACAGATAAAAAAGCACTGCGGGAAAGTATGCTGAAACTCTCTGCCCGATGGTCGCCCTGGCGCACACATGCATGTTTCTATCTGTGGAAGTACAAGGATAGTGGTGTAAAATAATGACGTTGCTGTCTGCGCTGTCATATACAGCGGTATCAATAGATGTTATCACTGTAACTTTGCATACATCTGTACATGTATCTCAAAGACCACTACAAAACGCTTGGTGTAGGAGCTGATGCCGCAACTGTAGCTATTAAAAAAGCTTACCGTGCGCTGGCAGTACGCTATCATCCCGATAAGAATCCCGGCGATGTCTTTTGTGAGGCTCGTTTCAGGGAGGTGGCAGAGGCATATTATGTGCTGTCTGATAAGGACAGAAGGGCAGCGTATGACAATGAACGCTGGCTATCGGGAATGGGGCACGGTGTAAAAGGTCAGGAGGCCGTAACCCCCGCATGGTTGTACCGGGTATGTACAGAACTTAATGTGAGCCTTGCATTGATGGATACGCATCGTATGAGCCAGAGTACGCTGCAGGCCTATATAATGCTCATACTGTCAGATGCACATATAGGTGTTTTGCATCGCGAGGGCAACGTGGCAGAGCGGAAAGCCATTATTGATGAGCTGATAAAAGCCACTGCCCGGCTGGAGCTTCGTTATCTGGATATGGTTATTAACGGTATGATGGCCATTGCGGCCGGTGATACTGGTATGAATAGTACTGTACAGCAGTATGCAACCCGCCGTGCTGCAGATGACCGCCGCCAGCGTATGTTCCCCTATGTGGTCATTGCAGTTACCCTGGCCTTATGCATTTTCATGTACCTTTATGCAGCCATATAACTGATATAGCCGCTGGCCCGGCACATAGCTTATGTTCTATTCGTTCAAGGGGTTTATACCCGTCGTGCATCCGTCTTCATTTGTTCATCCTCAGGCAGCGGTAACAGGCAATGTTATTATAGGCCGTGATGTATATATAGGTCCGGGTGCTGCTATTCGTGGCGATTGGGGAGGAATCGTAATAGAAGATGGCTGCAATGTGCAGGAAAATTGTACCATACACATGTTTCCCGGCATCACCGTTACCCTGCGCGAGGCCGCCCATATTGGTCATGGCGCTATAGTGCATGGTGCCAATATAGGCCGCAATGTACTGGTGGGTATGAACGCTGTACTGATGGATGAAGTAGAGGTAGGTGATGAGTCTGTAATAGGCTCTATGGCGTTTGTGCCTGCCAAAACTATTATTCCGCCGCGCTCACTGGTGGTAGGTAATCCGGCAAAGGTGATTAAGCAGGTAAGCGATGAGATGCTGGCATGGAAAACGATGGGTACGCGCCTGTATCAGGCACTGCCTGCCGATTGCCATAACAGCCTTATTGCCTGCCAGCCACTACACGAGGTGCCGGAAAACAGACCCACTCAGGAGTCGCTATACACTACCTGGCAGTCTATCAAAGATGGAAAGTAACGGCATGAAAAAAGACGTGCTCTGCACGTCTTGGAAATGATATGTTCAGCTTTCAGCAGTAAAGGCTCAGAGCAACTTTACGTTTACGGCATTCAGACCTTTCTTACCATTTTGTACTTCAAAAGACACCTTGTCTTTTTCACGGATCTGATCTTTAAGACCAGTAACATGAACGAAAATGTCCTGACCACCGTTTGATGGTGTGATGAAACCGTAACCTTTGGTCTCATTGAAGAATTTAACTATTCCTTCTTGCATTGTGGAGAGAATAAAAAATTAATAAAAAGCAAACTTAGCTATTTTTTATTAAATACATTAAAAATATTTTGTGCTGCAAAGGGGGGATTTTATAAAAAAACGGGGGCATGATCATGCCCCCGTTTTCACCTTCTGAACCTGTTTTTTTACTTGTCTACGGTCACTTTAAATGTAGCGTGTGCACCATCAGCGCTCACAGTCAGCAGATACACTCCTGCAGGTATGCCCGCCGGTAATGATATCAGATGACTTACTTCACCGCTATTGGTCTGCACATTGCTGTTATACAGTTGCTGACCCAGAACGTTAGTCACATTTACCATTACTTCTTTGGCGCTGCTCACGTGTCCGGCCAGTGTAAATGTTCCGTTATTGGGGTTAGGGAGTACCGCAAATGCGTTGCCATTGCCGGCAAGCTCCCATACACCCGCAGGGAACAGCACTGTATAGCCGATGCTGGTATTGCTGGCGGGTGTTACACATGCAACAGAGGTAGTTACGCGGCAGTTGATAAGCTGCCCGTCGCTGAGGTCATTGGTAACATATGTCTGCGATGTGGCACCCGGTACTGCTATACCGTTTGAGAACCACTGATACAGCGCTGCGCTGCCGGCATTAGGCGCTACAGCTGTAAACGTTACTGTGCTGCCCGGTGTAATAGGAGTAGGTGCAGCAGTGATATATACCACATTTACTGCAGGTGGCTGCACTGTCATGGTAAATGGCGCACTGGTTGCAGTAGCTGCAGTAGCACATACCGCGCTGCCTGTCATGGTACATACTATCACATCTCCGTTGGCTGGTGTGGTAGTATAGCTGCTGCCGGTAGCTGCCGGTATGCCATTTTCTGTCCAGCTGAATGAAGGCGTAGCGCCTCCGTTTACAGGTGTTGCTACATAGGTAACGCTGCTGCCGGTACATACAGTATCGTCAGGCATAGCAGTGATAGTTACATCCGGTACTACGCTTGTGGTTACAGTCATCGTTACATCGTCTGTTGCGGTAGCAGGCGCTGCGCATGGCAGGCTGCTGGTTAGCTCACAGCTTACTATATCGCCATTGGCGGGTACATATGCATAGGTCGCTGCTGATGTGCCGGCAGGTGTGCCGTTTACAAACCACTGGTATGCTGGTGTAGGTCCGCCATTCACAGGAGTAGCAGTGAAGGTCACTGTACCCACTGCCGAGCATACAGATGTACCTGGTGTAGCGCTTACGGCTACAGAAGGCACCACTGCCGAGCCCGCTACTGTTACCACCACATCGGCCGATGTGCCGGTACAACCGGTATTCGTTATCATTACACGGTAGGTACCGCCTGCTGTTACTGTATAGGTGCTGTTGGTAGCGCCGGGAATATCTGCTGCTGCCAGCTGCCACTGATACGTATAGCCTGCTCCTGTTGGTGCAGCGGTAAGTACATCACTGCCACCGGTACATATGGTTACAGCTCCGGTAGGAGTAGTGGTAGCCGTTGGTGTGGTATTTACAGTCACTACTACCGATGATGCTGAAGTACAGCCACCGCCGGTTACGGTATAGCTGATGGTGGTAGTACCCGCAGCTATGCCGGTCACCACGCCTGCAGCACTTATAGTGCCCACAGCTGTGTTACTGCTGCTCCATGCACCACCCGGGGTCACGTTGCCCATAGCAGTGGTAAAGCCGGTACATACGGTTGTAGTACCTGTTACAGGCGCTACAGCTACAGGTGCATTTACAGTAAGTACCCTTGTAGCAGCAGTACTGCCACAGCCATTGGTTACCGTATAGCTGATAGTAGTAGTGCCTGCTGCAATACCTGCTGCTACGCCTGCTGCATCTATAGTGCCTACAGCAGTATTGGTGCTGGTCCATGCGCCACCTGCGGTGATATTGCTTAGTGTAGTGGTGCTTCCGGTACATACTACTGCAGTGCCTGTTATGGGGCTTACTGCCGGTGTGGTAAGTACGGTAACCACCGCAGTTACATCCCCGGTGCCTACATGGTAGGTTATGGTAGTAGTACCTGCCGATATACCGGTTACTACGCCGGTTGTGGTATTTACAGTTCCTACAGCAGGTGTGCTGCTGCTCCATGTACCACCAGGTGTAGCATCATCAAGGTCGGTAACAGCACCCACGCATACGGTAAATGTACCGGTTATAGGGTCTGTTGTAGGGCCGGGGTTTACTCTGAAGTTGCTGCCATTGATATTAAAGAAAACGTTGCCGCTGCCTTTAACTTTTATCCTTGCCTGTGTGGTTGCTACAGGTGGGTTAGCTATGCTTACGCTGGCAGTACCGGTATTGGGGAATGTGCCTATTGTATAGGGCCATGTGTTACCTCCGTCTACCGACATGAATATGTCCACATTGGCGGCGCTTACAGGGGCAGCATTGGTACCTACTACATCCCATGTTATGGTTTGTGTAGAGCCACCGGTATAAATAACAGGTGTATTCTGGCTCGTAACCCTGAAGCCCTGGTAGCCATTACCTGCGCCGGTAGTAAAGGCATTGATATGTACGGTATCATCAGGCAGCAGGAAGCAGCCCATACCGGCACGTACATTACGCACAGCCATTTTCAGTGTCAGATAACGGGTAGTATCAGGTGCTTTTTCTCCGGTATTGGAGAGTACACCTGAAAGCACGTTGGACAATCTAGGGAAGATACGGGTAGGGTCATATACCGGCTGGTAGCTGCGGAATATAGGCCCGTAAACAAATGTCTGATTCAGACGCGCACCAAAGTCGCCCAGGTTCCACTGATACCAGCCATATGTAATAGCAGTATCGCCGGCAGAGCCTGTAGCTACAGGACCTGTAAGCTCAAACGGTGTTTTGTAAGGGATGTTATAAATAGCAGTATAAGACGATGCCAGTGTAGCTACTGAGTGGCCTGAAGAAGTAGTTACAGCACAGCTTCCGCCCGAACCGCTTATGTGTGTCTGTATGCGTGTAAGGCTGGCAGCAGAGAAATAGGGGCTGCTGTTGCTCTGCACATTGTCAGGAGAGCAGATACCTGCATAGTCCATTATCGTTACACCACTGGCAGGCTCATAGGCATTTGCAGATGATGCATTACCATTGCATGAGCCATTCTGGTTGTTGTTGAAAGTATGTGGCGAGCCGAACTGGTGACCCAGTTCATGTGCCACATAGTCTATATCAAACGGATCACCAACAGGAGAGCTGGAGCCGGTTACACCGCGTGCTTTCTGGGAGTTGTTGCATATTACACCCAGCCCGGCCAGTCCGCCCGCGCCTGTTGTAAATACATGGCCCACATCATAGTTGGCGCTTCCTATACGCACATCGCAGGTAGTCTGGTTGGCGGTAAGACATGCACTGGCATTACTGTTTATGGCAGAAAACGGGTCAGGGCCATTACTGCTGCCTGTAGCTGTAGGCCATATAAGCTGGTCTTCATTGGGCACAAAATTCAGCTGTACCGCTATCTCTCTGTTATATACACCGTTTACGCGGTTAATAGATGTTGTAGCTGCACTCAGGCACTGGGCAATAGTAGGGCTGGGCATGCCGGTAGCAGCCTGGCAGTAAAAGCTGTTGGCAGAGAGTGCCAGACGGTAGGTGCGCACTGTTGTGCCATTTACTACGAGCTCGGCAGCGGTATGTCCGGTTCCGGGTGCCGTTACCTGGCCGCCGGTATTCTGTACACCTACCACAGCTGGCAGGCTCAGGCCTGACAGGTTTATTGCAGGCAGGCTCTTATGCTGTTTCAGCTGCATAGGCTGGCCTATAGGGCTTTCATCCTCATCGTGTACACCGCATATCATGCGCTGTGAGTAAGGGCGCTCATCATCTCCCTTGTAGTGGAGTATGTAATAGCCATCATTGAGGTTGTCATACGGGTCAGCAAGAGCTACCTGCTCACCATCGAAAATAACGTAGTGAAAACCAAACAGGGTAAAGTCAAATTTTGCGGTTACCCTCGTGTCATTCACTGCCTCGGCCGTAAATGTTTTGATGTCCGGATATCTGGTTGCCATATCAGCATCCATCATAGGAGTTTCCCACACTCTGAAGTCACGCATTTTACCATCCGGCATAGGCACGCTTATAATCTTTGCCTGTTCGTATCCGGCAGGTACTGACCAGAACTGCGCCTTTAGTGCATTCATATCTGCACGGTAGAGTGAATACTTTTTCACATTCGGGTGGCGAAACAGATGAGGGGCAGGTGCTGCTGATTGCGGTACACTACTCCATATCCGGGTTGCAACCGGCTGCTGAATCTGGGATTGCTGTCCAATAACGGTTTTCCGTATTTTCTTCTGTGCAAACATTGTATTTGGTTCACACATGCAGGAAAGCAATGCAATACATGTAACTATTTTTCTCATGCTTAGCGCGCTTTAAGGAAAGTTGAAATTACTCAATAAACCGGAAAATGAGAAAAATTATCACATAACATACTGATGTCGTATGTCATTGCCACGATTGATATTTGGCTATTTTTGCGCCGTCATGTGGTTGCGTATCTGTTATGCTGTCTTATTGAGCTGTTTGTTACTGCCGGTATGGTCGCTTCATGCCCAGACAAAAGGGAATGCTGCACCGCTGGTTTCGCATCGCAGGCAGGAGCTGGCTTATCCCGATAGCAGAATGCAGAAACGGTATCGGATAGCAGTTATCGTTCCTTTATATCTTGATGAACTGGTGCGGGGAGAGTCTGTTACATTCAAAGATAAGGTGCCAGACAAGGCTGCCGACGGACTGGCGTTTTATCAGGGGCTGAAGCTGGCTGCAGACAGCCTCAGGCGTATGGGTGCCAGACTGGATATAGATGTTTATGATGCAGGCTCCTTTTCCCAGTCGCCCGATATGCTGATTAGTAACAGGAAGCTGGATTCTGTAGATTTTATTATTGGAGCAGTAGAGCAGCATGATATACCATCACTGGCAAACTATGCACGTAAAAAGCGTATCAACTTTGTATCTGCGCTTACTAACTATGATGGCTGGGTGAAAGACAACCAGTATTTCACATTATTACAGCCATCGGTAAAGAGTCATTGCGAGTTTGTCATAGATGAGCTTTCCCGCCGCTACCCCGAGCAAAATGTTACCTTATGTTACAGGACATCCTCCCTGGCCGATGATAATGCGGCATTATATATACTCAATGATTTATATGCCGATGTGGTTTTCCGTAAGATGCAATGCAATCAGGTACCCACACGCGATGAGCTGGCAGCCGTGCTGGACACCACACGGCCCAATATCATTGCCATGAGCATCCTCGACCCTGCATATGCCGATAGTCTGTTGTCATCTTTGGCCCGTTATTTCCCTTCTGTACACTTTGATGTGTACGGTATGCCCACATGGCAGCATATGGCATCGCTGCGCCGCACCGATGCTTATCAGAACATAACGGTATATGTCCCTTATCCTTTCAGCTACGATAATGCAGATAGTGTATTGCTGGGGCATATTAAAGAAACCTTCGCCGATGAATTTGGCGGTACACCACCCGAAATGGCGCTGAGAGGTTATGAAACCATGCTGTGGTATGGCTCTCTGCTACGCAGCTACGGCACCATATTCAATGATAAATATGCCGACCTCACTGCCGCACCCTTTACATCTTTCCGCATTCGGCCCCGCTGGGATGCCAATGGCAGCCTGCTCTACCTGGAGAACCGTAATATATATATGACAGTGTTTCAGGCAGGCTTATCTCATACCATACGCCCGGCCCGTAAGTGATATGCATAAATTTTATCAGTCTTTTCTGTCGTTAACAGATAACTTGTTTCTATAGTCCTAATTTTGCATGGTCATTGCCTGCGGCAATTTCGGGATGTACAATTTTTTAGTCAATACCGGTTATCTGCACCTTCAGATAATATATACCATACTTTGTCTGTGGTTTCTGGCATGTATGCCCGGCATATATGCTGCCCTTATCCGCACGGTACGGTTTTCAGTCGTTGATTCTTTACCCGGCACATCATCTTTTATTCCTGTATATACTGCGCCAGGACAGCCTCTCCCGATTTATACACAATCAGGTGTGGCTAAAGGCGCATGGTTGATTAGATTTGCAGATAATTACGATTATAAAATATTAAACGGAGTAGCATGTCATCAGGACATAGTGATATAAATAAGGTTTCGGTTACATCGTTGCTGGTAGCGCTGGGTATTATATATGGAGATATAGGTACCAGCCCGCTATATGTGATGAAAGCTATTGTGAGTGGTAGGCCTATCAGTGAAATGCTTGTTTACGGAGGTATTTCCTGTATCATATGGACCATCACTTTCCAGACCACCTTTAAATACATATACCTGACACTTAAGGCCGATAACCATGGTGAGGGCGGTATCTTTTCCTTATATGCACTTGTGCGGCGTTATGGTCGGTATCTGGTCATACCTACCATACTGGGGGCCTCCACCCTCCTTGCCGATGGTATTATTACACCGCCCATCTCGGTAGCCTCGGCTGTAGAGGGGCTTACCAATATTCATGGGTTTGAGCATCTGCACACCGTCCCTATTGTAATTGTTATCCTTTCCGGGCTCTTTTTCTTTCAGCGGTACGGTACCAGTAAGGTAGGGGCTGCATTTGGTCCGGCTATGACATTGTGGTTTTCCATGATTTTTGTATTGGGAGCATTACAGATTATAGAGCATCCCGGTGTATTGAAGGCCCTCAATCCTATGTATGCCTACAAGCTGCTCACTGTATACCCTAAGGGTTTCCTGCTGCTGGGTGCGGTATTCCTCTCTACTACGGGTGCCGAAGCCCTCTATTCAGACCTCGGTCACTGTGGTAAGCGCAATATCCGCATATCGTGGGTGTTTGTAAAAACATGTCTTATTGTAAACTACATGGGGCAGGGCGCATGGCTTATGAGTCAGGGCCAGGGTGCCATACTCAATAATGTGAATCCTTTCTTTGAGATAATGCCGCAGTGGTTCCTCGTGCCCGGTATAGTGGTGGCCACTATTGCTGCCATTATAGCATCGCAGGCCCTCATTACCGGTAGCTACACACTTATCAATGAGGCAATGAACCTTAACTTCTGGCCACGCGTCACTGTGCGCCAGCCTACAGAGAGTAAAGGACAGATTTATATCCCCAGTGTTAATATCATGCTGTGGATAGGGTGTATTCTCATTACACTGCATTTCCGCACTTCTTCCAATATGGAGGCAGCCTATGGTCTCGCCATTACCCTCACCATGATGGTAACTACCTATCTGCTTTCTTACTTCCTCTTTTTCAAGCTGCGCTGGCCGAAGCTGTTTGTTGTGGCATTGCTCATATTGTTTGCAGGCATTGAGATATCCTTCTTTATGGCCAATGTGCAGAAATTCCCTGAAGGAGGTTACATTACGCTGCTCATATCATCATTCTATGTCTTTGTAATGTATTCTATATACACCGGCCGCAAAATCAGTAACCGGTTTACACGCTTTGTCGATTTCAGTAAATACATAGCGCAGATAGGGGAGCTGAGTGTGGACGACTCCATACCAAAATTTTCTACGCACCTCATATATCTTACCAAGGCCAATCACAGGCAGCATATAGAAGAGAAGATAATCAAATCCATATTTGCACAGAAACCTAAGCGTGCCGATGTATACTGGTTTGTACACATTCACCGTACAGAGGAGCCATATACACTTACTTACGATGTATCTGAATTATTGGATGACCGCGTTATTAAGATTAATATCAATGTAGGTTTCCGTGTGCAGCCGCGCACAGAGTTATATTTTAAGAAGATTGTTCAGGAGCTGGTAGAGGCTAAAGAGCTGAATCTGCACACCCGTGACGATGGCTCTACCCGTTACAACAGTGAGCCAGACTTTAAGTTTGTGGTCATAGAAAAATACCTCTCAGTAGAAAATGAGTTTACACTCAGTGATGGTATCATGCTTAATGCCTACTTCTACCTGAAAAATCTGGGTCAGAGCGATGAAAAGGCCTTTGGTCTGGACAAGAGCGATGTGATACTGGAGCATGTGCCGCTTGTATACCAGCCGGTACAGAGTATAGACCTGCAGCGGGTACACGGCAGGTATAAATAATAATAGCTGCAGGCAGGCCTGCAGCTATTATCATTTACGTTTGTCCACGTCTGGTATTATCTGTTATTTCTTTATGGTCAGGTATCAGAATTTCACACGGGCAAAGCATATCTGCCGCTTATGGAAACATGGCACTATCATTACCCGGCCCGATACTTGTTTAGCTGATTTAGGCAGCCAGTCAGGATAGTCGTTCCCCTCAGCTATCAGGCTGTGTATCTCTGATTTTCCCTCCGGCGATAGTGTGGCCAGTTGTATGCGTGAATGGGTAGGGTCAAAATCGTTGAACAGGAAAGCAAGAGTACCGCCCGTATTCAGCAGCGCATACGATGAAAATACACCATCATCTTCCTGCGAGTACTGCTGTTTGGGGATGAAGGTATTCCATTCCCGTACACCATTGCTGTCATAGGCTACAGCCATGATGTCATTATAATGATATTCCCGTACTGATGAGTTCATGGCCGGGCTGTAGAATGAATAATATCCTAATCCGGGTGTGAATGTGCTGCGTGTGGTTACAAACTGCACTTCCGATATCAGCACAAAACCACCATCATTCTTCACTATCAGTTGCCGCACCATATAGTTGTCAAAAGAGTTGCCCTTGCGGCGGTTACCTGCCTCTTCTACCAGTTGCCGGTCAAATGGTATGAACCTCTTGGACTCAAATACTCCTGTGGCGGGGTTCAGCGCAGCATAAATAAACCCTGAAAACCTGCCATTGCGCGATGTGGAGTAAAACCCGCCGAAGTATACTTTGTTGTTCACATTATCTATACGGGTGTACCCCCCTGTACCAAAATGCTCACCCAGCGGCAGCTCATGCGCCTTGAAAGCAGTGGCTCCGGGCTGCAGTGACAGTATCCAGTATTGGTCTACATAGTTCTGTGCACCTGTGGGCGTATAGGCTTCCATATATACGGTACCGTCATTCGCCACATTTACCACGCCATGGTCTGGTGAGTTGTCGGCTTTAAAGCTCGCCTTGCTCCGTTTTACCACAGTGCCGTTATCATCCAGCCATTTCCCTTCAAACTCTATTTCATTCCGCTTGTCTTTAGTGCTGTATATGACTATATGCTTTTTGTTCTCAGAGATAGCTGTTTTGTAGTAGGTACGTGTAGCGCCCAGTATACCGGTGCGTGTAGTACCCAGCTCTATGGGTTTGCCTTTCAGCAGGCCATTGCCATCCAGCATGGCTGCATACTGTACTACCTTATTGCTTTCCAGTGCCTGGTACAGCACCATCATTTTGTTACTGTACGGAATGATTTTTATCTGGTATATACGTTGGGGGAAGAAGTCCAGCAGTACTGTGGCCTGCTTGTTCATAGAGTCGTCATAGGCATCCAGCCGGCTGCCTTCATCTGTGCTCACATAGGTATAGAGGTAGCCGCCGCATACACCCACTACCATATAGTTATCACTCCGGTAGTCAAACTTGTCATACCGGGAATATATTACTTCCTGTGCAGCCGCATCAAGGCTGATGATAACCATCAGCGCTGCCAATAGCCTTCTGAAAATAGCCATACTCAAACCTACATGAAAATGATCATTTTACGAATGTCCCCTTTGGAAATTAACGATTCCATGCACGTTATGGCGCTGCCGGTTACAGAAAACGCTCTTTCAGCTCGGGGGTAGGCATCATACATGCCTCCTGCTTACCAAACCATTTATAACGGTGTGCTGCTATATAATCGTATACAAAGTTGCGTATGAATGGTGGCACCAGTATGAATATGAAGAGAATTTGCCACCAGCCGCCCAGCAGCCGCAGGGTATGTAGTGCTGCTGCCGACCGTCCGTAATATTTACCTCTGTAGAAAAGTAACACAGTACCTGCCGACTTCATGGGGACTTTGGCTTTTTCCTGTGCTGTAACACCCTGGTCCGACTGTAAAGGTGCAAAAAGGAATTTCCCCTTTTTGTCGTGTCGCACCACAAACTGTACTGCGCTGTTGCAGAGATTGCATACACCGTCAAAGTAGATGATTGGTTTGGGCGCTATTGCTATCCTCATTTCAGGTCGTGCATTAGTTTGTCTTTCCCTGCCCGGCAGGTGCAGAGCGTGCTTTTAATATAGAGTCCGCTTTTACTTTTACCTCTATTTTTCTGCGGTATTCCAGCTCCTTACGTGCACGCGCCTCAGCCTCCTCTATCCGTTCTCTGGTCATAGAGTCTATTCTTCGTTGCTTCTCCTGTTCTGTAAGTGGAGGGGGGGCTTGTTTGCCGCAACTCACCAGCAGTATCACAGCCCACAATGCCGCTATCAGTTTATTCATGCTTCACTGCAAAGTTACCGCATATGTAGCTGTAGCGTACACAGCTGTACAAGGAATTAACATTTTGCATAAGCAATAAACTTATGTTTTGGAGGTTGATATCATGAAAAATGCTGAAATTTACAGTACCGTGAGAAGGAATGCCCATATCATATTGTTGTTATTGCTGCTTTGTATGGGCGGCACAGGAGTATATGCACAGTCGCAGTACGATACTATCCGGTTAGGAGGTGTCAGTGACGGCAATAGCATATATCCTATGGTATTCCTTCCTGAGTCTCAGCATACGGCGGCCTATCTGGACCCCGAAGAGCGTGTGCGCCGCAATCGGTTACGCAGGGATGTCTTTGTGGCATACCCTTATGCTATTACTGCTGCTACTATTCTGCACAATGTAGATAGTACTATGGATGCACTGGACCGCCGCCGCGACCGCCGCCGCTATCTGCGCGAGGTAGACCGTCAGCTGGACGTAGCCTTTAAAAAGCCACTGAAAAATCTAACCATTAGCCAGGGTAATGTACTCGTTAAGCTCATCAACCGGCAAACGGGTAAGAACTGCTATTCCATCATCAGGGAGTTGAAAAGTGGCTTTGCCGCAGTGGTATGGCAGTCGGTAGGCGTTATGTTCGATAATAACCTGCGGCGCGATTACGACCCTCAGGGCGAGGACCGGGAACTGGAGCAGATGGTAGTAGCGCTGGAGGCTTCTGCCAATTACCGTTATTTACTGCACCTGCAGAACGAAATGATGAAAAAGGTACCTACCACTGCATCAAGGTAATGTTTACCCGGTAGCCTGGGCATTGTCCTTGCGGTAGTATGCCAGATAGTAAAATGCCAGCAGCAGCAGGCCGGTAACGAAAAAGCCAACAGCTACACCCCTGAACTCTCTGTTTATAAATTCACCCGTCATCCATACCGAGTTTGCCAGTATCCACATGCACACAGCCAGGTTATGGAATAGTTCAGAGCGGTTCCTGCGCGATTTCCACGTAAGATATAAGGCCACAGATACCGTAGGAAAAATCATAAACAGGCCACCCGGCCGCCACACCAGCGCCCAGCAGGTATCTTTTATGAGCCACAGCACTATATGCAGATTCTCTACCTTTCTCAGCATCAGTACGCCACTGTCTGCTGCTGCCTTATTACTTTCATTCATGTACTTATCCCCGGGTTTGCTATCCGGTGTAAAAATATAGTTTATCAGGCCATATATGCTATAAAGGCATCCTGCAGAAGTTTTTATTTGACCTCACAATTGGAATGATTATGTGTATATACCTGTATTATGCTTTTTTATGTTGCGTCTCTTATTGTATATTTGTTGTTACTTTTTTAATAACCAACAAAATCACTTCGGATGAAAAAACTTTTTACACTACTATCAACACTATTTCTGGCTTCTGCGGCATTTGCTCAGATTCCCAATGCAGGTTTTGAGACCTGGACATCCGGGGGCGGCGGTGCATATGAAGACCCCAATAGCTGGGCTACTGCCAATGCTACTATTCACTCATTGCTACCAGGTACATATACCTGCGAAAAAGGTACCTCTGGTGCTCCCGCAGGTTCGGCTTATTTAATGCTTACGTCCAAGACTATTGCTACAGTTGTGGCGCCTGGTATCGCGGTTACAGGCGTGCTGAATGTGGACATTGCAGGTATGACCTTTGATATTACCGGTGGTTTCCCCAATACTACACGGCCGGCAAATCTTACCGGAAAATGGCAGCATACTTCCTCCGGTACCGATCATCCACGGGTATCAGCATATCTGTGGAAGTGGAATGCAACACTCAGTCAGAGAGATACGGTAGCCATTGCTGATACAATAGCAGGTGCTGCTATTACATCATGGGCCGATTTCAGCATACCTTTCGATTATAAGTCAGGCTCAATGCCCGATTCCGGTATCATTGCTATATCTACTACTGATGGCGGCACTATTACTGCCGGTACTTCTATCTCTGCCGATGATCTTGCATTTGCAGGCTCTGTACCAGCCGGAGTTATATCAGTAGCTACACCTAATGCCAGCGCTACTATTTTCCCTAATCCGGCTTCAGGCAGCGCCACCGTATATTATCACAGTAACGCCAGCCGCGAGGTTGCTATTACACTTACTGATATGACCGGTAAAGTAGTAAAGGCATCATCCATGAAAGCATCCGCAGGCGAAAACAGTCATACACTCAGTCTGCATGGTCTGGCACAGGGTATGTACTTTTTGCAGATAGCCGATGATAATAACGTCATTCAGAAAAAACTCATTGTACAATAATTATTGACCAGTGGTACAATAAAAGCGGGCAATTGCCCGCTTTTATTATTTTCAGGCATCGGATACTTATATTATATGTCACTTATTCAGCATCCTGTTACGCTTACCGGTCCGCACATAGAGCTGCGTCCGCTGGAGCGGGCTCATTTCCCCGAGCTGCTGGCTATTGCTGCTCATCCGCAGATATGGGAACATATGGCCATGAACGGAGGCGACCAGGACACACTGGCTTCTTACCTCACCACTACACTGCTGCGGCGTGCTGCCGGTGAGGTGTACCCGTTCGTAGTCATTGATAAGGCTACAGGCTCGGTAGTAGGTACGTCTATGTATCACAGTATTTTTCCGGCATGGCGCAAGCTGGAGATAGGTTATACATGGTTTCACCCGCAGGGATGGCGCACCGGAGTTAACCGGGAAACCAAGCTGCTCATGCTCACACATTGTTTCGAAACACTGGAAACCATACGGGTACAGTTCGTTACAGATGAGAACAATCACCGCAGTCGCAAGGCACTGCTGGGTATTGGTGCCGTGCAGGAAGGCATCATGCGCAATGAGCGCATCCGGCACAACGGAGCTTACCGCAATACAGTTGTTTTCAGCATTATTGATACAGAGTGGCCCGCTGTCAGGGCACGTTTGCAGGCGCAGGTATCACTATAGCTATACGGGTATAACGTTTGTTTTCACCACATAGTGTCAATACCTGCGTATCTTTGCAACCTTTAATCTCTGTACCTCATGAAAGAATTCTTCAGGTCATTCTTCGCATCACTGCTGGCAATTATTGTCTCTGGTGGTCTTTTCCTTATGTTTATTGTGATACTCATTGCGGCTGTAGCCAAGTCAGTTACAGATAAGGAGCCGGCTACAGTATCAGGCGATATATTACATATAGATATCACAAAGCGCATACATGAGCTGGGTGAAACTAATCGTTTTGCTGCATTCAGCGAGAGTGAAAGCTACAAGGCCGGTCTTTATGACATCACAAAGGCCATTGCACATGCTAAGTTTGATGATAATATACAGGGTATATATCTGAAGCTGGGCGCTACCCCCAATGGCTGGGCTGCATTGCAGGAGCTGCGTCAGGCGTTGGTAGGTTTCAGGGAGTCGGGTAAGTTTATTTATGGTTATGGAGAGCAGATTACACAGGGTGCCTATTATGTAGCCAGCGCCTGCGACAGTATCTTCCTGCATCCTATGGGGCAGATTGAGCTCAAGGGGCTGGTATCATCGCTCACCTTTTTCAAGGGTACACTGGATAAGCTGGAGATAGAGCCGGAGATATTTTATGCAGGTAAGTTCAAGAGTGCTACAGAGCCATTCCGTGCCGAGCATATCAGCGAGCCTAACAGATTACAGATAGCCCGCTTTCAGGAGGGTATGTGGAATGAGTTTCTTTCGGCCGCGGCTGAGTATATGCATACCAGTACCGATACCGTCCATCAGCTGGCCGTAAAAGGTGCCATAGAGTTCCCCGAAGATGCCTTGCGCTATCATATGGTGGCGGGACTCCGTTATGCCGATGAGGTTAGCGCGCTGCTGCGTAAGGAGACCGGCCTGAGCAGAGATGAGGATATTGACTTCATTACTATCAATGCCTATGCCGGACAGACAAAAGGCGCTGCAGGTGTGCAGCCGCGTATTGCCATCCTTTGTGCCGAGGGGGATATAGTGGATGGAGAGCAGGAAGATACCTGGCAGATAGCATCACGTACTATGTGCGATGAGATAAGGAAACTGAGAACAAATGATAGGGTAAAGGCAGTGGTACTCCGGGTCAATTCGCCCGGTGGCAGTGCCCTGGCTTCAGAGACCATCCTACGGGAGCTGGACCTGCTGAAAGCACGCAAGCCGCTTGTAGTGTCAATGGGCAATTATGCGGCTTCGGGAGGCTATTATATCGCCAGCCATGCCGACAGTATTTTTGCATTGCCTAATACCATTACAGGCAGTATCGGTGTATTCAGCATGATGTTTAACGTGGACAAGCTGATGAAAAATAAGCTGGGCGTTACTTTCGATGAAGTAAAGAATACACCCTATGCCGACTTTCCTTCAGGCTCACGTCCGCTTACTGCCGAGGAGCGGGTACGCATGCAGCGGTCTGTAGATACTATTTATGGTCGCTTCAAAGCGCATGTGGTATCTGGCCGTCGTCTGAAATCAGAATGGGTGGATTCTATTGCTCAAGGTCGCGTATGGACCGGCACCGATGCTAAGGAAATAGGTCTGGTAGATGACCTGGGTGGGCTTAACCGCGCCATCAGCGCTGCTGCAAAGCTGGCAAAGGTGGATGCTTACAAAGTAGTAACATGGCCCGAGCCGGTAGATAAGTTCAGCACATTTATGAAAAAGCTCGATGCCGATGCACACATGCGCGAAGCAGTTCGTGAGGCTATTACGGCACAGGCAGCGCCCGTGGCACAGTGGTACCAGCGCATCACCCGTATGGGCCATATGAATGGCAGGGCTATGATGCTGATGCCGTTTGAGATTTCTGTTAACTGATAAATACTGTATTCCTCTCCGTTTCATGAGCAAGAAAGAACCTGTAATACTCATAACAAATGACGATGGCATTACTGCTCCCGGTATCCGGGCACTTGTAAATGCAGTGCGTGGTCTGGGACGTATAGTAGTGGTAGCGCCCGATAGTCCGCAGTCGGGCATGGGCCATGCCATAACCATAGGCCAGCCCCTCCGGCTCAACAGGGTTGATGTGTTTGAGGGCGTGGAGTCGTGGCAGTGCAGCGGCACCCCTGCCGACTGCGTAAAGCTGGCCCGCGATAAGGTCTTACATGCGCTGCCCGACCTCTGTCTCAGTGGTATTAATCATGGTCCCAATCATAGTATCAATGTTATTTACTCCGGCACCATGAGTGCTGCTATGGAGGCAGCTATAGAGGGTATCCCTTCAGCAGGTTTCTCTTTGTTCGACTTTGGTTTTGATGCCGACTTCTCCATAGCATCATCTGTAGTGCGCGATGTGGTGGAGCGTATGCTGGCACAGCCTTTGCCACAGCACATGCTGCTGAATGTAAACATACCAAAGGTGTCTGCCGCAGACTATAAAGGGCTTAAGCTCTGCCGTCAGGCACGGGCTCGCTGGCAGGAGCAGTTCGACCACCGGAAAGACCCCCGCGGAAAAGACTATTACTGGATGGTAGGTAAGTTCATAAATATGGACGAAGGCCATGATACCGATGTGGAAGCCCTCAGTCAGGGGTATGCTTCTCTTGTTCCCGTTACTATAGACTTTACCGACCGGCACAATATGGAGTGGCTTAGCCGGGAGTGGTCCCTGTGATTTTACGGAACGTTAAACTTGACTCCGCTATCGTACTGTTGGTATAGATTAGGTAACTTTATTCGCTTTAATATTTGTGTGTGACGTTTAAATCCCGTTTTGCTACCCTGTTGTTTTGCTGCATGCTGTTCATTTCGGCAGCAGCTTCAGCATCTAAGATACTCATACCTATGGATGCCGAAGAGCAGACCGCTCACCTCAAAGCTTATGGGGTGGCCTATGCTGCCTTGAAAGGAGGCCTGCAGGTAGACTGGCTGCTTAATTACAAAGGCGGCAGTTTTGGTATGAATCAGGTAGATGGGGTAGAGCGTATGTGTAAGCTGCGCGGAGTCGTTTATCAGATAATGAGCGATGCAGAGTATAATGGCGTCCTGAACAAGGTTCTTGATCCCGATTTTAACGGGGATGTCATAAAGCTGGAAAAGCCGCCGCGGGTAGCTGTATATACACCCCCCAATAAGTTGCCCTGGGATGATGCCGTAACGCTTGTACTCACCTATGCCGAAATCCCTTTCGATAAGGTTTATGATGAGGAGTTGCTGAAAGGTGACCTGGCAAAGTACGACTGGCTGCACCTGCATCACGAAGATTTTACAGGGCAGTATGGCAGGTTCTGGGCCAGTTTTCGTCATGAGGCATGGTACCAGACAGACCAGAAGACGGCAGAAGCCGCCGCCGCAAAGCATGGTTTTAAAAAAGTATCACAGTTAAAGCTGGCGGTAGCGCAGAAGATACGTGACTTTACCGCCGGTGGCGGTTATCTTTTTGCCATGTGCTCTGCTACTGATAGCTATGATATAGCGCTGGCCGCAGAGGGGGTGGATATATGTGAATCCATGTTCGATGGAGACGCTATGGACCCTCAGGCACAGCAAAAGCTGGACTTTACAAAGTGTTTTGCCTTTAAGGATTTTACACTGGTACTGAATCCTATGCATTATGAGTATTCCAATATTGACAATACAGAATATAGAGGGCGTGTACCAGTAAACAGTGACTACTTCACATTATTCACTTTCTCTGCCAAGTTCGACCCCGTACCCGCTATGCTCTGCCAGAATCATACTACTACTATAAAGGGCTTTATGGGGCAGACTACCGCCTTTCGCAAAGAGGTGCTGAAGTCAGGGGTACTGATTATGGGTGAGTTTAAGCCATCCAATGAGGCCCGCTACATTCATGGCGAGTATGGCAAAGGTACCTGGACATTCTACGGTGGTCATGACCCTGAAGACTATCAGCACATGATACATGACCCGGTCACAGATCTGGACTTGCACCCTACATCGCCGGGCTACAGGCTCATCCTCAACAACGTTCTTTTCCCTGCTGCACGCAAAAAGCCACGTAAAACCTGACACGGGGCTGGAGAATAACATATGTCTTAGCAAACGCATAACAAAAGCATGTGTTATTTTTACACTATCTTTACACCGTAGCAATCATAAATCAGGCTTTGGCAAACGCTGTTGCTTTATATTTGTTACTTACTAACCACAACTTACTCTCTAAATACTTTGCCCCGTAATGAATAGCCAGATCGGATTGGGTATATTCGGTACGTTTGGCGAGCCGTATGGCTTCCAGCAGGTATTCTATTATGGTGCCCACTGCCAGGGCAGTCTTGATCTCAACGATACAGCAATAGAATTTTATCCCGGCGAGGACCTCTATGCCGTGCGCCGTTGCATCATTGACGGGGTTCATACCGTTTGCATCAGTATTTACACCTCTGTTCAGGAGCGCAATACAGAGCGCATGAGCACCTTCCTGGGCTCCTGTATGACGCTCGAAGATGGGTTTACTGAAGCAGAGTATATTTTTAAGGTACTTTCTTCCCTGCATCACGATTTGCTCAGTAATGAGCATAATGTCAGCAATGGCGTTATCAATGTTGAGCAGGGAGCAGATATCATTATCCGTGAGCCCGCAGAGTTTGTTGCCGCTCAGGCCAATCTTGTTCCGCTCAATAAAACGCCTTTCTTCAGCTCATTCGTTGATGAAAACCGTTCATATCTTATCCTGCCTTCTCCACATGCTTTTGGCGACAATGATGCCGAGGTGATGGACTTTCTGGATGAGGCAATTAAGCATTATACCGATACCGGCACCCTCTATTTCTCATTCGACAGGAATGTATATGACTACGTACGCAATGCAGGTATCATAGACGTAATGGAGTGGGCCGACTTCAAAGACCGTAAGGTTAAGATGCGCAAAGCATCGGCTGTGCGTACCAAGAAGGGTATCAGGAAGGGGGCTGTATCAGATATGCCTGATAATGATGAGGTGCCTGCTTCATCTCCGCTCATCTCACATAACGATACCGATGATCAGGAAGATGATGTAGCAGCATCACATACCGATGCAAATGATACCACAATAGCTTCCCCGGCATACAGTTATACCGGCAGTGATGACTCCCGTCCATTCGATGTATGGGATGAGCCGGACGGCTACTGGACCGAAGACGAAGCCCGGGAGCGGGTACATGAATATAACCGTCTGTTCCGTTATACTAACTCACTGCTGGACCATATCAATCAGCCTCCGCCGCGCAAAAAAAGACGTAGTCTTGCTGCTGCTGTCTTGTTGCTGTTCCTGATAGGGGCCTGTATCGCGGTTTACTTCCTTAGTCTTCAGAATACTATTCCCCCTCCTGCACAGGTATCGGCAGAGTCACCTCGTAGTATCCATCAGAGCAACATCACTACAAATGGTGATAGTATGGCTGCCGCCGCCGAAATAGCTGCTGCCGATAGTGAGGCTGCGGGTGCGGTAGGTCCTGTGGCTGCTGTAGTAGCTACGCCATCTGCTATATCCTCTATGGGTACAGGTGAGCCTGATGACGAGGATGAGGAGTATGAAGAAGAATACGATGATGAGAAGGAATATGAAGAGCCGGCGGGCCGCACAGCAACAGTAGCGCCGGCAGCGCATGCCCCGGCTACCACAGCTGTAAGCGGTGGTACCGCATCAGATGACTCCCTGTCTTCTATGCCCGGTATCAATATGCCTGATGCGCCACGCGCTAATATGCCTCCCGGCTCTGAGTATGTGAGCAGGGTAGGAAAGAAAACCACCCCGGCAAAGCCGTCAGTAGGTAATACCCGCACAGCACCACATACTCCTACTGTCACCACTCCTGTTGCGGCTACCACGCCACGCACTCCTGCTACTACCCCCGCTACTACGGCACAGCAGCCTGTTGTTTCAGGTAATACAGCTGGTAGTGTTGCTGGTACGGCTCCTGCATCTGTAGCTACTGGCACCACGGCTGCCCCTGCAGCTACCTCATCAAAGGCCCCTGCTGCGGCTAACAGCACAGCTGCTACACCGGCTGTAGGCGTACAGCCTGCACGTACAGTAGTTGCCACGGCGCCTGCCGCTATTACTACGGCCGCAAAACCTGCTGCTGCTTCAGTTACACCATCTGTTGCAGCTACATTACCTATTGCCGGAAAAAACACTCCGGCGCCGGTCAATACACACTCTCCTGTTCCTACAGTTCCATCAGCCAATGGTACCGCTGTCAGGACGGCATCGGTAACCCCGGCGTCGTCAGCCCCTGCTACCGCAGCATCGGTAACAGCAGTAATAACCGGCAAGGCAGTACCTCCGGGCACAGCATCACTTAATGGTAGTAGCACACCGGCAGGTACTGATTCTGGTGGCAAACCACTTGCCGTTACACCTGCCAGTTCTCTGCTGGCGCTTACGGCTGCCGGCTCGTCTGTCAATCCCCTCACTACACCATCAGCCGGTAAAGCCACAGCAGTGCGCGGTGGTGCTAAGTCAGAGATACCCGGTTATGAGAACGTAAGGAATGTGGAAGCGCCCACTGCACGCCGCTCCACCATGCCCACCCGTGGTCTTCACCCCCGTCCCAATGGGCAGATAACACAGCGCGATATTCCCATTCTGGCCCGTACCGGTATCAAGGGCAAGACCCTTACCGAGCTTACAAAGATTATTCTGGAAGGTGCCCCTGAATCTGTAGGTGTATATTATGCAGGTCAGGAGTTGCAGTATGCTGCTGCTTTGCTCAACAGTAACCGTCAGGCATTCGAGCGCCGCGGCAGTGATTATGTCTGCACTGCCGATTATCTTATCCTGCACATCCCTGCTATCATTCGTCCCAGCAGGCCTGTAGCATTCCCTAAGTAGTAGCGGTTTTTTTTCTTACATTTAGTTTATGAAAGTTGCTCATGCGGCGCATATCCGGCTTATGCTGGTATTATCCGGCATACTGTTTATTATGGCAGGCTGTGAGAAAAAGCGGGCCTATTTATGTGTATGTCATGGAGTCCAGGGCAGCCGGGGGTATAATATAGATGCCCCCTCACATAGTCATGCAGCCACAAGCTGCGTGCAGCTTACCCCACCCGCAGGCTATGATTCCTGTCGGCTTGAAATGCATGAATGAGTCCGTCTCCGGTATTTAGCCGGCCTGCACTGCTTACAGCTTAAATTCAGGGAAGTACTTCTGTGAGATAGCCTCATATTGTTTTGCCTCTGCCATCTTACCCAGCGCCTTGTAAGAGAGTGCTATATAAGGTATGTCCTTCACATTGTTCGGGTCCACCTGCAGCGACTTGCTGATGATGTCTATCGTCTCGGCATACAGCCCCATTTTGAAATAGCAGTGTCCCAGATTGGAGTATCCGTTCACATAGCCGGGATTGGCTGCCACCAGCTGCTTGAATATATTGGCCGCATCCTGATACTTTCCGGTATTCAGGTACACAGCGCCCAGGTTATTGGCAGCATTCACATCAGTAGGGCTCATTTCCAGTACCTTTTTAAAGTAGGGTTCTGCCTCGGCATACTTTTCGGTAAAGTAGTAGGCTACACCTATCTGCATATAGGCCTCTGTATAGTTGGGGTCTATGGCCAGGCACTGGTTCAGGTACATAATAGCCGAGTCAAACTGCTTTAGTGATGCATAGCAGCTACCCAGGTTGCAGTATGCCTGCAAAAAGTCGCCCTTTATTCTTATCGCCATCTGATAGTAGGGTATGGCATCGCGCTGCCGGTTGCTGCGCAGGTACACAGTACCCAGGTTATTGGCAGCTATAGATTGGTAGTCACTCTGGGATATTGCTATCTTAAAGTGTACTTCCGATGAGTCATACACACCCATGTTCAGGTAGGCCGTCCCCAGCTCCGTATGTGCATCTGTATATTTGGGGTAGATGCTTATAGCTTTGTTCAGCTTCTCTATGGCATCATTCACTATAGCCCGGCGTTTGGCGGTATCTTTCTCTATGGGCAGCACATTTTCCACCAGTTCATTACCCACATAGTAGTTCAGTCGGGCGTTGTTGGGCGACTTTTCCAGGTCGGCCCTGAACAGGGTAGGATTATCTTTCCACTCTGTATTACGTGCTATTGTAAGTCCTGAGTATAGTACACCGGCCACCAGCAGTACACCTGCTGCTGCCTTGTTTTTTAATAGTCCTTCCCAGCTGTTTTCCCCTTTCAGCAGCCATTTGTCTATAGCCAGTGCCACCAGCAGGCAGAAACCCGCCGAGCAGAAGAACAGAAAACGCTCACCCATCGCAGAACCCATAAGGAATGCAATGTTGGCAAACAGCGATATTGTAGCCATGTAAAATATGATGGCAAATGCCCACAGGTCTTTGCGCACTTTTATCATACGGTACAGCGCCCATATACCCGCCCCGGCATACAGTACCAGGGTAAGTAGTACCCACACATTGCCAAACGAAACATAGGGCACACTGTTATACCCATAGTCATTGATAAGCGGATGCGGCACAAATAGCAGTTTCACATACATACCCAGTGTGTACAGGGCAGTAGCTATCTGGCTTGCCTTATCGGGCGCACCCACCAGTGCATTGTCTATAAACTCTACCGCATCGGTACTGGCGCCATAGTCACTCAGTATGCGGTGGCGTATCAGCAGGTATATGGCAGTCACCACTACTGCGCCGCCGCTCATAAAGGCGGCTTTGCGCCAGTCGCTGTTCAGGTAAAAGAAGAACACCAGCGGTATGATACCCAGAAATGTCACCACCGTCTCTTTCGACAGGTAGGAGAGGAACATTGCTACCAGTCCCGCCGCCAGTTGCCACACATGCCCCTTCTTCATATAGTCGGCCAGCAGGTTCAGGCTCAGAAAGGCAAACAGGAAACAGAATATCTCATCAAGGCTCTTGATGTTGGCCACCACCTCTGTATGTATAGGGTGTACGGCAAAGAGCAGTGCGGCAATGAAAGAAACGATGGTACGGCCCTCCGTCAGCTTGTTCAGAAACAGGAACAGCAGCACCACACAGCACGCAAAGAACAGTATATTGAAAAAGTGGGCAGCAGTGGCATTCAGCCCGAAGAGGCCCACCTCTGTAGCAAACATCACCAGCGATAGCGGGCGGTAGTTCTCATTTTTCAGATAGCCAAACCCCTTCAGCCTCGGGGTTTGCAGCAGTTCTTTGATGCCATCAAATCCCTGGTTTACAATAGTGTTTTTAGAGTACACCATCTGGTCGTCCAGCACAAAACCATTTTGCAGGGTATTGGCATAGATGATGAAGGTAATCACCGCCAGTATCAGAGACAGTTTCCATGTCAGCGACATTTTACTGCCCTTTGCGGTGGAGGTAGGAGTCTTTGCTGCTTCCGCTTTTACCGGTTGCGGTGCATGAGGCTGCGCAGCAGGTTTCTGGGGTTGCTTTTTCTTTGCCATTACTGTATTTATAGCTGCCCTGAAAGTAGTATTTTTTCCCGACTTGCCTGTCGCTACAGCCCATCCGGGCAGCTTGTTTACCCTACAGGCGTTACATTTGTAGCATTAGTTTGTACCACACAGTTATGAGCACCCCCCGCGATCTCTCATTATTCTCATGGCACCATGCACACGATGTTGCTTTCAGCAGCATGAACTCCGGTCAGCTCATGCAAACCACCGTGGCAGACCGCGCCATAGGGCTCCTGCGCAGGGACGACAGTATTTTCGCCTTTACAGCCCGGTGCCCCCATGCCGGTGCCCCCATGTGCGATGGCTGGCTGGACGCAAAAGGCCATATAGTATGCCCCCTGCACAAATACCGCTTCGACCCCGCCACCGGCCGCAACACCACCGGCGAAGGCTACAAACTATTCACCTATCCCGTACAGGTTCGGGGCGATGAGGTGTGGGTGGGCATTATGGGGTAGGCTCATTATACATTGCATCGTGAAACGATTTATTATCGTACTCACGTTATGAAGGCCAGCTCGTTAGGGAGTAACTTCCTCGCAAGAGTGTCCGCCTGCAAATGTTGTTCCATCATACAAATAGCATCGCCCCTATAGTTTAGGCCCTCCACTGGTTAATAATATGTTATATGCATCTTATGTAACATTTGTCACGCACCACGCACCCGCCTCCATATAATTTCGTAGAAAACATTATTATATGAAAAAGGCAATCGGGGCTGTCTTAATGCTCATCACGGTGTTAACATTCTCTGTGCAGCATAGCAGCGCACAGTCAGGTCCGTTCAGTATATATCTGCAGCCGGCAGGTATTACCGGGCTGCCGGGCATACAGGCATATGTATGGGGGCAGCATGAGGGTAAATGGCTGGTAATGGGTGGTCGTCTGGACGGGCTCCATCGCAGGCAGGCATCATCGGCATTTGATGTAGCGGGCAATAACAACCGCATCTATGTCATAGACCCTGTAGCCGGGCAGCAGTGGAGTGCACCGCTTACGGCATTGCCGGTAGCGCTGCAGGAGCAGCTCAGCGCTACCAATATGCAGTTTCACCAGCGCGATACAATACTGTACTGCATAGGTGGTTATGGCTACAGCGCTACCGCTGCCGACCATATTACCCACAGTAATATAGTAGCCGTTAATGTTCCCCGTGTCATTGATGCTGTCATTGGCGGTACATCTGTTGCACCATACTTCCGTTATCAGACCGATGTGCGTTTTGCCGTAACAGGTGGCCACCTGGAGCAGATATACGATACATGGTATCTGCTGGGCGGTAACCGGTTCGATGGTCGCTATAACCCCATGGGTGGCCCCAGCTATACACAGGTATATACCAATGAGGCCCGCCGTTTTACCATAGCCGACGATGGTACTACATTTACCGTAACACACCTGCCTTATTATAACGATACTGCGGCCTTTCATCGCCGCGACTATAATGCGGTATCGCAGATACTGCCCGATGGTAAGGAAGGTATCACCGTTTTCTCCGGTGTATTCCAGCTCACTGCCGATATCCCTTATCTGAACAGTGTTACCGTAGATAGTGCCGGTTATGCTATCAATACGGCCTTCTCTCAGTATTACAATCACTACCACAGTGCAGTAATGCCGGTATACAGTGCAGCCGCCCATGAGATGCACAATGTTTTCTTTGGGGGTATAGCGCAGTATTACGACAATGCCGGTACACTTACTGAGGATAATAATGTCCCCTTTGTAAAGACCATAGCCCGCGTTACCCGCGATGCCGCCGGCACAATGACAGAGTATAAGCTACCGGTAGAAATGCCCGGTTTGCTGGGTGCCAGTGCCGAGTTTATACCTGCAGAGGGCATACCTGCTTACCACAACCATGTGCTGAAGCTCGATGATATTACTGCCGATACTACACTGGCGGGTTACATATTCGGTGGCATCAGCAGCACCGCGCCCAACATCTTTACCACCAATACCGGTACACAGAGCAGCGCATACAGCCAGCTGATAAAAGTATATCTGGTTAAGAACAGCAGCACCACACAGGCCGATGCACTCAACCCGCAGAGTACAGGCACATTGCGCCTGCAGTTATATCCTAATCCCAGCGATGGTAATATTTATCTGAAGTTCAACAGTGGTACCGCTACTCATGCTACACTCACCGTGGCCGATGTAAACGGAAGAGTTATCTCCCGCCGGGAATACCGCACCCTGGCCGCAGGCGACAACCTCATACGTTATGCCATAGAAGAGCCCACACCCGATGGCACCTATGTCATTACACTCACTACACCCGAGGCCAGCAGCACACAGCGCATAGTGATAAAGAAGTAGCCGCTCAGGGGTATATTGGCACATGGCAGGTTTGCAGCGGTTCAGGCATAACTTCCGAAATCTCCTACATTTGCTCCATGCAGCCACCATATCTTACTTCGGGTTCTCTTATTGGTATTACCTGCCCTGCAGGCTTTGTATCGCATGAGCGGGTAGAGGGGGCAGTTACCATACTGGAGTTGTGGGGTTTCCGCGTGCGCCTGGGGGCTACGGTTGGTAGTGAATATCATTACTTCTCCGGCACAGATGCCCAGCGCCTCGCCGATCTCCAGTCTATGATGGACGACCCCGAAGTGGCAGCAATACTCATGGGCCGTGGGGGCTATGGCATGAGCCGCATTATAGATGGGCTCAGTCTCGATGCCTTCAGCCGCCATCCTAAATGGATATGTGGCTTTTCCGATATTACCGTACTGCATAGCCACCTGCAGGCGCAGCTGGGGGCGCATACACTGCACAGCCCCATGTGTGGCGCTTTTCGTGGCAGCACAGCGGCACAGCCTCATATCTTGTCATTGCGGGCGCAGCTGCTGGGGCAGCCTGTTTCTTACGAAATAGACCCTTCCCCGTTCAATCGTGCCGGTGAGGTCACAGCTCCGCTCACCGGAGGCAATGTAGCCATACTGGCCCATCTCACCGGCTCTGTATCAGAGGTAGATACTGATGGGCGCATATTGTTTATAGAAGATGTAGGGGAGCACCTGTATAACATAGACCGCCTTCTGCTCAATCTGAAACGTGCTGGTAAGTTACAGCGGCTGGCAGCGCTGCTGGTAGGCTCCTTTACAGAGTTGCAGGATACCGCCCGCTCATTCGGGCAAACAGTAGAGGAAATTATTGCCGATAAAGTGGCTGAGTATGACTATCCGGTATGCTTTGGTTTTCACTGTGGTCATCAGGAGGTAAATTATGCGCTCAGGCTGGGTGCTGTACATACCCTCTCCGTTACCGGTACAGGCAGCAGGCTCACGCTGCACTCATAAGCCTTTTCCCGGCATTGTCCTGTAGCTCTTTCAGCTGCAGCAGCAGAAACAGCATATATACAAACACGCCAAATTGTACTTCCAGTACGGGCTCTATCATTAGTTGCAGCAGTAGTATCAGCCATACGGCAAAAAAGAAGAAGCTTTGCCGGTTGCGCCGCATCACCGTCAGCGGCCACACCACCCATAGCAGAAACAGTATGCCGCCCACTATGCCGCAGGCTAGCGTCACCGTCAGAAACTGGTTATGTGGTATCAGCCTTCCGTATTCATCTATTTCAGGGTATTGTGCGGCATAGAGTTTATCCATGTCGGCTTTCATATCTCCGGCACCGCTGCCCGTCAGCGGATGCTCCTTTATCAGTTGCACGCCCAGCCTGTAGGATATCAGCCTGCTCACATCGCCCAGGTTGCTGGTTTGCAGGTCTCTCTGATACATGAATATGGTATAGCCTATATAGTTTACCCGCTCCCTCAGGGTAGGTATCATGCGCATGCCCAGTATTACCATTATGGGTATGGCAGTAAGTATAGCCAGCCCATAGCGCTTATTCTTCTCAAAGCTCATATATACCCCCCAGGCGCCAATGAACAGGTATAGAGATATCAGGCCGCTCTTTGCCGCCAGCACATGTATATATATGACCAGTATGGCCGCTATGAGCCCGGTCAGCCGCTTCATATTGCGGCTTTGCAGCCGTGGCCACGCATAGGCCGCCCACACCACATACAGCGCCGAAGCTATACTACTCCTTATATGGTCCTTTTTAGGTAGGGTAGGCAGCATATGAGACACCTTATATTCATTTATATAATGCTCGGTATCCGTCAGGAAAAAAGACATACTGTAGCATGCGCCCACCATCAGCATCACGCCCATGCCTATCGTCAGCCGCTGTATGTCCTTGTCTGTAAGCCGGGGTTGCAGGGCAAAAGCCAGCGGCAGCAGCAGCACCGGCAGCTTCACCTGCACATGATTGTTCCATTCATGTATATTGTCACTCCACAGTCCCGATACCGCATACATAGCCACCCAGCCCACACCCAGCAGCCACCAGCGTTGCCGCAGCCACTCCCGTGGGTGCACATCGCGCAGGGCATTGATACCATAAGCAAACATTGCAATAGACAGTAAAGCCCTGGAAACAAGAAATCCTGCAAACATTCCCAGAATGCATACCACTGCTATCCCGGATTTGTCCCGTATTATATTGTTTAGAGAATTACTTTTGCTCACAGCTTGTGTAGACATTGGTTTACAAGAAACGCAGAAAATTCAGTTTTTAGTGCAAGGCGATATCAAAACACTGTATCAGCAGATAAGGGAAGGTAATTTCAGAGCTATAGCCAGGGCTATTACCATTGTTGAAAACGGACTTCAGGGACATGAAGAGCTGTTGCTGATGCTGTCAGAAAATCGCCGCGCACGCGTGGTGGGTATAACAGGCCCTCCAGGCGCGGGCAAAAGTACGCTCGTAAATGCGTTACTAAGCCACTGGCTCAAAGAAAATAAGAAGATAGCCGTTATAGCTGTCGATCCCTCTTCGCCATTCAACTACGGTGCCCTCCTCGGCGACCGTATCCGCATGAGCGAATATTATACTAACCCCAATATATTCATCCGCTCACTGGCATCCCGCGGTGCTTTGGGTGGTCTTAGCTCCCGCATTATAGAGATTACAGATGTGATACGGGAGGCCCCCTTCGATATAATATTGGTAGAAACCGTAGGGGTGGGGCAGTCAGAGGTAGAGATAGCCGGTCTTGCCGACTGTACCGTAGTAACACTCGTGCCTGAGGCCGGCGATGAGGTGCAGACGCTAAAGGCTGGTATTATGGAAATAGCTAACATATTTGTGGTAAACAAAGCCGACCGGGATGGGGCAGAGGGGCTTTACCGCAATCTGCGCATCATGGCGCATGAGCGTGCCAATGGCGGGGTGGAAACGCCCGTATTGAGCACCGTAGCTACAGCCGGTACCGGTATCCCCGATGTGGCAGCAGAGATTACTGCATGGCTCTCGGGGCTGGATGCATTACCTGCCAAAAGGCTGCACCTGCTTTCCGAAAAATGCTGGCAGCTCATTCAGGCATCACGCATGAGAGATGTAAGTATGTCAGAGTTAAGCAGTAAGCTCAGCCAGGCATTGGCACAGCCCGGTTTTAATCTCTATGCGTTTGTACGTCAGTATCTGAAATAAAATAACCTACAGCAGCGTTATACATGTCCATGCTACAGCAGATACCGGCCTACGTGCAGCTTCCAGCAGCTATGCTCATAGCTGTCCTGGTCAGTATCTATGCAGTGCGCAAGCTCATATTCATTACCCGCACCCGCCGCCTTTATGATGTGCCCGACAATGTGCGTAAGATACATGGAGCGCAGATACCCAGCCTGGGAGGTATAGGTATTTTTGTGGGCTATCTCATTAGTGGTGCTTTTTTCTTCACCGCATCCTGGTATGTGGTCATAGCAGCATCGGTACTGCTGTTTTTTACCGGCATCTATGACGATATCATGAATATGCGTCCGCTGAAAAAACTCATAGCACAGGCGCTGGCAGCTACTGTAGTAGCAGTTGTACTATATCCACAGTTCAGTATTGCTTCTTTATATGGGCTTATGGGGCTCACCTCACTGCCCGCACCCGTTGCCATATTCATTACCGCATTCAGCTGCACGCTCTTCATCAATATGTTCAATTTTATGGATGGTATAGATGGCCTGGCGTGTACACTGGCTATACTGTACACAGGTATCCTGGGGCTATTGTTTTACTGGTCTGGTCATACCGCCTTTGCCGGTATTTCTTTTAGTCTGACAGCCGCTACTGCGGGCCTGTTGTGGTTCAATCGTCCCCCCGCCCGCATTTATATGGGCGATACCGGTTCCATGTTTCTCGGCTTTACCATTTTTGTGCTGGCAGTAGCCTTTATCGGGGAGGCGGGTAGTTATTTCAGCGGCAGGGGCATCCCTCAGTCTCAGTTGCTGATGCAGGTAGTCAGCCTGCTGTCAGTGCCCGTGTTCGATGCATTGCGTGTATTTGCTATCCGCATGTCGCGGGGCATTTCCCCCCTCCGTGCCGATAGGTTGCATCTGCACTACTACCTGCTGGATGCAGGCCTCTCACATGCAGCGGCAGTAGGAGTTATTACAGCTACCAATGTCCTTGTCTTTGCCGGCACCTGGCAGCTGCGCACAGCCGGGCCGCTTGTGCAGCTGGCATTTATCACAGCGCTTATAGCTGCGGTTGCATTATGGGCCTCCCGCAGTCGCCGCCGTCAGGCATAGTTTCCTTTCCGTTACTTCCATCTTTGCAGTATGCCGTTTGCAATAACAATAGTATGTTTACAGGTATAATTTTGTTTGCATGGGTCGGGTAGTTCTGTTTGCAGCATGTTTGTTCAGTGCTGTTTTCTGTAGTACATCAGAGGCATGGGCATGGGGTGCCTGGGGGCATGAGCACATTAACAAGGGTGCTGTACTGGCATTGCCTTCCGGCATGCGCACTTTCTTTTATAATCATATAGATTATATGGTCAGAGAGGCTACCGGGCCAGACCTCCGTATCTATACCCTGGGCGATAAGGCCGAGAAACCACGCCATTATATAAATCTGGAGAAGTACGACTACCTGAATAAACCCCTTCCCAAAACTATTGAGGAGGCAGTGAGCCGTTATGGCAATGCGCACGTACAGGAGGCGGGTACATTGCCCTGGCATATTCAGGATATGATGGGTAGGCTTACAGCTGCATTTAAGAAAGGCCGCCGCTCTGAGATACTCCTCCTCGCTGCCGACCTCGGTCATTACATAGGCGATGCACACATGCCGCTCCACACTACCGTCAATCATGATGGTCAGATTACCGGACAGGAAGGTATTCATGCATTCTGGGAGTGCCAGTTGCCTGAGATATTCGGCAGTAAGTATAACCTCCATGTATCAGAAGTACACTATGTAAAAGATGTGGCAAAGGCTACATGGACTATTATAGACAGCAGTTATGCGCAGGTCACAAAGCTGCTGCTGCCAGAGCATAAAATGAAGCTGGACAACCCACTGGACAAGCAATATATCATGGGGGCAGATGGTGCCCCGCAAAAGAACTTTTTCGGTGCGCCTGTGCATACATACCAGTATGCCCATGTATACCATGAGTTGCTGGGGGGAATGGTAGAGCGGCAGATGCGTGCAGCCATTCAGTTCACAGCCGACTGCTGGTACACTGCATGGGTCAATGCCGGTAAACCCGACCTCTCGGCTATTACGTCAGAGTCTCTTGCCGAAGCGGTACATCCTGCCATGCGTGCCGATATGAAGGCATGGAAAAATGGCAAGATACGCGGCTGCCATACACAGAAGGAGTTCCCCGATGTGCGCCCTGCAGAAAAGTGATGCCTTTTGTTTTCACTAACTTTGATGAGAATCTACCGGTAATGAAAAAACTAATCCTTCCCTTTATCATATTGTCAACAGCCATTCTTTACTCCTGCAATAATGGCTGGCATCAGGAAAACAAAGACGCTTTTTATGAGGCCTGTATGGACGATGCCAATACATGGATAAACGACCCCGACAAGGCCCGCACCTACTGCGAGTGTGTCATAATAAAGGTCATGGAAAAATACCCCAACGTAGATGATGCCCTCGCCGACATAGACGCCCTCGCCCGCGACCCCGACATTCAGGCCTGCCGCGTTCCTATTCTTAAGTGATGGCTTCTTATCCCATTATCTCCCTTCGCACTTTTGCAGGTAGTTTCTGAAATATGAGTTCATACGATTGCCTTATATAATGCTCCCATTCTGCGGGACGTAATGCATTCGGGCGCTGCACCAGTACCCACTTGTTGTGTGCCATATAAGGCGCAGGGATGATGCCTTCACGCTCCGTCAGCATTTCATAATCCTCAGGAGTTACTTTCAGGTTGGCGCCGCCACTGGCACCGGTAATGCAGAATATCTTCTCACCTACCATAAAGCATATATGGTCTTCCCATTTTATGCCCTCTGTTGCTCCGGGCATTGTCAGGCAATATGTCCTTAATTGGTCCAGGTTCATGGCTTTTACTTTAGTCAGAATTTATTTTTCAATAGCTGCAAACATATGTTGTTCATTTTCAATGCTATTTGTTATTTCTTTTAAATCTGAGCATTTATAACAGTAATTTTTATAAACTATATTATGTAACTTTCAGTTACGGTTATGAGTTATTTTATTTCCGACGAGTAATTTACTCTCACTTTTCTAATCACTTTCTTATGCAAAAGTCGCTATTCTCCTTGCTTTTCGCAGCGCTGATGCTGAGTGTTTTTGTTACAGATGCCCAGCGCATTACCGTTACAGTTGCCGGCAATGGCTTTGCCGGATATACAGGCGACAATGGACCGGCTAAACGGGCCAGTCTTATGTACCCCTACGATGTTTGTACCGATGCTGCCCGCAATCTGTATTTCACTGATCAGAATAAGCGACGCATCAGAAAGCTTACTGCCGCTACCGGAGCGGTAACCACTATTGCTGGTGGCGGTACCTCATATATGGATGGTGTACCCGCTACAGATGTCAGTATTATTGCAAATCATATCTGGTCCGACCCTGCAGGTAATATTTATATATCCGCGCCGGGGCGTATTCTGCGTATCAGTGCGGCATCGGGTATTATTACCACTGTAGCTGGTGGTGGCTCTGGCGACTTCGATGGTGTGCCCGCCACATCAGTTGCCCTGGGTGCGGTAGGCGGTGTATGTCTTAGTGATATTGGCGAGATGTTTTTTATTACTGGTCATCGCATTCGTAAGGTAGATGCCTCCGGCATCATCACTACAATAGCAGGTGCTGTAACATCAGGTGCTTCCGGCGATGGCGGCCCGGCTACTGCGGCTCTGCTTAATGCCCCTAACTACATTGCTTGCGACCATGCCGGTAATCTCTATTTCAGCGACCAGGGCTCATGGGGCGTTATCCGCCGCATAGATGCCGTTACAGGTATCATCACTACACCGCTTGGTAATATTACCAATGTTCACAGTGGCGCTTTGTTTAATTGTTCCGGTGCCGATTGTATGGTGGGTGGCGTCTCTGGTATATGCTGCGATGATAGTGGCGATGTAATATTCAACGAGTGGAGCTGCTCCTGCCGTGAGTGGCATCCGGGTACAGACTGGGTTTCGCCAGTGGCTGGCAATTTCTATACAGAATCCTTTAATAATGATACCTCATCCGATTTTGCCTGGATGAATTATAATTACGGTATCTGTGCCGATGCCGATTTTAACTACTACATAGCCGACTCTCACAACGACCGCATCCGCAAGGTTATTCAGCTTACCGATAAGCCAGTGTTTGCATTTGGTCAGGCGCAGTCGGCCGTTACCTGTGCCGGTACATCTCTCTCCCTTGATGGCTTGCTGTGGGTAGCCGACAAGACAGTAGGGCAAACAGAAACATGGTCATTGCTGGCGCCACCTGCTACAGGCACTGTTGCAGGTTTCCCCACTACGGCTATCTCTGGCGATACCCGCCTCACAGCCAAGCCTGTAGGGCTTAGCTACATACCTGCTGCGGGCTATACGGGTGCTGATTCTATGCAGGTGCTGGTGTCAGATGGTACCGCTGCCGATACCATTACCATTTACATTATGGTCAATCCTCCGGTTACAATGTCCGGCCCGTCGGCAGTATGCCTTTCATCATCTGTTACCCTTGTGCCCTCGGCTCCCGATGGTACATGGAGCACAGCCGCAGCATATGCTTCTGTTACCGGTGGTGTCGTCACCGGCCTCACACCTGGTGTAGATACTGTTTTTTACATAGTTGATATAGGTTGTGGTCCTGCTACTATTGCCTGGCCTGTTTCTGTAGATACAGACCCTGTTGCCGGTGATATATCCGGGTATATAAATGTTTGTCAGGGTGCTGCTATTACGCTAAGTGCTACGGGCACAGGTGGGGTATGGAGTGTTACAGGTGCTACGGCCTCTGTATCTCCTACGGGTGAGCTTACCGGCCTTGCAGCAGGTATGGCTACCATACTCTATACCGTTACCAATGCATGCGGTACAGATGTTGCCTCTTATGAGGTAGAGATACTGCCGGCTGCCAATGCCGGTACCATTACAGGTAGCAGCTCCGTTTGTCTGAATGCTGCTGAGGCAATGACCACATCTGTGCCTGCAGGCTCTGGTAGCTGGGGCATTGCCAATGGTCATGCCACCATTACGGGTACAGGCATTGTTACAGGTGTTACGCCGGGTACAGATACTGTTCTGTATATCGTATCCAATGAGTGCGGCACCGCTTATGCCCGTAAGGAAATCACCGTCACAGATTGTGAAACCTCATTCGACCTTCCTGTTATCGTCAGCAGCCCTGCTGTGTCTGTTTATCCGGTTCCCGCTGCCGATGTGGTGCATATCACCGCCACAGGTATATCGGCTCCGGCACAGGTACGCATTACCGATGCTACCGGACGTACCGTATTGGGCAACCTCAGTCTTTCAGCGCCCTCATTCAGTGCTCAGGTCAGCGTAGGTGCGCTGCAGCCGGGCATATATATGGTGTCGCTCACCGGCGATAATCTGAATGTCGTAAAGTCATTGGTTGTTACTCACTGATAGTTTTTCGATAGTAATAATAGGGCTGCCTGTTCTCAGGCTGCCTTTTTTATTGCTATCGGTTCAGGTTTCCACTCTTATTGACATCCCCGCCCAACGACCATCTCACAGGTACAGCTTATGAGCCAGAATACAACTCTATCACCCGGATGGCAGTAAAATGATAGCCTGCCTGCAATGGCAATCTCTTAGATAACAGGAGGGACGAAGGCAAAAAGGGCATAAATACTGCCGCAAACGGCACATAAAATATATCATAGCCCGGTTAAACACTGAAAAAACTACTACTTTTGCTCCTGTTTTTCTTTTAGGTATTCATGCGCACCTGGTGGTGGAAAATATTATGTGGCGTGCTGCTGTTATATACAGTAGTGGCTGGCTTTATGATGCCTGTTCCTCGGCTCGACATTCTTAACGAAACCATTCGCAACCTTTATTTTCATGTGCCTATGTGGTTTACCATGATAGCGCTCTTCACGGGTGCGTTCTGGTATTCCATCCGTTTCCTGCGCACCGGCAATCTGGTAGATGATATTTATGCTGCCCAGCTTACCAATATTGGTGTGCTGTTCAGCATCCTGGGTATGCTCACCGGTATGGAGTGGGCACAGTTTACATGGGGCGCTGCCTGGAGCAATGATCCCAAGCAGCTGTGTACTGCCATGTGCATGCTTATTTACTTCGCTTACAATATTCTACGCAGCGGCCTGCGCGATGAGGAAAAACGCGCACGTATAGCTGCTGTATATAATGTGTTTGCATATGCTATGATGATTCCACTCATCTTTGTGCTGCCCCGTATGGTGGATTCACTCCATCCCGGCAATGGTGGAAATCCCGCATTTGCAAAGTATGACCTTGATAGCCTTATGCGTCTCGTATTCTGGCCTGCCAATGCAGGCTGGATTATGCTCGGCGTCTGGATTGCTTCATTGCGTATCCGGGTAGCCGTACTCCATTTCAAAAAAGATCAGTTTATATAGATAATCTAGTTTAACAGCATTTCCCGATGGGTAAAAAAACACAGGCCATATTGCTTTTTCTGCTACTAATCGCACAGGTTTCGTTTGCAGAGACCGAGATGGCCGACCAGATGCGTGCAAACGGTAAAATATACGTTGTTGTTGTTGTATTAGCTACTATATTTGCGGGGATTTTTACGTACCTCATATACCTTGATCGTAAAATAGCAAGGCTGGAGAGGGAAAATAACAATTAAACAATCAGTTCATTTACACAAAAATCAAAAAGACGTGGGAAACACAAATTACAGCTTTTTCCAGGGAGTAGAGCGCAACTTCGATAAGGCAGCTAAATACACCCGCTTTGAACCAGGTATCCTCCAGCAGATCAAGGTGTGCAACTCAGTGTATAGCATGAAGTTCCCGGTGCGTATCGGTGACAAGATTGAAGTTATTGAAGCTTATCGTGTACAGCATTCTCACCACAAGTTGCCATGTAAGGGCGGTATACGCTACAGCATGGATGTTAATCAGGACGAAGTGATGGCCCTCGCTGCCCTCATGACCTACAAATGTGCTATCGTTAACGTGCCTTTCGGTGGTGCAAAAGGTGGTATCCGTATCAATCCAAAGAACTACTCCGTATTTGAGCTGGAAAAAATTACCCGTCGTTATGCAAGTGAACTGGTTAAGAAAAACTTCATAGGCCCCGGTATCGATGTTCCTGCACCGGATTATGGTACAGGTGCCCGCGAAATGAGCTGGATTGTGGATACTTACGCATCTCTGAAGCCAGGTGAGGTTGATGCGCTGGCATCTATCACCGGTAAGCCTGTTACTCAGGGTGGTGTACGTGGTCGTACAGAAGCTACTGGTCTCGGTGTATATTATGGTGTACGTGAGGTTTGTAACACTGCCGACGATATGAAGCGTCTGGGTCTTCCCGTTGGTATAGAAGGTAAGCGTGTCATCATTCAGGGTCTGGGTAACGTAGGTTACCACGCAGCTAAATTCTTCTATGACAATGGTGCTATCATCGTTGGTCTGGCAGAATATGAAGGTGGTATCTACAATGAGAAAGGTCTGGATGTATATAAAGTGGTAGAGCACCGTAAGACTACCGGTTCTATCCTCAACTTCCCCGATGCTACCAACATGCCTGATAGTGGCACTACGCTGGAGCAGCCATGCGATATCCTTATCCCTGCTGCACTGGAAAATGTTATCAATGCCAGCAATGCCGAGCGTATTCAGGCAAAAATTATAGGTGAAGGTGCCAACGGCCCTCTTACTCCTGAGGCTGACGAAATACTCAACAAAAAAGGCGCTATCGTCGTTCCGGATATGTACCTGAACGCTGGTGGTGTTACCGTATCATACTTCGAGTGGTTGAAAAACCTCAGCCACGTTCGTTTTGGCCGTATGGACAAGCGCTTCTCTGAAAATCAGAACTCTTCTATCATCAAAACGGTAGAAAACCTAACCGGTAAAAAAGTTACCGATCTGGAGCGCATTCAGCTGCAGCACGGTCCTGATGAGGTTGATCTGGTTTATTCAGGTCTTGAAGACACAATGATTGGCTCTTATCACGAAATCCGAGAGGCGCTCCTTAGCCTTGACGGCACCGTAGATATGCGTACTGCTGCCTTCACCGTTGCTATCAACAAGGTGGGCGTTGCTTACGAAGAGCTGGGTATCTTCCCATAACTGTTTACAGTACTTATACTTTTGCAGGGCTGCCACATGGCAGCCCTGTTTGTTTATTCCTATGCCTCTCACATGTAGCATCAGCTACCTCGCTTTCTTCCTGGCGCAGGCTTGTATACCTGTGTATAAAAGCAAAGGCCCCGCCAGATAAGGCAGGACCTTTATAGCTCAGCAGGTATATTTTATTGTACCGTTACCTGTTTCACGGCGCTTACTTTTTCGTTATGCAGCTCCAGCATATAGTTGCCTGCTGCCAGTCCGGCAGGTAGTTGCATGGCTCGTGGGCTTGCGGCCTGCATAGTACCGTTATACAGCTCTGCTACCTTTCGGCCGCTTATGTCATACAGGCTCACAGTACAGTCTTCCATTGTTTTGTCTGTAGCCACATTTACATAGTGCGCTGCCGGTACGGGATATACCTTTACATTATTGGTCACATCTTCTTTTATTCCTTGCACACCCGTGCTGCTGGCAGGTACGCCATTGGTGGCATTTACTATGTATTTGCGGCCGGTCACCTCATCTATTTTGTACACTACCATCACATAGCTCAGCTTGTCTTTGTTCCAGCTGGCAGGTATTCTGTAGGCATAGTCACGGGTATATTCCTCACCTGCAGCCATTGAAGTATTATAGGTTACAGCCCATCCCCATGGCCCCGACTGTACTGCTTTCCGCAGAAAGTGCCGGTGGGCAAATGTATCATCGGCCGATATGGTACTGGCCATAAAGCCCATTGCACTATCCTCCACCGCATATATAGCTGCCATGTAAGTCCCTGTAGTTGCTACATTAAATCTTGTTTTTGCGGTTATTACCACAGAGTCCGGTGCTATTTCGGTTTTGGTAAATCCTATTGATACCACCGCCGGTGTTCCGGTAAGACTACTCACATAGCTATACAGTGTGTCTATTGCTCTGCGGTGTCTGTATATACGTCCCGCAGGCGTGTTGTAAAAATCTACATATTGAAATTCCAGAATACTCACACCTATATTATCTACTGCAAATGCCGGCTGATTGCCATAGTTGGGGCTGTTATTCTTACTGAAGAGCATAGACTCCGTCCAGTACAGATCTGTTTTGCCTTCCGCTGGTCCTGTATCATATTGCAGCATCAGTGCCGGAAATCCGGGTGTGTTCTGAATGTCTCCCAGGGTATCCAGCAGTCCTACAGACCATTCATTATAACTGTCAGCGCATAGCGCCCATTCTCTGATAAACACAACAGTTTTGTGTTCGTTCTGCATCCATTGTGCCTTCACCATAGGCGTAGCCGCAAGTGTCAGTGCAAAAAGTAGTAGTTTTTTCATGGGAATTCTGATTTGTTTTTCCTTTATGAAAGACACTGCACTTCGCTGCTTCGTTGGATATTTCTGCTACTTTTTTTATGTTTTTTTATAATATAATCTGCGGGTTAAATAATGCTTGCTGAATATCACATTTTTCTTTTTCTTCTCGGTTATATTTCAGTGCATACACAATTTGTACGCTTTACGGATTTGTAGGTATTGATCTTATATGCGTTATTATCCATAAGGTTATGATTAGAATTTGTTAATGAACTCGCGTTATGAGTTATCATTTCATATTTTGTGGCAAATATTTCAATAGACTTTTGGAAGCTGTGGTAATGCTATAAATGCGTCGTTGGTATGGAGCAGAAAATCAGTATTCGTTGGAAATACCTTTGGCCTTACCTGGTGTTTGGCGGCACTATAGCGGCAGCAGTTATTATCAATGTGCGCCTTACTATGGATGGCTTCATAGAAACCAGACACCATGCACGTATTATAAATCTTGCAGGCCGCCAGCGTTATTTAAGTCAGAAGAATCTAACCGCCTTTTTAACAGCGGTACATAAAATAAACCCATCATTGCCTGATACAGGAGATCTGTACCATTGGAAACAAATGCATAAGATCCTGCAGCAGGGTAGTGTGGAGAATGACCTCTTCATTATGCCATCCTCCGCTACTGCGGCTATGCACGACATGGATTCCGTTTGTGCTGATCTTTATGAAATATTGCACATGCCGGTCAGTAGTGTGTCCGATGCAGATGTGCAAACGGCCATTGCATTACAGTCTGTCTATTTACCGGCAATGGATAATGGCGTGTATTTGTTTCAGCAAAACGCAGAATCTACCTTATGGGTAATTCGTAAGAAGCAGATATGGGCAGCCGTCATGTCGGGATTAGTACTCATGATGGAGATTATTTTTCTCATCATTCCATATCACCGAAAGTTGATTCTTGCATATCGTCAGTTAAAGCATAACAAGCAGACTATTGAAGAGCAGTCAGAAGAGATTCAGCAACAAATGCACTCATTGTCAGAGAATCACATAGAACTGGAAAAACTCAATCACGCAAAAGAACTCACATTAGAAGGTATCAACGCAGGTGTGTGGCATTGGAATATTATTACCGGTGAAGAGTCGTGGTCTCCCAATTTTTATCGGGTATTGGGTTACGAAGTAGGAGAAATTCCTTCCAATTTTGACACATTCCTCAACTTTTTGCTACACCCTGACGATAAGGAATCTGTTCAGACCGCAGTAGAAAAACACCTGAAGTATGGAGACAGGTATCATGTAGAAATCAGAATGCGTAATAAAGATGGCTCTTACCGGTGGTACGATGCAGCAGGTGAAAGTGATAGAGATATTTCTGGTAACGCTACGCAAATGGCCGGTTCTATTATTGATATTAACGATAAGATTCTGAACCATAAAAAGCTGGAGGCGGCCAATGAAGCCAAAAGCAAAATACTGGCCATACTGTCCCATGACCTCAGAAGCCCGCTCAACGGGATTAAAGGTATGTTGGAGCTGCAGTCACTTGGGGGGCTCACTCAGGAAGAGTTTATAGAATATATGGGCCGTCTTGAAGAAGGAATAGATTTTACTATTAAAACACTCGATAATATTCTTATCTGGGCATCTTCCCAGATGGATGAAATCAGTGTAAAACCTGTAGATATAAAGCTATCTGTTGCCTTGCAGGAGGTAGAAAAGTTTCATCAGCATTTTGCAGTGCAGAAAGGTGTTGAGGTTACTTACACTGCTGCTGATAGTACTGTTGGCCATGCCGACCCCAATCATATATTTATCATTCTCAGAAACCTGGTAAGCAATGCAATAAAATTCACACCCTCCGGAGGGAAAGTTACAGTTACAGCACATGCTCACGACGGTCAGGTATTTATTGATGTTGCCGACAATGGAGTGGGCATGAATGCCGATTTTGTACGGAAACTGATGAATCAGGAAGAGCGGCTATCTTCTTATGGTACTAATGGAGAAAAAGGCACCGGACTTGGTATTAATCTGGTAATGGACTTGTTGAAAAGAAACGGCGGGAAATTGCGTCTGGAAAGTGAGCTAGGGAAGGGAAGCACATTTACCTGTATTATCCCGGGTGGCAACACGGTTTAGTTTTCGCCCGGTTTTATTGCATATACCTCACTCCTTTTACGCCCGTATTTCAGCTTGTGTTAGTTGATGTTCTTTCGATATGTCTCTCGTTACTTTGGTAAATCCTATTACCTCCTCTTTATCGTTATGTATGGCAGTAATAGTAATTCTTGCCATAAAGGTAGTCCCATCACTTTTTACACGTACTCCTTCATCACGTGCTACGCCGCTCGCTCGTGCCTCTTGCAGTAGCTTATAGGGGATACCTGCATCCTTTTGTGCTTCGGTATAAAATACATCAAAGCTTCTGCCCACTATTTCCGATGTTTTGTAGCCCTTTATTTTTTCAGCGCCCTTATTCCAGTTCTCTATCACACCGTTACGGTCCAGTAGTAGTATAGCATAGTCCTCTATTTCTTCTACCATTTTGTTGAACTTCAGCAGCTTTATATCCTTATTCCCCAGAGACTCTGCCACTATCGCATGTATACGGCTATCCACTATCCTTACCGTATCATGGAGCATCGACAGCCATTCATCATCCATATTCAGTGTATTGTCCTGCGCCAGATTTATAAGCCCCATTACAGAGGTAAGTGGTTGCCTTATGTCGTGCGACTGCAGCTGGGCTATAGCCCTCAGTGCTTCATTTTTCTTCTCTATTTCGGTCAGCTGCTCTTTTAGCCGCATTTTAGATAGCTCAGCTTCAAAAAGGAATACTACCTGTTTGGCTAGTGCCAGCAGCGTTCTTTTTTGTACATCATTCAGGTTGCTGGGTTTTCTGTCAAACAGGCACAGGGAGCCTATTTTAAAGCCGTCTTTTGTTATCAGCGGGATGCCTGCATAAAATCTAATCACTGGTTTGGGGCCAGTGGCACCACTGTTTAAAAACAATGGATCTTTTTTCGCATCCCTTATAATCAGAAACTCATTGCTTTCCCGCATGTGCTCACAGAAGGGTGTATCATGCAGTGAAGAAATCAGTTCTTCCCCCGTTGCCGCTACTATCTGGTTAGTTATTTCATCCGGCAATGTGATTACAGATACTGGCTTGTTACATATGCTACTTGCCAGATTGGTAATCTCCTGTAATTCGTTCTTTAAAGCTACATTCAGGGCCAGATATTCTCTTATTTTTTCCAGCCGCTTCTCTTCTGTTTTATTCCTCATATTCCCTTTTCGCAGTTCTCTTTCTCTGAGTAGGTTTACTTTGCGAAGTTCGTTAATTTATAAAAATGTATACACACCTTTTTTGTCATTCATTGGTTATACGTTTCCTCTTTAAATGTTATTATACTCTTCCTGCCCATGCCTTACCTCATCCCGTACATCAACAGTGTATACAATAATAATACTCGGAATTTCAGCTCCCATACTCCGGACGATAAGGGAAGTTCCCCTCCTGTCAAGGAGCGGACTTATCTCGCTGAGGCAGAATGATGGCCTGCCTGCCGTGGTAGGCCTGCCTGCCGTAGGCAGGCGCAAAAAGACGCGTTCTTTTTGCCGCCTGGGGTGGTTGTTACAACACAGGCTATTGTTCTTTCTTACAGCAAAACCCACCGGCACGGTCATGGCGCACAGCTATCCGGCATATCCTGCCGCGCCTCACTTCACCACCGTCAGTTACATGTTGTAAAAAACACCCCCAAACCCTTACTGGTAGCGGATACTTTTTTACATCATATGCACCATAGTGCATATCATACCCCTGCATAGCGCACATCTGCTGCACCCGCTTTTTCCCTTTCACACCCGCACCCCAATTTTGAGGAAGGATAGTATCGTAAATCCCTTTATCACCATTAAAATAGATTATTATGTCACAGGACAAAAAGCAGGAAGCATTTCATCTGTATTTTCAGAGCGACCTCAATCAGCAGCAGATAGCACAGCGCATCGGTATCAATCGTAAAACGCTATGGTCATGGATTCGTGAGGGGCAGTGGCGCAGAGCCCGCCATATTGCAGCTACGGCCCCCTCCGTACTTGTCCAGCAGTACTACGACCAGCTCCTCCAGCTTAATGAGCACATTGCCACCCGCACCGATATGCCATTCCCCACACCTGCCGAGGCCGATGTTATGCGCAAGCTTTCCGGCGTTATTAAAAATACACGTACCATGTGTGGCCCCGGCGAAATGATAGAGATATTCTCACTCTTTACACACGACCTTATCAGCCGTGCCGGTGGTGATGAAATTGCCCGCGAAGTCGTTCTTATGTTCGATGAGTTCATACAGCGGCGCACCACTATCGGTGACCAGTACAACTATTTGGATAAATACTACCACGCAGCACGGGAGCAGAAAGAGTATGCCGAATGGCTCACAGAGCAGCAGATGCCGGCAGAGCCGGAGATAACCCCCGCTGCCGTACCACCCATGGGGCAGGATGGGGTGCTTGTGGGGCATGCAGAGCCTGCCGCACAGGTAAATGAATCATTGAAAGACAATGAGTTACAGCAAGATAGTACACCCGCTACGCCTGCAGAAAATAAAAGTGGGGTATCGGCATATCCTCCTCACCCCGACCATGAAGGGCTATCTCCCGAAATGGTTGAAGAATGGGAAAAATACAAAGCACTCGTAGTGGATGGCAATGATATTGACGCCTTTACCGATGAGGATACAACTGTTACAGATGTGGGGCAGGATGGGGCGCCATTGGGACATGCAGAGCCTGCCCCACAGGTAAATGAGCCATTGAAAAACAATGAGTTACCGCAAAATAGTACACCCGCCACACCCGCGGAAAATAAAAGTGGGGTATCCTCCTCCATTCCCCCTCCCATTTCAGATGGGGAAGAACATGTAGCCGAAAGCAAAACCGCAGAGGACAAACCAATAGTGCCACCTGAAGCAGAGAATAAAAAACCGCCCGTATCAGACAAGCCCGCTCGCCATCCCGGCTGTAATCTCATCCGCCGTGGCGATCCTCCGTTCTATCTGTTTGGTCCCCGTCATTAATCAAAGCAGGTTATCCCATTTAAGTCAGGGGACTCTTTCACATAGGTGTAGGAATACCTGTATTTATACCTGTGTATCCTTTGTTGTTGAGTCCCATGTCAGGCATAAGGATATAAGTCTTTGGGTACTTTTACCCATTATTACGGGCGGGTGTACAAGACAAAAAACTTTGTGGCCTTTGTGGTTGAGTTCCAAGGCAGGCATAAGGATATGAGTCTTTGTGCACTTATCCCATCATTACGGGCAGGTGTACAAGACAAAAACTTTGTGGCCTTTGTGGTTAGTTCCAAGTCAGGCATAAGGATATGAGTCTTTGTGCACTTATCCCATCATTACGGGCAGGTGTACAAGACAAAAAACTTTGTGGCCTTTGTGGTTAAAATACCTCTTGTCAGAACCTGATTCACGAATGCCGGTTCCCATGAAAATATAAAGCCCCGGCACAATGGCCGGGGCTTTGGGGTAAGCTTGTTAGTTTTATTTGATTACTGTACGGTGAAGCGCATAGTCCTGCTTACACCATCGGTAGTCACCTGTAGCATATATATGCCGGGTGTCAGGTTTCCGGCGTTTATCTGCTGCTGCAGTACGCCATTGCTCACCGGCAGTTCGTAGCGGTTTATCACCTGCCCTACAGTATTGATAAGCGTTGCAGTAACCTCATTGGCTGTTACGCCACTCATGCTGCCACGTAGGGTAAATGTACCCTGGTTCGGGTTCGGGAACAGCTCCATACTGCTTAGTGCAGCTGCTATATCATTTACACCGGTATTCGGGTGGGCTACCAGCGCATTGCTCTGCACTATAGCCGGCGATACGCAAGGCATAATAGATGTTACTGCCAGTGTTATCGTGTCAAACACGGTTACATTATGCAGTGTATAGGTAGCATTGGTAGCGCCCGGTATATCATTGCCATTGCGCACCCACTGGTAGGTAGCGCCGGGGCCTGCATCATATACGGTTGATGTAAACACGATGCTGTCACCGGGGTTTACTGAAAGCCCCGGCCATGCAAATATGTGTACCGTCATTTCAGAGCCTATCACATTCATCCCTATCGGGTTGCTGGTGGCATGGGCTGGTGCAGGGCAGGTAGCGCTGCTGGTCATTACGCAGGTTACAACATTACCATCCGTAAGGGTACTGCTGGACCACGATGAGGCTAATGCACCTACCACAGGGAAGCCGTTCACCATCCATTGGTAGGTAGGCGATACCCCTGCATTAATGCCTACAGAGGAGAAGTTTACAGTAGTACCCTCACATATAGTGTCATTCGGCGATACCGATATCGTAATACCCGTCGGTGTATTAGGCGTTACCGTCACATTCACCGTTGTTGCCAGAGAAGGGCAGCCATCTATGGTATCTACCACATAGTAGTCGCCCGCATTGGCAGCCGTCAGTGGGCTCAGTGTAGGGTGCTGCATGGTAGAGGTAAATCCTGCCGGTCCTGTCCAGCTGTAGCTGCCGGTTATAGAGCTGCTGCTGGTGTCTGCATAGAGGTACAGGGTGCCGCCATTACAGTTCAGTGCACTGGCAAATGCTACCGGCGATGGTGGCGTAGTATTGTTTACCACTATGTTTACGGTAGATACATTGGCAGGGCATCCGTTATGGGTAGTAGTCAGTGTGTATACGCCTGCATCTGCCAGCGTCATAGACGGGCGGGTAGGGTTGGGCGCACCTGATGAGAATGCTGTAGGTCCTGCCCAGTTATAGCTGGTTATAGACCACGTAGCAGTTGCTGATAGTGCCAGTGTATTACCCACACATACCGGGTTATTGGCATTGATGGTTACAGGAGGCAGGCTGGTTACCACTCTTATATTCACAAAGTTGTCTGGTGATATATATGCCGGGTTACTGCCCGTAATGCGTATACGGTATCCGGTTCCTGCAGGTGTTCCTCCCGGTATGGTACAGGTTATTGTACCTGATGTACCTGATACAGATGTGCCAATGTTTACCGGTGCAGCAAAACTACCCGCAGCATTCGACAGCTGTGCGGTAAACTGATTACCGGCTCTGAAGTTGATGTTCACATTGTAGTCCAGCGTCAGTGTACCGCCTGCACATACCAGTGTGTCGGTATAAGGCTGATTGATAAGTGCAAATGTGTCTATACGCAGTTTGGTTACAAAGCCATCATATACACCGCCGCCATAAGCAGTCTGCTCTGCGCCTGCAGTGGCTATACCGGTTGTGCTGGTTGTGTGTCCGGCATAGATTATTTGTCCCGATGCGTCACATACGGCGCCATAAGCATAGTCATAAAGCGCATCGCCAAAGTAGGTACCCCATATACGCTGGCCCATGCCACCTGTATATTTGGCCAGGAAGGCATCGTAGTTGCCGCCTATAGTAGGCTGAATGCTGCCTTCTGTGCCTATATTGTTATTGCTGAATGTGCCGCCTGCTACTACTACGTTGCCATATGGGTCCACGGTCACCGCCTCGCCATAGTCCACGTCGCTGCCGCCACAGTAGGTACTCCACTGTTTTACACCGCTGGCATCATACTGGGCTACAAAGGCATCCTGCAGGCCACCGCCATATGATGGCTGCTGTGCGCCTGGTGTTGCCAGGCCGCTGGTACTGTTTGTATAACCTGTTATAGCTATGTCGCCCGTTGCTGTTCTGCATATGATACCTCTTCCCTGCTCTGTGCCACTGCCGCCATAGTAGGTGCCCCATACACGGGCATTGCCTGTTGTATTCATTTTGGCTATGAAGGCATCATTGGCACCATTAAGCGTTGTCTGGTCAGCCCCGGCCGATGCTATACCTACCACACTGGTTGTCTGTCCGGTAATGATTACGTTACCTCCCGGTCCTTCAGTAGTTACGGCACGGCCCTCATCAGCGCCCGTACCACCATAGTAGCTCATGAATCCTATGCCGCCTGCATTGCCGGAAAACCGTGCTACAAAAGCATCGCTGGCACCACTCAGTGCCGCCTGATAGGCTCCTGCAGTGGCAATACCAGCACTTTCTGTACGGCCGGTTACATATACTGTACCTCCACCGGCAGCAGAGCCATCGTGGGCTATGCCATATACCTGGTCATTGCCGGTTCCGCCCAGGTAGGTAGCCCACTGGCGGGTGCCGTTATTGTTTATCTTGAATATAAACCCATCTGTGAGACCAGAGTTTGCTGTGCGGTAGGCACCTCCGGTTGCCAGCCCTGTAGAGCCGGTAGTATGGCCGCCCATAAATATGCCTGCACCTGAGTTGTCTATAGCCAGGCAGGTACCGCGGTCATCGCCCGCCCCACCAAAGTAGGTGGTGAACTGACGCACACCGTTAGGGTCATATTTGGTGATGAAGGCATCTACTAAGCCATTGAAGGTAACATCATATACCGTTGGGGGTGTTCCCAGAGCAATACCGGCTGTGGTAGTAGTGTAGCCGCCTATATATACATTGCCTGCCGGACTCACCACCACAGCAGTGGCTACATCTTCATCAGTACCACCAAAGTAAGTACTCCAGAAGATGATGGGATCTATGGTAAGAGTGCCCTTATGTGGTGCAGTAGCAAAGCTCAGTACATTACCCTTCAGTTTAAAGGAAGATGCTACTTCTTTGCCATCACTGCCATAGGCAAAAGGCTTTTTCTCATGGATAGTCCCCATGGGGGTAATGGCCTTTATACTGCCATCCTTTGCCAGGCTCAGGGCTGTAGCTCCGTCATATTTAAGCTGTATCTGGCCGGCATCAGCGCCGGGATGTACTACAAAGTCATACTCCACACTATTGCCCTTCACATACAGCACCCAGTCTATACCAGGATATACATCATGGTATACCACCCGGCGAAACGAGTTGGCCTGTATGCCATTCGCATTGGCGGTATAGTATGTTTCGTAGTAGGGTTGTGCGTCTTCTTCTGTTACTCTTGCTGCTTTATTGGCATGCAGCAGGGTCACGCCCATGTTATAGGTATTCAGCGTTGGGTGAGCGCTTTTCATAGCTCCCGGCTTTCTGAACTGATAGTGCAGGCTGCCGTTACCTATATACAGGTTCATGCCGGCAGTACTCAGGGTGTACTGTATGTCAGTCAGAGGTTTACCCTTGCTGTCAGTAAGTTGTCCGTTGTTCTCAATAAAGCACAGGGGTTTCGCTGCACCTTGCCCCACCGTAGGTACCTTATCTTTTGCCATACCCGACAAAGACAGGATACAGCCCAGTGACAGGGCTATGCACTTTGTACCATTTAAATACATATAGCAGTATTTTGTTTTGAAATATACAAGAGTGCAAAATAAGAAATATAATCCGTATTTTCTATCGGTAAAAATGAAATAACAACGCTTCCTGCGGCCACTGTTTCTTAGCCTCAGAAAGCGTTTCTGCAAGGTATTGCAGCACTATTGCTACGTGATTGTAACCGGTAGTTATGACCTCACGCTTAGCCATACAACTACCATGTACAGCACGAAAATAATCCACGGGGTGATTTTCAGAAAACGGAGCATGACTGATGAAATATAGATATCAGAAAATGCTGCAATAACTATGCCATAGTTGTTGCAGCCACCGTTATGTCTCCATCATGGAATTGTGTTGTTATTGTTTGGGAGGTGTTGGCTCCATCAGTGAAAATGAGGCTGTATCATAAAAATGACCATCATAGTAGTAGTCTTCTTTACGGTATGCATCCTGCTCAAAACCAAGACTTTCCAGCACCCTGCGCGATGCCGTATTCCCGGGGTCTATATTAGCTTCCAGTGTATGTAGTCCTATGGAAAATCCCCAGTTTATAACAGTGCTCAATGCTTCGCGCATAATGCCGCTACCCTGATATTGTGGCATCAGGGCATAACCCACCTCACCCCGGTAGTTTTCTCTGTCGATACGCCATAGACTTACGGTGCCTATAATCGCGGCTTGGCCTTTCAGGGTTATACCCCAGTTAATGCCTGTGTTGGTAGATATCCCGGTTTCTATACGCTCCAGAAATTCCAGTGCCTCTTCCTCTCGCTGGCACAATGGTTTCTTGATATACTCCATCATGCCAGGGTCGCTGCGCATGAAGAAAAGCTCTTTGATATCCTCAGCCACTACCCGTCTCAGTAGCAGTCGTTCAGTTTCCAGTATGGGAAACGGGTTCAGGTTTATTGCTAACATAGTATGACCGAAGTTACTTACTTCAGCGCTTTTAAGAAACATGTTCACGGTTTCGTTTTGTCTGTTTCAGTACATGTTGAACGATAATAGTCATCGTTATTTACTACTTACAGTTCAGTGCGAATGATTTCCGTATTGTGCTGAAACTGATGCATAGTATTGATTGTGTGTCGATTATTGCATCAGACGAATATTGAAATAAAAACTGTGTAAACGTGTTGTTAATGATTGAAAATGTTTTTCTTTGTATATCACTAATCGGAAAACTCCATCTTATGAAAGACATTTTATTGCAGCGATCCTTATCCGGGATTGGGCAGCAATTGCTTACGTGCCGTCATGCACGGCAGGATAAACAACTTACCGTAGCACGCTCTGTAGGTATCAGCGTTTCTGTTTTAAGTCGTGTAGAAAGCGGAAAATACAAGCATGTTACTATAGAGTTATTGCTAAAGCTGGCAGGCTATTATGGTGTTACTATTGAAGAAATAGTATCAATGTCTAACTGACTGCTACCTGCTGTTTTACTATGCGTCCTGTGGCATCGGTTATAACCAACTTTGCCATCCCGGTAGCAGCAGGCAGTATGCATGAGAACCTACCGCCCATTGCAGGGTTGGGGTAGATATGGAAGTCTCCTGTGTTGCCTGTAGTGTTGTGTATATTCAGGATACAGTCTGTCATGTTCAGATATACGGTAATAGTATCTCTCATGATGCCGTCATAGACGGTAATGCTGAATGAGTCAGTGCCTATGTAAAAACCATCGGGCGTATATAGGGTGCCTGCAGGCAGTGTAGCTATGGTGTCGGCATAGAGGGTGTCTGCTGCGGTGAGTGTACCATGCAGGGGCGGGGTATTTATGCTCCACAGCAGCGGTTGTGCCGTATTGGAGTCCATAACGCTGAGGAGGGTATCGAGAACTATATAAGGGGTATCTGCACAGGCGGTGATAGTGTAGGTATGACCTGCCGAAAAGTAAGGAGGATGGTTTACAGCACGGACTCTCTGAGTTGTACCGTGATCAACAAAAAAAACGACTCCTTTTGCTGTTACGGTAACTCCAGACGATAATACACTTAACTGAGCAGCGGTAGCAGGCCCTCCATCACCACTGTAGCCAGGCGTACCATTACCAGCAAAATTCCAGATTGTTCCTGTTGGGTCTACTTTACGTACAACCTTCGGTTGATTGTCTGTTATATAAACATTCCCAAAATCGTCAGCGGCAACCCCTGACGGCCCATTAAATTGAGCAGCGGTAGCAGGCCCTCCATCACCGCTGTATCCAAAAGAGGTACCTGCGAAAGTAGAGATGGTGCCCGATGTGTTAACTACCCTCACCCTATTGTTGGCAACGTCAGCAATATAAATATTGCCTGCGGTATCTGAAGAAAGTCCGTTCGGGCCACTAAGTTGCGCTGATGTAGCAAGTCCACCATCGCCACTAAAGCCCATTACACCATTACCTGCAAACGTAGTAATTATGCCTGCATTGTCTATCTTTCTCACTACATGATTAGTAATGTCTGAAAAATACACATTACCTGCCCTGTCTGTGCAAAGACCATAATCTATCCCTATTGAAGCATCCGTAGCTGGCCCTCCATCGCCGCTGTAGCCCGAGCCGATTGCAGTTCCGGCTATAGTGGTGATAATACCCAGGGGTGTTATCTTTCTGATACATTCATAGCCAGTCTCTCCAACGTATATATTCCCCGCAGTGTCAGCAGCAAGTACAATAGGTGTATTGAGCTCAGCTGCCGTTGCTGGTCCACCATCACCACTATGACCAGCGGAACCTGTACCTGCGAATGTGGTAATTACCCCAGTCAGATCTACCTTTCGCACTCTGTGATTGTAACGATCCGCTATATATAAATTACCGTTCCTATCAGAGGTAAGCCCCAGCATCCCATTAAAGTCTGCCATAGTTGCGGGACCTGCATCTCCGCTAAAGCCTAATACACCTGTACCAGCATAGGTGGTAATGAGCTGTGCATGGGCACTGATGCATAGGCATAATAAGGCTGTAAGTGAAAGTAGTGTTTTCATGTGTGCGGATATACTTATTGGGTTATGGTGAGTTTTCGGGTCTGTATGCCCATACTCGTGTATAGGTGCGCCAGATACAGTCCCGGGGGTACGTGCAGCTGAATGTCTGTCTGTGTACCGGTAGCAATGTCTATCTGTTTTACTATGCGTCCTGTGGCATCGGTTATAACCAACTTTGCCTGCTCGGTAGCTGCAGGCAGTATGCAGGAGAACCTACCGCCCATTGCAGGGTTGGGGTAGATTTGGAAGTCTCCTGTGTTGCCTGTAGTGTTGTGTATATTCAGGATACAGTCGATCATGTTCAGATATACGGTAATCGTATCTCTCATGATGCCATCATAGATGGTAACACTGAATGAGTCAGTGCCTATGTAAGAGCCATCGGGCGTGTATAGGGTGCCTGCAGGCAGTGTAGCTATAGTGTCGGCATAGAGGGTATCTGCTGCGGTGAGTGTACCATGCAGGGGCGGGGTATTGATGCTCCACAGCAGCGGTTGTGCCGTATTGGAGTCCATAACGCTGAGGAGGGTATCCAGTGCTATATAAGGGGTGTCATTGCAGGCAGTAATGGAGTATGTAGCACCTGTTGTAAAGTATGGAGGATGGTTTACAGCGCGAATGCGTTCGTTGACCTGATTGTCTGTAATGAAAACGGCACCGTTCCCTATAACAGCTAACCCAAACGTTAACGTATATACCTGTGCAGCCGTAGCAGGTCCTCCATCACCACTGTAGCCTGCAGCCCCATTTCCTGCAAAAGCGTGTATGATTCCATTCTTATCTACTCTGCGAATCACATAGTTTTGCTGGTCAGATATATATACATTGCCAAACTTATCTGCTATTACAGCTACAGGATTCTGAAATTGTGCGGCGGTAGCCGGGCCACCATCACCGGAATATCCGAATGTGCTGCCTGCAAATGTGCTGATAATGCCTGTGGTATTTACTTTTCTTACTTTTTGCCCTGCTGCAAGGTAAATGTTCCCTGAAGTGTCAGCGGCCAGTGCTTGTGTCTGTCCTATACCTGAGGACGTAGCCGCGATACCATCAGTACCTACCGTCACACTGCCATTACCTGCAAATGTAGAAATGATGCCGGCACTGTTTATTTTCCGTACTACATAGTTTGCAAGATCGGAGAAGAAAACATTGCCCTGCCTGTCAACAGCAATTCCTCCATTGGCAATGATACCAGCGGCAGTGGCTGGTCCGCCATCACCGCTATAGCCTCCCATGCCGTCACCGGCAATAGTTGTAATGATACCGGCAGGCGATATTTTTCTAACGTAACCGCCATCTGCAAAATATATATTATCGGCGGTGTCTATAGTAATGCTGCGTGCGAGTCCAATGTCGGCACTAGTGGCTGGACCTCCATCTCCTGAGTGTCCATTGATGCCAGTTCCCGCCCATGTAGTTATGGTTCCGTTCAGGTCCACTTTTCTGATGCGGTAATTGAAGCAATCTGCTATAAATAAATTGCCTTTTGAGTCAATTGTGACATCCCTTGGCCGGTCTACCTGAGCCGCAGTTGCAGGTCCTCCATCACCGCTGAACCCCTGGCTGCCATTACCGGCATATGTTGTAATGAGCTGAGCATGGCTGATATTGATAGTACCAAGCAGCAGAATAGATATTATTGTTGTTTTCATGTGCCTATTGTTTTAGTGGTTTTATTAAATGTAATTGGGTGGAGAACTTTTGGAATGGAATAATCCCCAATAGGTAAGTTTCCGGAATTGCATTGATTTTATTTTATATGTTTTATATTTTAAAAACATTGAATTATTGACTCGGTTTGCTGAAAGTTACTTATATCAGTTTGCTGTCGCAAGTTTTACTGCCTGTTTTTGTTTCCTGTCAGGAAAATTATGTTTCATAATAGGAAACAATAAGTTGTTTTGTCTGTTAACGATTTGTTTGCGTTGGTTATACATTTGATGTTAGTTCATGGCCAGAACAAACCGCTACTACTTTGGCGGATAATAAATGGGGGTAGATTTATTTATTTGTCAGTAATTTTTTTAACTATGAAAAAGGTATTATTGTTTATTCTATTAGCATTTATGGGTAATTACTCTTTTGGACAAACGTTTACAGGAGCTCCATTAGGGTTACTTATTAACAACACCAGTACATGTGAGGTGTATGTAACCTTAAGTGGTAGGGTCACCACAATCCCGGGTAGTGTTTGTGGTGATGTTTATACAAATACATTTCACCTTGTTCCAAGCCCTGGCACACCTACTTATTATACACCAAGTTGGGATGCGACGAATATGTTTTATTCAGGAGGAACATTAAGCGCAAGCGATCAGGTTTCTTTTGAAAGGGCCGATTTTCAGTTTGCCAATTGTTCGTGTGGCAGTGCTGGCGCTGACATGGGCGTTGGTTGTGGAGCTTCCGGACCCACTTGGAGTAATGGTTGCATAATGGGTTCGTTTAATATTCCGGCTACGCCTTTCTCTGGTCCGCTGGTGGTTGTGTTTTAATGTTATGCATGTTTGAAAATATGGCAGTCTGTATTTGATGTAAATACAGACTGCTATCCCTTTTTAATGTTTCTGCGTATCCTAGTCATATCGACTTTATTAGCAAATGTTGTCCGGGGACAGTCTTGTTATCTATCCGGCCACGTTGGAGATGCATCTGGCAAATTATTGTCAGGTGCAGTGGTAATGATATTTAATGACGCTGATACATTTAGTAACGTCAGCAGCATGAGTGGAGCTTTTCTCTGTAAGGGGCTTTCCTGCGGTACGTACAGCATACAGGTATATTATACCGGATTTGCCGTATATAATGATACAATAACAACAAACGGTAAATCAATATTTGTTCGGCTGCACCGCACCACACATCATCTCAAGGAGGTGCGGGTGGCGGCAAAAGCGCCCATGGCAGTACAGCATGGCGATACCGTAGTGTATCGCAGCAGTGCATATAAGGTGAGCCCCGATGCAGATGCGGCTGCACTGGTGAGGAAAATGCCGTCAATAGACATCAGCGGGCGACAGGTGACGGCAGGGGGAGAGCCGGTAGTAAGGGTGCTGGTAGATGGTATCCCGTTCTATGGCAATGATGCGTGGACGTCGCTGCGCAATCTGCCGGCTGATATGGTAGCGCTGGTACAGGTATATACCGATCATTCTGACCTCGAAAAGCTATCTGGCTATCATGAAGGGCCGGGAACAAAAACGATCAATATTATCACTCCGGCATCGCGGCGGGTAGGGGTGTTTGGTAATGTATATGCTGGTGCCGGTGGTGATGCAACGGATTGGCGGTATGGCACAGGGGCATCGCTCAATCGCTTTAACGGGCAGCAGCGGATGTCGGCCAATGCGCAGGTGAATAATGTGAACCGGCAGGGCTATGCCGATGTAACTGCTACTTCCGGAGCGAGTGGAATCACCCATACAGCCGGTGGCGGTATGACCTGGGCCGACAGGTGGGGCAAGAGCGATATAAGCGGCAGTTATATGTACAGCAACTCCTATGCTACATTGTATAATGATATAGACCGGATATATATAAGCCCTTCGGTAGCCGGGCAGGAGTATGAGGAGCACAGCCCGGTAAGTAATGGCAGCAGAGGCCATCAGGCATCGGTACGTATTACGATGGCGCCCGATTCGCTGTCTACACTCATTCTGGCTCCGTCGCTGCTGCTGCAGGGCACGGATAATACTACACAGCGCAGCGGGGTAACGCGTATGGGCGGTGAAATCCTGAATGAGACTAATAACACCAATAGCGTGCGTAATGATATTACCAGCCTTACAGGTAGTGGCACGTGGTCCCGGAAGATGGGGCCTGGCCGGGCTTTATCGGCCAATGTGGTGGCAGGCTTTGCCGGAAGCAAGGGGGCTACACAGCTCACTGCACGCAATGTGTACTACAGTGCTCCCGCTGCAGAGCGCATTACAGATCAGCTCATAGAAACCCGGCAGCAGACATGGAACCTGACATCGGCATTGGTGTACACGGCCCGGCAGGGTAGTCATGGGCAGGTAAAGCTGGAGTACAATAATGGATGGCAGCCCTCGCAGGCAACCCGGTATACATATAGCTATGCTGCGGCATCGGGCGGTTACACACAGCCCGACAGCGGAGCCTGGAATGAGTTTTCGGGTAGTACCGTCAGTCATAAGGCAGGAATGGGCTACCGGTATAATGCCGGTAAGCTACAGCTCTCTGCCGGAGTGTATGGAAAGTATGCGGTATTGCAGAACCGCCAGACCCTACCGCAGGAAACTGATGCCCGGTTTTCCTTCCTGAATATGCTACCCACAGCAGGCCTGCAGTACAGGCCGGAAAACAGCATAAATATACAGGTGGATTACAGTACCGATACCAGACTACCCTCTGTGAGCCAGATGCAGCGTGTGATGAACAATACAGACCCGCTGCATGTGACAATAGGCAATGCAGCACTGCAACAGACTTATGTACATGCCCTGAGGCTACGGTATAACGCCACCCGGCACGGGGGACGGCACACTATGAGTATGACGGCAGGCACTAACATAACAGACAACTACATAACACAGGCTACTACCATAGCGCAGGCCGATACGGTAGTGAGTGGTGTGCAGCTACAGCGGGGAGGCCAGCTTACCACACCCGTAAATGCAAAGGGATACAGGTACTATAATGTGAGCCTCTCTTACGGGATGCCGGCAGACATGATAAAATGTAAACTGACTCTCTATGCCAATGCAGATATGAGCCGTATCCCCCTCGTGGTAAATAGTGTGGCTGGATTTATGCAGGTGCAGCATGCCAATATGAATGCAAAGCTGGTAAGCAATATCAGTGACAGGATAGACTTCTCTCTGATGACGGGCGCTATGCTTACCGGCAGTACTACGACTATGAATATGGCTATGCCAGCAGTATCGGTAGCTTATGATGTAAGGCCGTCTCTGAATCTTATCATGAAAAAGGGTTTTGTACTGAATACAGAGGCTGCTGTACGCTTCAATACCGGTATGCAGACCGGCTATAACCAGAACTTTACCGTATGGAATGTAGCCCTGGGTAAAAAAGTATTCAGGAAACAGCAAGGCGATATCCGCCTGTCGGTATATGATGTACTGAACCGTAATACCGGTGTTTACCGTAATGTGGGCGATACCTACATACAGGATACCCGCACCAATATGCTACAGCGTTATGCACTGCTCACGTTTGCATACAGGATCAGCAGTTTTCGTGGGCAGTAAGCCATCTTACATGTACTGTCCCGTATAGCTGTCTTTTACCTTCTTCAGGCCTTCCGGTGGTCCCGCATAGAGCAGCTTACCGCCACCTATGCCACCTTCAGGGCCCAGATCCAGCACCCAGTCGGCACAGCGTATCACATCTGTGTTGTGCTCTATGACCACTACAGAGTGTCCCTGCTCTATGAGCGCATCAAATGACTGCAGCAGCTTGCTTATGTCGTGAAAATGCAGGCCGGTAGTGGGCTCGTCAAATATGAACAGCAGCTTTTCTTTCGCCTTGCCCCGGCCCAGAAATGATGCCAGTTTTACACGCTGTGCTTCACCGCCACTCAGGGTATCGCTGCTTTGTCCCAGTTTTACGTATCCAAGGCCCACATCACTCAGTGGCTGCAGAGCTGTAGACAGCTTCTTCTCATCGGCAAAGAAAGCAATGGCCTGGTCCACTCCCAGCTCCAGTATGTCATAAATGTTTTTGCCCCGGTAGGTGACTTCCAGTACCTCATCCTTAAAGCGCCGCCCCTTACAGGCCTCGCACTGCAGATGTACATCGGCCAGAAACTGCATTTCCACCACTACTTCGCCCTCACCTTTGCAGGTATCGCATCGGCCCCCATCTGTATTGAAAGAGAAGTGCTTTTCTTCAAAGCCTCTCATTTTAGAAAGCGGTTGCCTGGCATAGAGTTTCCGTATCTCGTCATATGCCTTTATATAAGTCACGGGATTGCTGCGCGACGACTTGCCTATAGGATTCTGGTCTACCATCTCTACCATGCCTATACTGTCCAGGTCGCCACCCAGGCTGCGGAAAGTACCGGGCCTGTCGCTACTCTCGCCAAAATGCTTCATCAGTGCCGGGTACAGTGTCTGCTTTATGAGGGTAGTCTTACCACTGCCGCTTACGCCGGTTACCACACATAGCACATTAAGAGGTATCTCTGCCGACACATTTTTCAGGTTGTTCTGCCGGCACCCCTCTATGCTTATGCTTCCTGCCGGCTTCCGGCGTATGGCTGGTGGCTTTACGGACAGTGCTCCGCTCAGGTACTTGCCGGTGAGGCTGGCATCGTTAGCCATCAGTTCAGTATAGTGGCCGGTGGCTACCACTTCGCCACCCAGGTAGCTGGCCAGTGGCCCCATATCTATAATATAGTCGGCCTCACGCATCATCATATCATCATGCTCTACTACGACTACGGTATTGCCCAGGTCCCGCAGCGATTTCAGTACCCCTATCAGGCGTTCGGTATCGCGGCTGTGCAGGCCTATGCTGGGCTCATCCAGTATATATAATGAGTCGGTAAGGTTACTGCCCAGAAACCTGGTAAGCTGTATGCGCTGGCTTTCGCCACCGCTCAGGGTATTGGCCTGGCGGCTCAGGGTGAGGTAACCCAGCCCTACGTCCAGCAGGGTTTTCATCCGCTGGTTTACTTCGGTCATAATGCGCCGGGCAATGGTCATGTCATGTTCACTGAGCTTCAGGCTCAGCAGCCATGCTGCCAGCTCATCGGCTGGCATGGTCATGAGGTCTGATATAGGACGGTTAGCCACTTTTACATACAGGGCTTCTTTACGCAGCCGGCTGCCTTTACATTCGGGGCAGGAAGTACGTCCCCGGTAGCGGGCCTGCATTACCCGGTATTGTACCTTATACAGGTTTTGCTCTACCATGGCAAAGAAGTCATCTATACCGCTTACATTTCTGTTGCCATGCCACAGCAGTTCATATTCTGCTTTTGTGAGGTCTGCAATGGGTTTGTGTATCGGGAAGTCTGCTTTTGAGGCGCTTCGCATGAAATCCTGCTGCCACTCGCTCATCTTTTCGCCACGCCAGCAGGCTACTGCGCCCTCATACACACTCAATGACTTGTCAGGTATCACCAGGTCTTCATCTATCCCCAGCACCTGGCCAAAGCCTTCACATTTGGGGCAGGCCCCATAGGGGTTGTTGAAGGAGAACATATTGGGCGTAGGCTCGTCAAACAGGATACCATCGGCCTCAAAGCGGTTATTGAAGGTATGCGTCTGCTTTCCGTCTACCTCCACATGGCATTCGCCCTCACTCTCATAAAACGCAGTCTGTATGCTATCACCCAGCCGGTGCAGGTCGTCCTCATCAAACTGTTCTTTTACTACTATACGGTCTATGAGGAGATTAATGTTGTGATGCTCTACCCCTGATGGGTCTTCTATTACATCCTCTATACGTATGGGGCGCTCTTCCACGCTGGGTACGTATATCCTGCTGAAGCCCTTCTGCATGAGTATATTCAGCTCATCTGTAAGCGAGCGCTGATAGCGCAGCACCAGTGGTACTATGAATTGTACACGGGCACCTACGGGTAGCTGTTTTACAAAGTCCACCACATCGGTCACACTGTCTTTTTTTACCTCCCGGCCGCTTGCAGGGGAGTAGGTTTTGCCAACACGGGCATACAGCAGGCGCAGGTAGTCCAGTATCTCTGTCATACTGCCTACGGTGCTGCGGGGAGTACGGGTGGTTACTTTCTGCTCTATGGCTATGGCGGGGCATATGCCGTGTATATAGTCTACGTCGGGCTTATCCATGCGCATGAGAAACTGACGGGCATAGGCACTCAGACTCTCGGCATAGCGGCGCTGGCCCTCGGCAAAGAGGGTATCCATAGTCAGGGACGACTTGCCACTACCGCTTACGCCCGTCACCACTACCAGCTTATTGCGGGGTATGGCCACGCTCACATCTTTCAGATTGTGCATACGGGCACCTTTTATAAAGATGCTGTCATCGTCATACACCGCGGTTTGCGTGGCTGTTTCCGGGCTGGTAATTGTTGTTGCTTCCTTTACCTTCTTGCTGCGGCTGCCCGCAGCTTTTGTTTTCTTCTCTGCCATGATAACTCCTGAGGCAAATTTATGGGGAAAGTGGGAGATGTATTAAACTGATCTTTTTATCAATGTCAATTAATTTGACTTTTTGACATTTTCTCTATGTCAATTAATTTGACTTTTAGCTATCTTAGCAGTGTGAAGAAGAAAAACGACTACTTTAGTAACTCTTCCGGCATCTGCAAAGAGCCTCTTGTCATGTATGTTGACATGAATAGCTACTTTGCCAGCTGTGAGCAGCAGCGGTACCCTGAGTTAAGGTACAAGCCGCTGGGGGTAGTCACTTATAGCAGCGCCAATCCTGCGGTTATAGCAGCATCATCTGAGGCGAAGAGTATGGGAGTAAAAACAGGTATGAGGTTGCAGGAAGCAAAACAGTTCTGCCCCGGGCTACTTACCATCACCACACATCCGGCATGGTATCGTGAGATACATGTAAATATTATGGCTATTCTGCGCCGGTATTGCGATGATGTGATACCCCGTAGTATAGATGAGGCGGTATGCAATTTTCACTCCTACAAGCTGGTATATAAAGACCTGACCGTCATTGCCCGGCAGATAAAGGCCGATATAACAGCAAAGTACGATTACCTGAAGTGTAGCATAGGCATAGCCCCTAATACCTTTCTGGCCAAGCTGGGGACGGAGCTGGAGAAGCGGGATGGCCTGCAGGTGATAACTGAGGACAATATAGATGAAAAGCTGGCTACACTGAGTCTTACCAGTTTGCCGGGTATAGCCAGCCGTAATGAGCGACGGCTGCGGCTGATAGGTATCAATGACCCGGTAGCCATGAGGCATAGCTCACCGGCATTGCTGCGTAAGGCCTTTGGCGGGGTAGTGGGCGACTACTGGCACAAGCGGCTCAACTTTGGTGAGGTGGATATGTATAATCGTGCAGAGAACCGTACCATGAGTGCAACCCGTACCCTAAGCCGGCAGCAGAGCCAGGACCCGCAGCAGCTGGAGAGTATGCTCATAGCCCTTTGCACCCGGCTGGAGCAGCGGCTGGTGAAAGGGGAGCTTTTCTGCCGGGAGGTGTTTTTCTCTATTCGCTATGCCGATGGTAGCCGGTGGGATACAGCCATAAAGCTGGCAGACCCCCTGCAGGATGCACTGGAAATGAGAGGGTACATAAAAGAGAAGATGACAGAGTATGAGCAGAGCCGGGGCATGGCCACGTTGCTTACTGCCACTACTACCAATCTCACGGTGGCCATTCAGGGCTTTATTAAAAGCAGTGTAATGCAGTACAGCCTTTTTGACAACCGGATGAAAAAAGACAAGCTGCGCAAGGTCGTTTATGAGATTAAGGACCGTTTTGACCAGAAGAATATAGTGCGTAAGGGTGCAGAAATGTTCAGCCCTTATGTAATGAAAGATGCAGTAGGGTTTGGCTCTGTGCGGGATATGGGGGTAAATGCTGAAGGTAAAGTGCGTAACCGCTTTATGCTGGAGGAGGATAAGGAAGCCGGCAGCCCCCGGGTGCGGCGGATAGTGGACAAGCCGGAAGTAGTGCAGGAGCCTGCACCGGAAGCGTATGGTGATATAGTGCCGGGCGATGAGGGCAGTTTTAGTTCTATAGCAGCCATGTATAAAGACAAGAGGAGTAAGGAAAAGATAGCGGCACGGAAGAATATAGAGGACTGGAAGAGAAAAGCATTGGGGAAATAACAGTACATGGGGTAGTAAAACCATTATTAAAGAAAACTATTTATGTTATGATTAATCAGCAGGCTAACAACAGATTTGATAAAGGACGAGGCGCACAGTTCAATCCTAAGAACAGATTTCTGAAAGGGGAGTATGTGCAGGAGCATACCGAGTCTATTGATGACTGGGAGGCTGAGATACGGCATACCGAGTATATTTTTGATAACAGTAAAACACTGGTAAACAAGGTTACCAATCCTGATGTGGGCATGATGTACTCTGCCAATCCCTATCAGGGATGTGAGCATGGCTGCATTTACTGCTATGCCCGCAACTCTCACGAATACTGGGGTTATAGCGCCGGATTGGATTTTGAAAGCCGTATAGTGGTAAAAAAGAATGCACCTGCGCTGCTGAGAAAACTTTTTGAAAGCAGGAGTTGGGAGCCTGCTACAATATCCTTTAGTGGCAATACAGACTGCTACCAGCCTATAGAGCGCAGGATGCGTATTACCAGAGCGTTGCTGGAAATATGTCTGGAGCACAGAAATCCTGTAGGTATCATTACTAAAAACGCCCTTGTGCTGCGCGATATGGATATACTGAAGGAGATGGCTAAGATGAACCTGGTACGTGTCTTTTCTTCCGTAACATCGCTGGATGAGGATTTGCGGCTGCTTCTGGAGCCCAGAACAGCGTCTTACCGCTCCCGCCTTAAAGTAATCAGAACGCTGAGCGAAGCCGGCATACCTGTAGGCATTATGAATGCACCCCTTATACCGGGGCTAAACGACATGCATATACATGATGTGCTAAAGGCTGCATCAGAGGCTGGTGCCAGATGGGCAGGCTATACAGTCGTGCGGCTTAATGGCGCCATCGGTGGTATATTTAAAGACTGGCTGTATAAGGCATTTCCCGACCGGGCCGATAAGGTATGGCGGCAGATATGTGAGTGTCATGGAGGGACGGTAAATGACAGCCGGTTTGGCAACAGAATGGTAGGAGACGGGAAGTTTGCAGAGCTGATCAAAGAACAGTTTCAGCTTTACTGCAGGAAATATCACCTGAATGAAGAGTCTTATGAGCTGAATACCGGATTATTCCGGAGGCGCGTAGAGAGTCAGTTGTCGTTATTCTGATATGCATAAGTATCAGGAAAACAAACAGAAGTTTGTGTTATTTGTTGGTGTTTACAGATAATCAGGTTATTTTTACTAAACACACATATCAATACATAGATGAAAAAGATACACACACTCCTGTCCGGATTGATGCTTCTGGCTATAGTGCCATCATATGCACAGTCAGTATCTGCTATTGCCTCAAGGCAGACAAAAGAAGAGGTACAGGGAGCAAAAGAACTTACCCTGCCCTTAAGCAGCATAAAGGAAAGTGACATTGTGTGGAGCAATAGGGTGTGGCGGGAGTGCAGTATAAATGATAAGGAACTTAGCTGGGCAGAAGGTGTACAGCCGGACATGCTTGCTGTTCATCTGTCGCGTACATTGCTTACGGGTGTGTTTTCCGGCGAAATAAAGGCATACAGTGCTGATAACGATAGGTTTACAACAGAGCTTTCCCGTCAGGACGTTATTAAACTCATAACGCCTGCGGCTGATGGCGTATTTTCCTTCAATCCTGATGCTGTTACAGGCTTCAGGATAAAGGAAGATTGGTTGTATCTGGAAAGCGAGCATGCTATAAAAGTGAGAATATTGGGTATAGCACCTGTATTTGAAACAGAAGGTACCAGTCATCCGGCATTCTGGATTTATTATCCCGACGCAGTAGCCTATCTTGATAAGCAGGTAATACCTGGAGAAGTGGCAGGAAAAGAGCAGACCTGGTTCCGCTTTTTACAGCTTCATGAATTCCCCTCACAAATACAGCAGTTAAAGTACAACAGGTAAAGTAAGAAAGGCGCAGATAATACTGAAGATATAACAGCGATGCCAGACGCAGGATGAAAAAAAATATGCTTTCTTTTCCGGGCATAAAAGTTTAGATTTTCCCCAACCCTGATGATAATTTTACCGTCTCTTTCAGTTAGGAACATGGATGGTGTATGTGTTATGTGCTGGATGGAAAATCTATGATTCTCTATTAACTATGTATTAAAAAATGTTTTTACTATATCGGGTTTTACTACTTTTAAACACTATCGCCCGGTAGGCAAAAAAATGAGTATGGGAAAAAAATACTTTAGTCTTATTGCAATTTTACTTTCAGTTTCTACCGGTTCATTGGCCCAGTTGGTAGGTACTAACGTTTACCTTCAGGGTTCATATCTGGAAATTGGGATGAACCGTAATGCGTCGTTTGGGACCTGTAATCCTCAGGGGGCAATCCCGGCGGGCTATCATCCCCATTCTACAACAGCTGCACCGCCGTCAGGTACCAATCTGGCTGAAGTTTATGATTATGGTCATGACGGCTGGACTGTAGGAGCCCCGGCTTATATGGGAGATTATACTTATCCTGGTTCTCCATTTGAAGGATGGATGTTACAAATAGGTGGTAACATGGCATATGCTGTGCAGAACTGTACCGGTAATATTAATACCACCGGTATCACCATGGGGGGGATTTTTAATTCTTATACTGCCGGTACTGGTTTTGTTGAGGGGACGTTCACCGCTACTGCCACCAGTGCTGCAGGTAACCTTGCAATACGTCAGAATACCCGTGTAGATCAGTTAGGGTCGGCGGTTGTAGTAACAACAGTACTTACAAACACAGGTGGGGCAGCAACAGCACCAGTTTATTATATGCGTGCCTGCGATCCTGACAATGCTCAGACATGGAGCCCGTTCTCTTTTGTTACCACTAATCAGATAGTGCATCAGAATGAAGATGCACGTCACAGGGTACTGGTTTCGTCACGTGGACAGGGATATACGGGTGATGTAGCATATATGGGTTTAGGTACTAAAGATTGCCGGGCAAAGTGCTTCAGCTATACTTCCTGGGGCTCATGGTCATTCGGTACTCCGTGGAACCTGTCACAGGTGTGGGCTGGTACCGTAACTACAATGGGTACTGTTGTTACTGCACTCGGCGCCACACAGAATGGTGACTATGGCTATGGTCTTGTGTACAATATTGGTGCTATACCTCCCGGCGATAGTGCATTAATAAGCTATGCTTATATATACAATGGTAATCTGGGTATAGACAGTGCATTCCCAGATCCCCAGATTGTGCTTAATAATGTTCCGCAGCCGGTTGTAGCGCCGCCGAATCCAAACTATGACACATTTAATGCATGTTTGGTGCCGGGGCTCATTTCTTTGCCCGTTGATATTCGCCATGCGAGTGATAGAAACTGGAGCTGGAGTCACTGGACATGGAGCCCGTCTACCGGTCTTGCCACAACCACAGGTGTTACAAATACTATCAACATTAACGCTCTGCCTCCTATTATAACATTTACCATTACAGGTACAGATAGTGGTACCGGTATGATGTCCTGCCATAACAAAACATTCTATCTGACTATTATTACCTGTAATGGTGCAGAAGCAAATGAGCCCTGTGCAGGTGATACTCTTTGGTTGAACTCTCCGGGAGACTCTACTGCAGCTACTTATGAATGGTATGGTCCGGCACCATATTCTTCTACACCATTCGGCACTACACAGAAGACATTCCGATATCCGGCTACAACTGCTATGTCAGGTACCTATATGGTTATCAAAACAGTACTGGGCGCTGCCGATACCTTCTATACTACTGCCGATATCCGACATAAGCCTAATGTTACTGCAAGCAGTAATGCACCGCTTTGTCAGGGTGTGCCGAATATACTGAATCTTACTGCGGTATGCGATTCTCCGGGAGTTACTTATACCTGGAGCCGAACACCACCTTCTTTTTCATCATCATCGCCAACGCCAACATTACCGGGCTTTACCACAGCAGATACCGGAGTGTATCAGGTAATTGTGGAGTCGTATTTTGGGTGTAAGGATACTGCCACTACTCATGTAACAGTAATACCACGTCCTGACCCTCCAACCGTTACTCCTACAACTCCATATTGTCAGGGCGATACATTTGTGCCATTTGTAGTTACAGATGTTGCCGTAGGGCCACCAGCCGGTATTGTATTATGGTACAGCACACCAACAGGTGGTGTAGGTACAACAACGCCTCCTGTGGTCAATACATCAATACCCGGTACCTATACATTCTACTTCAGCCAGATAGTAGGTAGTTGTGAAAGTGAGCGGGACTCAGTAAAAGTGGTTGTTAATCCTGTTCCTGCTCCTGTTACGGGTACTACAGGCCTGTGTCAGTACACTACAACTGCGCTGGCCGATATCACACCGGGTGGAGAATGGTTCAGCAGCAATCCAGCTATAGCATCGGTAGATTTAACTACAGGTATTGTTTCCGGTCATTTACCTGGTACGGTACTGATTAGTTATACACTGCCTACCTCATGTCGTGCTACAACAATTGTTACCGTGCATCCTAAACCCATGCCACCAATTGTGCCTGAAGTACGCCCATGCCAGTTTAAGGCCTCACCTGTGCTCAGTGTAACGGTAGGAGGTTCGGGATATTCTACCACCTGGTATGGTTTAGGTACTACCCCCGGCACTACCTATGTGGGAGGTGTAAGCAGTATCGTACCTGATACCGATGTGCCAGGTGTATATTACTATTATGTAACGCAGACATCTGCATTTGGTTGTGTGAGCGACAGTGCTACCTTCCCTGTAAGGGTTGTTCCGGAGCCGGCACCACCGGTTACCCGCGATACAAGTTACTGCCAGGGATTCCCTGCACCGCCGCTTACTGCTGTAGGTGACAGTCTCAGATGGTATATTTCTTCTACCAGCACTCCGGGTGCATGGGCTGCTCCTGTTCCTTCTACTGCCAATCCTGGTTCTACAACATGGTATGTGACACAGACTGTTAATACCTGTGAGAGTCCACGCGAGCCAATATCGGTTGAAGTATTAGTGCTGCCTGATTTTGAAATAGCGGCGGATCGTGACTGGGTTTGTCAGTTCGATTCTCTGCAGCTGGCATATGACGGACCTACCTACATAAATCCTGCGTTTGTGTGGAGTCTGCCAATAGGTTCTGATTTTGTAGATGGTACAAGCTATGATGACCAGAATGTACATGTAAGGTTTGATACTGCATGGGGACGTCATGACGTAGTACTTACTGTAAGTAATTACAGTGGTCGCTGCTTCAGCAATGATACTTTCTCTGTAAGAGTAGTGCCTGCGCCGAATGCACATGCTTATATTAAACCTGATGTTTGTCTTGGCGATACGATAACACTGGCGCTTAATAGTCATTCAGACAACTCATATACCTATACATGGTTACTGGATGGTGCTCCAATGTTTAATGCATCACAAACCAAAATCAATGTAATATCGGCAAACGTGAATACTGGCGGCCCGTATGTGATTAGCTGGGTAGATAGTGGTCTGCACATTATTAATGTGACAGGTGCTACTAAGGAGGGATGCGTGGCATTACCTACTGCCGATACCGTAAAAGTGCATACACTGCCAGATCCAAGATTTGATGTATCTCAGATACCGGATAAGTTCTGCGTAGAAGACAGCGTACTTTTCAATGCATATGTTGTAAAGCCGGAGTATAGCTACATGTGGGAGCCTGAACATTCATTTGTAAACCAGAACAAGCCTGAAATATGGGGTAGAGTAGAACGTCCTAACAGTCGTATCACACTTACCGTTACAGATCCGTTTGGATGTCGTGCTTCCTTTTTCAGAACGCTTAACCCTGATGAATGCTGTACTGTGAGCCTGCCTTCTGCCTTTACGCCAAACGGTGATGGTAAGAACGACAGATTCCGTCCGCTGTCAGCCGGCTACAGAAGATTCCATATATTCCGTGTTACTAACCGCTGGGGCCAGACCGTATTTGAAAGTGCCAACTCTAATCCTAACTGGGATGGTACATGGAATGGTGTAACACAGGACATGGGTACTTATTTCTACTATCTGAAATTTGATTGTGGTGGTAAGGTCCATGAAACGAAAGGAGATGTTACTCTTATCAGATAATATTGTCTCATTTTTATAGAAAAAGGGTCACTGAACATGTGACCCTTTTCTATGCAGCCTGTGTGTAAATTCCTGCAATTTATATAGCTGTAAAAAGAATCAAATCCGGATATTTATTGTCTGACACTAAGATTTAATATTAACTAAAAGCGATATTATTATTTATATTTTACCAAAAGTTTATTTTTCAAAATATATATCAGGGAAATGTTATGAAATGTCACAATTGTTTGTGAAATTGCAGTGTTATTTTACTTGTCACCATTTGATGTTATCTGTTATCTAAATCACCACGATACTACACACCTGAAACGAAAACCAATGAAAATAGTAAGATTGCTCGGTACACTTATGTTACTGTGTGCCCTTTCTGTGCAAACAAATGCACAATCGACATGCCCCCCCAATATAGACTTTGAATTTGGCAACTTGTCCAACTGGACTTTTGGCACAGGTTTGTTCACTTCGATGGCATCCTTAACTACAGGGGTAACAACGGGGCCGGCGATAGCATGCAGGCATACATTAACATCCGCTACAGGACTGGTAGGCTGTGCGGGTGCTGCTACTGACCCTATCGGAGGTTTTCCCATACTGGCTCCAGGTAGTGGTTCTTATTCTTTCCGCCTTGGGAATAACGGTACCGGCAGGCAAATAGACAGAGCAACCTATTTTGTTCATGTACCTCCCAGCCTGTCAAACTTCAGCATGATATACAGATATGCTACCGTACTACAGGACCCTTCTCACTCTGCTACACAGCAGCCACGCTTTCTGGTACGGGCATTTGACTCAGCAACTCTTGCGCCTGTTCCGTGCGCAAATTATACCTATGTGGTAAACTCTTCTCTCCCCGGTTTCATTTCGGTGGGTAATGTAAGATATCTTCCATGGTCAACAGGTGCGTTAGACCTTTCTGGTATGGCAGGCGCAACAGTAGCGGTTGAGTTTACAACCACTGACTGTGCATTGGGTGGTCACTATGGATATGCATATGTTGATTTGTCGTGTGGTCTGTTTGAGATTTCGAACAATTCGTGCGATACCCTTACCCCACCTAGTTTGAGTGCACCTCCCGGCTTTCAGACATACACCTGGTACGATTCCTCTACATTCACTACTTTATATGGTACAGGTCAGAATATCACTATACCTACTCCTCCCGGCCCCATCACCATTGCTGTGATACTTACCCCATATCCGGGTTTTGGCTGTCCCGATACGCTGTACAGTCATGTTACACCTGCTCATATGGCTCTTCATCCCAGTAATGATACTGCCATATGTGTGGGCAGCAGCGTAGTGCTTAATCCCAATGCTACGGATATTGCATTGCCTCTTACTTACAGCTGGGCACCTGCTGCAGGATTAAGCTGTACCACATGTGCTAATCCTATAGCATCGCCTACTACCACCACCGCTTATACGGTTACGGTCACCAATACTTCGGGCTGTACACAGGATCACGTATTTACAGTATCCATACTGCCGCCTATAAATACTACAATATCTATAGATACGCCTTCGTGTAATGGTTATAGTAACGGTGCCGCTACTGTAACAGCGGCTACAGGTACCGGGCCATATTCTTACCTCTGGACCACTACTCCTCCTCAAACCACTGCTACGGCTACCGGTCTTGCAGCAGGTACCTATAGCGTAATGGTGATGGATACACTGGGCTGTACGGATACCACTATAGCTGTAGTGCCCGATCCTGCTCCCAGAGTAATAAGTGTGGCATTTACTAACCCTACTACCTGCCTGGGTAATGAGGGTAGCATAACTATTACCGGTATGGTACATCCTGACACTACCTACACCATCAGCTATAAGGTAAATGGTGTGCTGCAGACGCAAACAATTACAGCAGATGCATCAGGACAGATTATTCTAGCTAACCTTATTGCTGCTACATACAGTGATATTACGATCATTAATGCACTCTGTCCTTACAATATTGCAGGTCCGGTTGTGCTGGTAGATCCACCCAACCCTGATTTGTCAGGTGTGACCAGCAACAGCTTTTTGTGTGTAGGTGATACACTATTGCTTTTTGCCAATAGTGCTACAACAGGTGTGACCTGGTTGTGGAACGGACCGGCAGGCTTTACTGAAGACACTGCTACTCCTGCGCTACCTACAGTAACCCTTGCTAATGCCGGCACCTATACTGTTACAGTTTCCAAAAACAACTGTTTCACTGATACCAGCATTGTAGTAGACGTAAGGCCATTACCCATACCGTCTGCATCGAGCAATGCTCCCATATGCCCTGGTGAAACATTATACCTTTACTCTTCTTCTGCTAACGGAGCTACATCATACTCATGGAGCGGTCCTGGCTTTACTTCAATGGTGCAGAATCCAAACATTGCCAATGTACAGCCAGCTGCGATTGGCATTTATACGGTAGATGTGACATTGAACGGCTGTACCGTACCTGATACAGTAAGTATAATGATTTTCCCGGTAGTGGCACCTGTTACCGGTACAAAAGTTCTGTGCCAATACACTACTACTACTCTTGATAATGCTACACCAGCTGGTATCTGGCTTAGCAGCGACTCTGCTACAGCATCTATTGATGCGTCAGGTATTGTCACAGGTCGTCTTCCGGGTACTGCTGTTATCACATATATGATACCTGCTACCACTTGTAAGGTGACAGCTGTAGTTACGGTGGATGCGGCTCCTGATGCGCATGCATACATCAAGCCTGATGTATGCGTAGGTGATACTATAACGCTGGCGCTTAATAGTCACTCAGACAATGCATATACTTATACATGGCTGCTGGATGGCGCTCCGATGTTTGCACCTTCTCAGACTAAGATTAATGTGATAACTGCCAATGTAAATACAGGTGGCCCTTATGTAATAAGCTGGGTAGACAGTGGTTTGCACATTATCAATGTAAAGGGCATTTCCCAAAAAGGTTGTGAAGCATTGCCAACTGCCGATACGGTAAAAGTACATACATTGCCAGATCCAAGATTTGGTGTTTCCCAGATACCTGATAAGTTCTGTGTAGAAGACAGCATTCTGTTTAATGCACATTCAGTGCGGCCGGAGTACAGCTATTTATGGGAACCTGAGCACTTCTTCGTAAATCAGAACACACCTGAAATATGGGGTAGAGTGGAACGTCCTAATAGTCGTATCACACTTACTGTTACCGATCCGTTCGGATGTCGTGCATCTTATTTCAAAATGCTTAATCCTGACGAGTGCTGTACGGTAAGTTTACCATCTGCATTTACGCCTAATGGAGATGGAAGGAATGATGTATTCCGTCCAATGTTTGCAGGATACAGAAGATTCCACATTTTCCGTGTGGTTAACCGCTGGGGCCATACCGTATTTGAAAGTGCTAATTCTAACCCTGCGTGGGATGGTACATGGAATGGTGTAAAGCAGGATATGGGTACTTATTTCTACTATCTGAAATTTGACTGTGGTGGAGAGGTTAGTGAAACAAAAGGAGATGTAACACTCATCAGATAGTCAATATCTTATAACCAGTAAAAATGGCCATCGTTCACCGATGGCCATTTTCTTTTAATGGCATGATATTTGGAGTATTCTGCATGCAATATGCTGACACCTTTGAAATATACCCACCTTTTTTCTAAAGTTATTGGTCATTGGTATATTCAGTAATACAGATGTATCTGTATAATGACGAAGCCCCATGTATATTACAAGGGGCTTCGCCGTATAGCTTTGATAAAGGAGTATTACGTATACAACCGGAAGGTGGAATGCTCAAGTGATAAGATGTACTGGATTATATATCCTGAGTACTTGTTTGTTCGCGCTCTCCTTTCCATTCATCGCGGTGCTTGCGCAGCGGATGGTCTTTTGATTTATTGAATATTTTCATGCCATTTTCTCTACCTGCACGGTGGATACGCTGCTCATCGGCTGGCAGATGCATTTCGTCACGGCATTCTGCACTGCAGCAGCCTTCATATTTTGCAGCACATTCGGGACACTGAATGAACAGCAGGTGGCAGCCATCGTTCTTACAGTTAGTATGGGCATCACAGGGGCTGCCACATTGGTGGCATTGCGCTATAACTTCATCAGTAATGCGCTCTCCGAGCCGCTCGTCAAATACAAAGTTCTTGCCTCTGAACTTTATGGGCAGGTTTTCTTCTTTTGCACGTCTTGTGTATTCAATGATACCACCCTCTACATGAAATACATTCTTAAACCCATTATGCAGCATGTATGCACTGGCTTTCTCGCAACGTATACCACCGGTGCAATACATGATAATGTTTTTGTCTTCATTACCCTTCAGCATATCTACAGCCATCGGTAGCTGGTCGCGGAATGTATCAGAAGGCACCTCGATAGCATTTTCAAAGTGTCCTACTTCATATTCATAGTGATTGCGCATATCCACAATGATAGTGTCAGGCTTTTCTGCCAGCTCATTGTATTCCCGTGCTTTAAGGTATTTTCCTTTCTGGCCTATATTGAATGTTGGGTCATCAATACCGTCTGCAACGATTTTATGTCTCACTTTCATGCGTAGTACCCAGAATGATTTGCCGTCATCATCTACGGCAATGTTCATTCTTATACCATTCAGTTCCGGTGCTGCGGCATAGAGTGTTTCTTTAAAAGCCTCATAGTTACCGGCGGGAACACTTACCTGGCCGTTAATACCTTCGGAAGCAATGTAAACCCGTCCGAAAACTTTCAGATCGTAGCACTTGCGGTAAAGTTCATTACGGAATGCCGTAGGGTCGGCAATGTGGAAGTACTGATAGAAGGATACTGTGGTACGTGGCTCTGTCTCTGCCAGCATACGCTGTTTCAGCTCCTCATTGTTAATACGGTTGTGTAACACTGGCATGGTGTACGTACTCGTTTTTTGTTAATGAGTACGCAAAGTTAGCCCTAATTTACAAACCATAACTGACCGTTATCAGTTATGGTTTGTAAGCTAAAGGTTATAGATATCTTAGTGGATTACGTCTGCGCTGCAGTACAAGGCGCTTCATATTCATCCAGAATGCCAGTATCATATATATGATAAGAGGGGACCCCATGGTAAGGAATGATATGTAAATAAACCATAACCGTATGCCGGACGTGGCCACTCCCAAACGCTCACCAATGGCGCTGCACACACCAAATGCCTGCCATTCTATGAAATTTTTGAAGCGATATAGTTTATACATGAGTAATGGAATGCAATGCAATTTTACATGAAATAATCAAGTAATACCAGCCGCCTCAGTTATTTTTTCTTAAATAGTCCCTTCAGTCCTTCTTTGGCTTTGTCGGCTGCGTCTTTTACTTTTTCCTCAGGTTTCTTGTCTCCATTGCCTCCACCCTGGCCGGTAAGTTGTTTTTTTAGCTCCTCTTTTGCCTCATCCACAACCTGCTTCTTAATAGCGCTTACCGTGTCTTTAACTACAGTTTTTACACTGTCTATACGCTTTTCTACTTCTTTTTTAATTTCATCCTTTATGTTGTTTACTGCATTGTTTGCAGCATTTTTGAGGTCAGTTTCTATTTTAGGTTGTGTAGTAGTGCCGGTGATTTTCACTGCAAAGTTTATCTTCTCTCCCAGTGTTACCGGTACACCTTTGCTGGCGGCCTGGCTCATAAGGTTATTTACTACAGCATTACCTGCGCTACCCATTATGCTGCGAGGCACGGTTACGTTAGCACCGTATTTCAGTGTCTGGTCGAAGCCATGACTACCGGCCACCTCTGCTTCTATGTCAGGTCCTATCTTCACTTTGAATGGCTGCACATTTACACGGCCGTCTACAAACTCAAAGAACAGTTTCATGTCGTTGAGCGCAATGGTTTTAAACTGTGTCAGTTTCAGTTTATCTGCCAGCCCATCAGTAACGGGATGTCCTGAGAGTTTACCGCCCAGCAGCATAAGGTCGCCCTTGCCGCTTAATGAATTCATTATGGGCGACATATCAGGTCCCAGTTTACCATTCATAGTAAGTACCGTTGATACCTTGCCTGATATATATTTAGCAGATGGCATCATTTTCTGTACGGTATTGAAAGTGGTAAATGTTTTCTGAATATCTACTGCCTTAATGTCATAGCTGAAAGCAATATCCGGGTTCTTTTTGTCTTTACGGGTGGCATAGGTACCGCTCATTTTCATGGAGCCGTCAAGTGTCTGGCCGCCTATGTCGCGCAGCTCTACTTCTCCGTTTCTTATTGCCAGGCCACCATTCACATTCTTCATCACGATATTATCATACTTCACGGTACCCACAGATGCTTTAAGCGTTACATCCAGATTTTCAGGTACAATAAACGGCTCGGTAGATGCCGGCGCCTGTTCTGTAGTATTAGCCGGTGCAGGCTCAGTACCCATAAATTTGTTTACATCTACCTGATCGGCCATGAAGGAGAACGAGCCTGAAAGTGTCTGGTCGTTCATTGCATAGCCCAGCAGATTATCTACACTACCATTGCCGCTGAAATTAGTACCCATATACAGGCCCCGCAGATTAGCTACTGTTACATTCTTAGGTGTGAATGTAAGCAGGAGACTATACAGGTTTACACCGTCAGGGTAGTCTTTAGAGGTATAGGATACATTGTTGATGTTAATAGTGCCTGCTGCGTCTATCTTATCAAACTGCTTGTTCTGTGCCTGAGCCATAGAGCCTTTTACAGATACATCGGCCTTGATATCGCCTGCCATTTTTGTGCCGGGCTCCAGTGTTACAAACTGACTTACACGGGACAGGTCTATATGACCTTTGGCATATGCATCTATCCACTGCTCTGTGAGTGGGTTTCTCAGCAACATTCTCATGTCAAATGGTTCAGCACCCAGTTCTATATGGCATTGTTCCAGATTGGTAAGTGTGTGGTCAGTAACACCATCAGGATTAGTGACTTTAAGCTTTACCTGTATGTCGCTTACTTTCTGTGGTAAAGCAGGATACTGGAATGAACCGTTTTCAATGCCCAGGTTTACCATATAGGCAGGCAGTTGTGTGGCATTGAATGTTCCTTTTACAAAACCACTCAGGGCAAACTTACCTGTAGTTTTCACATCTTTAAAGTCGGCAGTATATATACCCGGTACCAGTGATAAGATATCCTTGAAGTCGTTGGACGGGGTGCCGAACTGGATGTCCATGAGCATATTGGTAGTGTCGGGCATCTGCACCCAACCTTTGGTATATAACTTCAGGCCATTCAGCTGTATTTTGTCTGTATTGAATGTGTACTTACTGGCTTTATTATCAATACCAAGATCCAGATTAATACTGGTTTTAACTTTATTCAGGTAGGGTACCCCGCCATTGATAAAGGTTACGGCATCGGCTGTGGTAACCGTACTCAGCGTAAATGCGTCACTGCTGAAATCGCCTGAGCCGGAGTGGTTCAGATCTTTGATGATAGCGTGCATTTTTCCCTGCCTGTCATCATATTCTATGTAGCCTTTCTCAATAGCGTATTTACGCAGCTTCATAGCAAAGGGGGCGCTTTCTTCTTTTGTTTCCGGCTGGGAAGGCTCAGAAGGTTTGGCAATGTCCCAGTTGGCCTTGCCGTCTTCCTGTACTATGGCGTGAATGCGGGGGGTATTAAGGCCTATGTTGAGTATCTCATACTCTCCATTAAAGGCTTTCATGAGGTCCAGTGCCACATCTATACTTTCTGCACTCACCAGAGAGTCCCCCTCAAAGTTATCCTTGCCCACTATGCTAAGGCCGGTAATACTTACCGATAGCCGGGGAAAGCTGCGCAGCAAAGAAATGTCTACATCTTTAAAGTCGGCGGTAGCATTCAGCTGTTCATTCATCTGCTTTTTTGCTACAGCCATAATCTTGTCTTTAAAGAATATGGGTATTATTACTGCTGCGGCAAGTAACAGAATAATAAGAGCTCCGAAAGTGACCAGAATACGTTTTACAATCTTCATACAGCATGTGGTTGTGGTAAGGTAAAATTAAGATTAATCGAAGTCTTAATAATGTGTGTTAACGAAGATTTATAGAAAGACACCGGTATATAATCATTATATGGGCAGTTTTTATAAAAGAGGCATCCTACACAAAAGATAAATATATTTGTTACAACATATAGTCACGGTTTTACGGCACAGTTACTAAATCAATGATGAAATATAAGCTTGTTCATATTACCAGTGGCGGAGAGTACAGAACTCCCCTTGTAGCCAGCCAGCTTTTTGATCAGGCCGAGTGCCAGGCGTTGGAAGGTGGTGATTACGCACCAATGGCTGTAGAGGCATGGATACTTGGGGCTATGAGGGAATACTGGAATGCATTGGCAAAGGCCAAAGTAAATATGTTGCGCGCACGTTGCCCTGGGATATCTATACATACGTTTAACGGCATCAGCAGGTTGGGTGGATTGCCGTTACTGCCACTTATGAAGCTGCATCGTATGGGAATGGGAAAGCGGGTGCCGGTAATATATCACTGCCGGGGCGAAGAGGCTGCGTTTATGGCGGCAAAGTTACGGGAGGACTTTCCTGATGATAAAGTAGTACTGGATGTAAGGGGGCACTGGCCATCAGAATGGTTATATGCACGGGGTATAGAGTATCCTGAACAGTCAGAAGGTGCAGAACGCCAGGAGTATGACAAGCTCAGAGAAAGATTGAGGCATGCAGTAGGAGTTGCAGATGGGGTTACTACGGTAAGTAATGCCCTGAGAGCCCTGCTGATTAAAGATGCCGGAGCTACAGAAGATACTATAGTTGTACCCTGTTGTGTAAAGCAGATAACGGGTGATAGTGAACGGGACAGAATAAGGAAAGAGTGGGGGGTAGAAGCACATGAACGGGTAATAGTATACTCAGGAACAACAGCTACTTACCAGCACCTGAACGACCTCAAAATCCCTTTCATGAAAGTGCTGGCAGAGAACGATGCGAGAATAAGACTGGCATTTTTATCGCCCGAAGTGGAAAAGATAATCGTTATGCTGCAACGGCATGAAGTAGATATGGGGCGAACTATAGTAAAAAGCCTGCCTCAGGAAGATGTAGCTGAAGTTCTTACGGCCTGTGACATTGGCGTGCTGATACGTAAGCCAACTGTTGTAAACAGGGTGGCAAACCCTGTGAAGATAGCTGAGTATCTTGCTGCCGGTCTTCCCCTTATTATAGAAAAAGGTATAGGTGGGGTAGCACAGCAGGCATTTGATGCCGGCATCATGTTTCCGGTACAGGCAACTGTAGATCTTACTGCAATACCGGCCGCTCTGCCTGAATGGATACGGGAAACTGACAATAGCAGGAGGCAGGCGGTGCGTAAGTATGTGTCTGATGTTTACATGTGGCAGTCTGCTATTCATATCAGCAGGGGACTATACCGGAAGATATTGGGTAAGGTGTAGTTATAGTCTGGTCAATAAGCAAAAAATATCCGGAAATGTGTAGTGCCGGCAGGTATACGCACCTGACTGACTATCAGTGTCATGTGAAAATATTGTCCTTTCGTTTAGTTTTCTGTTAAAAAAACAATACTGTTTTCAGGCAGCAGCTACTAACATTTCCCCTGTATCACACGTCCTTTCAGTGACCCAAATACTTCATCATGAAACACATTCGTTTTGCTGCAGGAGCAATGCTACTACTGGCATGCTCCCTCTGTACCTCAGCACAGATTATTACTACTTATGCCGGAAATTCCAGCATCAGCCCCGCATGGTCGGGCGATGGTGGCCCTGCTACTGCGGCAGCTATGCATCTTGTTTATTCTGTAGCTGTAGATAATGGTGGTAACCTCTACATAGGCGAGGCCAATAAGGTAATACGTAAAGTTACACCGGCTGGTATTATTACAACTGTAGCCGGTAATGGTACCCTGGGCTATACCGGTGATGGCGGCCCTGCTACAGCAGCATCTATAGGGTGGCCGGCATACATAGCTGTAGATGGTATGGGCAATATTTACATAGCACAGAGTGACTATAGTGTGATACGAAAAGTAGCACCATCAGGTATCATTACCACCTTTGCCGGTAATGGTACACCCGGCTATAGTGGTGATGGCGGGCCGGCTACAGCAGCTGCAATAGGTCTGGCCTCGGGCCTGGCCACCGATAACCTGGGCAATGTGTACTTTACCGATTATGCAGGTAGTGTGCGTAAGGTAGATGTAACCGGCATTATTACCCGGGTGGCAGGGAATGGTACTCTGGGTTACTCCGGCGATGGTGGCCCTGCTACTGCGGCACAGCTATATGGTCCTGCCGGACTCACGGTTTCCGGTACCGATCTATATATAGCTGATGAGGGAAACCATGTGATAAGGAAGGTAAATGCAGCAGGTATCATCACTACTGTGGCGGGCGATGGTGCCACCGCCACCACGGGTACAATGGGCGGTACATACCACGGCGATGGCGGCCCGGCAATAGCAGCCGGACTGAACGGGCCCATAGGGGTGGCAGTGAATAGCGCCACCGGCGACATGTTTATATCTGACAGGAACAATCATCGTATAAGAAAAGTGGATGCAGCGGGTGTTATAACTACCTATGCAGGTAATGGTACCGGCGGGTACTCCGGCGATGGTGGCCCTGCCAATTCTGTATTTACGAGCATTTACTGGCAGTGGGGTATAGCGCTGGACGCTGCGGGCAGGCTATATATAGCCGATGAGCTGAACTACGTGGTACGCAGAATAGAAACGACATCTAATATTCCCCCATCACCGGGCGAGAGTGGAACAACATTTACCTGTGAGGGTAGTCCTGTGCCGGTAGATACCATGCTTGCTGCTATGGACCCGGATGCAGGGCAGACAGAGAGCTGGACCCTGGTATCAGGGCCATATCATGGTATCCTGGCAGGCGCTCCCACTACCTCGCCCACTACAGGGTCATGGGTATTTCCTTCCGGACTTGTATATACGCCGGATGCAGGATTTCATGGGCTGGATACATTCACTGTGGAGATATGTGACGGATATAATTGTGTTGTAACAACACGCTATGTATATGTAGATACTGCCGTGGGGGCAGGTGCAGTAACAGGTGCCACAACTTTATGCATAGGTGATACAATAGCCCTGTCGGCTACGGTGCCGGGCGGTGCGTGGATAAGCAGTAATGCCAATGCCAGTGTATCGGGCGGGGCTGTGGCTGGTATAAATGAGGGCACTGCCGACATCTATTATATAATAAACAGCAACTGCGGAGCCGATACGGTGATACATACCGTTAATGTACTGGGTAGTGGTGACTGTGAAACATCTGTAGGTAATATGACTGCCGGCGCAGGTGCAATGAAGATAATGCCTAATCCCAATACCGGCAGTTTCACTATTGCACTGCCTGAAAACTCATGTACCATTGTCATAGCAGATATAATGGGAAGGGAAGTACTAAGAGCAGCCAATAAACGCAATAAGGCTCATGTTACATCTCTATTGCCCGGCACATACGTGGTTACTGTCTATGCCGGTGAGCATACTGAGCGGCAACTGGTACAGGTTTATTAGGCCGGTTATCTTATAAGGGTCACATCGCCTTTATGCTCCTCGGTATATCCTGTAAGGCACTGACCAGAGAAGAGGTAGTAGTAGGTACCCATCTCGCAGGGAGTACCATTCCATGTGCCATCCCAGTGCAGTGCCGGGTCATAGGTGAGAAAAACCATCTGTCCCCAGCGGTTATAAACTGCCAGCCGGTAACTGCGGCTGTTGCCATATGTTATTACCTTGAAGCCATCATTGATGCCGTCCCTGTTAGGCGTGAAAGCCGTAGGATAGCTATACTGGCAGCACTGCTGTGGGGCAGGTACTATTACCGTGGCAGAGTCTGCACAGCCGTGCCGGGTTGTGACACGTACATGATAGTCCCCTATGCGCATTGCCCGGGCATAGGCTATGCTATCGGTAGTATATAAAACAGGTTGTTGTGAATGCCAGTAATAGGTGGCGCCCCCCGATGCCTGCAGATATACCGTATCGCCCAGGCAAACGGATGCAGGTGGAGGTGTGATAGTAATATCGGGCAGGGGATGTACATATACATTTACCGCCACCTTTTCTGAAGTACATACTTTGTACCATTCCTGCATATACCACTGATAGGTAGTGGGGGTGGCTGTAGATGGTACCGGCATATGCGGCAGTATATTAAAGGCAGTATCAAACCAGGTAATACGCGCACCCGGCCCTGATAATATAACCGGTATCGGAAGTACGGTGTCTCCCATGCAGTACTCCTGTGTTATGGGCTGTAAGGGGAGTGTACCCCCATCGGCAATGGAAAACTGCGTGCTGGTGGCGCACTGTGCCTGTGACGATACCCGTAATGTGTAGTCTCCTGCAGGCAGGCTGTCCGTTACTGTACCAGTCGAGTCTGTAAGTGTCTTTTGCAGGGTGCCTGTAGTATCATATATCTCCAGGAGGCGCGGTATATAGCCACCCTTAAAATCATATTGTACCAATGCCTGATGAATACAGTTGGTAGGTGCTACACCGGCTGCCGCTACCACAGGAAAAGGAACAATGTTGATGGTGTAGGCAATCGTTTGCCTTCCAGACAGCGGACAATGCTCATTCTTCACCTCCATAAAGAAAGTATAAGCTCCTACTGCCAGGGTATCTGTATCCCATTCAAAATGCATAGCCGGTGCAGGGCTGTTATTGCCCGATATAGAAAGTGTGGCTGAGGTGGGTACATTGCGCGGTATGACTTCTGTTTTGTCGTTTTCAGGGTTTTCTGTTCTTATGTCAAAAGAGACATGGGGTGTACCTACACATACATTTACTACATTGCCCGCAGTGGCAGCTCCACCGGCAAGTGCGGTTATGAATAGTGAGGGTGGTGTGCCTTCGCAGTCATCTGTAACTACAAATGTCATTTCGCGCTGGCTGGTACCGGTAAGCAGCCCGTGCCTGTACTCCGATACCTGTGTTACTATCAGCGAATTCTGCATCCCCTGTGGGGTAAAAGTGAGCTGCCCGTTCAAGGCACTGAAGGAGAATGTGCCGGGTATGACGGTGAGCGGATAGGTGCCGCTAAGACCTGAGTAATAGGTAGCAGGGTTGGCAAAGATATTGCTGCTGCCAGTGCCGTTCATGGTAGGCACAAGCGTAAAAGCAAGTGAGTCGCCATCTTCATCTACAGCTCCCTGGTTATACTGCTGACTCAGATTGCTGCAATAGTAAGGAGTAGGAATAGTGGTGTACTGTGGCGATGAGTTAGGCCCTGATGTATTATCCAGCCGGGCCACCAGATACATTTTTGTGTTGCCCGCAAACTGTACATTGGTTATGTTCTGGCTGCGTCCTGCAAACTGTGTAGGAGGCAGATTACCGGTAAATACAAACTGCCAGTTGGCAGAGGGGTAGGGTAGCTCTGTAGTGTCTACATATATATACTGTTTAATGCCCGGCAGTGTGCCCGATGGGCTGTTGCAGGTAGTGCGGTGCAGCATGGAAGGACATACCGGAGATATTTCGATGCCCGGCTGCTCCAGGTGCAGTGAAAGGGTACGTATGAATGAGTTGCCGTTATATACATATACGTTTGGGCGCACAGAGTCCAGTGTACCGGAAAGCGGTGCTCCGCAGTCACCGTAAAGTGTAAGTACTACTCTGTAGGTATGGCCTGTTATATGGGTGTACAGGAGGTCGCCACCGAATATATGCGATGCCCTGCTGATAAATGAGCCCAGCAGTAGCATGCATAAAAAGAGTCTGGTTCGTGTTCGTAATGCCATATGGCCGTTAAATTACAAGGTACACCTGGCAGGTGCCTGTAGTGAAAGGCAAAAGGGTTCAGGGGCTGGCCTGGAGGAAATGGTTTACAATGACGGATAGGGCATAGTAATTGGTAGTTGGTATCTATATAGACGTAGACAGCACATGGTAGCTTGGGTAGTTGCTGATATGTTTTTTTGTTGCAATTGTAGGGGATGTCTGTAGCAAAGGCGTAATGCGCATTAGCCGGTATGAAGTATATATGGAAAGCATGGGCATTTTGCAGTAGCAGCATGCCCCATCATTTAGTATCTATGATGGTAAAGTGGTGTTTTTTTAATTCAGGCTACTCCTTTACAAACCGCCCCACCTGCCTGCTGCCATCCAGACCCTGCACCTGTATCATATACAGCCCGGGAGCCAGCTCCTGTACCGGCAATTCAGTACTGCCAGCCGGGGCCTGCAGCACCACACGCCCTGTGTGGTCGGTAATAACTACTGTGCCTATACCTCCTGCACAGGACAGATGCAGCACATCCCGCACAGGGCTGGGATACAGCACCAGTGGCGCAGCATGTCTGCCCACCTCATCTACCCCATTGGGCGCTACGCTGATGGTATGCCCTGCCGATGTGGTAGTATCATAGCAGCCCATAACATCGGTAGACGAAACCCGTGCAGTAATAACATCGGTACCCGTGGCTTTAACATAAGTAACCGTGGGAACGGTAGTAGTATTAAAAAGTACGCCATTCCTGAACCATGCTATGCTGTAACTGCTGCCCGCACTACTCACCGTAGCATTGACCGTAACCGTAGCGCCTACAGTGGCCGAGCTGACGCCGGACAATGATATAGCAGGGGGGGTGAGTGGGGTAACCACCATGTTAATCATACTACTGCTGGCCCATGCAGTACCACTGCCACATACATTTACCGAGGCAACACAGCGAACGCTATCACCGTTTGCAGGTGTATAGGTGTAGCTGTCAGACGTGCCCACCACTATGCCATTCCTGTACCACTCATAATACGGTGCCCCACTGCCTGCCGCAGTAGCCGTATAGGTAACCGGCGTGCCGGCACATACTGTGTCGTTGGGCGTTGCTGCTATGGTCACCGATACTGTGGGGGCAGGAGGCACTATGGTCATTCTGCGTACACGGTGATTAAAATAGTCGCTTATGTACAGGTTGCCGGAGTTGTCTATCTTTACACCCGCCGGATGGTTGAACTGTGCTGCTGTAGCCGGGCCGCCATCGCCGCTGTACCCCGCAGTACCATTACCTGCCACAGTCGTAATAATACCGGATGCTGCATCTATGCGGCGCACTACCTGATTGTCCTCATCGGCAAAGTACATATTGTCACATGTGTCCATGCACAGGGAAGACGGCTTGGCTATCATAGCGCTCAATGCCGGGCCACCATCACCACTGTACCCTATAGTACCATTACCGGCATAGGTAGTCACCACTCCGGTGGCGATAGCTACCTTACGTATGCGGGCATTATCCCAGTCCCCTATATAAATATTGCCTGCGCGGTCGGCACACAAACCTAATACCCGACTGAAACGTGCCGCAGTGGCAGGTCCCCCATCACCGGTATAACCACTGGTACCAGTGCCTGCAAATGCGCTAATGATACCGGTTATGAGATTGATTTTTCTTATTCTATAATTAAATGCATCTGAAATGTAAAGTGCATCATTTGATGTATCTATACAAATGGATGCCAGAGAGTTAAATTTGGCATTAATGGCTGGCCCTCCATCCCCTGTACTTCCGACCATACCAGTACCGGCAAAAGCATCAATAATATTTGTTAACGAATTAATTTTTCTAATTTTATTATAGTGAAAATCAGATATAAATATATTCCCAACGGAATCTACAGTTACATCATGGGCACTGGGTATCGATGCATCCGTTGCCGGCCCACCGTCCCCAGGAGGAATCATAGTAAGACTTCCAGCTATTGTAGAAATAATATATGAAGCATCTACTTTTCTTATGAGACTTTGATGACAAATTAATATGTTACCAGAGTTATCAAATGCTAACCCTTTCGGAAAAGTAATATTCGCGGCTGAAGCTGGACCACCATCACCGGCATAGCCCGCAATACCATTACCTACAACCGTTGTAATAATTTGAGCATGACTCAAAAACGGTAAAAGGCAAAAAAGTAAAGAAAAAAATTTCATATTTAAGTTGCTTTCTTGTTATTGAGCTAATCGCAAAGGTAAACCAGGGGTTACTGTATCCACATATATTGTTCCGGATGGGAATGTAAGAAAAGGAGCAATACCTGGATATGAACAAATTGAACCCGGGTCCATCCATAAGTTATTCACGTGCATGGTACCATTGGCAACCGAAGATACTCCGTTACCAAATACAGCTGCATAGTCATGACTTACCGCATTACCACTACCACCCAGTATCACAGAGCAATGCCCCGTTACCGTATTACCTATGCCCCCTACTACCGCACTATGGCTAAAACCAGAAGATATAACATTGCTCTCCCCGCCACCTATGAAACTCATTGCCCCGTATATACAAAGCTACACCAGCCCCATCATTTATAAATCAGGTATAAATACTGAATTTTCACTGTTATTACCTGAAAGAAGTAATCCTGTTATCCTTATGTAGCATGGTAAGAAGGGGCCTCTTTTGCTGCTACCCGATTATTCCTTTATTTTACAACCTAATCCCAAAAACTCCTCATGGATCTGGAATTCAATAAAAATGATGATGAAATGCGGCTCGCCATCAGCGAGATGAAACGCAGACATGGTGTGATAAGCATGGGTGGCGGCAAAAAAAGTATGGACAAAGCCCGGGAGAAGGGCAAAATGTCGCCACGCGAACGCATACAATATCTTATAGATAAGGATAGCACATTTACAGAGATAGGCTCATATGCCGGTTATGGTATGTATCAGGAGCATGGTGGCTGCCCTGCCGGCGGTACTGTGGCAGGACTGGGCTATGTATGTGGCCGTCAGTGTGTGATAGTGGCTAATGATAACACGGTGAAGGCGGGTGCATGGTTTCCCATCACAGGCAAGAAAAACCTGCGCCTGCAGGAAATAGCTATGGAAAACCACCTGCCTGTTATATATATAGTGGACAGCGCAGGTGTGTATCTACCCATGCAGGACGAGATATTTCCCGATAAGGACCATTTTGGCCGCATATTCCGCAACAATGCGCAGATGAGCGCTATGGGTATAACGCAGATAGCTGCCGTAATGGGTAGCTGTGTGGCCGGCGGCGCTTACCTCCCTATTATGAGCGATGAGACGCTGATGGTAGAGGGTAATGGCTCCATATTTCTGGCTGGCCCGTATCTGGTAAAGGCAGCCATAGGCGAAAATGCCGATCAGCAGGAGCTGGGCGGCGCTAAGATGCACACTGAGGTAAGCGGTATAGCCGACTATAAGTTTGATACCGAGCAGGAGTGCCTGGACCAGGTGCGCCGCATCATAGACAAGCTGGGCGAGCAGCCCCGCATGGGTTATGACCGTGCCAAACCGGAACTGCCTGCCCGCCCGATGACTGATATATATGGTTTGGTATCGGTAAAGAACAATAAGCAGTACGATGTGGTGGATGTGATAAAGTGCATTGTGGACAAGTCAGAGTTTGACCAGTTTAAAGAGGACTATGGCAAAACCATTGTATGCGGATATGCCCGTATAGACGGCTGGGCTGTGGGTATAGTGGCCAATCAGCGTAAGATAGTAAAGAGTGGCAAGGGTGAAATGCAGATGGGCGGCGTTATCTATAACGACAGCGCCGACAAGGCAGCCCGCTTTATCATGAATTGTAATCAGAAGAAAATACCACTGGTATTCCTACAGGATGTGACCGGCTTCATGGTAGGCAGCCGTAGCGAGCAGAGCGGTATCATTAAAGATGGTGCCAAGCTGGTAAATGCGGTGTCTAACTCTGTAGTACCCAAGATTACGATAGTAACCGGGAACTCTTACGGAGCAGGTAACTATGCCATGTGTGGTAAGGCATATGACCCCCGCTTTATCTATGCATGGCCTAATGCTAAAATAGCGGTAATGGGTGGGGAGCAGGCAGCAAAAACACTCCTGCAGATACAGGTAGCATCACTGAAATCCAAAGGCGAGGAAATAGACCCGGAAAAGGAAAAAGCCCTGCTGAAAGAGATAACAGACCGTTACGACAGCCAGACATCGGCCTACTATGCGGCAGCGCGACTGTGGGTAGATGAAATAATAGACCCTGCCGAGACCCGTAATGTGATATCGGAAGGTATCAATGCTGCCAACCACTCACAGACAGAGAAGGAGTTTAAAGTGGGTGTGTTTCAGGTTTAATGATAATATTTTATTGTGTAATATTGAAGCCTGCAGCGACTGTTGCAGGTTTCTTTTTTGTAGCTATATCGTTGTATCGCAATGAGTAGTGTGCTTCTCAGATATGTATGTATGCTGCTGCTGGGTAGTGTACCCGCCCGCTTATTGGCGGGTGATGGCGCTATGTTTGCAAAGGAGGTATGGAATGGCCCGGGGTTGCACATATACAGGGTATCCTGCACCGATAGTGCAGGCAAGCTGAAGTTCAGAGATACGCTGGGTTTCTTTACTACAGATATTCCCTTCGTTATTCATAGTGGAGAGACGGGTATGTTTATATCGCAGTGGCAGCCGCTCACCCGGACGCACAACGGCTGGGAACTGGCAGCAGAATATACGGAGTCTTATGAAGGTTATTCGGCAGATGATGGTGAACTGTTCCTGCATCCTCCGCGCACAGGGCGCTACAGGGTACTGCAGTTTTGCCCATACCCCCTGTTCAGAAATGAGCAGGCATGGACATGGGAGCTGGCCATAGGTGGCTTATGGGCTACCCCACCGTGGTATCCTGTGAAGGGTGTAGATACCTTTTATACCACTTACAGCAGTCAGCCTACACCGGCTACAGCTATGGTTGCAGTGCGCAATAGTGTGGAGGTAAAAGCCACAACCAGGTCGGTATACGGGAAAACAACTGCAAAGTATTACCTGAGCTACCATAAGGGTATTATAGCTATGGAGCTGCATCACCTGAACGGCGATATTTACCGCTTAGACCTTATAGATAGCAGGTACGGAGCTGATGCCCTGCACCACAACCAGCAACTGCTACATATGCAGCAGCAATATAACAGCCATAAGCAGCAGAAAGCCCTGCAAATTATAGGGATAGGCCGCTGAGTGATGCTATTTCCATAACCCTACACCCACGCGCAGGCCGATAAACAGGCTGTTGTCATAAAACCTGTACTCACCATACTCTGCCGGTAAACTGTTGATATTATACTTAGCTCTGAGCCACATGTAGTCTGATTTCCAAATAATGACATTCCGTCCGGCTTCTAATCCCATTGAAATGGTTCTCAGCCATGCGTTTTGCGGGGTTTTGCGCTCTATGCCAAGGTATATGTCCAGAATTCCATAAGATGAAGGGAAACGTCTCCGAAGTCCAAAGCCTCTCTTATCATAATCTGTGCGATTCCTGCCCCAATGCTTGTTGTAGGAAATAATATTTATTGATTTGAATGTTCCGTAGTCGTCAGTATATGAAGTGTATTCATCTTTTCGTTCGCTGGAGCCATTGATGAGAAATCGCTCTTCGAAACCGATACGCAGCAATGCAGACCATTGTTTCTGTATCTGTTTCCTGTATCCTAATGTCAGTTTACAACCCCAATAATCAGTTCTCCCGGAGAAGTCATGTTTAATGGTCTTTCCGGCAAGCGCATTCACAGCATTGGGGTCGAAGTCAGACAAATCGTATAAAAGATTCAAACGGTATTTACGTGCGCCGAAAGTGAATCCGGCACCATAAATAATGCCATAGCGTGTAGTACGCTCATAGCCTATTCCTAATCTGGTGGCATTTGCGTTTGCTGCATGCAGAATGTTATAGGGAGGGTTACCATTTGTCATAAGTGACTTCTTGTCTATATGCCTGTCAGTAGCGCCATAAATAACAATCTGATTGGTCAATGACTGACCATTTGCCGTAGCGGCAGCACCAAATGTGATAATGAATAGAAGTAGTTTCATTTGACAAAGTTTTGGTTTACAGCTTTAAATCGTTTTTACTTCCAGAGACTTAGCCCAAGACGCAGTCCTACGGATATATTGCGGTCAATAAACTGGTTTTCGGAGAGCTCCTTTTCGTTTATTGAGGACATATATTTCACTGTTACCGCCGGATGACGTTGCCAGTTGGTAATACTGCGCGCTGCCTCAATTCCAATGTTTATTTTGTTAATAACGGGGAGCTTTACGTTTCGTGAAACTCCGAGGTATAATTCCCATGAGTAGAGCAGACTATTCAGGTGTATTTTACTGGCTACTTCATCGCTTCTGCCATAGCCGGTTTCGACCGTAATAGCAGAAGGTATTGCCACATTTGATCGGTTATCGCGCTTATATGCAAGATGTACTGAGTCTTTACTGTCCGAAAGGGCGTTATCCTGAAATACTCTGACGGAAACGCCTGCGTAAGCAGAAAAGGTCCATTTGCTGTTCATTGTCCATTCCCGCCCGATGTGGCCAGCAATTAAGTTATACGCAAGTGCCCTTTCTTCTCCTGTGCTGATAGAGTTGCCTTTAAGTGATTGGGTGGCTTCCGGGTCGAAATTGTCTAAAAGTAATGTGGCATTGTAACTATATCTTCTCCTTCCATTCCGATACTCAAGACGGACCCGTAATTTTTTTATTGGGTAGGATAGCCCAATGCCCCATAGAGTTGAGGTGGGATTATGTGGGTCTAATATTTTTGAGGCCGGAATGCCAGCTGTTCTTACAGAAATCTGATCACGATAGGAGACTTGCGTAGCGAAGAGATAGATATCGGGGTGAGCCTGTGCGAAGAGTGTACAAGAGTGAAAAATCACGCAACCGACAGTAGTTATTATTTTTTTTAATAAACTCATATTTACTGCAAACTTCCAGCGAATTGTTATACTTTATAAGAAGTGTTCCTTTGTTCTTGGGTTTGATATTTTCATAGATTATACATATGAGCTTCTCCAAATAATAAATGCGAATATAGCAAGAAAGCCATATTCGCATTTGCGTTATGTGTGAGTTGTTTTTACCCTATTGCCTGATCCAGGTCGGCAATGAGGTCTTCTACAGCTTCTATGCCTACACTGAGACGGATAAGAGAGTCTACAAGACCATTTTTTATCCTTTCTTCACGCGGTATAGACGCATGCGTCATAGATGCCGGGTGACCGATAAGAGATTCTACGCCACCCAGAGACTCTGCCAGAGAGAACAGTTTTGTTTTACTGAGTACCTGCATAGCAGCCTCAATATTATCGTCCTTCAGGGTAAAGGATATCATACCCCCAAATCCGCGCATCTGCTTTTTAGCTACTTCGTGATTAGGGTGGTCTTCAAATCCGGTCCAGAGTACTTTGTCTACTTTGGGGTGATTGCGCAGGTGGCGGGCGATGGCTTCTCCGTTTTCACAATGACGCTGCATGCGTACGTGGAGTGTTTTTATGCCTCTGAGTACCAGCCAGCAATCCTGTGGCCCAGGTACTGCACCACAGGAGTTCTGGATGAAGCGCAGGCGCTCATCCAGGCTCTCTTCTTTTACAACCAGTACACCATGTACCACATCTGAGTGGCCACCCAGGTATTTGGTAGCTGAATGCAGTACAATATCTGCACCGAGGTCCAGGGGGGTCTGCAGATAAGGTGAGGCAAATGTATTATCGCATACCAGCAGCAGGTTGTGCTTCTTTGATATGGCTGCACATGCCGCTATGTCTATAACATTGAGTAATGGATTGGTAGGGGTTTCTATCCATATCATTTTTGTAGCGGCCGTTATATGCTGCTCTATATCAGCAGCATTCTGCATAGCTATGAAATGAAACTTTATACCATAGTTAGCAAATACCTTAGTCATGAGGCGATAAGTGCCTCCATAAAGGTCGTTGGATACTATTACTTCATCGCCGGGCTGCAGTAGTTTTATAGCAGCATCGGTAGCCGCTATGCCGCTGCCGAAGCATATACCGTACTTCCCGTTTTCTATGGCTGCGATAGCATTCTGCAGCGCAGTGCGTGTAGGGTTGTGTGTACGGGAGTACTCATAACCTTTATGATGGCCGGGTGCAGACTGTACATAGGTGGAAGTCTGATAAATGGGGGTCATGATAGCGCCTGTGTTTGGGTCTGGCTCCACACCGGCATGAATCATTTTTGTGTCTAATCTGTAGTTGTTGTGTTCACTCATTTTTCAATCTGTTTATAATGGGATAAAGGTAAATGGAATTTTCGGGTGCAGCCAAACCGGGATATATTGAATAATTTATTTGCATATCACAATGGCTCCCGAAAAATCGAATGAATATATTCTATTTTTATTTGTCTGGTTTAGCTGCGGGCTAAAGTTGCTTTTTTGATAAAAATGTGCTGCTGTTACTAACATATTCCGATTGTAAAACGCCATTCTTTAATTGATAATTAACTATCGTAATGCATTCTGTATAAAATACTTGTAACATGTGTGGTACTTGTTTGAAGTCTTACTTTAAACACGTTACATTTGTTATTACCCAAAAATGAACCTGAAGTTATATTGTTAAGATGAAAAGACACTTACTTAGCCTGATTCTCTGCCTGAGCACTATAGCTGGTGTAACCACCAGTAGTTACGGACAGACATCTCTTTATTTTTTCTCTGCATTTTCTTCGCCATATACCAGTATATCTGCATTTGGTACACCAGCTACCATCAGTGCAGATGATGTGACGCAGCTGAACATCCCGGTCGGGTTTACATTTAACTATTGTGGCACGAACTATACGCAGCTATCAGCCTGTTCCAATGGCTTTATCAAAATGTCTAATACCGCGCCATCTCCATTTACCAATGTGATAGGTAATATTTCGTCCGCGGGGTGGATATTGCCTTTCTGGGATGATTTGCATGGTGCCGGTCATACAGCCTATTATGCGACTACAGGCACGGCTCCCAACAGGGTGTTCACTTTTGAGTGGAATAATTTCCACCATTTTGCTAGCGGAGCAGGAGGTGGTAACTGTAATCTTCAGGTAAAGCTGTATGAGTCGTCGAATGTAATCGACTTCTGTTATGGCGTATTTACGCTTCCGTTTTTTGGTGGTACAATCGGCATTACCAATACTGCTGCAGATGTGCGTACATTGCCCAGTTTTGGTGCAGCTCCGGTGCCAGCAATGGCATTTCATAGTGTGAACTCATGGCCAGCGCCTAATCAGGTATATCGCTGGTCGCCATGTCCGGCTACGATTGTGGCTAATAACAGTGGTGCTGTATGCCCCGGAGAAGATGTGGTGCTGAGTGGTGTGGCCGGAGGCGGTGCTATATCCTTTACATGGAGCGGGCCAGGCGGCTTTTCTGCAACTACGCTTACTGCAACGGTGAGCCCTGCTGTAGCGGGGGTATATACTATAGTAGCATCGAATGGTACATGTACGGTGTCCAGTACTACTACGGTGACAGTGAACCCGGCACCACCTGCATTTTCCATTACGCCTTCGGTAGTAACTATGTGCGGACCCGCACAGTTGCTTACTGCTCCGGGAGCATATGTGTGGACAGCAGCAGCCGGTCTGTATACGGATGCCGGCGCAACAACGCCTTATGTGGCCGGTACTCCGGCAACCTCGGTATATGCTGCCCCCGCGGCAACAACAGTCTATACTGCTATAGCTACAGTTGGCTCGTGTACCGCGGCTGCTACGGCAACTGTAAATGTGAGTGCCGCAGTGCTACCCATAACGGGTGTGCCTACGGTATGTGAGGGCAGCACCACGGCACTAGCCAGCGCCAGTGCCGGTGGCACATGGAGCAGCAGTACCCCTGCGGTGGGTACGGTATCGTCCGGTGGGGTGGTATCGGGTATCGCTGCGGGTACTACAACGATTACTTATACAGTAGGTCTGTGTTTTGCGACACAGGTAGTGACGGTATATGCTACACCATCTGCCATATCAGGCTCCTCCACCCCGGTATGTCTGCTGTCTACCGGCACGCTTACCGCCACCCCCGCAGGTGGTACATGGACCAGCTCTACCCCTGCCACAGCATCGGTAAATCCATCTACGGGTGTAGTAACCGGCAATGCACTGGGAACGGCAACGATTACTTATACATTATCCACGGGCTGTTACCGAACTGCCGTGGTAACGGTGAACCCTATTCCGGGACCTATAGCTGGCCCTGCCAGCGTATGCGTAGGCGCCTCTGTGACCTTTACAGCCACCCCTGCGGGCGGCTTCTGGACGGCAGCCCCGGCCGGTATCATATCGCCCTTCAGCGCGATATCGGGTGTGGGTACAGGCGCTGTCGCCGGTACAACGATAATTACGTATACACAGGGCGGCTGCCGGGCCACGAAGAGCGTGACGGTAGTTACCGCTCCGGGGCCTATAGTAGGTCCCACCAGTATCTGTAACGGTACCTGTGCGGCCTATACCAACGGCACCCCGGGTGGCTCGTGGAGCAGCAGTACACCGGTGGTGGGTACTATAGATGCTACAGGCAACCTGTGCGGTCTGTCCAATGGCGTAACCACGGTGACGTACTCACTGAGTGCGAGTTGCTTTACCACCCTTGCGGTAACGGTAACGGCAGCCCCTGCCTCACCTTCCGGCGCACCTACGGTATGCGTAGGTGCTACAA
>JAUIBA010000015.1 GCA_030427635.1 Bacteroidia bacterium
TACGCTAAGGTCCCTTCCGGTAATAACAGCGACACCAGCGCCGTATAGTTGTCTTGTATGCTCATCTCGTCTGAACACAAAAAAACAAACTATTACATCATTCCCCCAACTTTTTCGCTTGATCCCTATGCTTATCAGGCAGTGTTTACAGCCAGCAGGCGAAGGAGCCTTATGTGGATGAGACCTGGGTAAGGGACTACACACCTTTCCGCATTGCAGGTAATCTTTATTATGTGGGGTCGTACGATCTGGCGTGCTACCTTATCGTTACACCGGCAGGGCATATCCTTATAAATGAGGGGGTGGCAGCATCGCCAGCTATGATACAGGCGCATGTGGAGGAGCTGGGCTACAGGATGCAGGATATAAAAATACTGCTGACATCGCAGGTGCATTATGACCATGTAGGCGGGCTGGCCGAAATAAAGCGGCTTACCGGAGCCAAAGTAATGATACAGGAAGCTGATGCGCCTGTACTGGCAGATGGTGGGAGGACGGACTACTATTTTGCCGCAAAGGGGCCAACATTTACAGCGGTGCAACCAGACCGTGTACTGCATGACGGAGACAGGATAAAACTGGGTGATATGGTAGTAACGGCATTGCACCATCCCGGGCATACCAAAGGCTCCTGCAGCTATGTGCTGACGGTGCGGGATGAGCATAGCTCCTATAAAGTGCTTATAGCTAATATGCCATCTGTAATAGTGGAAGGCAGGGTGACGGAGGTGAGCAGCTACCCGGCTATGGCGGCAGACTATGAATATACTTTTGCGAGCCTGAGGAAACAACGGTTTGATATATGGCTGGCAGCGCATGCCAGCCAGTTTGGGCTGCATGAGAAGTACCAGGAGGGTGATGCCTATAACCCGGAGGCCTTCAGGGATGAGGCGGGGTACCGGCAGGAAGTAGCAGGGCTGGAAAAACAGTACCGGGATAAAAAGTAGTAATGAGTGTGCAGTAGCATGCGCATGGAACGAAGCCAGACTTACGGCAGGCGGGGACTTATCCATACTTTGTAATATCTTGTGCGCATAATATTATTCTCTCCTGAAGTATGAGTAACGGAAGCGGAAAGGTGCTGTATCTGGATGGCATAAGAGGGCTGGCGGCTTTCTTTGTGTTGCTGCATCATTTCTGTCTGGCGTTTTATCCGGCATATTATACACATGAGATGGCAGACTCTCACCTGAATGGTATGGAGCTGGTGTATGACAATACGTTTTTCAGCTTTCTTACATCGGGGAGTTTTTGTGTGCATATATTTTTTGTGCTGAGTGGCTATGTACTGAGCCGCAAGTATTACCGGGAGAATGACCTGGGAATTATCATTGCATCGGCACAGAAGCGGTACCTGCGGCTGTTTATACCCGTAGGGGCTACGCTGTTGTTTTCCTACATACTGCTACAGGCCGGCGCATACTACAATGTGCAGGCGGCAGCCATTACCGGATCGCATGAGTGGCTGGGCGGTTTCTGGACATTTTCCCGGCCTACGGTAGTATTCCTGAAGTCGTTTCTGTGGGAGACTATGTTTCTGGGTAATAACCAGTATGATACCACTATGTGGACGATGTCTATAGAGCTGTATGGTTCCATGCTGGTTTTTGCACTGCTGGCACTTACACATAACTCCCGCAACAAGGGGATGATGCTGGTGCTGACATCGGTAGCGCTGGTGGCTATGGGCAAGACGCAGTATATATGCTTTGTGCTGGGTATCTCATTTAACTATCTGGAACTACGTCCGCCAGCGTTATCGTCGCCGGTGCGCGTGCTGCTATCTACCGGGCTGATGGTAGCAGGGTGTATGCTGGGGTCTTATGAAATACATGGCGATACCAAGCCGTTTTTTGCGCACTTGCCTCCGGTGGTAAAAGCTATGAGAGGCATCTATCACATAGCGGGTGGTTACTTTGTGATACTGGCGGTGTTGCTGTCGCCGCGGTTACAGGCTTTCTTCAGCTCCCGTTTGCTGCGTTTTCTGGGGTTTATTTCGTTTTCGTTATACCTGCTGCATTGCCTTATCATAGGCTCGCTGGGTAGTGCATTGTTCCTGCGCCTTCATGAAAGTATGGGGTATAATGGTGCGGTAGCGGTAGTATTTGCCGTAACACTGGCGGTAGTGGTGGGGCTCTCTTTCCTGATGGCCCGGTATGTGGATGTAAAAGCAATGCAGGTAGCCGGATACTGCCACAAGCGGTGGTTTAAGCAGGGGTAGTGGTGTTGTACCCAGTGGGGATTTTCAAATCAAGGACCCCATTCAAGAGGATTTTTTCTTTGCTACATTTCCCCGATAGCTATAATCCGTTTAAAAACGGATGGGAATTCTGATTGATGGTACGGCGCTAAAAGAGCCGGGTGTAATAATTTGCACCCTCTAAACTCAAGTATATGCCTAACACCCAATCATTATTTTATGGACAGTATATGTATCATGTTACTGACATCCGCTGCACGAATCTAAGAATAGAGATGCGGGAATCGCCACGTGATTACACATTGCTTACAGCCGCTACTTCTGACGCAGCCGGTGGCTTTAAGCTGTATGTGAACAAACTGTAACAATAGCGTAGCTCTCATTGCGGAATCAGAACTTTCAGCAACAGGAATTCAATCCTGTTTTATAACACATCTTCAGGTTTTACAGGAATATCTTTAGTAGAAAGTGACGCTGATAATCGTATCGGCAGTAGCATAATCAGCGACTTAACTATATCTATATCCGGGGCATCACTGCCTGACAAAGTAAGGCTTTAATACAGTGCGTAAATACGCACCGGATACATGCTTCTATTTGCACTGCAGATAGCTGAACGGTACGCTATGCATCCATTCTTTCATCTTTTTTCATTGAACATATTATGCCGTTCAAAGACGGCGAGGTAACGGGTTGACATACTCAATGTATGAGGGGCTGTCTTCTCAAATTTTATACGAATACATAAATTTTTCTCTATACCAAATTAAAAAACCTAAAACACAATCAGTATGGCAAATCTGGAAATCAGGGGGCAGGTAAAACTCTTAAATGCTGACTCTCCAATGCAAAATCTCAAGTTTGAATTATGGGACTCCGTTACCGATGGGTATGGATTGCTCTGTAATACAGTTACCGATGTAGACGGATATTACATCTGTCTGCTGGATGACCCTATTGCTAGTCTGGTAGTAGCAACCACCATAGTTTTAAAGTACAAAATATACAGAAATGGTGTTCTTGTAAAAGAAGCGGTAATACCAGACTATACACTTGCGACGACAATTACAATATCTGAGAGCGCGCTTGATAACAGCACAATAGAGGAGGATGATAGCAAATCACCTTCGTTTATTGCTATTTCCGGTGCAGTAAATGATATCAATGGTGCTGCTGTAGCCGGGATTACTGTCAATGTTTATGAGATAGTATTCCCTTCAAAACAGCTGGTGGCGAGGACAAAAACTGATGTGCTGGGCAAGTATGTGATAAAGGTAAACAAGCGACTACTGAGTAACTCGGCTGTGCCAGCCAAAAGGGGACTCATCGTAGCGGCAGAGGATAATGAAATACCTGCCAACGTAACGACCTCATCAAACATATTTGACTGGGAAGAAAAAGGTCAGATTACAATAGACCTGAGAACCAGTACTGTTAATGCACAGCCTGCATACCAGAATATTATTGCTGCTGTAACAACCATTATTGATGCTACTCCTGTAGCTGAATTAACCTCACAGCAGATAGATTATCTGGCAAATGCGACCGGGTGTGATGCTGCAGATATTACCAATATAGTTACGGCCCATCAACTGGCCGATGAAACATCACTGCCTGCGGATTATATCCATGCATTGGTGCAACTGGGCAGCCATAGTATAGATACTATTGCATCTCTGAAGCCAGCAGATACCAGAAATATAATTAATATGGCCATTAGCCAGAATGTAATTCAGGGATATACGGAAGCAGAAATTGATACGTTTATAGCTGACCTGAAAGTATACCAGATTCAAAGAGTGAAGGATGCTCCAATAGCAGGTGAGCCACACTCAATGAATGATGTGCTGGAGTCAATTTTTCCGGTAGGGGGTGATGTGGACAATTTCCTGTCGTTGTATCTGGATGATTTTGAATCTATGTCAGAGTTCTGGAATGAGCTATATATACCTGCATATGGAGAGGCCGCCGCAAAAAATGCTCAGGATGGACTGAAACTAGCTGCTATTACGAGCTTTCAGCCTAAAATAATGTCAAGGCTGAAAGTAGAAATAGCGGGAATGAGTACACCTCATATAAGCCAACTGGCAAAGTGGAGTCAGGAGGACTGGGCAACACTGATATCTGATGTTTGTACAGCAGAGACGGAGTTGTGTGTGCCTGCCAGCATAAGAGGAGAAGAAACAGACTATGAGAATACAGCCATTCATGAGCAGTATGCAATAAAGCTGGTGGACATCATGCACAGAGCATACCCGCTAACGAATATAGCCGGTACACTGGAAGGTGTAACAGGTGAAACACTAATAGCAGATGCAACAGTGCGAACTAAAGTATCGTCATTTATAAATGCGAATCCATTACTGGACCTGCGCATGCATAGTATACATGACATTAACGCGGAAGACTATGATATAGATGAAGCTGATGTAGAAGATGTAAAAAATGGTCTGGCTCCTTTTCAAAGATTATTAAGGCTAGTAGATGGTAATCCGGTAGCAGTAAGTACACTGATAGCAGATGGGGTGAACTCTGCAAAAGCAATCTCGGAAATGGGAAAGGAGGAGTTTTTAGAAACTTATGGTGATCTCTTTCCCATAGGAGAGAGTACGACCAGTGTACCGCTGCACAAGTCACATGTATTTTCCGGTTTTGGTTCCGGGCTTCCTACAGGTAGTATGGTATATGGAAGTGCATATGCCACGGTAACGGCATCTACACTGGGGCTTACCAGTGGTATTCTGGATAGTCTGTCAACAGGCCCGGCATTTCCCCCGACATTTCCCGGAGGTTACACCACACTGCCAAGCGATTATCCGATATTAAGTTCACTTTTTGGAGGAACTGATTATTGTAATTGTTGTGATTGTAAATCTGTTCTTAGTCCGGCGGCATATCTGACAGATATGCTACATTTCCTGCAGACAAAAGCACCGGCTATATACAGTGCATTGCTGGATAAACGGCCAGACCTTGTGAATATTGACCTGAGCTGTAAAAACAGCGACACACCAATGTCATACATAGATCTGGTTACAGAATTGCTGGAGCTGGAAATATTAAAACCTAAGGCTGCAGACCCTGTGTCGGACGTATTGCAATGTGACATTCTGCTAAAGCCTGAAATGCAGGTGATACCCAATGAAACTGCAGACCCCCATGTAGCCGGATACTACTCTTATATACTGAAAGAAGCGCCAGGGTTTATAAATGTCTATCCGCTTTCTGACTATTACATGACCCCTAACTATGTAAATTATCAAACGTTAGACAGACTACATGCCGGGTATACGGAAGACATTCATTCGCATGTGGGCTCTCCTTTTATGTACGATAAGCTGGTGCAATATCACCTTGACTTCAGTGATGGAACGGATTACATGCTCGTATGGAGTGATTTTTCGGGAACCGGAGGAATGACAGGGCCAGGCGCTACAGTGACTTATGAAGATACGGCACTTAATAACGCGATGGTGGCTCCTTTTATCATATTTGACAGTGCCTCACAAAATGTTATAGAGTATCTGATAGGGGATATAGCCATAGAAGTGGTGGCAACAACAGCATCGTCAATGACACTGAGGCTGATAAGGACGCACAATGATGCACCGCCAGCAGTAGTGGATGGTATAAACATGTACTGGATGGGTGATGCAGGAAGCGGGGTGCCAGATCCGGAGGATGCGTTAAATACAGATAAGACTTTATTGACGCTAACACCCGGCACTTATACCATAGGTGTGGGTACTGATTATGATATTACAGATTATGCAGGTAGTACCGTGATTTCATCAAAGCATACGATGGTGATTAGTATCAATACACCAACTTACATACCCGGAGGTGACTTCACAAAATTCTCATTTCAAACCAGTGGGACAGAAGAACAGCTAAAGGCATATCCTGAACGTACTTATAAGGACCCTGTTTCAAAAGAGTATAAAGACTTCCATGATTATGCTGCGGGCATACCCTACAAGCATATATATGGCAACGAAAATCTGGGTGGGGCTGTTTATCCTTTTTCTTTACCATTCAGCCTGGCAAAGGATGAGACGAGGACATATCTGCAACACTTTGGTACCAGCAGATATGAGCTAATGAAGCTGTTTAAACCAGTAAACCAGGACCCGGCTGTACCTGCACCTTCAGATTCAATAACAGACTATTCTCTTTATGCAGAGTGGTTTGGGTTAAGTCAGGTAGCCGCCAGCATAGTAACAGGTGCCCACCCGTCAATAGTTCCTTACCTGTGGACATTCTATGGTTTTTCTGCCAATACTGCGGTAACAGCAGGGCCCGATGATCTGATAATAAGGGACCCTAACAGCTATGCCTTTATAGATACAACAACAACCGGGTGGCAGGATATACTCAGCAGCCGTCTGGATATATTACTGCAGCAGACAACTATCTCTTATGAGCAACTGCTGGAAATTCTTTCTACAGATTATCTCAACCCATATAACAGTGAGCATACTGCGAGAAAGATATCAATTGTACCTATTCCATCTGCACCGCCATATCCCGGCACTCCGGTAAATACCTGTAAACTGGATAAGCTAAAGCTTTTATTCTCAGACATGTCATATCAGGCGGTATTTTATGACAAACTGCACAGGTTTATCAGACTGATAAATACTGGTAAGCTTAGTGTGTACCAATGGGATATTCTGCTGCGCAGCCTGTATATCACAGATATTAATGAGAATACTTTCAGGCAGCTGGGCAGGGTATTGTTACTATCGGACGAGTTAGGTATTCCACCGGAAATATTAGCCTGCTGGTGGAGCCGGATAGACCGTACCGTGTACAGAAGTTTTGCCAATGGTAAGAATGAAGTAATACCTAGTCTCTATGCCCGTACATTCAGTAATAAAGCCGTAATTAACTACGACAACATTAACTATTTCAAAAACCCACTGGACTTACCAACGTTCATTGTGCCGGGAACTCCTTCTGTTTCTCTGGTGCCACAGGTGGCCAGTATGTGTGGTCTGGAAGAGGAGGAAGTAATACAGCTGCTTGACTTTTACGGACCTGTTGATTTAACAACCAGTACGGTAAGTCTGGATTTTTTAAGCAGGTTTTATATAATCTCAATTCTATCGAAGAAGTGGGGGTATAGTGTTAGTGAGTTTATTGCAGTGATGAACTGGCTTAGTGAGTATGGTACTGCAGCGCCTTTTATACTAATTCTGCCTACACCAACAGTATCTGACCCGATTATTAATACGTACATAGGAAATCTGGAGCATTTCTCTGAAGTAATAAAAGCAATAAAGCTGTCAGGGTTTACGATAGCGGAAATTGATTATCTGATAAGGCATAAGGATGATGAAAAAGTAATTGCTCCTGATGCTGCCAACATAAAGGCATTTTATGAAAAAATAAGAGCTGATTTAAAAAATCAGCCGGCTTTCCCTCCGGATGTAGTAATTGCGGATTTACCTGTTTCGGCACTTGAGGAGCGGTTGAGGAACATTGTGTATCAGCATTTCAGCAGTGAGTTTAAAATGCCGGTACAATGGGTAGCAACTATACTGTATAGTAATACGTCGGAACATAATCTTCTGATAAGTAATTGTATCAAGAAAGACTTTGTTCGGTCTACCTATAGCTTGTCAGAAGATAGCATTGCGCTGATAGATGCGTCGCCAGTATTGCCAGGTGAGCCGTTATATCCTGGTGATGATGTGAATTTAAAGCCTGATTTCAATCTGTATAGCTTATATGACTGGTACCGTTATTGTCATAAAGTACTATTAATAGCAAACAGGCAAAAGCTGAGGCTGAAGGAGTTTGAGTATCTCTTCTTTTATGGAAGTGCACTACAGTTTAACTTTATTAAGCTCCCTGTTTCAACAAGCATTAATACGGTAGAAGGTACAGCACCGGCCAGTGCTAACAGTATGCTGGATGGTATTCTGCGATTATCAAAACTGATGGAGTTTATACGTCAGTTGTCGCTGCCGGAATCTTCATTAGGTAGCATTGCTGATGCATCAATGGGCGTCGTTTCTCCGGATATTGTAAAGTACAGTCCTATATCAAATGAAGAAGGAGAGCTGCCACCAGCCGCAATTTCGGTAAGTGACCCGGATTACAATGATAAGATAAATATATGCTATGAAAACTGGCTTGCTGAGATAAACAAGTCTGGATGGGGTAGTATGCTTGCAGAGCTTATAGGGGATAGTGTATCTGCTGCAGGCACCACAGAGACTACCGACAGCCCGGGTGTTCCAGCATTGTTAAAGGTGTATTTCAGTGCAGATGCAGGTATCTCTGATTTTTCTTTGACAGAGTACCAGAACATATCACTTGTAGCACGGATAACCGATATAATATACTGGTGCAAACGAATAGGTATGAACCCGCTTTCGCTGCACAAACTATTTCTGGAAGAGGTGACCTTAACTGACTCCCGAAATCTGATAATAGCGGCGAAAGGAAAGTACAACGATGCACAGTGGGCCAAGGTAGCGCAGCCACTGCGTGATAAGGTAAGAAAAAAACAGCGTGATGCGCTGATTGCATACACGCTTACAAAACCCAATGTTATCTATGGCAATATGCTCATAGACATTGAAATGGATGCCTGTATGGTTACCTCCCGTGTAAAACAGGCGATAAGCAGTATACAGTTGCTGGTGGACCGCGTAATAATGGGCATTGAATATAGTGATGACGACCCGGGAACAACGCCGGTTTCTCTGATAACAATGCCCCAGACAGCTAAAGCTCAATGGGAGCAATGGAGAAAATGGTATGGGATATGGCATGCTAACAGAGAAGTATTCCTTTATCCGGAGAATTGGATGATACCGGAGCTGCGAGATAATAAGTCATTCATGTTTGAGGAGCTTGAAGAGCAACTAAAGCAGGATGAAGTAACATCAGATAAAGCAGAGAGTGCTATAAAAGCGTATCTGGAAAAGCTGGATGGTATTGGCCGGCTGGAGCCGGTAGGGGCCTGTTTTGAATCGTATTACAGTACTTCCAGTCCGGATATGGTAATTACCTCATCGCCGGATATTAATACAATACATGTCTTTTCCCGGACATACGGAGCTTCTCATGCCTACTATCACAGGAAACTACAGCCGAATGGTATATGGACGCCATGGGGTAAGATAGATATTAATATTACAGGGAAGCATGTAGTACCTTGTTTCTGGAAGAACAGACTGTTCTTATTCTGGGTTACCATTACAGAGAAGCTGGTACCGAGGCCGACACCGGGGACAGTATCATCAGTGTCACCGTACAATACTTTCTTTAATAATGAGTATGACAGGCCCATGCTGGACAGTGGGATGTCAACTACCGGAGGAGGGGACAACTTTAAAAAGGTATTAGATATTACACTGAACTGGACGGAGTATAAAAATGGCACGTGGCAGAATCAGAAAACAAGTAGTGAGAACATTTCATTGCAACTGCGCCATAGCCTGCAAGACAGCATTGAAGGTGTGTATAATCCGACAACAAGTGCTCTGAAGTCTCTTTATACATTTTTAACCAATAATAATCAGGAGAGTATAACAGAGTTCATAAAGTCGAGAATATATATACAGCCTAAAATAGCCACAACAGATACAACCAGCTATTTTGGAGATGCGCCTACGCCGGGTGACCTGTATGTAATGGTAATGTTCCCTACACTAAACCACCCTATTTATGAGTTTGCAGATCCGCTTATGTGTTTTCATGTCAATGGAGATAATGCTACAGTACCCCGTAGTACAGAGCTCAATAACCGGCTGGTGCCAACAGAGCATACCTTCTTTAAAAATCAGGCATTAGTATCTTTCAGAAATCCATACGCAGTAACTACTGAACAGCTGCGATATGATACCTACTACAATTATTCAGCACCAAGCTACAGGTATCCAACAAACAGCTCTCCATACATATACACACACTGGCGTAGTGGAGGGACAACAATACTTGGTAAAACACCGGATAACAAATCGAGGATTTTTCCCCGTTCAGGGTTTAAAAATCCATTAGGGGACTCATTTATGTATGAAGACCAAGAGAACACATATTTTGTTCGGCTTGCCAATGTAAATTTCTCTCACCTATTGAGCAGTGATGGTACTGCAATAGGTATAGGCTCTGCTGCAACGATTGCTGAGTGGTGGTATCTTGACGGCACGCCGGAAGAAGGCGGCGGAAGCGCATCGGTAGGCGTTAGTCCATATGCGGGGTCAACACCTCATGCGGGTGGTTTTACATCAAGTGGAAGTCCATTGCCCAAATATCTCTTCCAGACGTTTTATCATCCTCAGGTGAAGAAGTTCATTGAAGTGCTGAATGTACATGGCTTACAGGGGTTGATGAGACCGGATTTGTTACCTACGCCTCTGAATATTCAGAACCCGGCTGATACGATGGCCTTTAGCAGTAAGTATTTGCCGAACAGTGAGCAGGTAGCAATGGTAGATATGGTGCCTGGAAGCGGAACTCCTCCGCTGAACAGAAATCAGATACCAAAGAATACTGTTGACTTTTTCTACAATGGCACTTATTCTTCTTATAACTGGGAGTTGTTTTATCATATCCCAATGCTTATAGCTGAAAAGCTGAGTACAAACCATCAGTTTAAAGAAGCACAGCAGTGGTATCATTACATCTTTGACCCTACAAAGTATGCTCCTGTTGCCACTCCGGGTAAGTTCTGGGTATTCCAGCCGTTCTATGAAATAGCATCAACACCTATAACCACACTGGATGATCTGCTGGCAAGGATACATGCCGGAAGTGAGGGCGCACTGGCAGAAGTAAGCGCTTCATCAGAAGACCCCTTCCAGCCGTATGCAATAGGCAGGCTAAGACCCCTGGCATTCATGAAGAATACGCTGATGAAATACCTGGACAATCTAATAGCATGGGGAGATAGTTTATTTGGGAGAGATACCATAGAAAGTATCAATGAGGCAACACAGCTTTATATACTTGCGTCCAATATTCTGGGTAGTAAACCAAAGGGATTATCGCCAAGAGCGGAGACCAGGGTATACTCATACAAGGAGTTAAATACACCGCCATTATGGGTAGATGAAATAGGGGAAGCATCAGTGCCAATAGAAACCTATATAGCACCAAGCTCTGTGCCACCTCCGGGCAGCTCAGGCGGGCTTGCATTTAATGTGTCTTATTTCTGCCTTACTCCTAACGATAAGCTGTTAGAATACTGGGATAAAGTAGCCGACAGACTATTTAAAATCCGTAACTGTCAGAATCTGGAAGGAAAGAAAAGGGACCTCGCAATATTCGAGACTCCTATTGACCCAGGGTTACTGGTACAGGCGGCTGCACAGGGGTTAGATATAAACGATGTGCTGGATGAGATGAGTGGTTCAGGATTGCCCAATTACAGATTTACGTATATACTACAGAAGGCAAATGAGTTTTGTGCGGATGTAAAAGCATTGGGGTCATCTCTACTGTCAGCATTAGAGAAAAAGGATGCGGAAGCAATATCTCTTCTCCGTCAGGGGCATGAGGCCAAACTGCTGGATGCTGTGCTACAGATGAAGAAAGTGCAGGTAGAGGAAGCTGAAGCAAATCTTGAGTCACTGAAAAAGTCGAAGGAGAATATTGTGGCCAGAGAGGAATATTATAGTAGTAAGGAGTTTATGAATGCCAATGAAAAGCAGCATCTCCAGCTACTGAAGAAAGGAATAGACCTACAGAGGGCTACGCTTATTTTGCAGGAGATAGGTGCAGCAGTATCACTGATACCACAGTTTCATGCCACGCCGCTGGCTGTAGGTGCCAGTTTTGGAGGACAGCAGCTATCGACTATGGTTAACATGGGAACCATGATGCTGTCATCTAAGGCGGCTGTAAATAACATCATAGGCAGTATGGCATCTACACAGGGTAGGTACCAGCGCAGGATGGAAGACTGGAAGTTTCAGGAGCGCACGGCACAGATGGAAGCAGAGCAGATGGATAAGCAGATTACCGCTGCAATGATACGTGTAGATGTAGCAGAGAAAGACTATGAAAATCAGAAGCTGCAAATAGAGAACTCTAAAGAAACAGACCTCTTTTTACAGACCAAGTACTCCAATGTGAAGCTGTATGACTGGATGGTGAAAGAAATATCAACCACATATTTCTCGGCGTTCAGGATGGCAAAAGAAATGGCACGGAAAGCTGAAAGGTGCTATAAAAAAGAGCTGCCATTATCAGAGCAGGCTACGGGTGGCTTTATCAGGAATAACAGCTGGAGTAATCTGAGAAGCGGGCTGCTATCGGGGGAAAAGCTACAGTATGACCTGCGTAACATGGAAGCTGCATATATCAGTGACAATAAACGGACGCTGGAGCTTACAAAACATGTGTCGCTGGCGATGCTGAATGCTACTGAGCTGCTGACACTGAAGCACACAGGTGAATGTAATATCAGCATACCGGAAGCACTGTATGACATGGATTATCCTAACCATTACAACCGGATAATAAAATCAATAAGTGTAAGCATTCCTTGTGTGGCGGGGCCATATGCTACGGTGCCCTGTACAATCTCCTACATTACCAGCAGCAGCAAAATACGCAGTGCGGGTACAGGTGAACTGACAGCCGGTCCGGTGCCGGTATGCAGTACCATCGCAACAAGCAGTGCACAGAATGATAATGGTGTGTTTGACTTCAGCTTCAGAGATGAACGTTACCTGCCATTTGAGGGTGCCGGAGCCATTTGTACGCTCAATATAAAGCTGGGTGGTATCACTACATCGGATGGCAAGACGCTGAGGCCATTTGACTATGCTACAATCAGTGATGTGATAGTACACGTAAAGTATACTGCACTTGAAGGGACCGAAACCGGAGCTGACCGCTCAGATACAATTTATGAACTCATAAATTCCGGAGACTTTGTTTCTGAAGGGGTAGCATTACCGCGAATATTCAGCCTGAAGCATGAATTCCCTAATGAATGGTTTGCATTTAAGACACAGGTAATGTCTGGCGCTACAGATCCATTAATGGAGTTGCCATTGAAAGTGAATCATTTCCCATTCTTCAATAAGCGGAAGACGATAAACATAACTGAGGTGGTAGCAGCTACGAAGCTTAAAGGCGATAGTTATGACATAACGATTAATGAATCGGGCGTGATAACAGGTGTAGTGTCGGACTCGCTGCCACCGGTGCCTATAACTTTTGACCCGGGAGTAGGTATGGAGTTGAGTAATTCAATACCAGCAACGACGATACCGCTCAGCATTAAAGAAGCAGGCGTAACACCACCTTATGCAAACCTTGATATGCTGGAGGATATATATCTGGTAGTTATGTACACGGTGGCATCTCCTATTACACCGGTACTCTAGTAATTGACAAACAGTTAGCTAAAAAAGTAAAAAGTAATACCATGCCCGATCCTAAAAATGACCAGTCCAAAGTGGCAGGTGGCGCCGACAGCGCCGCCTACCCACTGGACCGATATACAGTAGCCCCCCAACAGGAAAATGGAGGGGGCGGAGAGAACAATCTCTATTTCACATCGCAGGCACCATCTATAGGCCTGCCTAAAGGTGGCGGAGCTCTGAAGGGGATAGATGAAAAGTTTACAGTAAATGCTGTGAATGGTACATCGTCTCTGGAAATACCGCTGCCATTTACTCCCGGAAGGGGAGGTTTTACACCACAGCTGAGCATTCAGTATAACTCTGGTAGCGGCAACAGCGAAGTGGGACTGGGCTGGAGCCTGGGACTGCCTGCCATACAACGTAAAACCGATAAACGGCTACCACAGTATGATGATGATAATGAGCGTGACGTATTTCTGCTGGCAGGTGCAGAAGACCTGGTGCCGGTGCTTGTGGAAGTGAGTGGTGAATGGGTGCCTGATGAGGGTGTGTTTGAAGATATGCACTACAAACGCTACCGGCCACGTACAGAGGGACTGTATGCACGTATAGAGTATATAAGGCTTATAGGAACCGGACACAGCTGGTGGAAAGTGACCACTAAAGACAATATGGTGACCTTTTACGGACTTACCGAAGAGGCCCGCATAGCAGACCCGCAAAACCCAGGGCATATCTTCAAATGGCTGCCACAGGTGAGCTATGATAAGAAGGGTAACGCCATGCGTTATAACTATGTCACCGACAGCAGTACCGACATAGTGCCGGCCGCACTGCATGAGTGCAACCGCATGAACGGACTGGCCCCATTTACCAATACCTATCTGGCAGAGGTAGCATACTGCAACCGGGAGCCATGGATGCCCGAGGCGCCTGAAGATCATAACTTCATTACAGACCTGCCGGATAGTACATTCCTGATGCGCATGGTGATTGATTATGGAGAATATGATGCCGCATCACCTCAGCCCGGCGTGACCGCTTCAGTACCGGACCGTAAAGATCCTTTCTCAGACTTTCATGCATGCTTTGAGATACGTACATACCGCAAGGCAAAACGATTCATTATGTTCCACTATTTTGATGAGCTGGACGAGGGCGAACCGGTAGCTGTGCGGAGCCTGGATCTGATATATGCGCATGATGGGGCAACAGAGCTGGTGGAAGCTGACCAGATAGTGCAAATGGTGCAACGGGGATACATAAAAACAGGTGTAGATGCAGGCACCGGGCTCAATGTGTATCATACCAAGTCGCTGCCGGCTATGACTTATAGCTATGAGGGTACTACGTGGGATAAAACTGTTCATGATGCTGACGTTTCTGCATTCGAAAATGCACCTCAGGGGCTTACTGGCCCGTACCAGTGGATAGACCTGTGGGGAGAAGGCCTGCCGGGTATTCTTACAGAACAGGCCGGGGCTTACTACTACAAGAAAAACTTTGGGCATACACTTTTTGCCCCGGCGATGGTGGTAGCTGAAAAGCCCTCGCTGCAAGGGCTGGGAGGGGAGCTGCAATGGCAGGACCTGGATGCAGACGGACGCCGGCAGGTAGTGAGCCGCAGCCAGGCAATGCCGGGATATTATGAGCTGGGCGATGACCAGCAATGGCAACCCTTTCTTCCATTTCCGGGCAGGGCCAATATAGACTGGGGAAGCCCCTATACACGTGTGCTGGACCTGAATGGGGACGGCAGGCCTGATGTGCTTATTACAGAAGAAACTGTGTGGAAATGGTATGAGAACGCAGGAAAGGAAGGGCATAGAGAAGGTGGCTGTGCTTCTGTAGCCGGAGAGGAGGAGGCGGGACCACGCCTGCTGCTTAATGATATGATGCAGACGGTATACCTGGCCGATATGAACGGGGATGGTATGACCGATATAGTGCGCATCACCAATGGCGAGGTATGCTACTGGCCCAATATGGGTTATGGCAGGTTTGGCGCCAGGGTTACGATGTCGGGGGCACCGTTGTTTGATATGGCGGATACCTTTGAACCCCGCAGGCTGACACTGGCCGATGTATCCGGTACGGGAGCAGCAGACCTTATATACCTGGACTTTGACAAGTGTACCGTATGGACCAACCTGTCTGGCAACGGCTGGAGTGAGGGTGAGGAATTCCCCGGATTTTCAGGCGCTGATAAAGAGTGCATGGTTACAGTTACTGACCTGCGGGGCAGGGGGCTGCCATCTCTTGTGTGGAGCTCTCCGCTGCCGGGTAATGCTACCCGCCCACTGCACTATATAAGCTTTATGGGGCCGGGCAATGGTAAGCCTTACCTTATGAACCAGTACAGTAATGGTATGGGTAAAACCACTATGCTGGACTATGAGCAGTCTACCTACTATTACCTTACCGATCAGAAATCAGGTACTCCGTGGGCTACCCGGCTTCCGTTTCCGGTACATTGTGTGTCGACAGTAAGGGTTAACGACTCTATAGGGGAGACTGTCTATACCTCACAATATCATTACCATCATGGCTATTACGACCATGAGGAGCGGGAATTCCGCGGCTTTGGGAGGGTGGATGTCACTGATATAGTAGGGGCTTCAGAGGGTGCGCTGGATCAGTACCCGCTGGTTACCAGAACATGGTATCATAATGGCGCCTGGATGCAGGAGGGGAATCTGCTGGATGCATTTGCTGCAGAATACTTTGACCCTACGGATGTAATACCTGCAGCTACCCCATGGCCTATGCCGGAGCAGTATGCAGAAATGCCTGCAGGCCTATCTGCACAGGAGCAGCGCGAGGCAGTGCGGGCACTGAAAGGTATGGCCTTGCGGCAGGAGGTGTATGCGCAGGATAATTCAGGTCTTGAGGCTATACCATATGCGGTAACGGTGAATGGGTATAAGGTGCGCCGTGAGCAGCCACAGGCCGGTAACAGGCATGGTGTGTTTTATACCTGGCAGCAGCACAAGCTGAGCTATACCTGTGAGCGGAAAATAGAAGACCCCCGCATAATGCACGAGCTGACGCTGGATGTGGATGAGTATGGCAATGTGCTGGTGGCGGCTCAGGTAGTGTATCCGCGGAAGGCAACAATTCCTGAACCGCCGGAGATAGTGCAGGAGGTACAGGGGCGCACACTGATGACGATGACCGCCAGCCGCTATACCAATGATGTGATTACGGATGCAGACTACCGCCTGCGTATGCTGTGCGAAACGCAGACATTTCAGGTGACCAACGGTTTTGAAACGGGTGAAACGGAGCCTGCCGGAGACCTGTGGACGGTGGCAGAGCTGAAATGGCTGTATGATGAGCGGAATGTGATACGATTCAATGCTACACCGGCAGAGCCGTATATACAGTTTCGCCAGTTATCGGCAGCGCGTATTCTGTACCTGAGCAATGACTGTACCACGTTTCTTGATTTTGGTGTGATGGCTTCACTGGGTATGGTAGCCCGGAAGTTTACACTGGCATTTACCGGAGCTATAGCTGAGGATGAAACAGAGAGCCGTATCACAGATGCAAAGCTGGCACTTGCCGGATACATACGTACGGACCTGCAGGCAGAGCTGGACTCGTTTGACGGATTCTGGCCGGAAGATGATTATTACTGGCTGCCGGGAGAGCTTACAGACTATGATGCCGCTCATTTCTATACCCCGCTCTACTTCCGCGACCCGTGGGATAATGAGACAAGTATAGCTTACTGGGACTCCGGTACTACCAACTATTACCTGCTGCCGTATACTGTTACAGACCCTATGGGCAATGTATCGACCGTAACTGAGTATAACTGGTATAACCTGCAGCCGGCTAAAATCAGTGACATTAACAACAATGAAAGCCACATACTGTATGATGCGCTGGGACTACCCACGGCTGTGGCTGTGATGGAAAAGGCCGGAGCAGAAAACGGAGATACCCTGGCCGGACTGGACCCGGTGGCAGAGGAGGGCACTGCGGCATATACTTCTTTCTTTGCCGACCCTATAGCCAATGCGGCTGCACTGCTGCAGGGCGCTACGTGGCGCTGCCTGTACAGATGGGGAGAGGGCATACAACCCTGTGCGGCCATGATAGGCAGGGTGTGGCATGACACTGATATAACTGACCCTGCCGATGATGGCCTGCTGATACGCATTACCTATACCGACGGGCTGGGCCGTATAGCTATGCAGAAGACGCAGGCAGCGCCTGCCGAAGGGGATACTGCCATGCGCTGGATAGCAGGAGGGAAAACGATTTATAACAACAAGGGTAAACCCGTAAAACAGTATGAGCCCTATTATACCACGGCGCATACCTATGATGGTGTGGTAGCCGCTGAGGCGGTGGGTGTAAGCCCGCTTATGCACTACGACCCTATGGGCAGGGTGTACCGTACCGACCTGCCGGACGGCAGCTATACCCGTACTGTGTGGACTGCATGGCTGCAGGAGATATGGGATAATAATGATACGGTGGCTGACAGTGCCTGGTACAGTGCGGCCAGTACCGGCAGTACGGAAGAGCAGGACGCTGCTGAGAAAGCGCTGCTGCATGCCGGTACCCCCACTGTGGTGCACCTGGATACTATGGCACGCCCTTTTTATACCATACAGAAGGATGGCCTGCCCAACCCTGCCGACCCTCCCCACTGGATGTACCCGGAGTATGAAAACTATGTGGCACTGGACATACAGGGCCACCGCCAGGAAATACATGATGCACGCGGCGTGACTACGATGACCTACCGATATAATATGCTGGGGGTAGCTGTGGCACAGCAGAGTGCCGACAGTGGTATGCAGTACATGCTTACTGCGGCAGATGGTAAGCCTGCCTATGGGTGGGATGCAGACGACCGTATGTTTACCCATACTTATGATGGCCTGCTGCGCCTGCTGAGCAGGGAAGTAACTCCCTATGGCGGCAGTGCCAGAGTGCTGGAGCGCTATGAATATGGCGAGGATATAACCGATGACCTGACATTTAACCTGAGGGGGCAGGTGGTAAAAGTGTATGATGGCGCAGGCATAACAGAGCTGCGGAAGTATGACTTCAAAGGGGGGGTAAGGCTGAGTGAGCGCACTATGGTGAGCGATGCCACACAACACCCTGACTGGACCTCGCCTGCGGGTGTGAGTATGGATACTGAGCTTTTTGTGACCCTGAGTGAGTATGATGGTCTGGGACGGCTGGTAAAGGTAACATACCCCGATGACAGCGGGATACGCTACCGGTATAATGAAACCGGCCAGTTATACCGCATAGATGTGATAAATGCAGGGGGGACTATTGACACTGACATCATTAACGAGCTATACTACAATGCCCGGGGGCAGCGTATAAAGGTGAAGTATGAGAACGGGGCTACCACCAGCTATACATACGACCCTGATACCTTTCGTATGAGCCGTATACGCACTACACGCAGCAGCGACAGCGCTGTGCTGCAGGACCTGAACTACTGGTACGACCCTGTAGGGAACATAATAAGGCAGACCGATGATGCGCAGCAGAGTGTGTACTTTGACGGGACGGTGGCAGCCCCGGGAAATACCTATACCTATGATGCCCTGTACCGGCTCATACTATGCAAGGGCCGAGAGCATGCGGGGAGCAACAGTCCCGTGAGCAGCAATGACGCCAGCCGCTGTGGCTATGCCCCGCTTACTGCCGACCATACAGCTATGCGCAGCTATGCCCAGTATTATAAGTATGATGAGGTAGGCAATATGCTGGAGATGAAGCACACTGCTGCGGGTGGCACCGGCAACTGGACGCGGACCTTTGAGGTAGAGAACACGGGCGGTGGCAGCCCGGTACCCATCAATAACCGGCTGCACAGCAGCAGCATAGGCAGCGACCCTACAGGCAGCTCAGAGAGCTATAGCTATGATGCCCGGGGCAATATAGTGCGAGGCTTTAACCACCTGTATACGGCATCTGGCACGGCAGACAGCCTGTACTATAATGATGAGAACCGGCTGGAAAGCCTGCTGGTGACGGGCAGCATTACCACATGGTACCAGTACGACAGCCATGGGCAGCGGGTGCGCAAGACCAAAACAGACAGTGGCAGCGGATATACGCACCAGACCCTGTATATGGGTGGCTATGAGGTGTACCGGAAAATTGTTACTGCTACGGGTACGATAGAGCTGGAGCGGGAAACGCTGCATGTGATGGATGGCGAGACAAGGGTGGCAGTGATAGATACCCCAACGATAGATACAGTGGGTACCGGAGAGGTGCAGACGCTGCGCTACCAGTACAGCAACCATCTGGGGACGGCCAGCCTGGAGCTGGATGTAGATGCAGATGTGATAAGCTATGAAGAGTACTACCCATACGGGAATACGAGCTTTCAGGCAGGGCGGAGCGCAGCCGAGACATCACTGAAGCGGTACCGCTATGTGGGAAAGGAGCGGGATGAGGAGAGTGGTTTCTACTACATAGGAGCGCGCTATTACTGCCCGTGGCTGGCAAGGTGGCTGGCTGTGGACCCCATCAACAATGAGTGGTACAACCTTACCCACGGTGAGCCACAGCGGAACAGTGAACGGCAGTTTGTAGAGCTTAATGCCAGTAGTTATGAGTATTGTTATGCCAATCCGGTACGGTTTAATGACCCGAGCGGGGAGCAGGTGTCTGTTGAATCAGAAAGCCCGCCAACGCAGCAATTGGGTGTTGTCAATGTTAATGCAGAAAGAAAGCATAGTTTTTTGGAAAAAGCAGGCGCATTTGCGAAGGGGTTTGCGAAAGGGGTTTTAATTGCGGCAGTTACGGTTGCGGCTATAGCGTTTACAGGAGGTCTTGGATTGGCCGCAGTAGCCGCAGTGATGACATATACAGCAGTTGGTGTGGGTGCATTGGCTACTGCAAAAACAGGATATGAGCTCATTTCCGGTAAGGAGGCATTTACAGGACGCAAATTGAAGGAGCTGGAAAAATGGCAAATGGGCGGTGAGCTTGCCGGTGGTGTATTGGGGGGATTAAGAACCGGAGGAGGTAAGCTCTTTAACGGAAGAAAAGCACCAGAGCCGGCTGGCTTATCAACAAGCACTTCTACCGAAACTCCTGTGTTCTCTGAGCCTACAAGTACAGGAGCCCCGAAGTTTTCAGAGCCTACAAGTAGCCGAAGTACCCTCCCTTCAGATAGAATCAGCGAATACCGTATGTCAAACCGCATACGCACACATAAAAATCTGGCGTATGCTTCAGGAGAAATCAATTCCAAACCTTATGATAGCGGAGTAGTTAGTAGTGGAAAGGCAGAAGATGGTGAGCTATTAATTTTTGAGGCGTTGGAGGTGAACTCTAAACAAGAAATTGGCGGCGAAAACTCTTGGTTAAGGGATGTGGATTCTGAATATAAAATACTCAATAAATTTGCAAATGAGTTTGGCGCAAAAAGAGGGGGAGTTTATCCAGAAGTAACGGGCGAAATCACGCTCGTTTCAGAGCTAGAGTTCTGTCCATCTTGTCAGGGAGTAATTCAACAGTTCCAACAAATGTTCCCCAATGTAAAAATGAATTTTGTTAACGGTACTAAATATTAATTCTGTGGATATTATAGAAAAAAAGTTTAAGGTCGCAGTAGACGATAGCGACTTGTTTGTAGAAATAATGAATGATTTTAATTGGCGTCATAAAACGGATTTTAAAGTTGATCATTCGGATTTTTTCGATGGAGTGGAATTTGTATTTGTTAGCTTTAACAATGCTACATTAGAAAAAGTTTTCCTTTTGGGTTCTAGCTTTCGAGGTTCCTATTTTAGGAAAAGAAAATATGGTCTTTATTAACTATGAAACATTTACCCCAATTTGCAGAGGTAAACTGTATTGAATTGATGTGAACCAATTGTTCCCGGTCTATGTTGGAATGGAAACCTTCACTTTATGCACATTCTTATTATTCAGATAGCATGCCTGTAGCATTGGGGGGATGCGGGTTGGAGTTTGCAGAGCCGTTGTGTCTTTAACTATGTGGTTGCAGGTGAGGAACGCTGGTAATGGTGGAGTAACTCTCGTTTCATAAAGAGCGTCTTGTTTGTCCTGTCAGGTAGCAATGTAACAATTCAAAGATGTTCTCTGATATAAAAATGAATTTTGTTAACGGTACTAAATATTAATTCTGTGGATATTATAGAAAAGAAGTTTAAAGTCGCAGTAGATGATAGCGACGAGTTTATAGAAGTAATGAATGAGTTTAACAGGCATCATAAAACGGATTTCAAGGCCGACAATTCTGATGTTTGGGATGGAGTGGAATTTGTATTTGTCAGCTTTAACAATGCTACATTAGAAAAAGTTTTCCTTTTGGGTTCTGAGTATGAAGATTTCTATTTGAGAAAAAAAAGAAAATAGGTTATCTATTAAGTATCGAAGCATTACCCGCAAGTTGCACAGGTAACCTGTGTTGAATTGACGTAAACCAATTAATCCGGGTCTCCGCAAGGAGGCCCGGAACTGTGTATAAGGGTCATCTCCAAATGGGAACTTTAGCTATGTGCGACATGCTCAGACTGCCTTTTTTTCAGCATAGAGGTGGGCGATGTGAACAGGAGGCAGACATTTTGCCAGAGACATCATCAATGATGCGTACTGCAATGTCAGAGCCGGTGTAAGTATAAACATGAGTAGCCGCTATGATACCCGTAGCTGCACTAAATGCCATTTTCAGATAATATTCACGACTCTGGCATGCCAATTGTGGTGCACACATAGCCTTGCCGGGGAAATGTTTACGTCTATGTAAACAGTGAGCTCATGGGCACAGTCTGTAGGCTGATGTCATCAGCGCTTAAAATAATTTATAAACCATCTATAACCCTTAATATGACAAATTCAGCCATTAAATATCCGGATTATGTAATTCTGGCAGATAGTTATAAAGAGCCTGTTGCTACTTTAAGCTCCGGCGATATTGATACATCTGAAAATATTCAGGTGACATTGTTAATCAATACAGCGCAAACTGATGAGGCGGTGAATGATACCGCTGCTGGTGAGGAAATGTATAATTCTGCTTCAGCCTTTTCTGAATGTGTTCTGAATAAGGTGAAACTGTTTACGGAACACTTTAATCTTGATATCCTGTCGGTAAATGAATCTGAGCGTACCATCATGCTGCATGGTACAATTGCGAGTTTTGAAACTGCACTGAAAACTCCGTTAAAGCGCTATACAGATGAAGCTGGAATAACATTCAGAGGAAGGGCCGGATATATATACGTGCCATCAGAAATAGCAGATATTGTTGAGGGTATATACGGGCTGGATGACCGGCCTTGTGCCCAACCTCATATAACTATGCTGGCTTACAATGATTCTCCTGCACCTAAGCGAAGCAGGGGGTATTTGCCTGCAGATGTGGGCAGGTTATATAACTTTCCTGAAGCGGGCGACGGGACAGGACAATGCATTGCAATAATTGCTTTGGGGGGGGGATACAGGGAAGAAGACCTGAAAAAGTATTTTGCCCTACAGGGTATACCTATGCCCGATATTTCGTGCGTATGTATCAATGGTAAACAAAACGCACCTAGTATACCGCATAGTGATGATAAGGAGGTAATGCTGGATATACAGGTAGCTGGTTCTATAGCTCCCGGTGCAAAGATTGTAGTTTATTTTGCTGCTAATAATGACAAAGGCTTTCTGGATGCTATAAATAAGGCCATACATGACAGGAAAAACAAACCTTCGGTTATATCTATCAGCTGGGGTTCTCCTGAAAAAAAATGGACACGGCAGTCATTAAAGGCATACAATGAGGCTTTTAAGAAAGCTGCTCTCGCAGGCATCACTATTTGTGCCGCAACGGGAGACTTTGGCTCCAGCGATGGTGTGCATGATGGTAAGGTGCATGTAGACTTTCCCTCATCAAGTCCTTATGTTCTGGCGTGTGGCGGTACCCGGCTGGTAGCAAAAAATGGTATCATCAAGTCAGAGTGTGTATGGCACGATTCTGACCATGCAGCTGGTGGCGGTGGCATAAGCGAATACTTTCCTCTTCCGCAATATCAGGAGTCGGCCAATGTACCCATGTCATTAAATCCATCCAGGTTTAAGGGGAGAGGTGTGCCGGATGTAGCCGGCAATGCTGCTTACTCTACCGGCTACCGCATTCTGGTTAATGGTCATTGGATGATGCTGGGGGGGACCAGTGCTGTAGCGCCGCTTTATGCAGGATTAATCGCCCGCCTGAATCAGATAAAGGGAAGCCCGATAGGTTTTATAAATCCTTACCTGTATGAGAACCCTGATTTTTTCCGGGAAATTGTAAAGGGGAACAATATTACAGCACGCCCGCAGTTAGGTTATACTGCCGGTCCCGGATGGAATGCGTGTACCGGACTGGGCGTATTGGAAAATGTTATGAAAGGTGTAAACAGTTGATATATGCAGTTATTTGTTTGCTCTAAGGGTGATTGAAATTTGTGGATATCTTCAGCTCGGTTTTTGGTTCTGTTTTGTGTGTGGTGTTTAATTTTGGGGTGCGGGAAACAGTGAATATTGTAACTCAAATATATGCCGGTATTCTGAGTGCCGATATTGTGTAACCCGTATTGTACGGCATAGCCGGTATCGCATTAAACCCTTTTGTAACTCCATCCTTATATCCCTAACTATATGAACACAGAAAACAAACCGATCAGAATTGCTTTATGCGACAGTCAGAAAATGTTTCGCGAGTGTATAGCGCAGTCCATACATCTTTCAGGCGGATTTGAAGTTGTTATACAAACAGATACCGGTACTGAGTTAATGCAGTATATGAGTGCAGCTGCAGAGGTGCCAGATATATGTGTACTGGAAATAAGCGCTGCGAAATGTATGGAGTGGAGTACTATAGCTCAGATACGCGACAGGTGGCAGGATGCACTGATAATGGTTGTGTCAACCTTTAATACTGCGGCTGTGATTAAAAGGGTTTTTTGTGCCGGGGGAAATGGATTCATTTCAAAGTTCTCAGGTATTACAGACCTGAAAGTAGCGTTGAAAAGATTGTACCGGGAAAGATTGTATCTGCCTGATACATTTCCGGTAAGTGCGTTTACCAACATAGTACATCAGCGTGAGGCACAGTTTACAAAGCGTGAGCTGGTATTTCTTGAATACTGCTGTGGAGAATACAGTTATAAGCAGATAGCAGATAAGATGTGTGTAAGCCAGAGGACGGTAGAAACTTACAGAGACTCATTGTTTGATAAACTGAATATTCATACCCGTACAGGACTGGCGCTGTACGCATTGCAGAATGGTTTCTTTCCGCTACATGTGCCACAGATACAACGTGGTACACTACAGGCTGTATATGTGTGAGTTTTATTAGTAATAGCGGTGCCAATAAAAATAAACGCAGCCTTTTCATCAGCTGCGTTCTAATCATTTAGCATCTTTCATATTGCTTTCTGGTATAGCCAGTTCCTGCATGAGAAATACTGAGGCTTTGTTTTGAAGTTCCTTTAAACTCATCACCCCATTGGTGCTTCATTCCCTTTCTTCATTGTAGGTGCTATGTTCATCTGTATAAGATTTACCTGTCTACCTCCAGCTTGCTGCTGGCCTTCCCCCATCCCGGTATCTCTACAGTGAGTACGTAGAGACCCTCGCTGAGACGGGGTAAATGCAGCAGCAGCGTGTTAGTGCCGGAAGATAGCCGTTCGGCAGTGCGCAAAACCTGCCGTCCTGCGATGTCTGTCAGTGATATTGTAGCTGCACCCTGTACTGCACCCGGTACGTAAATGTTGACCTGTGTCCATTCCTTTGCAGGATTGGGATATGGCCCCATGATTGTAAATGTCTTTACAGGATCATGTGTGCCGGTATAGTTGGTAGTATCATTGTTACGCACTACATACTGGCTTGTAAACACGGTGTCATAATAGTTGTTATGCCAGCTAAGGCTGCTGCCTGCTGCCGCATAAACAAAATGGGCTGCTGTGTCCAGTTCCGCGCTCCAGGTATTACCAAAGTCACATGCATGGCGCTTGTATATCCTGAAGTCTCCTGCCGAGTATTCAGGGAAGCCAATATTAAGCCCACTCATCACCATACTGTCAGGCGGTGATACCAGTTGGTTGTTTCCGTAATTATTGATAATGAAATATCCGGGTACAGGAGGTGTGCTTCCCGGTAGTGTATCGGGGTTTGAAAACAGGTGGAAGGCTACCATCTCGCCATCGGGGTAGGAGCCTGAGGGGGGTAGATATAAGTCCATATTGGCAGCAGAAAAACTATTGAGCCCGGCAGCATTGACCATTGGTGCCCGGTATACCCGGCCACTGCTTACAGGCGCTGTGGATGATATGATATTGGTGGCAGGAACAAATGTGTTGAAGTTGGCCTTCATGTCATATACACTGCCACTTATGGGATCATACTGATTGAACTGGTAGTATTTTAACAGTCCGGTTTCTGTAGCCGGGTCGGTGATGAGGTGCATCTTTTCTCTTACCTCTTCCTGGCTAAGGGTGTAGTCGTATATCTTCACTTCATCTATTGCGCCCTTATACTTTGAGCCCTGCCCGTTGTGTACATCCAGGTTTATAACAAATGGTGCCTGTGAGAGGTCAATCACCGGCATAGGCCCATTGTTTACCGTGTCGGCAATGCCATTCAGGTATAGCACCACACCCGATGGACTGTAGGTGAGTACCACATAGTTCCAGCGGGTACTGTCGCATATGAGGGAACTGGTATTGGTGTAGGTCACTATATTATCGGTATAGCACAGTACCAGGTTAGGTGTATATCCTGCAAACTTGAAGCCGAAACCAAAACCGGTAGAGCCTGAGCCAGGAAAGGGTCTGTGTCCTACTATCTGAGAAAAACTCTTTTGCAGGCCGTAGGGTTGTATCCATGCCGATATGGAAAAGGTATTGCTGTTGATATTGGCGGTGCCGATGTCAATAGTCTGATTGGTACCGTTCATCTGCAGGCAGAGACCAGCTACGGTATCGGGTGTACAGTTGTCGTCCTGCACTATAATCATACTGTCTATGGTGCGTGTGTGTGTCTGCCCCAGTGCATTGGTTACTGTAAGTGATACACTGTATGCCCCGGCCCCGGGATAAACTACCTGTGGGCGGAGGTCGGTAGTGCTGCTTACCCACAGTGCTCCGGGAAATGACCATGTGCGGGATGCTCCGGAATAGTTATACATGGAATAGTCGAAGAAATTGACCGTATCTCTCGCACATCCCAGACGTTGTTTATCGGCCATGGGCTGTGCCACCGGTGCGCCGGTAGCATAGAGCGGCGTTTCCCATATGCTGCAGTTACCTGCAAGGCGCATTTTGTTGTCGCGATAGAAGATGAGTCCACCCTCACGTGCATTGAGGCTTGCGGGCAGGCCGTCGCTGAAGTTTACCCAGTCGCTCATAGCGGTGTCTTTGTAATAGACTTTTGATGGCTTGGTATTGGTAATGGCATATACCCCGCTGGCAGTACCTCCATGAAACTGGAGGAATGCTACCTTCTTCCCGTTGAGAGCAGTGCCGGTGATGTTTGTCCAGCTGGTACCACCATCTATTGACCTGAAGACTTTATTGGCAGCCGCACCGTTTGCCATGCACAGGAATACTTCATTTTCATTCAGTGGATTTACAGCTATATCAGAGTTGTAATACTGCCAGGTTACCGGCAGGGTAATGCTGCTCCATGTAGTGCCGCCATCTGTAGTTTTGAATACGCCCCCTGTGGCACATACATACATAACAGATGGGTTGCTGCGTGCAATGTCAAACCGCCACACCTTGCTGCCGAAGTCGTGTACCGACATGTATGAAAAGCCTCTGTTGGAAGAGCGCCACAGGGTGCTGTCTTTCCCCAGGTAGAAGATATTTGAATACCGTGGGTCTACCATCAGTTTGCTGGCAAACTGCCCATAGTAGTTGTCCTGCGGCCACATAGTATTGGGAACATTGGTAGCTGAGAACTGTGCTGCGCCAGTGAGTGTGGCAGGTAGTATCACATTGCCTATATCCCTGAAGCCTGCTGTACGTGAGTAGCCATGATATACATGGCCAGTAGCATCTTCACCGCCACCCAGTGCCAGCGATTTGCCAACGCCATATACATCAAACAGAGCGGCATCGCCATTGTGGTAGCGGCCACCTACTACTATATCCTCATCCCATCCCTGACCAAAGCCCCAGTAATCAGCACTGCGTAGTCCATAATTTCTGACAGACCAGTTTGCAGGAGTGGTAAAGAAATCGCTGGAGTGGTTTACACCGCCATCTGTAGCCAGATAGGTGTCCCCTCCCAGCGCCACAGCCTGCTGCAGGTCGGGATGTATGCCCATGGGGCCTGAGTAGCCGCCTACAGGGCTGAAGTTCAGGCCTCCGTCGGTAGACTTGTAGGTGGTAGTGGTGCCTGCTATAACATGATTAGCATTCAGCGGTGATACTACTATGCTCAGGTCATAAAATCCCTGCCCGTTGGACATGCCCAGACCAGTAGTGGCAGAGGAGCCGGTGAGGCCGGTGGTAGTAGATGTAACGGTAACACCCCAGCTGGCACCTCTGTCGGTAGATTTGATAATGCTGGGAGGTACTGAGCCGCCCAGGTTTACACAATACACATAATTAGAGTTAGCCGCAGATACCCCCAGCCGTGAGCCTGAGGTGGTGCTGCCTGCTACTGCACCGCTTACATTGGTAAACGATGTGCCACCGTTTACAGAGCGTAGTAATACAAGCGTACCGCCGGAAGAAGCTGTAGAACCTGATGCATATACCGTATCGGGGTTGCCGGGACTAATGGCCAGGTCGTAGAGCGTACCGCCCACTGTACTACCCGCAGCGGCGGTCCAGGTGGTGCCTGCATTGTCGCTATAGTAGATGGTGGTACTGCCTGTTATCAGTATCCTGCCCGTGTTACGGTTTATTCCTATAGCATTGCCGGTGCCCCCGGTATAGGCAGTAAGGGCGGTCCATGTGGTGCCCCCATCGCTTGTTTTCATCAGCAGGTTGGCAGAGCCATCATAGGTATATACTATGTTCTCATTCCATGGGTCTACTGCTATAGATTTTGACCCTGCGCTGGTGAGCGACTCGCTTACAGATGTCCAGTGCAATCCCTTATCGGCCGAGCGGTAGAAAGTCTGTGTTTCGCTGCCCGCATAAAGCACATTAGGGTTGGACGGGGCAATAGCAATACAGTAAATATTAGACTGATAGTTTCTCAGCTCACCAGTACCCACTTTATAGGTCTCAACAGGGCCCAGCAATGCCCAGCTGGCGCTGGTGGTTTTGGCAGCGGTGCCCGTGTTGGCTGGTTTATTTTGCATCTCCAGCGAGCGGAGCAGCTCTCTGCGTGCATGGTCAGGATCGTAGTTTATTTTTCCGTCGGGCTGGATGAATGGCTCCATCTCATTTCGCCACCGGATGTATGCATTCAGATAGGGCTCTTCGAAGAAGTCTTCATCTTCCCCCTCTTCATGATATTCTTCCCGCTCTTCTTCTGCTCCCGGCTTTGCGTTATAAACGCCTATTACAGAGTCAATACTGTGTATGTTCGGATGTTGCCAGTCTACCTGCTTAACCCACTCAGGAACCGGAATGGTGCCCGGCAGATTGAACGGTGATTTGTTCTGTGCAAATGTGGTAGTTGTGGCTAACATTAATAATGTGCCGGTTACCATTTTCCATCCCAACTTTCCTCTATTACTAACCATACATTCCAGTATTAACTATCAGCTAAAGTTAATAAATTTATTATTCGATACTTTACAGAAGTGTCTGGTGGTAGGGAACCGGTGTAATGAGGTGAAACATTTATATGCTGCTGTTAATGATTTTGCTATTACATTCATGAGCAGGTACAGGGATGTGCAGCTACAGGATGCTGTTCTAATAAAGGGCGAAAGACCTGTTTAAACCGACTAGTATAACATAATGAAACCAACCTATATTCTGACGACGGCTGTGGCAATGCTGATGCCAGTGGTTTACTCCTATGCACAGCTCACCGGTGTTATAAAAAACAAAGCAAATACCCCCGTTGCCAATGCAGTTGTGCGCTATGGTGGGATGAAAACCCTTACAGATACCGGCGGCAGATTTTCTATAGCCTGTAATGGCCAGGGTGAGCTATCGGTAAGTCATGCAGGCTTTGCCGCTATCGTGAAACGGATAGAGAATTGTGCGCAGAAGGTGGAAATTGTAATGGAACCGTTTTCCAGAGATATAGAGGAGGTGATTATAACAGCTACTTCCAACCCCAATAAGGAGCAGCTATCCCTGCCGGTATCGGTAGTAAGGCTTACAGAGCGGGAAATAAAACGTGGTACCGGTATCTATATGGATGATGCCGTGAATGTGAATGTGCCGGGCGTGACTATGGAAAGGCGTACCATATCGGGCGGGCAGCAATTTAACATACGTGGATACGGGAACGGAGCAAGGGGTACTAATGGTGTGAGCAGCAATTTTGACGGGCAGGGATACAAAGTATATCTGAATGGCATCTCATTGACCGATGCCGAGGGAATAACCCAGTTAGATGACATTGACTTCGGGACGGTAAGTAATGTGGAAATAGTAAAAGGGCCCGCCGGTACCCTGTATGGACAGGCTATTGCCGGTGTGGTGAATCTGGAGACACAGCCGGCAGAGAAGGGTAAGATATCCATAAGTCAGGGCATAATGACCGGTAGCTACGGGTTGCAGCGGTATACCACAAGGGTACAGATAGGAGGCGTGCGCTCATCTGTAAATGTGAGCTATGGTAAGCAGCTCTATGAGGGGTTTATGCCACATACGGCATCTCACAAAGACTTTGTGAATATAACCGGTGATTTCAGGCCGAATGATAAACAGACTATCAATACCTATGTAGGCTACAGTAACAGCTATGACCAGCGTAACGGGGAGCTTACCAGCGGGCAGTACGATTCCATGAGGTATACCGGTAACCCCGCTTATATAGCTAACGATGCACATTCTGCTGTTATCAGCTTCAGGGCAGGTGTGGGGCAAACTTATAAATTCAATGATAACATTTCTAATACTACTGCACTTTTTGGTGCGGGCGTAAGCAACAATGCAAGCTCTGCCGGAGGGTGGACAATCAAGAACCCTGCCAACTATGGTTTCCGGTCAACGATAGACACCAGATATAAAGCAGGCAATAGCCTGACGCTGACAGGCATTACCGGGATAGAGGCACAATCACAGAATGCACATACAAGAGGGTATAGCATGGTAAAGGACAGTGCTAACCCTACCGGGTATAATATCATAGGTGCCATACGCAGTAATGTATATACGCTATCTAATACCTATGCGGCATTTACAGAGTGGACACTGGCAATGAGCCGGGGTTTTTCTGTAACGGGTGGCATAGGTATCAGCGCACTTTCAATGCAGCTGAACGATCAATTGGATATCGTAGCAAACAATAACCCAAATGGCACGGGTACCCCCCGGAAGTACGAGGCCTCATACAATAATATGCTTTCCCCGCACCTTGCAGTGAATAAGCTCATAAAGCAGCATGTTTCTGTATATGCTTCTTACAGCAGTGGTTATAAGGCACCCGTAAGCTCCTATTTTTATATTCCGCTTACCGGGCAGGTGAATACGAATCTGAAACCTGAGAAAGGTACTCAGATAGAGGTGGGTTCGAAAGGGATGGTAATGGCAGGAAAACTATACTATGCTGTTGCGGTATTCAATGCTGTATTTGCCCGCAAGATGACGGTTGTGGCTGTGCCTGATGCTGCTAATACGGCTACCTCTTATACCTATATGGTGAATGGGGGCGAACTGAATAATACGGGAGCCGAGGCACTGGTAAAATACACGGCATACAGTGCGCAAAATGGTTTCATTACTTCTATATCGCCGTTTGCCAATGTAGCATATGCTCATTTCAGATATGGCGATTTCAGGTTTCAGCAGCTGAGCGCTGATAAAACCGGCATTGTGGAGACCGACTACAGTAATAAGACCGTGGCAGGGGTGCCTGCTGTTACATTCAATGCCGGGGCCGACCTGCAAACAAAAACAGGGCTGTATGCCAATGTTACCTATAGCTACCGGGATGGCATGTACTACACCTCTGACAACCTGAACAAGACAGCCAGCTATAACGTGCTGAATGCAAAAGCTGGTATGAGAAAAACGCTGTTCGGCTTTCTTAGTTGCGACCTTTACTTAGGGGCAAATAATATGACAGGTACACAATACCCAATGATGGTATTCGTTAATCAGCTGCCGGATGCATATCTCCCCGCTCCCAAAGAAATCAACTACTTTGGTGGCGTTAGTATAAAATATACGTTCTGATGATGTTGATGAAGGGTGAGTATTATGTAGTGTAGTAGGTGAAAGTTTCTATGCGTGTTTAGCGGTACTGGGCTACAGCTATTGTATTATATCGGGCGCGTTGTTTCATGTATTTTGTTCGGAGAATGACTTTTGATATCGTTTTCCGGATGTGCTGTGCTGATATCCGGGACAATTGGATAACTAATCTTGGCAAAAGTGTAAAGAAAGAAATGAGAAATATAGTATTAATATTAGTTCTTTTTTACTCATGTACATATAAACAGACTGAGACTATTGACTATACTGAATATTATGATAATGAGAAGAAAGAGGAAGCCATAAAAGGCCAATTATTTAATGGACAAGAGATAGGAGAATGGGTATTTCATTCTGAAAATGGTACTATAAGGCAAAAAGGACACTTTGTTAGCGGCTTGCAACACGGTATCTGGTTTTATGAAATTGATGGGGTTGATAGTCAAATTCTATGGAAAGAAGTTGATACCCAAAATATTAATTTCAGCTTACCACATGTATTCAAATATTGCAATCGCTTGTCTGATTCGTCTAAAATATCCTATCTACATGAATCTACAAGTGTTGTTATATGTATTTTACATACCGTAAACTGTGATACTTTTTGTGTTTCAAATTTCTATGATTTAACTCTGGCCGACATGAAAACGGTATTTGATGTTATATCATCTAAATCCGTCAAAATTCATTCTAAGTATGGATTTTATTATTACGATTGGTATTTAGCACAGTATAATCCCAATTATAACACAGTTCAATATTATTTATATAAAAATATTGACAATAAGGAGAATATAGTTGTAACAGTCATAGGAAAAGAAAAATATAAAAACTACATGAAGTTCTTATTAGGCGAAGTTTTCTATCATGTAAAGTACAGCTATAAAAGAGTTGCTTTCCCATATGGAGAAGATAGGTTTGAAAATCTTGTTAATGAGTCGATGTAAATGATCCACAATTCTTATTGGCCGTCTATTGTCAGGTTATATACTGCAGTGTTTTTACATCATAGGGGATAGGTGAATAAAGTACGAGACAGGCAGGATTTTTGAATAAATATGTGAGCTTAGAAATAACAAAATAAAATATACGGTCAATATAATTTCTTTCGGAGAATGACTTTTGATATCGTTTTCCGGATGCGTTGTGCTGGTATCAGGGACAATGGAGTGTATCTTTAATCATGTGCTGGTAGTTGGTGAGTCCATAGACAGCACGCAGTAGATTGGTGGGTACAACCGTTTTTGTACTTAATTGAAAATAAGGTACTTATAGCATGGTTGTACAGGAGGAACACCAACAATGGCGGAAACAATAAGTGTATACTATGGGAATTGTCAAAAAAATTCTAGTTGGTCTTACAATAATACTTGCGTTTTGTAAGAAAACGGCGTCTGGCCAGGAACGTATGAATGAGCCTCAAATTGACGGTTCAATAGTTGCCCCTCACTTTAGGTATGGACGTGATAGTTTGCTTAAACATTTAAATCACCAAATTAAGTTAGCGAAATTGTGTAAATTAATCTTAGTTGATTTTGATCACTATGCTTTAGTGCTGACAATTTCCGAGCGCGGAAAGTTGTTGAAAAGTAGATGCATGGTTAATTGCTACGGTAATGAACGGTTTACAAAAGCTATGACAAATATTTTAGAGCAATGTGAATGGGTGGCTGGAGTTGAAACAAATGACAAAGGTGAATCTTTCGTTCGCACCGATGAAATAATTTTAATATTTTATATTGACCCGACAAATCACAGTCGTATTGTTAGTTTGGTCACCCGGTGACGATTGTAATAACAACAAAAAGCCAATTATAGTGCCATGGTATAATTATAAAAAAATATTCTCTTATCTTTTGCAACGTCCGCTTGCGAAAGCACCTCTGCCTGCTGTAGGAATCCGTCCAGCATGAAAGTTCATACTTCATCTTTCCGGGGTTTCTGTTTAGAGCAGAAGCCCCGGTTTTGTATACCGCAGCTAGATGTAGCAGGGCATGTATAACAGGGGGCAGATAGCTTCAGCTTCGTTACTCTGGTGTATCTTTAATCATGTGCTGGTTGTTGGTGTGGAACACCAACAACGGCGGTATGTGTTAGTTTTGTGGAAAAAGTAATGTATATTTTTACCGTATTATTAATTGCTGTTTCGGCGTTAACTTCTCTATGCAATAGTGCTCGTGGCCAAAATAGGGATAATATGATAAAGTGGCAGAGTGCCTACAAACTCCAATGGGCAGATTTTCAAGGAGTGCCAGATAGTGTAACAGAGGCGAGTGCTCTTTCTTCTATTATTGTATCATATACATACATTCCTCTTAATGGGCGATATAACTTCTATACAAATGCAATGTTTGAAAAAAGTCGCTCATTTTATCTTCCGGATTATGTCACAGATAGCACGCTGAATCATGAGCAAACGCATTTTGATATTGCCGCGATTTATGCAGAGATGCTGAGCCGCATATTGAACTCACGAAATTTTGAAAAAAGTACAGTAAGAGTGGAGTCCGGGAGAATATTTGATTCTTTAACATCAGAGCTGGCAGACGAGCAAAAGCGTTATGATTTTGAGACCAGATGGGGCACACGCTATCAGCAACAGGTTAGTTGGGAGCGGAAAATACATAAGGCCCTGGTGAATTATAAAATGAAGTAAGGTCGTTGCAAGTAATGTTATTTGTTTCGGATACTAGCCTTGCGAATTCATCATTATTACAAAAGTCCACTCTTCATCTTACCGGGGTTTCTGTTTTGAGCAGAAGCCCCGTTTTGTATATCGCAGCCAGAGGTAGCAGGGCATGGATAACTGCGGTGCAGATAGCTTCGGCTTCGTGACTCCGGTGTATCTTTAACCATGTGCTGGTTGTTGGTGAATCCATAGACACCGTGCCGTTGATTGGTGGGTACAACCATTTTTGTACTTAATTGAAAATAAGGCACTTATAACATGGTTGTACAGGAGGAACACCAACAATGGCGGAATGAAGCGTGCCGTAGCATCTCCGAAGCATTCGGGGACGAGTGGGGTTATGTTGTTATGCCTACTGCACGGCAATTAGAGATTGCCCTCCACTGTGACTTAGACAGAGTCTACGCCAAGCTAGGTATCGACGAGCATATTTCTCAACATTTTAATAAAACAAGATTTTTCAGCAAAAGATGATTTTCTAAAAGGTTTTGCCCACTATTGATAAGCAGATAGGGTACAATGGATACAAATTTTTAAATTAACTTGGTAACATTTTTTTATGAAAAGATCTTTTTTAGCAATAACATTTGCTTTTACAGGCTGCGTAGCAGATTACAGATATTTATTGACTGTAACGAATAATTCCACAGCCAATATTACCTATGTTATTGGATATAACTACCCAGATACAAGCATACCGCCAAACGATGGACGATTAATATCGAAATTGGTTCCTTCGGAATCAAAAACATATGAAAGTTCCGAAAAATGGGAGAGTAAGATAGATGCTGCCCCCGGAAAGAAATTTTCTTACTTTTTTTTTAATACAGATACAATTAGCAAGTACGGTTGGGACACCATTCGTATACATAACAAGATACTTAAGAGAATAGATATTTCTGCTCAAGAATTGAAAAGCATAGGTTATAAAATAATTTATGAATAATGTATAGCGCCAGTTAGATAGTTTATCCCTGATGTTGCAATAGAAAGTGCAATAATTGACTTAACTTCTTGGTTGTCAATGTCAATTTTGATTAAAATTCAATTGTAATGCAGTTGGATTTTAACTGTGCAAAGTTTTGAGAATCAATAACTAACAATGAAACATACTTCTATTGCAACATCTGGGGTTAAGTATCATGTGTCTTTGCATCTTTAAGGCAAAAGGTTAGAAGCGTTTTGTATGCAATTTATTTGCAGAGGTAGTAGAATGCCAACAAGAATAACCATGGTGAGTTTTCATGTATAATCTGTAAACTCACCATAGTTATATACACATATTGGAAGTTTAATCTTCTATATACAGCTCACTGAAGGAACGTTCTTACCTAGTCAACCATTTCTATCTTCTGTATTATGACTGTAATCAAGGAGTTCATGGCGGAACTGGTTGACGCGCAATCATCGCCAGCAATGTGCCACTCAATTGACATTTAGACAGCAAAAATTGCGTCCAATGGGGAATTGGGTGATTACAAAAAAGCTCATCCATCACACATGGTCTCGTAGCTCAGTTGGTTGAGCAGCATGTCGTTCTATAAAAAGATCAAATGACCTTCAAGAGTAGAAAGTGGTGAAACAAAACGAATTTAAACTCAATGCTTTGACGTCACTATCGAACCTGACAAATACTGCGACAGAAGGCCGTTCAGAAGTTTCCTTCCAACGGATACTGCAAGTTTCAGTGCGGGCAATTTTCTGCAGAAAGTAAAAAGGCGTCACATTTTGCATGTAACGCCTTGATAACCAATTAAATTAAGGTGTGGTCGCGTAGGGACTCGAACCCTAGACCCGCTGATTAAGAGTCAGCTGCTCTACCAACTGAGCTACGAGACCTTAATTTGGGACAGCGAAGGTAAGAAAAAAATAACGTTACGGGAATGGGTGTAGCTTTAAAGTGGCCATGCTACAATCTTATTCACCATGTCTTCTCTGTGTGGCGCCTGTATGCGTACATAGTTGTCGCTATATCCTTCCATCATACCGTTTTTGCTGGTATGCTCAAAGAGTACATTACGCATCTGGCCGCGCTGCTGCTCAGTGAAATACTGCATTTTCTGGTAAGAGAGGTTGCGCAGGGTTTTATTGCGCTCATTGCGTATGTGAATGGGTACTGCAGCATCCATCTCTGCAGCCAGTGTATTGATACGCTCAGAGTAGGTGAATACGTGCAGATAGGATATATCTGTTTCATGCAGGAAACGGAAAGTATCCTGAAAGTCTTCATCTGTCTCGCCGGGGAAGCCTACTATCACATCGGCACCTATGCAGCAGTGTGGCATCAGCGCTTTTATGCGTTGCACCCTGTCGGTGTACAGATTGCTGCGGTAGCGGCGGCGCATGAGTCCCAGTATGCGGTCGCTACCACTCTGCAGTGGTATATGAAAGTGAGGCATGAAGCGGGATGAGCCTGCCACAAAGTCTATAATCTCATCCGTGAGCAGATTGGGCTCTATAGATGAAATACGGAACCGCTCTACCCCCGGGGCCGCATCGGCATCTATGGCCTGTATCAGCTCCAGAAATGATGAGTCACGTGTGCGCCCGCCATCGGCTCCTTTGCCAAAGTCGCCCAGGTTGATGCCGGTAAGTACTACTTCCCTTACGCCACTTTGTGCCAGCTCATTAATATTTGCCAGTACTCCTTTTATACTATCGCTGCGGCTATGACCCCTGGCCAGCGGTATGGTGCAGAAACTACAGTTGTAGTCGCAGCCGTCCTGTACTTTAAGGAATGTACGTGTGCGGTCGTTGACTGAATAAGAGCTGTGAAACCCGGAAACGTCCTCAATGTCGCAGGAGCAAATCCTTGCGCCTCCACCATCGGCAGGGCCGGCAGCTATTTCCCGCAGGTGTGCAGCAAGGTTAAATTTTTCTGCAGCACCCAGTACCAGATCTACGCCTTCAATAGCCGCTATTTCCTGCGGTTTCAGTTGTGCATAGCAGCCGGTTATCACTACAGCTGCATCAGGGTTGCGGCGCTGAATGCGCCGTACAATCTGTCGGCACTCTTTATCGGCATTTTCTGTAACGGAGCATGTATTTATTACATACACATCGGCAAGGTCGTCAAAATCCTTTTTTATAAAGCCGTCAGCTTCCAGCATACGGCTCAGTGCCGATGTCTCGGAATAATTAAGCTTACAGCCCAGTGTATGAAATGCTACTGACTTCATTGTGTACCTTCCTGCTAAAGGGCTGCAAAGGTACAGATAAATAATATGTGGCTGATTAACAAAGATGTATGTTCAAATTCATATACAAACAGAACAAAGTTGTATATTTACAATAGGTATTTTGTATAGTACTGAAGCCGGTGTGAAATGCAATATATATTTTAACTAAAAGCAATTTATATTTAATTAAAAATATGTTCATTATGCTATTGTAGATTAAATATTCATAAAAAGCCAACGCATAGCTACAGCTGTATGTCTTTTATGAAAGAGATGGTCTATCCGGCCATGTTTACTATATAACGCTAAACAAACTATCTTAAAACAGATAAAAACGTTTATCATGGGTTCTACCTTTATCAGGAAAATTTCAGCACTTACTGTTGCCATGTGCCTTACTTTCTTTGCATCCAGGGCGCAGCTTACAGTTGTTGATACCGGCGACTGTAACGGGCATGTACTTAATGCTACAGTAATTGGTACGCTTCCTACCGGAGCAGGTATTACATCAGATGATGGCTACTCTGGTGTTACGCCTATCGGCTTTACTTTTAACTTTTATGGTACTAACTATACGCAGTTGGTAATAGGCTCTAACGGGGTACTGAATTTTGACCTTACGCTCGCCGGTGCTTATTGTCCATGGCCTATCACAGCTGCGCTATTGGGTAACCCCAATATGCGTAATGCCATATGCGGCCCCTGGTGCGACATATACATACCAGCCGGAGGAACCATAACCCGCTCTACATCAGGTACGGCACCAAACCGTAAATTTTCTGTTACCTGGTGTGGTACAAGAATGTACTCATGTACTGCAGAATGGGTAACCAGCCAGGTAATACTATATGAAACATCAAACCTGATAGAAGTACATACTGCACACAAAACTGTGTGTGCATGGAATAACGGACGTGCTATCACTGGTATTCAGAATGCAGCAGGCACACTGGCTACTGTGGCTCCCGGCCGCGACTGGACACCTACATGGAGTGTAATAACGCCGCCTGAAGCATGGCGTTTTACACCCTCAGGCGCTACTTATACTGTAGCATCTATTCCGTATGCACCGCTACCGTTTGCTACCGGTGCTACCTATTGGTATAATACAGCCACGGGCGCTTACCTGGGTACAGGACCATATCTGCCTGTAAATCCTCCTATTTCTACTACTTATACTGCTGCAGTACTGGGATGTAATGATACCACCAGAGCATACATTACTGTAGGCCCATGCCGTAATGCGTGTGTAGGTGATACCCTGGTGCTGAACAGGCCCGGAGACTCTACGGGTGCTACCTATATGTGGTATGGTCCTGCTCCGTCAACAACGGTATTTGCTACTACGCAGCAGGCTGTGATATTCCCTACTACAGCAGCTCATAATGGTACCTTCTCCTGTGTGCGTACCATAGGCGGCGTTTCTGATACAATAGATGTAACTATAAACGTACGTCATAAGCCTAATGTCTCAGCCAGCAGTAATGCACCGCTATGTTTAGGTGCAGGTAGTACACTCACTTTGTTTTCTGTATGTGACTCACCATCTGTTACTTATAACTGGAGTGCATATCCACCATCGTTTACCTCTACATTACAAAACCCAATAAAAACAGGCATTGGTGTAACCGATACCGGAACGTATCAGGTGATAGTGGAGACTGTATTCGGATGTAAGGATACAGCAAGTACCTATGTTTATCTGGTAGAAACACCTGACCCTCCCACTGTAAATGCATTCAGTCCTTACTGTCAGAATGATACGTTTATACCGTTTACTGTAACTGATATAGAGCCGGGAGCAGTTGTATACTGGTATAGTACCGCTTCGGGTGCAGGGGGTACAGTAACGCCTCCTACCGTAAATACAACCATAGCGGGTACTTATAAGTTTTACTTTAACCAGATTATAGGTAGCTGTGAGAGTAATATAGATTCTGTAACAGTGGTGGTTAATCCTATTCCGGCACCTATTACAGGTATTACAGGTGTGTGTCAGTATATGACTATTACACTGGGTGATGCTACGCCTGGCGGTACATGGAGTACTTCTAATCCTGCTATTGCGTCTATAGACGGTACAACGGGAGTAGTGACGGGTCATACACCAGGCACAGCTGTGGTATACTACACACTGGCTACCTCCTGCCGTATCAATACGGTTGTAACGGTACACCCCAAGCCAGCGCCTCCTATTGTGCCTGAAGTGCGCTACTGTCAGTTTAAGCTGGCGGATCAGTTAAGCGTTACCACTGGCGGTTCAGGATATACAACTACGTGGTACGGACTGGGTGCAACCCCCGGCATCACATCGGGCAGCGGGATGAGTGGTATTGTACCTAATACAGATACAGCTGCAGGTATCTATGATTATTATGTTACCCAGACATCGCCTTTCGGTTGTGTGAGCGATAGCGCAAGGTTCCCGGTACGCATAGTAGCTGAGCCATCTATGCCGGTAACAAAAGATACCAGCTACTGCCAGCATACACCCAACGTGCCACCACTAACAGCAATGGGCGACAGCCTGCGCTGGTACACATCCGCTACAAGTACACCGGGTAGCTTCTCAGCTCCGGTACCACCTGTAGAAGTGCCAGGTGTAACTACATGGTTTGTGACTCAGACTCAGAACGCCTGCGAAAGCCAGCGCAATACTATATCGGTAGAAGTACTGGTATTGCCTGACTTTGAAATACAGGCTGAGCGTGACTGGGTATGTCAGTACGACTCACTGGTAATGAATTATGATGGACCCAGCTACATAGATCCTGCTTATACATGGTCTCTGCCGGTAGGCGCTTCATTTGTAAATGGTACCAGCTATGATGGAGAATCGGTAATGGTAAGCTTTGATACCGTATGGGGCAGACATGATGTAATACTGACTGTGAGCAACTACGGTGGCAGATGCGCTACATCTGATACGATGCCTGTAAGGGTAATACCAGCACCAGATGCACATGCATACATCAAGCAGGATATTTGCCTTGGTGATACCATAACGCTGGCACTTACCAACCATACCAACAACTCTCATACATATACATGGACGCTGGATGGCAATCCCATTCTGTCATCGCCTGTAGTGAAGCTGGTAACTAAAAATGAAAACACCGGTGGCCCATATGTGCTTAGCTGGGAAGAGGAAGGAGTACACATCATAACTGTAAAGAGCTTCACCGCTGAGGGCTGTACTGCACTGCCTACAGCAGATACTGTGAAAGTACACAAGCTGCCTAATCCTTTATTTGATGTGATAGATATTCCTGATAACTATTGTATAGAGGACAGCCTGCATTTCAAAGCACATGTAAGTGATTACAACTATAGCTACATGTGGGAGCCTGAACATTCGTTCGTAAATCAGAACATGCCGGAAATATGGGGGCGTATAGAGCAGCTGAATGGTCGCATAAGCCTTACGGTTACAGACCAGTTCGGATGTCATGCTACTTATACTAAAGCTTTCAAACCTGACGAGTGCTGTACGGTATCATTGCCTAATGCATTCACACCTAATGGTGACGGGTTGAATGACAGGTTCCGTCCAGGTTTTGCAGGGTACAGAAGATTCCACATCTTCCGTGTCAGCAACCGCTGGGGACAGACCATCTTTGAAAGTGCCAACTCTAATCCTTCATGGGATGGTACCTATAATGGTGTGCCACAGGATATGGGTACTTACTTCTATTATGTTCGCTTCGACTGCGGTGGTAAAACCGTAGAGCAGAAGGGCGATATTACACTTATCCGATAGTTTTTTTAAGAAAGCATTACAATTACAGCAGCCGTCCCGGGTACCGGGGCGGCTGCTTCTTTCAGGTAATTAAAGTAACTTTGAGACATGTCTTCAGTACTATTAACAAGAGAAAACGGTGTGGGTTTCATAACTCTTAACCGCCCTGAGAAATACAATAGCTATAACCGGGAAATGGCAATTCTGCTTCAGCGCGACCTGGATACATGTGCTGCTGATGAGAATATACGATGTATATACATAACAGGGGCAGGGAAAGGTTTCTGCTCAGGCCAGGACCTGGCAGAAGCTACCGACCCGAGTGCAGAAGATTTTGAACGTATGGTGCGGGAGCATTACAATGCTACCATTATGCGTATACGTAACCTGGAGAAGCCGGTAATAGCTGCTGTAAATGGAGTAGCAGCTGGTGCCGGTGCCAATATAGCACTGGCATGTGATATTGTTTATGCATCTGAAGGCGCTTCTTTCATCCAGGCTTTCAGTAAAATAGGTCTCATCCCTGATAGTGGCGGAACATGGTTCCTGCCACGGCTTGTAGGTATGCAGCGCGCATCGGCACTTATGATGACGGGCGATAAGGTAAGTGCTGCAGAAGCTGCCGCAATGGGTATGATATACAAGGTATTTCCCGATGACCACTTTGCAGAGGAAACACGAAAAATAGCGCTGAATATGGCAAAGATGCCTACCCGTGGTCTGGCACTTACCAAGCAGTTGCTGAATGAAACCTATATCCACTCTACTGAGCGTCAGCTGGAGCGGGAGAAGGACCTGCAGATACAGGCGGGGGGGACATTTGACTTCAGAGAAGGGGTACAGGCGTTTCTGGAAAAGCGCAAACCGGAATTCCGGGGTAACTGATATCCGTTTTTGCAGCTATCCACATGCCGTAGTGGATAAATACTCAGGAATGTATGCAAGTGCAATGGGGAATGCGTGGGCTAACTGCTAATTTTGCAGTACCATGCTGCGCCTGATGTACATAGTACTATTTATGGTGGCAGGGATGCTGTGCCGGGCACAGCACCCTGACCCTGCTGCATGGGGTATAGATATGCCAGGCGACCCTGTAGTAATAGAGCAGATGGCACAGCACATGGCCGATAGCGCACTTGCGGCACACCCAATGCTTGCCAGCGGTTATGTAGTGGCCGATGTACAGTCTATGCGTCCATCATCCACACAGACATCAGACTTTTACCTGCTGCTGGCGTTATGCCTGATACTGGGACTGATACGGTATGTAGACACACGATATTTTATAAACCTGTGGCGTGCATTCTGGAATCCTACACTCAGTAACCGGCAGCTGAAAGAACAGCTGCAGAGTGCCGGCCTGCCCAACTTTCTGATGAATGTATTTTTCACCATAGCAGGTGGCGCATACATTTATTATGTAGTAAAGTTTTTTACGCCCGGGCCTCCCGGTTCACTGCCTTCATCACTGCTCATAGTACTGCTTATAGCAGGCACAGGACTTATATATATAGTGAAATATGCCGCAGTGCGTTTCAGTGGCTGGGCATTCAGGGTAGAGGGGGTAACTGAGCATTACCTGTTCAATGTATTTCTGATAAACAAGATTCTTGCCATTACTTTACTACCTTTCATTATTGTACTGGCCTTTGCGGCAAGAGAGTGGGCGCAGCAGGCACTGTTTCTTTCCTTTATTGCCTGCGGTCTGCTGCTGCTGAATCGGTACCTCAGGTCGTGGAAGGTGTTTGGTTCCTTCTTCCAATACAGTCGTTTCCATTTTTTTATGTACCTTTGCGCCTCGGAATTATTGCCGATAGCTGTGCTTATGAAGCTGCTTGTGAAGGGTTTGTTGTTCTGATTGATGCTTCTGAAGCCCACCGGCTCTAAATTCCGGACGATACCGGTAGTACCCCTTTCGTTAATCTTTGTATATGGCCAAAGCAGTGCGTTCGCAAAAAAAGAGTGCTGAAAAAAAGGAAGTGAAGATCAGCCGTATATTGATTACTCAACCGAGGCCCGAAACCGACAAATCGCCTTATTTCGACCTCGCGAAGAAATATGATCTTACCCTTGACTTCCATCCTTTTATCAGGGTGGAGGGTGTCAGTGCCAAAGAGTTCCGTAAACAGCGTGTAGACGTTTCTGATTACACCGCTATTATTTTCTCCAGCCGTTATGCTGTGGATCATTTCTTCAGAGTATGTGAGGAAATGAAAGTCAAGGTATCGCAGGATATGAAATACTTCTGCATTACCGAGGCTGTAGCATTATATCTGCAGAAGTTCATACTGTACCGTAAGCGTAAGGTCTTCTTCTCTGCCGACGGCAGTACCGGTGGCCTGCAGGATGTCATTACCAAGCATAAAAATGAAAAGTACATTCTGCCTGTTTCAGACAATGGCAGAAATGATGTAGGTAACCATCTGCTGAAGCATAATATTAAGCATGCCGAGGTAACACTGTACCGGATGGTATCCAATGAAATAGGAGAGGTGATGGATTCAGGTTATGACCTCATCGTATTCTTTAGTCCGTTTAGTGTACAGAGCCTTTTTGAGCATGACCCTTCTTTCAAACAGAATGGTACTATGATAGGTGCATTCGGGCCTACCACATCGAAAGCGGTAGAAGACAGTGGAATGCGCCTGGATATAAAAGCACCGGCCCCCAATGCTCCATCTATGGTGTCTGCCCTGGAACTTTTTCTGTCGGGAAGTAAGTAAATAAGAATAGATAAACAGTATATAAGTAGCGGAGATGCATGCAGCGTCTCCGTTATTATTACGGGCTGTTACCAGTGTGGCTTATGCTCTTTCATCAGTACTTCCAGCTCACTTATCATCATGGCAGTGGCACCCCATATGATACCGCCATCAGTAAGGTTATATGCTTTTGCTTTCAGCTTTACGCCAGGTAGTGCCGGTGATACTACTTCTGTGAGAATCTTGTTACGGTCGTCCAGCAGGTGCGCTACGGGAACTTCTATCAGGTAGGATACCTCCTGCTCGCTGATGCGTACAGCAGGCTTGTAAGGGGCAAATGCTACAAACGGGAAAACATTGAAGTTGCTTACCGGTATATATAACGAGGACAGTGGGCCCAGCACATCTATATCTTCACGGTTCACACCTACTTCTTCGTTTGCTTCTCTAAGGGCTGTGTCCAGCAGGGTAGGGTCTTCCGGCTCCTGGCGGCCACCGGGAAAACTAACCTGGCCACTATGTGCCCTGCCATCTTCTATGCGGCGCATCAGCAGCATCTGCAGGCCCGTATCTCCCGGGTATAGCAGACACAATACAGCGCTGATACGTGCATTTTGTGGTACTGCAGGTGGCGAGGGTATAACCCGGCCCATCATACGCTCCTGCGCTGTAAATCCAGGCAGTGGTTCCTGTAGTCGCTGTCGCAACCACTCTACACCTGCCATAGACTCACCGCCATAAATCATATACCTGTATTGAATATTATAGATATCGGGTGCTTACCTGCGAGCTGCCCCGTCTGCTTTGGCCGGGGCCATATCGGGCGTATAAAATTCCTTACCACGCCTGAAGATATTCCGGAAGGTAAGTATCTGTATCATGATGGTGTCCTTATAGTCATTCATCACGGCATACATACGGTCAGAGTCAAACTCTTCCGGCACTTCTTCACCAAAGTTGGACTCTTTTCTGTTTTTACTACGCTTGTTCAGTGCCATCCAGTACACATCTACCATCTGAGATTTGCCGCTGCGGGTAGTCACTTCTATTGTAGAGTGTTTTGGAGCTGTTTTGAAGGTGGTGTCATTATCTTCCAATCCGTTCAGATATCCCTCACAGTTTATGTTGCTGAAGAATTTCAGGTAGCTATGTACTCTTCTGGTATTGAGGCTGTCTTCTTTTTTTACTACACCATCAGGCACTATTACCGATACCTTGTCGCCGGGGCCATTCACTACGGTAAATGACTCGTCAGGTTTTCCGTCATAGTGTACTGATACTGATCGGATGTCATTGGGGGTAAAGTCAAATACAGTACGGTCGCGCCAATCGCGTATGTGTGTAGAGTAGCGGGGGGTGAGATATCCCACAAATCCCGGAGTCTCTACTACATAAGGCTGCTCTGCGCCTTCCATAAGCATGTTGGTACCCTCGCCCCCGGCAGCTGCGCCTCCTACATAGAACACGCGCATCTTTTTCCCCTGACGGTCATACAGCTCGGTCTTGATACCGTGTGTAGACAAGGTTTTGATTACATTGTCATGTGCTGCTTTCGTTACCGGGTACAGCGGTTGCTGTTTTACCAGTGTATTCATCAGCTGGTCCAGCGTGCTGGGCAGTACCGGCCAGGTGTTGTTTACTATCCATCCTTTGTCAGTACGCTCTACAAGAATACTCTCACCGTCCTGAGCTACCAGAAATATCTTACCTATGGCGCCTGTATCTTTTATATTAAAGCCGGCTTCTGTTTCTCCGTAGGGGTTTTTATTCACATTGCCGGGAAGTATAAAGTACACACCCGCACCCAGTACGGCCAGAATAGCAATATATACAAATGTCTTACGCATGGGGTTTATCCGTTTTTTTAGTCTCAGCTTTTACCTCATATCTGCGTCTGCGGAAGAAAGTATAGGCTGATGCAAATATGAGTACAATGGCAATAGGGATACCTGTATTAATAGCCTGCCATTTACCTTCTTCCGTTTTTATACGGCCACGGTCCAGCAGGCGCAGTTTTACATCTTTTGAGCGTGCTTCCAGTATACCGCTATGGTCAGTAAGATATTCCAGACAGTTCAGAAGAAAAGCCCTGTTGGCAAAGAACTCCTGAGTGAAATTATAGTAGCCCATAGGCAGCACCCCATCTTTCTGAGAGTAGCCGTTGCTGAATATCTCCCCTATAGAAGTTACTATCATAGCCCCGGCACTATCGGTTTGTGCTTTGAAAGGATGTTTCAGAGAGTCCAGCAGTCGCAGGTATTCAGGTGCCAGCCTGTTGGCATAGAACGAGTGGAAGTTACCTTCCAGGAGTACTGCTACCGGCAGATATGATTTTGTAAACATCTCATGCTTCAGCGGATAGCTCATCATAGAGAGGCTTACACGTACCGGGGCACGGGATGTACGGCTGTATTTGGATGAATGCAGCAATATGGTTTTCTTTATTCCTTCGGTTTTGATAGTATCAATGGTGTTAGTAAAGCCAGCCAGTATAAGGTCCATATTCTTTACTATCGGATGGTCGGCCGATGGATTGATACGAGGGAAATATACCCAGTCATGCAGCTCAGGGCGACCATTATTCAGTATCCGGGGTAATGGGTTACACTGCATGTCTTCCAGCAGGTCCTGGTTAACACGTACCCCGTAGCGGAACAACATATCATCTATGTCTGTAGGGTGTTCCAGCGCTATGAACTGTGGACTGTTGGCAAAGCTGTCAGTAGATGCATTGAGGGCATTGATTACCCATAGTACCCGTCCGCCTCTCATTACATACTGGTCTATCTTCAGCTTATCGGGGCCGGTAAATGCTTCCGTGGGCTGATTGATAATAATGGCCTCGTATGCTGCAGGTATCTCCAGTGAATGGGGAAGGTCCAGCGAGTCCAGATGATACACGCCGGGCAGCCGTGACAGCATATCATATGTTTTTACGCCCAGCGGCTCACCATGCCCTGTAAGGTAGGCTATGGATGGCTTGTCGGCTCTACCCATACGGTTTATAGCGCTGGCAAAATTATATTCCAGCATAGCCTCGGCATAGCTCATCTGCTGTTCAGAGCCGCCACCGGGTGGGGCATCCAGCAGATATATGGGCATTTCCCTTCCGTTATATTTTACCAGTGCAAACGGAAAAAAGGTTTTCATGGAGTATTCATCATCATCCTGGGTACTCAGCTCCATTACTTTTATACCCTTGTTTTCCAGGTCATGCGCAATGGCCTTCTTTTCTTTCTCACTCTTACCTTCAAAGGGGTCAATGAAGCGGTAAACGATGTGGCTGCCGGCATACTCCTTAAATGAGCGCAGCCGCTCACGTATAGCCTCCTGCAGCCGCTGCAGGCCCGCCGGGAACTGGCCTTTCAGATATACTTCTACCACAGCTACTTCTTGCATATTGCGCAGCAGCTTTTTGGTAGGCTCTGTAAGTGTAAAGCGTTTTTCCCGGGTGAGATCCAGCCCGGTATGAAAGTAAGATGCCAGCACGTTCAGACAAACGACTATGGCTGCCATGATAACGAGGCGTAACCTTGCCTGCCCTATCTGCTTATTAACCGGATTTTTCTTTGCCATAAACGATTATTATCTGCCCAGTCCACTGCTTACACCGGTAGTACGAGCCGCAAGGGAGTAACGGGTAAGCGCTATAAAAAATATGATAACTGATACAAAATATACTATGTCGCGACTGTCTATAAAGCCGCGGCTTATAGAGTTGTAGTGAAACTCCATACCTACCATGCTCAGATAGTAGTCAATACCCTCGGCAAATTTTGGCAGCTTACTGAGCTGCTCAAAGCCTGTATAAAGCACATAACAGGCCAGCAGCGCTATGAGGAAGGCTACTACTTGATTGGAGGTAAGTGAGGAGCAGAATATACCTACAGCAGCAAACGTAGCTGCCAGGAAAAAAAGGCCGATATAAGACCCGATAATGGCAGCAGAATCAATATGGATATCAGTATAGGATAGGTTATCTATGGTATAGACGTAGATAAGTGTGGGTATGAGTGCAAACACTATGAGTGCCAGTGTGGCAAAATACTTACCCAGTATTATCTCAATATCGGTAACCGGTTTGGTGGATAGCCATTCTATATTGCCGGTGCGAAACTCATCGGCAAATGAACGCATGGTAACGGCAGGCACCAAGAGGAACAAAAGCCAGGGGCCTATCTCAAAGAAGCGCTCCATGGATGCATATCCATAGTTCAGAATGCTGAAATGAGGTATAATCCAGAGGAACAGGCTACAGGCTATCAGAAATACCAATAGCACCACATAGCCCATCACCGAGCTGAAAAATGAGTTGATTTCTTTAATAAATATACTACGCATATTATAGCGGGTACGAAAGGTGGCAAATATAATGAAATGGTGTGGGTTTGATATTTATAACAAAATGGTAAAAATGCTTCTGTATTGGCTATCTGCTACATTTGCATAAAGCACTCCTTTCATATTTGTTTATAAATATTATTGCCAGCTATGACCGGTATCAGTTACAAAGACGTAATTCCACCCCCTCCCCTTGGTAATTTTGTGGATTGTTTCTGGATGCTGCATAATGAAGGTACTGCAGACAGGGAGATAACATTGTTACCCGATGGTAGAATTGATGCTTCATTCATTCCCGGGCGTGGTGATTATTTTATACTATTGGGGGTGGATAGCCAGCCTGTGCGCACTATCATTCCGGCTGGGATGTGCATGTATTGTGTCAGCTTCCGCATGCTGGCACCTGAGTATCTGTTCAGAAAAAAGTTTCCTGTACTAGTAGACTGCTATTATGAGCTGCCACCACAGTTTCTGAATCTGGAAACTGTATCGTTTGCTTCATTTGAAGAATTCTGCAATGTAATGAGTGAGACGCTGCTCTCATTGCTGCCGGCAGAAACAGATTCCCGGCGGCAGCGGCTGTCAGATATAATATATGCATCGGCTGGTAGTGTAAGGGTAGGTACTCTGGCCAGGGAGGTGTACTGGAGTGCCCGGCAGATAAACCGCTATCTGCATGAGTGGATAGGTATCTCGCTCAAGTCTTACTGCGATATACTCAGATTCAGGGCCTCTTTCCCCCATATAAAGCAGGGTAAGCTATATCCCGACCCTGACTTTGCCGACCAGTCTCATTTTATAAAGCATGTCCGTAAGCTGTCTGGTGTTACACCCCGGGAGCTGTACCTGAATAAGAATGACCGATTTATACAATTTTCCACGCTGCCCGAGCAATAATTTTGCCCTGTCTTAATATATAAAGGACAGGCGAAATGATACAGAGCAAAAGAATAGCTATAATAGGTGGTGGTCCCGGAGGGCTCACACTGGCCCGGTTGCTGCAGATGCAGGGAGTAACGGTACATGTATATGAGCGGGATGCAGATGAGCATGCACGTTATCAGGGGGCTACGCTGGACCTTCATGAGGAGTCAGGATTGAAGGCATTACAGCAGGCAGGTCTTATGGCGGCTTTTGAGGCGGCTTATCGCCCTCATGCCGGGCTGGTGCGGGTGCTGGATAAAGATGCTCATGTAGTATATGATGAGCACACCGGTACCGGCTCAGTGGCAGAAAGCCGCCCGGAGATAGACCGTGCACCGCTACGCAATCTTTTGCTGGCATCCCTTAAGCCCGGTACTGTAGTGTGGAACAGGCGCTATGCAGGGATGATGCATGATGGTAAGGCCTGGCAGATACAGTTTGCAGATGGCACATCAGCCCCCGCTGATATAGTAGTAGCTGCTGATGGTGCCAACTCTGCAGTACGCGCAATGCTTACATCTATAGCGCCGGTATATTCAGGTGTTACAATAGTAGAAGGCAATATAGCAGATGCTGCGGTACATGCGCCGGGTTTCTGGCAACTGGTAAAAGGAGGAAAGATATTTGCACTGTACGGCAGCCGGTCTCTGATACTCAGTGCTAAGGGCGATGGTACACTCTCATTTTATACCGGCTGCCCGGTGTACGAAAACTGGGTAGAGCACAGTGGCATTGATTTCAGTGATGCTGTGCAGGTAGCGGCATGGTTCCGGGAAGAATATGCCGATTGGGGTAGTGAATGGATGGAGCTGGTAACAGCATCGGGGATATCATTTGTGCCACGTCCCCAGTACCATTTCCCGGTTCATCAGCAATGGTCATCTCAGTCTTCACTTACCTTGCTGGGCGATGCTGCGCACCGTATGCCACCATATGCCGGTGAGGGAGTGAATATGGCTATGCAGGATGCGCTGGAGCTGGCAGCATGTCTGTTGTCCTCTTCTTATAAAACGCCACTGCAGGCTATAACTGCTTATGAGCAGTCTATGTTACAGAGAGCATCGGCCGTCACGGCTATGACACTGGAGCAGACACGGCTGCTACATGCTCCTGGTGGGCTGCAGTATTTGGTGGGGTTATTCAGCGGTTTGCAATAGCAATTATGAGAGCGGTGTATCCACCGGCAGCGAAAAGTAAAAGGTAGCGCCCTCACCGGGCCTGCCTTCACCCCATATGCGCCCACCATGTTTCTGTACTATTGCAGCTGCAATGGCAAGACCTACTCCGGTACCTTCAAACTCTGACATGCGGTGCAGCCGCTGAAATACAGCAAACAGTTTGTCGGCATACTTCATGTCAAAGCCTACACCATTGTCAGCAATACAGTATATAGTCTCATTATCACACTGCTGTGAGGAGATGGTAATCTGAGGATTGTCTTTTTTAGACGAGTATTTAACTGCGTTTCCTAAAAGATTGCGCCACACCTGTGCTATGAGTGATGCGTCAGCAGGTGCCTCTGGTAGTGTATCTGTTATGCATACTGCTACGTTTTCCTGTATCATATCGTTACAGAGTTTGTTTACCAGCTGGTTCATATCCACCATCTTTTTTCCCACAGGGGCTTTCCCTAGTCGTGCAAATTCCAGTATATCTTCTATAAGGTGCCCCATACGGGCTGTATTGTGCCTTATTACCGATAGCAGGCGTTTGCCCTCAGGGTCCAGGTTTGCAGTGTATTCTTTCTCCAGTAGTTGTGCATAGCCGTCTATAGCCCGCAGAGGTGAGCGCAGGTCATGTGAAACTGAATAGGAGAAGGATTCCAGCGTTTTATTGATAGCTGTTAACTCCTGTGTGCGCTCCCGCACCAGCTGTTCCAGTTTATCATGTTCCAGCTCCCGGGCCAGCTCCATCTGTTTTCTCTCGGTAATATCCAGTGAGAGTATAAATATACCTATGGGCACAGGCTCTATGCTGAGTTCAAACCATGCTACTGAACCATCGGGGAAGGTAAATTCATTTTCTATACGATAGTGTAGCCGTTCTTCCATGCAGGATTTATAGTACCAGAAGCCGTTTGTATTTTCTATACCGGGGAAGCATTCCATCATCGTCTTTCCCAATAGTGCCTCCCTTGTAGTTTTTGCCTGTGTAGCCAGTACATCATTTACATAAATGTATTTCCAGTCATAGTCTATGATTTGTGCCCCCTCCAGCATATTATCCAGCGTATGGCGCATACGCAGCTCACTCATTCTCAGCTGTTCCTCTGCCAGTTTACGGTCATTTATGCTTCTCACAAAGGCCAGTACGCAGGCTCTGTTATCTATCTTGGCTGGTTTTACACATACCTCAAACCAGTGACTGTTGTCGCTGCCATCGCTACCCATCCATTCAAACCGCTGCACTTCACCTGCGGCACCGGCTCTGAGGTAGTTAAGTGCCTGCTCATCTGAAAAATAGGGGAGTGGTTGCAGCTTGCCTGCCGGAGCTCCCGATAGTAATTCTTCCTGCCGGTGCCCTGTTATTTCGCATGCGCGCTGGTTAACGTCTATTAACTGCAGTGTTGCTGCATCATACACAAATATTGCGTTCTCTCCATTGTCAAATATATCTCTGTAGCTATGCATAGACAGGCCTGCATGCCCGCTGTCAGATGTGGTTCTGTTCATACTGATGTGGTAGTATACAAAAATACAAAACAATACATATATTATGTATTTAATATTTTTGACTTTTATTCATGAATTAACCAATATGGGAGTATGCCTTGTTAATCTGTTGCTATTGCACTGTCGTGGTATAGATTGCGGTAGCAGACTGTATAGCGGCTATCCGCTCCTGGAGGCATCGCAGCAGGTAGGTCCATGAGCTTACCTGCCGGCTCAGCTTCGGGTATTTGTTGTATAAAACTATGTGTGCTTCCGTGCGTTTTACACATTCCTGCAGCACCTTCCCGCAGAAGTATTCTGATGCGGCCTTTGCCCGTTCAGGCAGTTTGTTATGGTCGCCTTTACCTATCATGGTATGTAGCTGCCTGCCAAATTTTTCTGCGTTTTGTGTGGCAGCTTCCAGCTCAGCTTTCATCCATGTGAGTAATGTTATGCTTTCCTCTCTCGGTCCTGTTTTACGTTTTTCCTGTGTGGTAAGTAAGGTGCGTATCTGGTCACTCAGGTCAGAAAAAGTATAGGCCAGTATTAGCTTATCCGCCGCCTGACGCTGCTCTCCCTCTTCCAGCAGGGTGTCCAGTTCGCCGTCATCCTGCTGTAGCGCAGCGAATGCTATTACTCTTTCGTCCGTCATGATAACGCCATCATGCAGCCTGCTGCGCAGTATAATGCCACCGAGGGTAGTACAGCGACTCAGGGCTACATATACCTGGCCTGCGGCAAAAGCACGCCCTGCATCAATGATTACTTTTTCCAGTGTCAGCCCTTGGCTTTTATGAATGGTTACCGCCCATGCCAGCCTTATGGGGTATTGTGTAAAGCTGCCCAGCTCTTCCTCCTCTATATTGCCCTTCATATTGAGCGTATAGCGCACACTGCGCCATGTATCCATCTCTACCGGTATCAGGTCGTCGCCATCATTGCAGGCTACTACTATGCCGGCAGCATCTATACTGTGCACTACACCTATCTTGCCATTATAATAGCGGCGAGGGGTTTGCAGGTCATTTTTTATAAACATAACCTGTGCACCCTTCTTCAGCCTCAGTTGCTTTTCTCCGGGAATATTTCTGTCATTTACATCGCCTTTTACTATTGCCTCAAAGCATACTTCCGGCGCCTCTATTTCTGCCAGCTCCTGCTGGTTGATGCCATCTGCTATATGATTGTGTGTACACAGCACTACATAGCCTTCCCTGGTACGCGCCTCATCTTCATACAGGCTGTTCAGCAGTCTTATATCTTCTGCATAGGTCTCACCGTTTCGTACTCTGTTCAGCAATCCTACAAATTCGGGGTCGCGCTGGCGGTACACTTTCTGCAGCTCTATATATACCGGCGGGTACTGGCGTATAGCCCACGAGTCGAAAAAATGCACTCCCGGATAGAACTGACGCAGTATTTCCCATTCTTCCTCGCGTACCACAGGCGGCAGCTGAAACGGGTCGCCTATAAACACCATTTGCAGCCCGCCAAAGGGGCGGGAGTAGTTGCGCCGCACATGTCGCAGCACAAGGTCTATAGCATCCAGCACATCGGCCCGCACCATACTTACCTCATCTATAATCAGTAGTTCCAGTTTTCTTATCAGCTTCTTCTTTACCTCATTCATGCGCAGGTTTGCCAGCATGGTATGCTTATCCTGTACATCGGTAGTGGCGCTGTCATATCCGGGTTTGGTTCCTGGTACAAAGGGGCTGAATGGCAGCTGCAGAAAAGAATGGATGGTTTCGCCTCCGGCATTCATTGCTGCTACACCGGTAGGAGCCACTACGGCACACTGTTTGCCGCAGTGGGTACGTATATAGCGCAGAAAGGTGGTCTTGCCCGTACCGGCACGCCCTGTAAGGAATAACGGCTCATTGGTACGGGTTACAAAATCCACCGCACGCGCAAATGCCGTATTCTCATTGTCCATCTGTACCGTATCTGTAGTCTGCTCCAATGTACCGCAATACTACAATATTGTTTTATCACAGCCACAGGGTATGCCGAAACAGACATATGCACATGGCTATTCACATTATAGCCTCCTGTCTGTCATGTGCTGGTATTGCCACTGAAAGTTTACCTAATTTTGAACTGTTATGCAGGCATATCTCCAGCTTCTGAAGCACATAATAGATACGGGCGTTGTGAAAAGCGACCGCACCGGTACCGGTACCATCAGTTGTTTTGGTTATCAGATGCGCTTTAATCTTCAGGATGGTTTCCCGCTGGTTACCACTAAGAAGGTACATCTCAAGTCCATCATACATGAGCTGCTCTGGTTTCTGAAAGGAGATACCAATATCGCTTATCTGAAAGAACATGGGGTTTCCATATGGGATGAGTGGGCCGATGCCGATGGTAATCTGGGGCCGGTATACGGGCATCAGTGGCGCAGCTGGACAGGGGCCGATGGTAAAACCTATGACCAGATACAGGATGTGCTACATCAGATACAGCACAATCCAGATAGCCGCCGCATGATAGTAAATGCATGGAATGTGGCAGATCTGCCACATATGCATCTCAGCCCATGCCATGCACTGTTTCAGTTTTATGTGGCTGATGGCAGGCTGTCCTGCCAGTTATACCAGCGCAGTGCCGATGTGTTTCTGGGTGTGCCGTTCAATATTGCCTCCTATGCACTGCTTACTATGATGATGGCACAGGTATGCGGCCTGCAGCCGGGCGAGTTCATACACACCTTTGGCGATGTGCATCTGTACAGTAATCATGTAGAGCAGGCACAGCTACAGCTTACGCGTACTCCCTTCCCGCTTCCTGTTATGAAGCTCAATACTGAAGTGAAAGACCTTTTTGCGTTCCGGTATGAAGATTTTGTGCTGGAAGGCTATCAGAGCCATCCGGCCATCAAAGCGCCTGTAGCGGTATAGCCGGTGTCTGGGGTGGTTAATGTATAAAAGCAGCGCGCGTACCGGATAGGATACGCGCGCTGCTTTTATGTAAGTGTCTTGTAATTAAGCTATTTTCTCTACCTGCATGTAGTTGAGCTCTACCGGAGTAGCACGGCCGAAGATCTTTACTACTACCTTCAGTTTCTTCTTCTCCTGGTTTACTTCTTCTACAGTACCGTTGAAGTCGTTGAATGGTCCGTCCACTATCTTCACAGTTTCGCCTACTATGTATGGCTCTGCATAGCTTACGCCCTGCTCGCTCACCTCGTCCATCTTACCGAACATCTTGTTCACCTCGCTCTTACGCAGTGCGGTAGGATTTTCCTTACCCAGGAAATGTATCACACCGGTCACATTCTTCACAGTATGTATAATGTCGTCAGTGAGTTTGCCGTCGTTGGCTTCCAGCAGTATGTAGCCAGGGAAAAGTGTTTTTTCCCGCAGTACCTTCTTGCCGTTCTGTACCTTGAATACCTTTTCTACAGGACACAGTATCTGCACTACTGAGTTGGCCCAGTTGTTGATTTTTACTTCCTTGTCCAGATATTCTTTTACTTTTTTCTCCTTACCACTTACCACACGTATCACATACCATTTCGTATCAGGAGCCGGATTTACTTCCGGAGTCACTACTGCTTCACTCATTGCTTCCATTATTAACCGCCAATCATGTTATATATGAACTTCATAACGTTCATAGACGCCAGGTCCATAACGCCTATTACTGCCGTCACCAGAACCAGAGCCGACAATACTATGATAGTAGTCTGCTGCAGCTCTTCCCATGATGGCCAGGTTACCTTATGCAAGAGCTCGTCATATGCTTCCTGCACGTAATTGCCCAATTTGCTCATACGCTCACTTTGTTTAAACCGAAAAAGTCAAAAAAGCGCAAGGTGTTTTTCCGGCTGTACTCTGTTATGAGTTGCCGGACAGACCTTTCGTCTTTTTTTGACCCATCAGCGTTGTCAGCACGGGCACGCGGATTCGAACCACGATCAAAGGTTTTGGAGACCTCTATTCTACCATTGAACTATGCCCGTATTTAATCTGCAGCAGCTTTACACCACCTGATTAAAACTAAAAAGTCAAAAGTGACCTTTTGACTTTCTGCAGTTCGGTGCAAATGTAAATACTTTTTTTGGTTTTTAGTACGGTATGCCACGCAGGCTGCCGCATTTTATTTTCCTTGCTGTATAGGACTGTTACAGCAGCAGTACCGACAGGCCGTAATCGGCACAAAGTATCAGGATACAGCTTACTACTACCGATGTGGTAGAAGCCCTGCCTATCTCCAGCGCGCCCCCCTCTACATAATAGCCATAGTAGGATGGTATAATAGATATGATGAGGGAAAACACAAATGCCTTCATCATGGCAAAAAAGAGATTATAGGGTAGAAATCCCATTGTAAGGCCCTGAAAAAACTGATCGGCCGAAAGGATATTGGAGAACATACCGGCCACATAACCACCCCATATACTTACTGCTATAGAGATAATGATGAGGGCAGGTACCATAATCATTGCTGCTATAATCTTAGGCAGTATCAGATAGGTTTTGGTGTTAATCCCCATCATTTCCAGAGCATCTATCTGCTCACTTACCCGCATATTACCCAGCTCCGATGCTATTTTGGAGCCTACCACGCCAGCCAGTACTATACATATTACAGTTGGCGACAATTCCAGTATAGTAGAGTCGCGCACTATCTGTGCTACTACAGTCTTGGGTATCCATGGGCTTATAAGCTGGTAAGACGTTTGTATAGTGAGTACCATACCCAGAAATACAGAGATGATAAGCACAATAGGCAATGACCTTATACCTATGTCATTACATTGTGCCATGAACTCAATCCAGTACACCCTGCCATTTTCGGGCTTACTGAAACCGCCTTTTACCATCAGTACTATCTTGCCCAGATGGCCGAAGAATACCTTCATACGGTAGCAAAAGTAGCGAAAAGAACAAAGGCAGCTATATAAGCTTTCTTAAAAAAAGACGGCTCCGGATGCATGCTCCGAAGCCGTCTATACCAACAAAAATGATATTATTGTAATGATACACGGTTCGTAACCGGATTTCCGGAGCCTGTAACCTGTAGCATGTACACACCACGGGGCAGCTTGCCGGTGCTTAGCTGCACACTGCCGCTGGTATTGCGCATATCTATAGTGGTTTCCAGTACCCTGCGTCCCGTTACATCGGTAAGCGATGCGGTGCCGGTGGTACCATTGATTACATTATTCCATGCTATGGTCAGTGACTCTGTAGCAGGATTGGGATATACCCTCACTGCCATATCAGATACTGCTATATGACCTGTAGCCGTTGTTTTAGGGGTAATGGTCATAGACAGTGTATGCTGTGTAAAGTCTGCTACCGTCATTGAAGGGGCTGAAGAAGTGAGCGTAATGCCAGCATATGCAGTAGTGGCATAGTTAATAGCCTCAGGATATATACGCATAGCTACACCCGTGGGCAGATTGCTGAATGAGTACTGACCCAGATTATTGGTAACAGCCTGCTGCATAATAGCTCCTGTAGATTCGTTAACACAGAACACCAGCATACCTGCTACGGGGCTGCCGTCAGCAGTACCTTTATTAGCGCCTGTGGTTACATCTCCTGCTATGAAGCCGGGGCCGCTGGTAGTAGTGCCATAGCCCATATTGATGTCTTTGCCCGCATCAGCCACACCGGCAGTATGGTTGATAACATTGGCTGTATTCCAGTAGCTGCTGGCCATGTGGTAGGTGGGTAGGTAACCAACTGCCATAACTGAATCCGGATAGGCAGCTTTAACCCTGAATGAATCAGAGCCCATACCGCAGAACTGATAGTGAGCGGTACCGCTAGCTATTGGTGCCATCATAGAATCTACAGCATATAGTATATGTGTCGTTGGGTTGTATTTTATCAGCCATACTTTCACATTGCCCCATACTGTAGGGCCGGAAGAGAGTAGAACATCGCCTGAAATACAATCACTGGAAACTGTTACAACTGTTGTTCCCCAGGCTGGGCCGCCACATCCGGTAGTCTCATACGAAATAGTTGCTGTACCTGCCGATACGCCGGTTACTACACCCGATGCACTTACTGTAGCTACTGACGGTGTGCTGCTGCTCCATGTGCCACCGGCTACAGAGGCCGATACTGCACCTGTGCTTCCTACAGCTATTGTTGGTATTGTAGTAAGTGTAGCAGGCGTTGTTGTAGAGGAAACGGTGATCATTCGTACAGAATATCCCGCTAAGCCACAGCTGCCGGGTACTGTATATGTTATATAGGCAGTACCTGCGGTCATGCCTACTATTACTCCGGGGCCGCTTACACTGGCTACGGATGGGGCACTGCTGCTCCACGAGCCGCCAGGAGTGGCGCATGTATAGGTACTGGTGCTGCCAACACATACAGAGGATGGACCTGTAACAGAGTCAACAGCGGGAGCTCCCGTTACCGTAACTGTTACAGATGCACTACATCCGGTACCCAGTGTGTAGTATATGCTGGTAGTGCCGGCACCCGCACCGGTTACAACACCGGTAGTGGTTGTTACAGTAGCTACAGATGAGCTGCCGCTGCTCCATGAGCCACCTACAGGAGTGGCTGTTAGTGTAATGCTGCTTCCCGTACATAGCGGACTGCCGCCACCTGCTATAGATGTAGGTGTAGGGTCTACTGTAACTACAGTGGTGTAGGTGCCTGATGGCCCTGTGAATGAAATCGTAGCAGTACCTGCCGATACACCTGTCACTGTAGCATAACCCGGTGAAGGTGATGATACAGTAGCTACAGCTACATTGCTGCTGGACCACGATACACCTGTGGTAAGCGAGCTGTCTGTAGTTGTATACAGGGTTGTGGTACTGCCCATGCAGATACCCGTGGAGCCAATTATAGCTCCGAAAGAACTAAACGCAGCTACAGCTGCGGAAAGGGTAAGAAGTAATTTCTTCTTCATTGGTTTGTTTGTTTTGAGGGTTAAGAAATAGCGTTTTATATGAGTAGTTGTTATAAAAGATACCGGCTCAGGAAACACAGTGTTCACTCGGGGCAAACCGGTAGTAATAGCATATACAAAGGCATCAGATAAACTCTGATTGTTAGATACAGGCAAATAAAATTTTAGAAAACTTAATTATCTGTGCATATAGGTACACGATGTCATTTCCGGCATGCATTCGTTTTTGATGCATGCGGCTCGTGCAAAAGGAAGTCTACCAGACAAGGTCATTTATATAACCCGAAGATATACTCAGGTAAAATGCCATCTATTATTATATGAGCGTCAAAAATTATGCCAGCCAAAGTGTACCGAACTTATTTATATGCTGTTTGTATCGGTACATGAAGATTGATATTAATTTTTTATACAAAATAAGTGTATCGGAACAGCTGGTTTATCTCATTTATAATATTGATTAAGTGTTTTATATAAAGTTGTAAGTCATTGTATTTTGAAATAATAAAATATATTTCATACTTTTATATTTCCAAAGGATACTCATTCATGAGCCAATGGCCTGTCAACAAAGTTTTTTTCTGGGAGCGGGCACCTTTTTTCAGGGCGCTGGTTCCATTTGCCATCGGCATACTGGGTTACTATCTGCTGCCATCACTGAGGTTATATCTTGCTACAGCATCTGCCATTACTTTATTATCTGTTATTGTAGCCACATTTATATTAATAAGGCATTTACCGGGTATTTTCATATCAGCCATGATAGCCCTGCTTATGCTGGGTTATTGCATCGCCGGTTATAATGATATACGCAGCCGTTACAACTGGATGGGGTATAATATGGAGCCTGATGCTGTATATCTGGCCCGCATCACTACTGTACCTGAAGAAAAAGACCATTCATGGAAACTTACCGTCAGGGTCATTTCCCGTACAGACAGCAGCGGTACCATTCCTACACCAGGTAATGCTTTTGTGTATCTGGGTAAAACAGAAATGCCATCTTTCCTGCGCCGTGGCGATAGTATTCTGCTGCCCGGGCATTGGGAGCCCATCAGGGATGCCGGCAACCCGCTGGAGTTTAGCTATGCCTCCTATTGTGCCCGTAATAATATTTTTCACCGGCAGCGTTGTCATCTCTCTGAGATAAGGCTGTTTGCCGCTGCCAATACAGGTACAGCACCCCTTACAGATAGGGTACATGACTGGTGCATGCAGCGACTTGACCGTTTTCTGGGGCAGCACAAAGCACGTGGGCTGCTGCAGTCAATGCTCATGGGCGATGAGATAAATCTTGACCCCGAGTTGCGGCAGAGCTACTCTGAAACAGGTATCGTACACATCATTGCTATATCAGGTGGTAATGTCGTTATCTTCTTTATTGTCATATCCACCCTGCTTAGCTGGTTGCGGCATAAGCGGTATATATGGGTAAAGTATGTGGTAGCGCTGCCTATAGTATGGTTTTATGTGTTGGCTGCCGGTGCTCAGCCATCGGCTATACGCGCCGCTGCCATGTTTTCGTTATTATCATTCGGGGTTATTATGCGCCGGCGTAGCAATAATCTCAATGAGCTTTTTGCCACAGCTTTTCTGCTGCTTTGTGCCGAGCCTGCCTGGGTATTATCTATAGGGTTTCAGCTTTCTTTTGTGGCAGTGCTTTCTATAATTGTTTTCTTCAGGCCGGTGTATAATCTGTTACCGCTGCAGCGTAAGAAAACAACTGTAAAAGGTGTACGGGGATTTCTGCTGCAGCGTATCACAGACCTGCCGCGTAAGCTATGGACGGCTATTGCCGTAAGCATATCGGCCGAGATGCTGGTAGCGCCACTGGTTATATACTACTTTCATTCTTTCCCTGTCATGTTCATCCTGGCCAATGTAGCGGCCTATGTGTTTATGAGTTTTGTGCTCATGCAGGGTATGGTATTACTGACGCTTGGGGGCATAGCGCCTATAGGTTATGTGGTATCACATGCTATCATGAAGCTTACCGACCTTTTCAGCTCACTGGTAGCATGGCTGCAGGATATGGGGCCGGTAGTATTCCGGCATATTTCACTCAGCTTGTCTGAGACTATTATCCTTTATGTGGTTGTAGCATGTGTGGCATGGTTCCTGCTGCGCAGGCACAAGCCTGCTATATATGGCTCTCTGGCTGCGCTGTGTCTTTTATTGCTCATGATTAGTATTCGCCAGTGGGGCGATTATTCCCGTCGTCGTCTGGTTATTTACAATATACCACGCAGCTATCATGCTGAGCTGGAAGAAGGTACCGCGTATGCCGTATTATGTACCGATACTTCCCGGGCCGACGATATAGCTTTTATTACCGCACCGGAGCATACCGCCGGTACGGCATGGATGCCGGTTGCTCATGCTCCGGCGCAGGAGTTGGTGTACATAAACGGTCGTTCACTGTTATTCATAAACAGTGACAGCATGGCTACTGAGCCATTCCCGGTAAACTATCTGATACTCAATCATCCCCGTGCTACAGATATAGAGCGGCTTGCCGCTCTGCATCAACCATCTGCAATAGTGATTACCAACAGATACAGGCATAGCCAGGCCGCCCGTATAACTGCTGTATGCAGGGACCGGGGAATAGCTGTTCATAATATCGCCACAGATGGCGCTTTTATTTTTCCGCAGTAATTATCGCTTTTTTGCTGCCAGTGCTTTTTGTTCTTTTGCCTGTTTCATCGCCAGTACCATTGTTACCATTTTTTCTATGCGGCTGGCACGGGTTTCCGGCTTTTTTGCTTCAGCTATTGCTTCGGCATATTCTCTTTTGTGGGAAAAGGCCATGCTATAAAAAAAACTGGCAAGATCTTTATGGGCATTCAGCGCCTTTTCTGCATCATCGGGTAGTTTTACGGTGCGGGCTGCATAATCTATGCCATCAGTTTTTCGCTCCTCCATGGGTACTGTTGCTTTTGATGGCTTTTTGCGTGGTGCATTTGTAAACCGCATTGCCGTCCAGTCATCATTTACAGATACTGATGTCTGGCATCTGTAGCCTGCCTGTATGAGAATATCCCATGTATTCATTCTTATCAGGTCCGATTGTAGGGTACCGGTTTGTTTGGGATAGCATATCCACAGCAGGGTTTCATGGTTAGTATGTGTGGTAATAAGTGGTAATTCTTTTACCAGAGCTATGCTGTCATATACAAAAAGCATGAGTTGCTTTGCCGGTATATCAGTGGGTTTTCGAGTGGTGATAAGGGTATCGGGCAGCAGCTCGGCTATACCGTCAGGTGCATTGCGCAGCCATAACGGATGTAGCGTGTTTATGTGCAACTTTTTTATGAGTTCCATATATGTTATCAAAAATAACGAACCCGAAACAGTATTTATCCCTATTCTGTGAAATACGTGTGGAGAACCATTTATACAGAAACCGATTTATTCATAATGATTACTGACTTTTGTGTGCCTGCATTCCGCATGGCGCTTTAGTTCTGTTACTGTGCATTACGGTCTTATAGGTTATCCGCTCTCTCACTCGTTCTCACCCGCTTACTTCCGGAAGAAATTCGCGGATATGCATATAAGTGCCCGGTATGATGCTATGCCGCTATCTGCCATCGAAAACCTGCCGGCATTGCTGGAAACAAAACCAGGTCTGGCCGGACTCAATGTAACGATTCCCTATAAAGAGGCTGTTATTCCATATCTGCACGAGATAGATGAAGTAGTAGCTGTGACGGGCGCGTGTAATTGTATTGCTATCCGTAACGGATATCGTAAAGGCTATAATACTGATGTTGTTGGCTTTGAGCAGAGTCTCATACCCCTGCTGGCAGGTCATCACTCCCGCGCGCTGGTATTGGGTACCGGTGGCAGCTCACGGGCGGTGCGTTATGTATTGTCTCAGTTAGGTATTCCGTTTACGCAGGTATCAAGGGAGGCAGCACCCGGGTGTATTACATGGGAGCATCTTACTGCCGACATTGTAGCACGGCACCGGCTTATTGTTAATACCACACCTGTAGGTATGTATCCCGATATTGAAGCAATATTACCTCTGCCATGGGATGCGCTTACAGACCATCATCTGCTCTATGACCTTATCTATAACCCGGAAGAGACAACATTTCTGAGAGAGGGGCGGTTAAGAGGCGCTGTTATAAAAAACGGATTTGAAATGTTGCAGATACAGGCTGAGGCCAGCTGGGATATCTGGACACAGCCGCACTGATATCTTTACGGTAGTATCACTTTTTCCTCACGCAGTTTGCTGTCTATTATTCCTGCATCAGCAGTTTTGCGTCTTATGGTCAGCAGCTTATGATACCCCGAGCTGAATACACTTTTAAACAAAGCTTTGATGCGTTTGTCTTTGGGCAACTCTTTGTCTGTTACCGGAAACTTCATCACCAGTTCCCCTGTCCCTTCATCTACATGTGCCAGTATCTTTTGCTCCATGTGTATGCCTGATGCAGCATTGTCCGACATCAGTGTATGGTTATCGGTCTTCTTAAACTTCACAAAGTCAAAGATGGTATTCTCTGCCACAACAGACTGCTGTGCGCCATCGTACTGGTAGCAGCGCAGGGTATAACCATCCAGCTCTTTTGTAATCCTTATAAAAAACGGGGTGTTGGCTTTCTGTGCGTCCAGGCGGTCACGGCTTTTCTCCCACAGGGGAAAGGCTGCTGCATCATATTGCTCATTATAGTTTTTACTCCATACACCGGTAAATGTGTCTTCAGAGTTACAGCTACTCAGGGTAATAATAATTGCCAGCAGGAAAAGGGGGTATCTCATAAGTTACAGACATTGAGGTTGTATCAAAAATAACAAGTTCGGTTGGTCTGTACTGCAATATAATGGGGCCATTTAGTTAATTGGATGCTATTGTCTTACTTTGTAACATCAATTTTCCTGAGTATGGCAGAAATCACACCCCCACAGAAAAATCGTATTACACTCTATATCCTGCTGGCTATGGTTGCCGGCATACTGGTTGGATTCCTGCTCAACAAGTATCTGGAAGGCAGCCCGGCTGAAAAGGTTACAAAGGTGCTGCAGCCATTTTCTCTGCTGGCCGATGTTTTCCTTCGTCTGGTGAAGATGATTATTGCGCCACTGGTATTCAGTACCCTGGTAGTAGGCGTGGCAAGGCAGGGTAGTGCCGGCTCTGTAGGGCGTATAGGGGGTAAGACGCTGTTGTGGTTTATATTCTTTGCATTTGTAAGTCTGGCATTAGGTATGATGCTTGTCAACTTTTTCGCCCCGGGTTCAGCCATGCATCTGCCATTACCAGAGGCTGCTGATACGGGTATACAACACACTGCCCTTACGCTCAAAGATTTTGTTACGCACATCTTCCCGTCCAGTGTTATTGACTCTATGGCGCGCAATGAGATACTGCAGGTAGTCGTATTTTCCATTTTCTTTGGTATAGCCACGGCTGCAGTGGGAGAGAAGGGAGCCATCATCATTACCATGCTGGACTCTGTAGCGCACATAGTGCTGAAGATGACCTCCTATATCATGAATTTCGCTCCAGTAGCGGTTTTCGGCGCTATGGCCGCAGTAATAGGTCGTCAGGGGCTGGGTATTCTCAGTACTTATTCCATCTTCATCGGTGAGTTTTATCTGGGGCTGTTCCTGCTTTTCCTCATTCTCATGAGCGCCTTATGGCTGGTGGTGCGCGGTCGTGCAGGCAATCTGCTTACGCATATAAAAGACCCTATTCTGCTGGCATTCTCTACCAGTAGCAGTGAGGCCGCATTCCCCCGCCTTATGACCGGGCTGGAGCGTTTCGGGTGCGATGAGCGCATCGTGAGCTTTGTGCTGCCACTGGGTTATTCTTTCAATCTGGATGGCTCTATGATGTACATGTCCTTTGCTTCTATATTCATAGCGCAGAGCTACGGTATCAATCTGGATATAGGTACTCAGATAAGTATGCTGCTCGTACTCATGATTACCAGTAAGGGTATAGCAGGGGTGCCCCGTGCATCGCTTGTGGTTATTGCCGGTACCCTGGCTACTTTTAATATCCCTGAGGCTGGCCTGGCCCTGCTGCTGGGTATAGATCCGCTGCTGGATATGGGCCGCTCTGCTACCAATGTGGTGGGTAACAGTGTGGCTACGGTAGCTATGAGTAAGTGGGAAGGAGCCCTGAAATCTTAGAGTAATGGTTGTTGCGCATTTGCAAATGCATTCCTAATGATTTGTGAAGCACTGGCATGTAGTATGTCCCCGGTATATTAGGAGCGCATTAATGCAATATTTTTGCAGTATGGCTTACAAACCCGTGCTGTCCATTTCTTTCGCACTATTGTTATTCAGCGCTTTACTGCTGCCACTGGATAGTTATGCTTTACTGCTGAATGCACAGATACAGCTTCGTGCTCAGATTTTGTCTTTTCTCAATATTGCTCTTTTCATCACTTCGGTTATTACGCTCAAGCAGTATTTCTGGCCGGCAGGCAATAACAGGCTGCCTTTTCAGGTATTTAATCTGGTGTTTATCATTCTCTTTTATGCACTGGGTCTGCCTTTTCTCATTGCCAACAGGGAGTATTATGAAGAATATATACACCTGCCGCCCATTTCTGTACTGAGTAAGTTTTTCCTCAGTTTTAATATCAGTTCATTATCTCAGTGGGTTATACTCATAGCCGGGGTATTTAATGTACTCTATACCATGCGCTACCGGCGCGATTATTTTCATGCAGGTCTGGGGCTTTCAGAGGAAGAGGATGAAGAGCTGGAAGAGGAGTTTGAGGAAGAAGAAGATGATGATGACGATATGCCTGTAACCGGTGATACTTCATTGCACCAGAAGGGATAATGTAGCAGTTGCCATGGCTCATGCGGTAGCTCTTGTCACAGTCCTTCTCAGCAATATATACAATAGGGCCGCACACCCGCCATATACCAGCCAGTAAGGCCATTGGGGTATTATTGACAGTATTAGTCCGTCACTTGCCAGTCTTGATGCCGCCAGCATCTGCACACCCGTGCCACATAGGGCAGCCCCCGTTATTACCAGCAGCACAGGTGGCAACACTCTGCGCAGCAGCATAGCGCGTAGCGTAGCAGTACTATACCCCAGTTGTCCCAGCAGGGCAATAGATGCATGTGCGCGTGCCACCGTAAGCTCTGTGTAGAGAGTGAATACAATACCGCTTATGGCCATAAGCATCAGTGCCAGTAATCCGGTCACAGAGGTTACGATTCCGGCTATGGTACGCAGCCTGTTCCATTGCAGCATTCGTGCATCTGTTACATAGCCATGTTCCTGCAGGTACTCGCTGAACCCCGCATCAGAAGGGTCTTTTACCTGTAGTAATACCTGAGAGGGGCCACTGTTGCTGCCCCACCTGCTGTTACCCCATTGTACAAACGACTCTGGCACCAACAGTGTATTGACCCTATCTGTAAACCCGGCTACATATGCAGTTACCTTTATCCCCTCAGGGCCACCCACATGCAGGGTAAGCGCTATTGCTTTTACCGACTCCCGCGATAGCTGCGGCAACCCCTGACCGGGTGCAAAGACATAATTATAGATACGCAGAAATTCTGACGACATGATTACCGGTAGCGCACGCTGCCCGGGCTCCCAGTGCCAGCGGTCTGGTATATTGTCTATAAGCCTGTCTGGTACCGATGCTACAGGAAGGTCGGTAGCCAGAGAGAGGCTGTTGCCTCCTATAGTGGCATATACCGGAAACTGTGCAGCTACCACAGCCCCGCCATCCTGTACCTGCGGTGCATGCAGCAGATTACTTAGCTCAGCGGTTGCAAAAGTATTGTCTGCGGCCATGCTTCTTTCTGTAATGGCTTTCCCTACCACTATGTAGCTACTGCCAGCTCCGTTGTCTCCGGCATTATGGCTTAGTTGTGTTACATCTGTCCAGGCCAGCACACTCAGCAGCAGCAGTAACACACCTGCAAAGAGTACACTAAGGGCTATTGCCATACGGCCCTGCCCCTGCGGCTGTATCAGTATGCTCAGTGGTTCTTTACGGGCCTTCATCACAGTATCAGTGTTTGGTTACATAATGCCCATGTATCATTATTCAGGTCTGCCAGTATGAGCCCGGCTTTCTGCTCATTTACCCGTCTGTCAATGAGCGCAGCAGCTTTCCGGGCGTGTTCATGGTCCAGATGGCTGAAGGGTTCATCCAGTATCAGCCAGGAGAAAGGCTGCACCAGAGCCCTTATTATAGCTACCCGTTGCTGCTCGCCATAGGACAGTGTAGCAGCCATAGCCTCTTTTTTATCGCCTATGCCCAGTTCTTCCAGCCATCCCGTCACTGTGCTGTCTGTTACATTACCGGCAAGCCTTCTTTTTATTGCTATGTTTTCCCATGCCGTCAGTTGGGGAAACAGCCGCATATCCTGAAATACGATACTTATATCATGCACTCTCAGTTGCGATATCCGGGTATTATCTGCACGTGCGGCATCTGTATCATCCCAGTTCACTGTCCCGCTATATTCCCGCTGTAGCCCATATAGTATGTGTACCAGTGTGGTTTTTCCGGCACCCGATGGCGCCTGTATGAATATTTTCATACCCTGCTCCGCTTGCAGCCGCTGGTTCCATATACTACTCTTCCCCGCCGCCACTTTATGGCGCAGGTAATCCGGTATCACATGGTCAAGGGTCAGTTTCATATAACGCTTGTCTCATTCAAAAATAGTAAGCCTGGTGCAGTCCTGCATGTTTATTATACACTAATGTTCCTGGCCGGAATATAAATGCGGTTGCAAGCATAAAAAAACCGGCGCTATGCGCCGGCTCTGAAAAAGTTGTAAAGTCAATAACCATCAGCGAAGGTCCACAACCTCTACACCAGGATTTGCTTTGGTATTCCATGCAAAATAACTGTCCGGTATATCCGTATTCTGAGCCATATTGCTGATAGTGATAGCATATTTGTTGCCGTTTTTCTCCCAGTAGTTACCGGCAGCTATCATGGTGGTAGCCTTATCTATCATTAGCTCTATACGTGCTATCTGCTTGTTCTTGTCGTTAGGTATCAGCTCTATCACATCTACCTTTTTACTGCCTTCCTTACGTTCTCCTTTGTATGCATAGGTGTACTCCTTATCAAAGAAAGAAGGCGTGAAAAGTTTTGCTGGTGACATGCTCTGCTCGGCAGGGTTGTACTTCGTTACCTGCACTTCTTTTGCCTCTGCGTTATAGGTCCATACAGTGCTGTTATCACACATTATCTGCTGGTTACCTATCTCTATATGATATTTCTGTCCTTTCAGTGCCAGTGTTCCATTGCGGCTGTCTGTAACACTCCCACCTTTGCCCCCGGTAAGTTTCAGGGTAAAAGAGGCTTTCATGGTTTTAAGCCCGCTCACTTTCTTGCTTACTGCATCCAGTATGCCTTTGGCTTTCGGGTCGTGCTGGGCAAGCAAAGGTGTAGTCAGAGTGGTTGTGAGCAGCAACGCTGCCATCAGAATCTGCTTCATCAGATATTGTTTTTCTTGTGAGTGTTAGTTTCAGGCCGCCAAAAATACTTAATTAAGTGTGTGGGATTTGTTAACTCTCTAGTCCAGTGAGTGCAGGAACTCTTCCAGCTCTACCTCTGTCTTAAAGTACACCTCCCTGGGTTTGCTGCCTGCGGCCGGGCCTACTATACCTGCTGCCTCCAGCTGGTCCATAATACGGCCTGCCCTGTTGTAGCCCAGGTTCAGCCTGCGCTGCAGGTTAGATGTGGAGCCCGACTGCATCTGCACCACCATGCGGGCACAGTCTTCAAACAGTTTGTCGCGGTTGGAAAGATCTACTTCTTTCGTATTGTCACCATCTTCACCCTCATACTCCGGCAGTTCAAAGGCTGAGAGATAACCGCGCTGTCCGCCTATATACTCTACCACATCCTCTACTTCAGGTGTATCTACAAAAGCACACTGCAGGCGCAGCAGCTCACTGCCATAAGATATAAGCATATCGCCACGGCCTATAAGCTGCTCTGCACCTCCGGTATCCAGAATGGTGCGTGAGTCCACCTTGGCCGATACCTTGAAGGCTATACGTGCCGGGAAGTTGGCCTTGATAGTACCGGTTATCACGTTTACAGACGGGCGCTGTGTAGCTATAATCAGGTGAATGCCTATGGCTCGTGCCAGCTGTGCCAGACGGGCTATGGGCATTTCCACCTCCTTACCGGCAGTCATAATCAGGTCGGCAAACTCATCTACCACCAGCACTATAAACGGCAGGTATTTGTGGCCACGCTCAGGATTGAGCCTGCGGGCTATAAACTTCTCGTTATACTCTTTTATGTTACGGGTACCCGCTTCTTTCAGCAGTTCATAGCGGTTATCCATCTCTATGCACAGGGCATTGAGGGTATTGATAACCTTTTTGGTATCTGTAATGATAGCTTCCTCCTCATTGGGCAGTTTGGCCAGGAAGTGTTTCTCTATCACTCTGTATATAGACAGTTCCACCTTCTTAGGGTCCACCATCACAAACTTCAGCTGTGAAGGGTGCTTCTTGTACAGCAGCGATACCAGTATGGCATTAATCCCCACCGACTTACCCTGACCCGTAGCACCCGCCATCAGCAGGTGAGGCATAGCCGCCAGGTCCACTATGTAGTTTTCATTATCTATCTTCTTACCCAGGGCTATAGGCAGGCTCATTTTTGCATTCACAAACTTTTCACTGCCCAGCATAGCCCTCATAGATACTATCTGCTTATTGGTATTAGGTACCTCTATACCTATAGTACCACGGCCCGGTATAGGGGCTATGATACGTATGCCCAGTGCTGCCAGGTTAAGGGCTATATCATCTTCCAGGTTGCGTATTTTGGATATACGCACACCCTCTGCCGGTACTATTTCATACAGGGTTACTGTAGGGCCCACAGTAGCGCTGATGCGCTGTATTTCTATACCAAAGCTTTTCAGCGTCTGAATAATCTGTGTTTTATTCTTCTCCAGCTCTTCTTTATCCAGTGCTATGGTTTCAGTGGCACGGTTTGCCAGCAGGTCCAGTGTAGGGAAGCGGTAGTCGGGCAGGTCCAGTTCAGGCGCGTAAGGTTCATTGCTGGCTATAGATATGTGAGCACCATGCTGCACAGCCTGCTTTTCTTCCTGTTGTCTTACCTCAAATGAAAATTCCGGCTCTCCGTCTTTTTTTATGGTAGTTTTTGTTGCTTCCTCCTCTGGTTCTTCCTCCTCCTCCGGTGCGGCATTTGCTGCTGCTTCTTTTTCTTTCAGATATTGCTGGTATGCCAGGTAGGCTTCTTCATCACCATCTGGTATATCTGTTTCCTCCTTTGCCGGCTCTGTTTCTTCCTCCTCCTCGGTTTCGCGCTCATGCAGGGTTATATCCCATTTTTTCTCTTTGTCTTCCTGCGGTGTTTCTTCAGTTTCCTCTTCCTGTGTCTCCTCATTGTTTGTATCCTCTTCGCCCGGTTCTGTTCCGGTGGCATCTGCAGCGTCCGTTACTGGCGTTACTGCTGCATCTGCTACAGGCTCATTAAACTCCGGCATAGGCCCTACTGCCTCCGCCATCTTTTGTGCACGGGCACGCATGCGGTTCACCAGCGGGCGTATATCCAGCGAGAAGATGACAAAAACAAAGAAGAGTATGGTAGAAAGCAGCACCATACCGGTACCTGCCAGCCCCAGAAATCCGTTCAGATAAGTGATGGCGCCTGAGCCCAGTCTGCCACCCAGTGGGAAAGAACTGTCAGGGAACAGATAGGTAAGCGTAGGCCCTACCAGCAGCAGCAGTATAGATACCCAGCGTATGTAGCGCAGTACAGGTAGCACTTTTGAGTCATAAACCACATGCAGCCCCAGCCCCGATATGGCCAGCCCTACCACCAGCGAAGCTATACCCGCACCCTTATATACCAGTATATGGGATATGGCAGCGCCAAATCGTCCACCCCAGTTAGATACCGGCTGGTCGGTCCCCGTCCATACAAAATCCCACATAGAGGCAGTATTGAACAGTTTATCCTGGTCCTGTGTCCAGCTGAAGAAGTAACTGATGATGGAAAAGCATATGAACACACCCGTAAGTACCAGAAATATGCCTATCCCCAGGCGTATCTGCCTGCGGCGCTCCTGAGAAATACGGGCCTGTTCTGCAGGGTCCGTTGGCGGAGCCTGCTGTTTTTTGGTTTTAGTGGATTTGGACGGTGTAGCCATGTATACTTTGTAAAAATACAAGCAATAAGGAAAACAAGCAGACAGATATTTTTATTCATTGAGTTATTTTCATTTTATGACCAGCAGCAGCAGAATATATTTTGAATTGTAGCGGCTAACGGCTAATTTGGTACAGATACACAGGCTGGTATGGATAACCTGAAGCTTCCTTTTTATGTACGGCTATCGCTGTCATTACTTACAGTGGTGCTGTTGTTTATCATTCTCAGGGTGGCTGCGGGTATTATTATCCCACTCCTGTTTGCGGTACTCATGGCTATTATGCTACATCCGCTCAACCGTTTTTTTGAAACACGGCTGCGCATGGGGCGTGCCATAGCTCCTTTTCTCTGCGTCACTTTGGCGGTGAGCATTATGGGTTTGTTCCTTTATTTTCTGTTCACACAGCTGGCTATTTTTCTGGAAGATATTCCCGCCCTGCAGGTGCGCTTCACCAGCACGCTCGATACAATACAGCTTTGGCTGTCGTCCCGGCTGCGGTTTACCCCCGGCCAGCAGACCCAATATATAGGACACACCATGGAGCGGGTTATGGAAACCCTGGGCAATTCTGCCGGTAACCTCCTGTTCTATGTATCCGGCCTGCTGCTGCTACTCGTATTTGTATTCCTGTTTACCTTTTTCCTGCTTTACTATCGCCGCATGCTGATGCGCTTTCTGCTGGCGCTTTTTGGAGAGCGGTATGGCACTCAGGTTTATGAGGTGGTCAATGAGACAAAGAGCATGATTAATGCCTACATAGTAGGGCTAGTGGTAGAGATGGTGCTGGTGGGCATATTCTCCTGCGCCATACTGCTGGCTATGGATGTCCGCTTTCCTTTTCTGCTGGGTATTATGATAGCCGTATTTAATGTGATACCCTATGTAGGGTTTTACTCGGCACTGGTGGTTACCATGCTGGTTACATTCGCCAATAACTCTTTCGATCTGGCCCTGCAGGCCGGTGCAGCCCTGTTTATCATGCACCTTATAGACTCTAATGTACTTTTCCCCCGCATCATGGGTCGCCGTGTGCGGGTCAATCCCTTTATTACCATTCTCTCCGTTATAGCAGGTCAGTACCTGTGGGGCGTACCGGGTATGTTCCTGTCTGTGCCCGTAGCAGGTACCGTCAATCTGGTATGTGAAAAAGTGGGCCGCTTCCGTGTATGGAGCATTCTTATGGGGTCAGACGAGTAAGTTACAGCCACAAAAACAGATACCCGGCAGAAAAGGTATTTCCTGCCGGGTAGTTTATTGCATATCTCTTATTAAGAGGTACGTTTTAGATTTTCTCTACACGCTTCTCATGGCGGCCACCTTCAAAGGCCGTAGTGAGAAACACATGTGTCATCTGCTCTGCCGTGCGGTAAGGCACAAAGCGGGCAGGTATGCACAGTACATTGGCATTGTTGTGCTGGCGCGCCAGCGATGCCAGTTCTTCTGTCCAGCACAGCGCTGCACGTATGCCCAAGTGTTTATTGGCGGTCATGCACACACCGTTACCGCTACCGCATATCAGTATGCCTGCAGTGGCAGCGCCGGCCTCCACCATCTGCGCCACCGGGTGGGCATGGTCGGGATAGTCAGTGCTGTTGGTACTGTCAGTGCCCTTATCGGCTACCTGCCAGCCCTCGGCCAGCAGCATAGCTTTTAGTAGCTCCTTGTATTCATACCCTGCATGGTCACTGCCTATGGCCAGGGGTAGCTCTTTATTGAAACTCATGTTAGTCATTATCTCTTTCGTTTGCTTCTTTTATAGCTTCCTTCATTTTGCGAATGCGTACTGCACGTGCGCTGATGCTTACTGATATTTCAAACAGTATATACATCGGCACAAAGATAAGCAGACAGCTGAACACATCGGGCGGGGCTATAAGCATGGACAGGATAAACAGGATAAGGAAGGCATACCGCCTGCGCGAGCGCAGAAACTCAGGAGTAAGAATACCTATGCGCGACAGGAAATACACCAGTATGGGCAGCTCAAACACCGCCCCCAGGGCCAGTAAGAGATTGCTCATCGTATCATAGTAGTTATCTATGGTGATGATATTCTCAAACAGCGGGCTCAGACTGTAGTTGCCAAAGAAGTTGATAGTATAGGGAGCTACAATAAAATAGGCAAATGATACCCCCATGAAAAACAGCAGAGAGCACCAGAACACAATACCCCGAGCCGCCTTTACCTCACTGGGGCGCAGCGCCGGCCTTATGAACTTCCACAGCTCCCACAGCACATAGGGAAACATGATGATGAATCCTATCATGGTAGATACCGATAGCCCCATCATAAACTGGCCTGTAACGGCCGTGTTCTGAAACTTCATGTTTATTTTGGTACCGCACAGCGAGTCTGAGTGCAGCAGTTTACCCAGCTCACAGAACCATTTATAGGAAATAAAACTCTCATGTGCCGGGCCCAGTATAATGTTGTCAAATATCCACTCTACCTTCCAGAACACCAGACATGCGCCTATCACTATCGCTATGGCCGAGCGCACTATGTGCCACCGCAGCTCCTCGATATGATCCAGGAAGCTCATTTCAGCCTTCGGATTCTCCACCCGCTTACTCAGGAACTTATTGATATTGCTCAAAGCAATGTTTATTTGGGCTGCAAAGTTAGGGGGATAAAGCGACAATGCGTTTTAATGTGGAAATGGGGCGTATTTCAGTTTGAAATTAAATACTATTCTTACATGATTGCTTATGTCATTTCCGGTCAACGCTGCTCAACACGGAAATAATATTACATTAGCACAGGAATCGGTGACACATGTGCCGACATCTCAGCTTTTAATGCACGATTAACAGGTGTTACACCCCGGTTTTCTATATCAACTCCACTATATGAAACAGATATTATTCTCATTGGTCATTGCTATAGCATCCTGCATATGCAACGCTCAGGAGCAGAAATATACTCCTTATGCAACCATAGATAGTATTGTTCATGCACATATGGTAGCTGACAAAATGGCAGGCGTATCTGTGGGCATTGTAAAAGATCGCGCACTGTATTTTACCCGTGGGTACGGAACTACCGAAATTAATGGTACGACCGGAGTAGACAGCATCACTAATTTTCTGACCTGTAGCATCACAAAACTATTTACAGCCACGGCCATTATGCAACTGGTAGAAGCTGGGAAACTGGATATAAACCAGAAACTGATTTACTATCTCCCATGGTTCAGAATGAAAGACCCGCGATACAGGGACATTACAATAAAGCATCTGCTTACACATTCATCGGGACTTCCGTGGGATGCACATTTAAAACATTCGCCAGATGACAGCACAGCATTGCGCAGGCTTGTGGAGAGCTTAAAGAACAAAAAACTTGCATTTGCACCCGGCACCCGGTTTGATGCTACTAAAACATATAGTAACGCGGCATTCGATATACTTGGCTTTCTTGTACAATCAATATCCGGAATGCCTTATTCTGTGTATGTGACGGAAAACATACTCAAAGTCGCAAACATGAATTACAGCACATTTGATTACAGGACAGTTCCCGAAAACCGGAGAGCAGTGCCACATCTGCTAAAGAAGAATACAGTAGTTGCCGGTGGTATGTTTACAGAAAATGCGGAGCATACACCCAGTGGCAATCTCAACTCCTGCTCTTTAGATCTTTGTTATTGGGTATTGCATTGTCTCCGGATCTGTAATGCATCCAACTCTTTCCGCGGTGTATTGCAGCATCGTTCTCTGTTGCAGATGTGGACACCTGTGTACACAACACCGCAAAAAAGTAGTGTATCTATTGGTTTGGGATGGTTTATTACACATTCTAAGGAGCTGGGTACCTACTACTGGCATGTAGGCGATGACCCCGGTTTCTCTGCAACTGTAATGATATTCCCGGAATCTGATTTTGGTATCGTTGTTTTGAGTAATGGTATGTATGCGGAGCAAACTGTCTGGAACAAAGTACCATTTGATATAATAGCTCTTCTTAGAAAAACACCAGGCTTTACAAGATAACCTTGTTTTTTTGTGTCCCGGATTGGCGAAAGTGTTTTCCACTTGTGTAAGCAACATAGCAATTTTTCTACTTGCGTTATACCCCACTTGCGAATACTGAAGATTGTATTAAAACAGAGCAGGCGTAAATACTAACCCAGGAAGGATTTCTTCCTCAGGCATTCGGAATAGGACATATTAATTAGACAGTCACCAGAAACACTATCTTTATATGTATAAAACAACAATCTCATGAACACGCATAAAATAATCCCTAACCTCTGGTTTGATGGTAATGCTAAGGATGCTGCAGAATTTTATATATCCGTTTTTCCTGATGGGAAGATGATAAAAACCACTTTTTACCCAAAGACGGAGGCCGAAGGTCTGGCAGATTTCCAGAAGGACTTTGCAGGTAAGGTACTGACTGTGGAGTTTGAAATAATGGGGCTGCGTTTTATAGGCATCAATGCTGGGCCTCAGTTCCGGTTTAATGAATCTGTTTCGTTCATGATTCCCTGCAAAGACCAGGCAGAGATAGACTACTACTGGGATACCTTAACGGCAAATGGGGGGCAGGAAAGTGTATGCGGCTGGCTCAAAGACAAATATGGACTCAGCTGGCAGGTGTGTCCGGAAAACTGGGAAGAACTGAACAGCAGGCCCGGCGCATTTCGGAAAATGATGGGGATGAAAAAACTCATCATAGCAGATTTCTGATAAGACTACATAGGCCGTAGCACAGACTAAGTGTTACGGCCCTGAAACTTATCCCCATTTTTTTGCCCGCGGCCATACCCTCCCCATTTTTGTACGACCTTTGTACCCTCAACCTATCCGCTATCTCATGAACCAGTTTCCATATCTCCTCCTACCTCATCATTACATGCCCGTAAGTCACTCATATAACAAAAAACGCGCGAGCAATTTTTGTAACCTTTTTGGGAACTTTCTTCCTCTTTGTCGTTTGTTTTCGTAAGTGTAAAGTGAACATTTACAATTAATTGTGTGTTCGTTGGCGCGTTTTGTCGCGCATGAAAAATAAAATTGCGCACTGCGCACTTTTGCCTGATTTATGGAAAGAATCATACCGCGGCATCTTACATAAAACACCTTATACATGGCAGATATGATAATAGGGGCAAGAGGTAAAGGGAATAAAACCCCGCCGCCCCGCGTAGACCTTACACCGATGGTAGATCTGGGCTTTCTGCTCATTACCTTCTTTATGTTCACCACCACGCTGGCTGCGCCCCGCACACTGGAGCTCAACATGCCATCAAAGGAGCGCCCGGATAGCCCTACTGCGTTTCCCGAAGAGAGTACCCTTACCCTGCTTCCCGGTCCGGGCCACAGAGTGTACTATTACAATGGTAAGTTCAGTGGTGCAGATACGCTCAGCAGCGTTCCCCTGCAGCAGGTAGTAAAACTGGTGGCAGCCCGCAAGGCGCATGCCGCCGCATTACCGGCCAGCATATCTGCACGGGCACACCAGTTGCACGTCATCATCAGGCCTGCCGATGGCAGCCGTTTTGAAGACCTTGTTACGGTACTGGATGCCATGCTCATAGACCAGATAGACATCTATGCCGTAGCAGACATAAGCCCACAGGAAGCCGCCCTTATGATACCTGTCCGGCACTGATTATAGGGCATCACTCATGCGCTATCCGGATAGTGCTGCCAGTGCTCTGTGGCAGGTAGCCATATAGTTGCAGTTCTTCCGGCTCGCGTATATAGATGCTTTTTCCTTCACTCATCAGGAATATGGTATCACTTACTTCCAGCAGTGGGGCATACTGGTGGTCTGTAAGCACGATGGCCTTCTGGCTACGCATATCGGTAAGCAGGAGCATGAGTTGCTGTATATGCATCGGCATCAGATGCGAGAAAGGCTCATCAAGCAGTACAAAACGGCATGGTGCCAGCACACTTACAAGCACAGACAGTAAGCGCTCCCATCCCCCCGACAGGTTGCCTACCTGCTGCGACAGTAGTGATGCCATATTGGGAAAGTAGTGCAGCAGGCTCTCTTCAGTTACGGCATTCTGCTTCAGTACCTCGTGTATTGTGAGTGCAGGGGGGAGCCATTGTCCCTGCGGCAGGTAGCGCATAAGGCCGGGAATGGTGTAGCAGCATTTTGTATGCACACCGTTTATGTGTATGCTGCCCTCATCGGGCTTTCTGGTGCCAAAGATGCATTGCATCAGTGTACTCTTGCCCGCTCCGTTGCGCCCCAGGAGTCCTGTGATACTGCCGCGTGCAGCTCTGAGTGCGGCACCCTGTAGTATGCTGCGGTCAGCAACAGAGTAATATAGCTGCTCTGCACTCAGTATGTCTGAATGTTCTACATAAGATCTGATAGCCATAGCAGCGTAGTAAAGAGTGTAAGGTCAGTAAATGTCCAAAAGAGAAAAAGCTGCCTGTTGGAAAGGTGCAGGTTGTTATAGTACCAGAGTGCATTACCCCGCAGCACCACTATGTAATACCAGATGAGCCCATTGGTAGCGGCTTTCATCAGTATTAGCGGCAACATAAGACTGTCTATCCGGTATAGTCCCAGCCCCGGCAGCCATAAGAGTAGTGGCAGGTGGTAATGGCTCCTGCAAAAGAGCAGGGCAGTGCGTATCCTCGTTATATACATGCGTTACAGAATGTGCGTGAGGATATAAATGTGGTATGTGCGCCTGTTTTTGTGTGTAGTAAAAAATGTTATGTGTAGAAAAAGATAGAGAGGATATGAGTATAACGGAAATGCAAAGCAAATATTATGTGTGTTCTTACCGGTCATCAGCCGGCATGAAACAGATACGCCCGCCATAACACACAGGTATCATGGCGGGCGTATGCACACAGCGGCACAGCCACGTAGTTATTCGTCGTCCCCGGGCGATGATGTATTCTTTCCCGTGGCAGGCTTCGCTGTCTTTTTTCGGCCAGCTTTTTTCAGGGCTGCATCTATTACCCATTCCAGCTGGCCGTTCACACTTCTGAATTCTTCAGCAGCCCACTTTTCAAGGGCTTTGAAGACATCTTCATCCAGTCTCAGTACAAATGATTTTTTACTGGCCACAGTACTTGTCGTTTGTTGTTTTATATATTCAGTTTGGGTAGGGGTAATTCTTATAGTAACAATCGGGCAGTGCACTGCTGCACTGCCCGCTGCAAAGTTACTGATACAATGTACCGGTGTTAAGTACAGGTTGTGCTCCTTTTTCGCCGCATAGTACCACCATCAGGTTGCTTACCATAGTAGCCTTCTTTTCCTCATCCAGTTGTACTACTTCTTTTTTGCTCAGCTCTTCCAGTGCCAGCTCCACCATTCCTACAGCGCCCTCTACTATCTTGTAGCGTGCGGCTACTATAGCTGCTGCCTGCTGGCGCTGCAGCATGGCCCCGGCTATTTCCTGTGCATAGGCCAGGTGGCTTATGCGGGCCTCTATAACTACGATGCCTGCTGCTGCCAGCCGGTCGTTGAGCTCCTGCTGCAGGAGGTCCATTATTTTGTCGCCACCTTCACGCAGTGTGATGTCGGCATTCTGGTCCTCGATGCTGTCATAGGCAAAGCGCATAGTAAGTGCACGTACTGCTGCCTCGCTCTGCATGCGTACAAAGGCAGCATAGTCTGCTACTTCGTAAGCTGCTTTGTAGGTGTTCTGCAGTTGCCATACTACTACCGCTGCTATCTCTACCGGGTTGCCCATTTTGTCATTCACCTTCAGTGTAGGTGTAGACATATTCTGCACTCTCAGTGATAGCTTGTTGGATGAGTAGAAGGGGTTTACAAAGAACAGTCCGTTCTCTTTGATAGAGCCCGTGTACCTGCCAAACAGGGTGAGCACACGCGCATGATTAGGCTGCACAATCATGAGCCCCTTCCAGATGACGAAGCATGCCAGCATCAGCAACGCTGCCGGTAAAGTATACAATGCATTCTTGTTGGCAGCTGTAATAACGAAGCACCATATGGCTGTGGCCAGGAACAACAGAGACAGAAACAAGGCTAAATAGCCATTCATAGGTTTTTTAATCTTTTCCATTTTTTTGATTTTTATGATATCAATTTGATATCAAAATTACATCAAATTTTGTGCCAGAAAAAAATATTTTCATCGCACAAAAAGGGCATGACCCAATGGCCATGCCCTGACAATAAGAATGTATAGTTACGCACTTAACGGCTCTCCAGCCGCACTACCGGAATGATCACCTCTTCAAGTGAAATACCACCATGCTGAAAGGTATTGCGATAGTAGTTCACGAAGTGATTATAATTGTTAGGGTAGCAGAGGAATACATCCTCTTTGGCAAAAATGAATGTGGAGCTTACATTGGGTCTTGGCAACCCTGCAAGTTTTGGGTCGCGGAAAAAGAGCACATCTTTTTCATCGAACTGCAGGTTGCGGCCATGTTTGTACCTGAGATTGGTAGTAGTGGTACGGTCGCCCACGCATTTGCTGGGGTTTTTCACTTTTACACTGCCATGGTCGGTAGTGAGTAGTATCTGAATACCCTTGTCGGCAATACGCTTCAGCGCCCTGAACAGAGGGGAGTGTTCAAACCAGCTCGTTACCAGTGAGCGGTAAGATATTTCATCACCGGCCAGCTCTTTCAGCACCTCCATTTCTGTACGTGCATGGGAGAGCATATCTACAAAGTTGTACACGACTACAGTAAGGTCATTGTTCAGGCAGTTATGGATATTGTCTTCCATGGCCTTGGCATCATCGTTGTTGGTAATCTTTATGTACTGTGTACGCAGGTTGCCCAGTTTCAGATGTTTGAGCTGGTTGTGCAGGAACTTTTCTTCATACAGGTTTTTGCCACCTTCTTCATCATCGTTCTTCCATTCCAGCGGAAAGTATTTTTCTATATCTGCTGGTAGCATACCGGCAAAGAGGGCATTGCGGCAATACTGTGTGGCGGTAGGTAGCAGACTGTAGTACAGGTCTTCCTCCGTAACGCGGAAGTACTCAGATAATGCAGGCTGTATTGCCTTCCAGTGGTCAAAGCGGAGGTTGTCTATTACTACCAGAAATGTAGGCTTTCCAGGTGTTATGTGTGGCGCTACTTTAGTTTCAAACAGTTTATGTGATAGCAGTGGAGCCTTCGCTGGTTCTTTAATCCAGTTGGCATAATTCTTTGCTACGTATTTGAAGAAGTCGCGGTTGGCCTCGGCTTTCTGGGTCTGGAGTACTTCCATCATCTCTTCACTATCGCTCTTGTCCATTTCCAGCTCCCAGTACACCAGCCGCTTGTACAGCTCTTTCCACTCTTCATGGTTGGGGTTGTTGCTCAGTGCCATGAACAGATTGCGGAAGTCCTGCTGGTAGGCAATGTTGGTCTTCTCAGATACCAGCCTCCTGGTCTCCATAATTTTCTTCAGAGACAGCAGTACCTGATTCGGGTTTACCGGCTTTATGAGGTAGTCCGTAATCTGAGAGCCGAGAGCATCTTCCATAATATTCTCTGCCTCATTTTTGGTAATCATTACCACGGGCAGCGTGGGGTGCATCTCCTTGATGCGGGCCAGTGTTTCCAGCCCGGTAAGTCCCGGCATGCTCTCATCCAGCAGTACCACATCGGGTGTCTTGTCTTTCAGTAGCTCCAGTGCATCGTGCCCGTTACTGAGCGCCGTAACCTGGTAGCCTTTATTGGTAAGGAAGAGTATCTGGGATTTCAGAGATTCTATCTCATCATCTACCCATAAGATGTTTGCCTGTGTATTCATGCCTTGTGGCTGTTTTGAGTGTGTGCGGATAAATTTACTGCAAATAATACCGGTGACGGTATATGAGGGACTTGTTTAACGCAACTTTTGCTGTATAAGGAATAACGTAGCTTCGTGGTTACTATTGCACAATAAAACGTTAAACATGAACAATGGTAATATAGTGGTGCGTAAGGCTGTCGCAACAGACTGCCCCCGTATGATGGAGCTGGTGAGAGAGCTTGCCATATATGAGCGTGCACCCGATGAGGTTACTGTATCGCAGGAGCATTTCCGCGATAGTGGTTTTGGAGCGGCACCTGTATGGTGGGCATTTGTAGCAGAGGAGGAGGGTATCGTAAAGGGCTTTGCGCTGTATTATATACGCTATTCTACCTGGAAAGGGCAGCGTATGTACCTGGAAGATATCATTGTTACCGAGGCTGCAAGAGGCAGAGGTATGGGGGCTATGCTCATGGAAGCGCTTATACAGGAGGCAAAAGACAGAAAATTCAGTGGCATAGTGTGGCAGGTGCTGGAGTGGAACGAACCGGCACTTAACTTTTACAGGAAGTTTCAGGCAAAGTTTGACCCCGAATGGGTGAATGCGGCACTGGATATACAGGCGTAAGCTTAGTAAGTGCTTATCATATCCTTATCCATAAAGGATGGGCAGCGGTAGGTGACAAAGTGCCAGGATATGGAGAACATCCCTATCAGGTACTGGTCTTTTGTAGCTGAGTTGCCACGCTGTTTGCCTTTGCGGCCCAGCGGTTCTGCTCCGGTCTCTGCAGAGCGGTCCTGCAGCAGGTAGGTAGGATTCTGCTGTGAAAGCGGAAAGCGGTCCTGACCTACATAGGTAGTGCTTACATCGTCCAGGTAGTCTGTCATGGTAAGCCTGTCAGATATTTCCAGTGTGAGGTTTACACCGGGGCGCAGCCAGAATTTGACACCTACACCTATAGGGAAGCACACACTCATATTGCTGTACTTTCTGTCGTCATAGCCGCCGGTAAACTGACCCTCTGTACCCAGTGGGCGTAAGTCGTATTTAGTTCCGTTAAGATAAGTGTAAGGATTGTACATAAAAGCACCTATGCCACCCGTAAGATAGGGGGTAATGCGGTGGTAAGGGTCGCCGGTAGTGAAGCGGAAAAAGTTAAACTCGGCCTGTGCCGATAACTCTATAATGTTAGAGTGAAAGTCCAGATTGCGCTGCCGCTGAAACTGGTCTGCATTGAGCTTGTCGCTATAGGATACATTCGTATAATAGCCACCTATACGTGCCGATATGTACTGTGTAAAATGTTTACGGCAGTATAAGCCAGCTGCCAGTCCGGGTGTTTTAAAGCCATATCTGTCGTTAAGGTCGCCAAAGTATTGCGACCCTCCTACTCCCAGTCCAAACTCGGCAGAGGTGAAAAAGGTCTGTGCCTCTGTTACAGAGGACAGTGCCATTAACATACAAAACAGTATAAAGCTCTTTTTCATTTAAAAATACAAAACCCGTACAGGCTATTGCCTGCATTACCTTTTCAGGTAACGGCAAATGTAACTATTTATTGTATTGGGGAAAGTTTAATGACAGGATATGTGGCCGGGTATGATTTGCGGTGCAATGCAGTAACATAATGGTACAGCGGGAATAATACCGTCTGAATGTCTATTTTAGTAACATAACAGTACGTATATGGTAATGAGAAAAATGTATTTATTTTCTTTTTGTATCCTTTTTCCGGGCATTATCGCTACACATAACGGCTATGCACAGGAATTGCTTACCGGTTATGTAAACCCTCTCATAGGTACAGATAAGATGGGACATACCTATCCCGGCGCTACTGTACCTTTCGGGTCTGTGCAGCTGAGTCCGGAGACGGATACGATATCATACGAGGAGAATGGACATTATAACAAGCCTGTTTATCGCTACTGTGCTGGCTACCAGTATGCCGATAAGACAATAGTGGGTTTTGCGCATACACATTTCAGTGGCACAGGACATTCAGACCTTGGCGACCTGCTGGTAATGCCAACTGTTGGAAAACTGCAATGGAATCCCGGTACTGCTACCCACCCGGAGTGGGGATACCGCTCGCCATACGCACATACAGAAGAGCAGGCGGTGCCGGGTTATTACAAAGTGCGGCTACAGCGTTATAACATACTGGCAGAGCTTACGGCTACTACGCGTACAGGTATGCACCGGTACACATTTCCCACATCAGACAGCGCACACATACTGCTGGATATGGAATACGGTATCTATAACTATCCCGATAAAAATGTGTGGAGCTTTGTGAGGGTAGAGAATGATACCCTTGTTACCGGTTATCGACAAACCAATGGCTGGGGAAGGACGAGAACCGTATACTTTGCAATGTCTTTTTCTAAACCGTTTCGTGGTTATAGCTGGCAGAATAATGGAAAAAAGCAGGTGTACAGAGGTTTCTGGCGTAAGTGGGAGCAGGAGCGGAACTTTCCCGAAATGGCGGGCCCACACCTGAAGGCATGTTTTGATTTTTCTGTAAGGGAGGGAGAGCCGGTGATGATAAAAATGGCATTGTCGCCGGTAAGTACAGCCAATGCGCTGGAGAATATGGCCGCGGAAGCACCCGGATGGGATTTTGATAAAGTACGGCATAACGCACAGGGGCTGTGGGAGCAGGAACTGGGCAAAGCGGTCATAGATGCCGATAAGGATACAAAGACCAACTTTTATACAGCGCTCTATCATGTATACATCAACCCTACAATGTATATGGATGTAAATGGTGAGTATAGAGGGCTGGACCAGAATGTACACCGTGCCGGTAAAGAGGCCGGAAACTATACCACCTTTTCCCTGTGGGATACATACCGTGCATTGCATCCACTCTTTAATATACTGCAGCCCCGGCGCAATGCAGCTATGATAAACTCTATGCTGGCACATTACGACCAGAGTGTACATCATATGCTGCCCGTGTGGAGCAACTCTGCCAATGAGAACTGGTGTATGATAGGCTATCATGCAGTGTCAGTAATAGCTGATGCTGCGGTGAAGGATGTACCGGGTGTTGATTATAGCCGGGCATTAAACGCCTGTGTAGCTACTGCAGGGAATATGAAGTATGATGGGCTGGGCTATTATCTGGCGCTGGGCTATGTTCCGGAAGATAAAAATGGGGCTTCGGTATCGAAAACGCTGGAGTATGCCTATGACGACTGGTGTATAGCGCAATTGGCTGCGAAGGTGGGGCAAACTGATGTAGCTACGACCTTTGAAAAAAGAGCACACAACTATCGTAATGTGTATGATAAATATACCGGCTACATGCGCCCCCGGCTGAGTACAGGCTCCTTCAAAAGTCCGTTTGATGTGCTGAATACAGATGAGCCTGGCTATATAGAAGGTAATGCATGGAACTACAGCCTTTATGTACCACATGCACCGGACGATATGATAAAGATGATGGGCGGCAGCAGGCGGTTTTCAGAACATCTGGATTCATTGTTTACCATGGAGCTGCCAGACAGTTTTTTTGCACATACTGAAGATGTAACAAGAGAGGGTATAATAGGAAATTATGTACATGGCAATGAGCCATCACATCATGTGGCCTATCTGTATAACTATTGTGGCGATGCGTGGAAAACTCAGGAGCGGGTGCGCATGATTATGAAGAAAATGTATCGTCCTGTGCCTGATGGTCTGGGAGGGAATGATGACTGCGGACAGATGAGTGCATGGTACATTTTCAGCGCTTTGGGCTTTTATCCGGTAGCGCCGGGTAGCGACAGATATGACATAGGTAGCCCGGCGGTAAGTAAAGCTGTGCTACAGCTGGAGAATGGGAAGACACTTACTATAAATACTGTGAAGCAGAGCGACAGGAATGTGTATGTGAAAAGTGTGCGCCTGAATGGTGCTGTGCTACATCGCAACTACATTACACATGCCGAGCTTATGCGTGGTGGTGAACTGGTTTTTGAGATGAGTGGCAAGCCGGTAAAACATTGACGAAATGCACACTTATGTTCACATCGTGCATAGATATGTGCAGCCATAGCCGTTGTCATGTATTCCGGTTACCTTGCAGGTGGTATATGATGAATGTAAAACGTTTGTTTTTGTGGGTCGTTATATGTCTCGCAGGTATGAGCGCAGATGCGCAGGTACACAAATATACACCTGCCGATACGGCACGGGTCACGACGCTGATAAACTCGGCTAAGGACAGTATAGCACTGGGTACTGAGCGGCGGAATGCAATGGCTGAGGAGGCAATGACCATATCGCGCAGTCTGAATTATCAGCGGGGTATAGCACTGGCATTCAGAGTGCAGGGCATGCTCAGTCACAATGCCGGCGATATGAAGGATGCATTTGCCCTGTATAAGCAGGGATTGGATGTAAGCCGCAGGTATGGATTAAAGGATATCGAGGGGAGTATACTTAGTGGTTATGGTTTGCTGTATACTGATGTTTCCATGTTTGATAGTGGATTCATAAGTCTGTCTCGAGCGCTGAAGCTATTTGAAGAGATACGGGATACCATAGCTATCGGAAAGATATATAACGGGATGGCTCATGTATATCTGGAGATGGGAAACTATGAAAAGTCGCAGCACTATCTGGAAAAGACACTGCATATGTACCGCAGCTCAGAGCAGCCACATCTGGTAGCAGACGTGTACATAAATATGGGTATCATAGCGTATGTGCAGAAGGATATAGACCGTGCACTGAGCTATGACTTTAAGGCCATGCAGTTGTATGAGGAAAGCAGGGATACCGCTGATATTTGTGTGCTGTATCAGAATATAGGAGTGAATTATTATTCTCTGCATAAGACAGACTCTGCTCTGTACTGGTATATGCGTGCACTGGAAAAAGCACTGGAAGCTAATAACAGGAATGTGGCGGCAGCCGTGCAGCTGGATATAGGTGATTTATGGTATGGGCGTGGCGATAAGCAGAAGGCTGGCGCATATTATGAGAAGGCGATGGTAATAGCGCGTGCGGCAGGTAATCTGCAGGTGGTGTATCTCTCGCGCAAGTATATATCAGAGTTATATGCAGAGAATGGACGTATGAGCGATGCATACCGCCTGCTGCAGGAGGCTATGACGGTAAAAGACTCGCTGATAAATGCTGAAAAGGTAAAGGCACTGAATGTGCTTACCTCAAAGTTTGAAGTGAAGCAGGTGCAGGACCGGAATACGCTATTGCAGAATGAGAACGATATACAGAAACTGCGGCTGCGACAGAAGGATACTCTGGTGTATAGTGGATTTGGGGCAGCATTACTCGTGTTGATTATTGGTGTGCTGATAATACAGCACAACAGGCTCAGGGCAAGGCAGGAGAAGATGGAGCTGGAGCAGAAACAACTGCTGGCACAGATTAACCCTCATTTCATTTTCAATTGTCTTAACTCCATTCAGCAGTTTGTGGTACAGAAAGATACGATGAATGCCAACCGCTATCTGGCAGACTTTGCACTACTGATGCGGCAGACGCTGGAAAATTCAAAAGATGGCATTATATCCCTGAGGCGCGAAGTAGATTATCTCAATAACTATCTGTTGTTTGAGCACATGCGTTTCGAAGATAAGTTTGAATATAATATTACCTGCGCACCAGGGTTGGATATGGACGGCATACAGATACCGGGTATGATTATTCAGCCATTTGCTGAAAATGCCATAAGGCATGGCCTATGTAATCTTGAAGACAGGAAAGGAATGCTGCATATCTCTTTTTACGAGCAGGGCAACTTTCTGTACTGCGATGTGGATGATAATGGTATAGGACGAAAGGAGGCAGAGCGGATAAAGGAGAGCAGCTACATAAAATACCAGAGTCATGGTATGGACATAACACGCAGGCGGCTGGCCATAGTGAGTAAGATGCAGGGGGGCGACTATGATATAACTATCACAGATAAAGTAGATGCATCAGGTGAGCCAGCCGGTACTAAAGTGGTTATAAAATTTGCGCTGTGTTAATCCGGGTTACTTGTTGAAGTACTCCTTTGCTATATGGTCCAGGGCTTCATAAAACTCCTCGCCATACTTGCGTATCAGTGGCTCCTTCAGGAATTTATATACCGGTACTTTCAGCTTCCTTCCCAGCTTACATGCGGGGCGGCATAGTACATCGCGCGGCTCATAGTTTACCGCTTCATAGTCGGGATGTGTAGTAATGCGTATGGGGTAAAGGTGGCAGGATATAGGTTTGCGGAAGTCAGTGATGCCTGCATTCCATGCTTTTTCTATGCCACATTTTACAGTGCCTGTTTCGTCGGTATATCCGTATACGCATATACCTCCGTTTACAGTAGGTGTTACGTAGCCATATTCGCTATCTACGGTATGAGTGCCCTGCTTTTCTATTTCGGGTATATAATCCTGTTCCAGACAGTGCTTTATATCCGGGTATATGCGGGCTATTATTTGTGTTTCTTCCTGGGTAAGAGGCGCACCGCAGTCACCATCCACACAGCATCCTCCTTTGCAGCGGGTAAGGTCGCATACAAACTCTTCTTCTACTATCTCATCGCTGAGCAGAACATTGTCAATGGATATCATGGCTACATATTGATGTAATTCATGAGCAGGTTGTAATTGCTCATTATATCTTCTTTATCGCTTTCCCGTCCGTATACAGCCAGCACCTGATAGTTATGTCTGGTAAAGGAGGCTACTACCGCATCCAGCACCTGTCGGTTGAGTTTTAGTGTTACCCTCAGTGTGCCATGATCTGTATTATTCATCCACATGCCCAGTATAGACATGTCTTCATTCTCACATATCCGGGCTATTTCATAGAGGGAGTAGTTGCGCGGCAGTATGTCCAGCACTATCATTCCTCCCGGATTATTGAGGCCACTGTTGAGCGCAAAGTAATCCAGTAGTGTTTCCCGGGTAATGCAGCCCAGATACTTCTGCTCTGCATCGGTTACCGGCAGCACATCCAGCCTTGCATCATGCATGATGGAGAATGCTTCAAACGGGTGTGAGAGTGCAGACATGGCGGGCCTGAAACTGAGCAGGCCGGAGTCTGACATCGGAATATTGTCATCAACCGCCTCCAGTAGCGCATCTTCTGAAACCAGCGCCACATACTCATCTTCTGCCACTACGGGCAGGTGCGTTACTTTTTGTTCATCAAACAATGCCAGTGCCTTACCAATTGTATCCGAAGGTGACAGGGCCGGTATTGTGTTGGATATCAGTTGTTGTGTACTCATGTCCTGTAGCCGTTGGCTTATACGTTTATCAATACAATAAGCGTACCGGAATAGACTATCCCTTGTGTTTTGCCAAGAATGGTGCCAGCAAAGCGTTGAATTCAACAGGGACTTCCATCATGGGGGCATGACCGCATTTGTCTATCCAGTGCAATTCTGAATTGGGTAGCAGCTTGTGAAACTCTTCTGCTACCATGGGTGGGGTAATGGTATCGTTACGGCCCCATATGAGGCATACAGGTATCTTTATCTCCTGCAGCTCTTCACCCAGGTTGTGCCGTATAGCAGAGCGGGCCAGTGTAATGATTTTAATAGCCTTCAGCCTGTTATTGATAATGCTGAAAACCTCATCCACAAGCTCCTTAGTAGCAATGTTGGGGTCGTAGAATGTAAGCTCCGTTTTTTTCTGAACGTAGTTGTAATCGCCACGTTTAGGATAGGTTTCGCCCATACCATTTTCAAACAGGCCAGAACTGCCTGTGAGCGTAATGGTTTTTACAAGTTCCGGATGCTTGAGCGTAAATACCAGACCTACATGTCCCCCCAGCGAGTTACCCAGCAGGTGTACATTGCGTAGTTTCTGATGCTCAAAGAATTTATATACAAATTTTGCAAGCCCCCCTACGCTGGTCTCCAGAACTGTAAGGTCGTAAAGTGGTAGCAGGGGAATGATAACACGATGTGTAAGCTTGAAATTGTCAACGAGGTCTTTGAAATTACTGAGCGCTCCGAAAAGGCCATGCAGCAATACAAGCGGATCGCCTTCGCCTTCCTCCACATACTTGAATTTGCCCGAGTGTTTTATTTCGTAGTCCATTAATCAAAATCGAGTGCGCTGCTAAAATACTACGTTTATGGAAATAAAAATACAGATAGGATTTGCTGAATATATAATGATGGGGGAAGAAACTGTTACAGGGCGGTCTTAAAAAGCGTAAAGCCCCGGAGAACCGAGGCCTTACTTACACCTTATGAAAAATATACCCACTGCAAATGTACGAAGGGTTTGCAGATTTCAAAGAGTTGTTTTGTTAAAAGTTTGCTTATTACTGCTTTTTTGTAAAAAAGGGCTGTTTACTTATACTTTTGGTACGGGTATTGATATGTTTATCACTGTATGAGCATCAGAAAATATTTATTGTTTGCAGCTGCACTCATTGCAGGACCTCTGTTATCGTATGCGCAGGGTATGGGCGGCTATATGCTGGACACTGTGTATATGCTGCCTGAAGCCAATGTACGGGCACAGTTTGCCAATGATACAGACAGATACCGGTACAATCAGATGAAGTATTATGTGACTACCATTCTACCGTATATGAATGCAGCCACAGACCTGTTCAGAGATATAGATGCAAAGGTGCATGAGCCGGAGCTGAGCCGAAAAGACAAACGCAGATATATCAATGAACGTGAAGATGAGATGCGTCACAACTTTGAAGAAAAAGTAAGGAAGCTGAATGTGACACAGGGTACACTGCTGGTAAAATTAATAGCACGGCAAACAGAACTTAACCTTTATAAAATACTGCAGGAGTTTAAAAATCCACTGGTAGCAGTAAAATGGCAGGCATGGGCCAGAGTAAATGGGTTTAACCTGGATAGGAAATATGACCCTGAGAAGGAAAAAACACTGGAACTGATTATGGAAGACCTCGGTTATCCATTGCCTGCAGGTTACCGCCAGGCGTTGTATTTGTCAGGACAGTAAAAGTTAATTACACGTTATGGGGATTAAAATTTTATGGTATTGTGGTGTAAAGCCTTACTTTTAGGCAACCCATAAGCTGATATGAAACTACCTCCATATTCTTTACAGGAAGCCAGAAAAATAAGAGATGAGCATAATCACATCATAGGATTATGTTATGACCGTGAATCGGAAACCTCTGTTGACATGGTCATTGTTACGCCACATGACGAGAATAGCATGAACCGTTTTCTCATGCTCTATGTAATGCTGAATGATGCAGAAGCAGCCCTGTCTATGGACTACTGCGGCAGCCAGTACGATGTTACTGTTGTATCTGGTACGGCACTTGCAGCAGGCATTGACCATTGCAGCCTGCATGAGTGGCTGGCCGGGCGGGGAGAAGATGCTAAAATATGCAGCCATTCAGATGCAGCTTCGGCATAGCTAAAAGAACTGAATAGTATTGAGTATAAAAGAATCGGGCTTTCCAGATGGAAAGCCCGATTCTTTATGTTGTTGTTACAGTATTTGTTTAAGATATAGAGGCCAAAAATAGTTGGTGGTGCTAGCCTGAGACTCTTTATTGGAAAGGATTTGAAGGAAGTTAATTGAAAGTTGTTTCAATTAACTTCCTTCTTTTTATGGATACGTCAAAAAAAGCGC